>CAYOQF010000015.1:0-65440 GCA_964406055.1 uncultured Syntrophorhabdaceae bacterium
CAGGAGAGATTGTCCACCTTAATGGAGTGTCCAGTTTCTGGGGGTAATTATACTCTGCCCTGACCTCTCCACATCAATCCGCATCCCTCGTCTTCCGGTCAGTCGGGATTGTGAGATTTTTCTTGAGCGGACGGCAGGTCACGGATGCGGACAAGGGGAAGGGCTTACGGGCGGAGTTTCGGAACAGGTTGACCTACCTGTTGAGAGGGGCTTCTGTTCTGCCCCGTAAACACCGGATGTGATTCGATCCGGGGCGGATGGGGAAGAGTGCGGGGTGTACAGTAGAGTGAACAATTTTTTTAGTTAACGGAGAAGAAAAGATTATTGACAGGATTCTCGGGGCTATGCTTAAATAAGGCGGAGTATATGACCGGATGGTTCTTGAGCAGGATTTCACATTAACGATTCAGCATAGTGAATTTCATATGGTGCAGTTGAGTGGGTGGGATCGTTTCTCTGCACACGGCACAAGACTTGCCACTCTAAATCAGGAGAGCGTAGGCTCGGGACTATGGACACGATAAATCTGACTGAGAGCGTAGACCTTAAGTTCATTGACATGGTGCGCGAGGAGAGCGGGCAGGACCCTTCTCTCTGCTACCAGTGCGGAAACTGTACTGCCGGCTGCCCCTACACCGAGTATTTTGACTACCCGGTGAGCCAGATCATGCGGTTGCTCCAGACGGGACAGAAGGACAAGATCCTCAGTTCCAAGGCAATCTGGCTGTGCGCAACGTGCGAAACCTGCACCACCAGGTGCCCCTGCGAAATACGGGTCGCCACGGTTATGGACTGCCTCCGCATCATCGCGCGGCGGGAAGAACGGGTGACGGAGAAAGACATCGCCACCTTCTACGATACCTTCCTCACTTCTGTGAAGCACTACGGCCGGATCTACGAGATGGGACTGCTCATGTCCTACAATCTCAAGTCGGGGCATCTTTTCACCGATGCCGATCTGGGCCCGAAGGTCTTTGAAAAAGGCAAGATTCACCTGTTCCCCAACAAGATAAAGGGAAGCGACAAGGTAGCGCAAATCTTTTCCAGGTTCCAGGAGAAGGCGAAAAAGCATGGCTGAGCACGCGTACGTTTATTATCCCGGTTGTTCCCTCGAGGGTACGGCGAGCGATTACGACGCCTCCCTGAGGGCGGTCATGAAGGCCCTTGGTGCAGAAATAAAGGAGCCTGATGACTGGAGTTGTTGCGGGTCCACACCGGCCCACACGGTGGACCATCTCCTCGCGGCGGCCCTTGCCGCACGAAACCTTGCCCTCGTGGAGAAGATGGATATCCGGACCGTCACGACACCCTGTCCTTCCTGCCTTTCGGCCTTGAAGAGGGCCCACATCAACATGGGGAAGGACCGGGCCTTCAAGGACGAGGTCAACGGACTCCTCGACGAGCCCTATGAGGGAGGCGTGGAGGCCAAATCAAGCCTCCAGGTGATCTACGAGGACATCGGTCTCGACCGGATCAGGGAGAAAGTGGTAAAGTGGCTTCCCGACATCAGGGTGGCCCCTTACTACGGCTGCATCCTCAACAGACCCCCCGACATTATGCAGTTTGACAGCCCCGAGAACCCCATTGCCATGGACAAGGTGCTGGAGGCCTCGGGTGTCGAGGTGGTCGACTTCGCCTTCAAGCTTGAGTGTTGCGGTGCGGCCTTCGGGGTTCCCAAGCGGCAGATGGTAAACGAGCTTACCTACAAAATCCTGACCATGGCGGTCGATGCGGGAGCGAACTGCATAGCGGTGGCCTGTCCCCTGTGCCAGCAGAACCTGGATCTTCGCCAGGGCCAGGTGAACGCTGCCATGGGTTCGTCTTTCAATCTTCCGATTTTCTATTTTACCCAGATCATGGGTCTCGCCTTCGGATTGAATCCGAAGGATCTCGGCATCGACAAGCTCATTGTGAGCGCTGATGGGGTGATCAGGCAGGAGCCTTTCGAGAAGAAGGCCGAAGCAACGGCGGCCCCTGCGAAGAAGGCAAAGGCCAAGAAAGAAGAACAACAGGCGGAGGAAGGCTGATCCATGCGTGTTGGTGTGTTTATATGCCATTGTGGAAATAATATAGCCGGGACCGTGGATGTAAGGAAGGTGGCGGAAGAGACGAGACGCCTGCCCGGCGTCGTCTATGCCACCGACTACATGTACACCTGCTCCGAGCCCGGCCAGGAAGAGATCAAGCAGGCCATCGAGAGGGAGAAGCTGGACCGGGTGGTGGTGGCAGCCTGCTCACCCAGGATGCACGAGCCTACCTTCAGGCGGACGGTGAAGAAGGCCGGCCTGAACCCCTACTTCTTCGAGATGGCAAACATCCGGGAGCATGTCTCCTGGGTGGGCGAGAACAAAGAGGCCAACACGGTCAAGGCCACCGAGGCGGTCCGGATGGCAGTGGCCAAGGTCATGCAGGACAAGCCCCTCTTTTCCCAGTCCTTCAAGATCAACAAGCGGGTCCTCGTGATCGGCGCGGGCGTGGCAGGCATGCAGGCGGCCCTTGACTGCGCGGACGGCGGGCTCGAAGTGGTGGTCGTGGAGAAGAGTCCGAGCGTGGGCGGCATGATGGCCCGGCTGGACAAGACCTTCCCCACCATCGACTGCTCTATCTGTATCCTGGGGCCCAAGATGGTGGACGTGGCCCAGCACGAGAACATCAAGCTCCATGCCTATTCCGAGATTGAAGAGATCAAGGGGTATGTGGGCAGCTATACGGTGAAGATCAGGAAGAAGGCCACCTACGTGGACTGGAAGAAATGCACGGGCTGCGGCCTCTGTATGGAGAAGTGCCCCTCGAAGAATGCCTACGATCATTTCAACTTCGGTGTGGCCCCCACGAAGGCGATCAATATCCCCTTCCCCCAGGCCATTCCCAAGAAGGCGAAGATCGACCCCAACTTCTGCCGCCAGTTCACGAAGGGCAAGTGCGGTGTCTGCGCCAAGATCTGCCCCACCGGCGCCATCAACTATGAAATGGAAGACGAGATCATCACCGAGGAAGTAGGTGCCATCGTGGTCGCCTCGGGCTACGGCCTGATGGACCTCGAACGGCTTCCCGAGTACGGCGGGGGAAGGTACCCGGACGTCATCACCGGCATCCAGTACGAGAGGATCCTGAACGCGTCAGGTCCCACCTCCGGTCACATCCTGCGGCCTTCCGATATGACGGAGCCGAGGACCGTGGTCTTCGTGGCCTGCGCAGGTTCCCGGGACAAGTCGGTAGGCGTCCCCTACTGCTCCAACTTCTGCTGCATGTATATCGCCAAACAGGCGATCCTCACCAAGGACCACGTGCCCGAATCCCAGTCCTATGTTTTCTACATGGATATCAGGTCCCCGGGCAAAGGCTACGACGAGTTCACCCGCAGGGCCCAGGAGGACTACGGCGTGAAGTATATCAGGGGCCGGGTTTCCAGGATCTACCCGAAGGGAAAGAAGATGGTGGTCAAAGGGGTGGATACGCTCCTCGGATCCCAGGTGGAGATAGACGCCGATCTCGTGGTCCTCGGAAACGCGGTGATCTCGGCTGCCGGAGCGCCTCAACTGGCGGAAAAGCTCCACATCTCCTATGATACACATGGTTTCTACGTAGAAAGCCACCCGAAGCTGAGACCGGTAGAGACGAACACTTCGGGTGTCTTCCTCGCCGGTGCCTGCCAGGGGCCGAAAGACATTCCCGCATCGGTGGGACAGGGCAGTGCGGCGGCAGCCAAGGTGCTCGCCCTCTTCTCCAAGGATATGCTCGAATCGGATCCGGCGGTCGCCCAAGTGAACACGAATGCATGCGTAGGTTGCCTGAAGTGCGTGAAGACCTGTCCCTTCCAGGCCATCAAGGATGATACGCTCCGGGATGGCAGGACAGTGGCGAAGGTGATCGAGACGGTCTGCGCGGGGTGCGGTGTGTGTACCTCCACATGCCCCTGCGGCGCCATTCAGCTTCAGCATTTCACCGACAACCAGCTCTTGGCGGAGGTCAATGCCATATGTCAGAAGTAAAGAGTCAGGAACTCCGCGTCGTCGGTTTTCTCTGCAACTGGTGCTCCTACGGGGGCGCAGACACGGCCGGTGTGAGCCGGTTCAAACAGCCAACAGACCTGAGGATCATCAGGGTCCCCTGCTCGGGGAGGGTCGACCCCCTCTTCGTGGTGAAGGCGATCCTGTCCGGAGCAGACGGGGTGCTGGTATCCGGGTGTCACCCGCGGGACTGCCACTATTCGGACGGCAACTTCTACGCCCGCCGCAGGCTCGAGATGCTCAAACGGTTTTTGCCCTTCGTGGGTATCGATCCGAGAAGGTTTCACTATACCTGGATCTCGGCATCAGAGGGTCAGAGGTGGCAGCAGACGGTGACCGCCTTTACCAGGGTCATCCACGAACTGGGTCCCCTCCACAACGGCAGGAAGGAGGCGCGCGTTGAGCCTTGATAAACTGAAAGAAACCATAGCCCGGGTTCTCCCCGAGGTGGAAGAGGTCATCGGCTACCAGAAAGGGTTTGATGCCCTGCACGCCACACCTCTTTTCGTGAGAAAGCCGGAGCAGATAGATCAGGTGATCTGGAACCCCCTGTGCGCACAGAACCTCACCGGCTACCTTCCTTCCCTGAAGAAGAAGGTGGCTGTGGTGATCAAGGGCTGTGACAGCAGGACCATCCTCCAGTTTCTCGCGGAAGGTCTCATCAAGAGGGAGAACGTGGTGCTCATCGGCATCCCCTGCACAGGGGTGGTGAGTGTCCGGAAACTCCTGGCCGAGCTGAACGATGTGCTCGTGGAGTCGGTGAGTTTTCCCGATAAGGATACGATCGTGGTAAAGACGGCGAAGGGCGAGAAGAGATTCCCCATCGCGTCCGTGTGCCCCGACAAATGCAATTCCTGCCAGTATCCGACTCCCCTGGTCTACGACCATCTGGTGGGTGACCCCATCACGTCGGACAAGGCGCCTGAGAGTGTCTACGACGACATCAGGGAGCTGGAGAAGATGTCCCTCGAAGAGAGGATGGAGTACTGGAAGAAGACCCTCGACCGGTGCATCCGTTGCTATGCGTGCAGGAACGCCTGCCCTCTCTGTGTATGCCAGGAAAGCTGCATCGTCGAGGCCAGGGATCCCCACTGGATGAGCCAGAGGGTGAACCTGGATGAGAAGATGATGTTCCATATGATCCACGCAATACACCTTGCCGGCCGCTGCACGGAGTGCGGCGAATGCGAAAGGGTCTGCCCGGTAGGAATCCCCGTGAACAAGATGAAGAAGAAGCTGAACATGGATATGAAGGAGCTGTACGGATATGTGCCGGGGGTAAGCGCGGAGGAAAGACCGCCCATGTTTACCTTCAACGTAGAAGAGAGAACAATAGAGGAGCATAAACTGTAATGGCTGCTACAGGCTACCTTCCGAAGGAAAAATTGGATCACTTTCTTGCCGAACTGAGCAAGAATGCCAGGGTCTATGTGCCGTCCCGAGAGGGCGATACGGTGGCCTTCCGTCCTTTCGAGGCAGGGAAAGCGGTGTTTCTCGACCGACCTGCCAATACGCCGCCCAAGGCCGTATGCTATCCTCAAAGCGAGACGCTCTTCACCTTCTCCTTTTTGAAGAATCCGGACGAGCCGCAGAAGATGGAGATTGCCCTCCAGCCCATGGGCGATTTCCCCGATACGGTCATCTTTGCGGGCCGGCCGTGCGATGTGAGGGGATTCAAGGTCATAGACAGGGTCTTTGTGGACACTGACACGGCAGACCCTTACTACAGGACCCGCCGTGAAAAGACGACGGCGCTGACCCTCTCCTGCCCGGGGCCGTGGGCCGGTTGCTTCTGTACGTCTGTGGGGGGCGGACCCGCCGATTCGAAAGGGTCGGACGTGATGATGACGGAACTGGACAAGGGGTTCTATCTTGAGGCGGTGACGGAGAAAGGGGAAAAGATCCTCAAGAACCCTGATGTCCAGGACGGATCATCCTATCAGGCGGATGCCGCAGCCCGGCAGAAGGCGGCGACGGAAGCGGTGCGGAAGCCTTTCGGCGGGGATAGGCCCGCAAACCTCTCCGTCGAGCGTCACAATTCGGAGGAATTCTGGCTCGACGTGGCGGCCAAGTGCATCAGTTGCGGGGCCTGCACCTTCCTCTGCCCCACATGTTACTGCTTCAACATTACCGACGAGCCTGCCGTTACGAAGGGAGAGCGGATCAGGAGCTGGGATGCCTGTATGTTCGCCCACTTTACCCTTGAGGCGAGTGGCCACAATCCGAGGCCGAAGAAGAACATGCGATACAGAAACCGGGTGGGACACAAGTTTTACTGGTACCCCCAGAAGTACGATGGGGCCATTGCCTGCACGGGATGCGGCCGGTGCATCCGGTATTGCCCGGTCTCAGTGGACATCAGCGAGATTGTCGCCAAACTCCAGGATACCGGTGCTGCGAAGCAGACAGAGAACGTTGACCAAGGCGGGAGTGCTGCAAAATGACAAGCCTGTTGAACCCATATCTGCCTGAGCTCGTCAAGATTACGAAGGTGATCGACGAGACACCCAACATCAAATCCTTTCAGGTGGTCTTTAAGGATCCGGAAAGGATGAAGAGCTTCAGTTTTCAGCCGGGACAAGTGGGGCAGCTCTCTGTATTCGGTGTGGGAGAGTCCACCTTTGTCATCAACTCGCCCCCTACGAGAATGGACTACCTCCAGTTCAGCGTCATGAAGGCGGGAGAGGTCACGGCGGCCATTCACAACCTCTTCGAGGGCGACGAGATAGGGTTGAGGGCTCCTCTCGGAAACTGGTTCTCCTATGACGAGATGAAGGGAAAGAATATCCTCTTCATCGGAGGCGGCATCGGTCTTGCGCCGTTGAGAACCCTCATCCTCTTCATGCTCGACAATCGGGCCGACTACAAAGATATCACGATCATATACGGGTCCAGGACCCCTCCGGATCTGTGCTACAAGGACGAGTTGAAGGAATGGGAGGAAAGGTCCGACGTGAACCTCATCCTTACGGTGGACAACGAGTATCCCGGTTGGGACAAGCGCACAGGCTTCGTGCCGACCGTCCTGAACGAGGTGGCGCCGTCACCGGACAATACGGTGGCGATCACCTGCGGACCACCCATCATGATCAAGTTTGTCCTTCAGAACCTGGCCAAACTGGGTTTCAAGGACGAAAACATTGTCACCACCCTTGAAAAGAGGATGAAATGCGGAATAGGGCTGTGCGGGAGATGCAATATAGGCATGATGTATGTCTGTAAAGACGGCCCCGTCTTCTCTCTTGCCCAGCTGAAGGCCCTTCCCCCGGACGAATAGGAGCCTTCGCCACCGTACGGCCAGAAAAACCCGATGCCCGCGCAGGGTGAGGATCGTGTGGTCCTCCCGTTGGCGCGGGCTTTTTTGCTCAGACATGGAGGGTGGCCGATGCCACATTTTGTTTGCTTTTGAGTGGCGAGGTGTATTAGAAATTATACCGGTTCATCAGCCGTAATTGCGGGGGAGAGGGCATGGGAAATGTCGGTGTGGTCGGGCTTCAGTGGGGCGACGAGGGGAAGGGTAAAGTAATCGATATCCTGAGCGAGCGGGCCGACGTGATCGTCCGCTTTCAGGGCGGCGCCAATGCGGGGCACACTATCGTGGCGGGGAACAGGAAGGTCATCCTTCACCTCATACCCTCAGGCATCCTGCACAAGGGAAAGCACTGTGTCATCGGGAACGGGGTCGTCCTGGACCCGGAAGTCCTCACAAAGGAAATCGATGAGCTGAAGGGACTGGGATATCTTACAGACCCCAGGCAGCTTCTCATATCCGGCCTTGCCCACCTCATTATGCCCTACCACAAGAGACTGGACGCCCTGAGGGAATCGAGGGCCAGCAAGAAGATCGGCACTACCGGGCGCGGTATCGGACCTGCCTATGAGGACAAAGTGAGCAGACTGGGTATCCGGGTGGTGGACCTTCTTGATCGCAAGACCTTTACGGAAAAGGTGAAACAGAACCTGGAAGTGAAGAACTTCCTCATCAGGCGGTACTACAAGGATGAACCCTTCAGGGCCAGGGATGTGGTGAAGGCCTATGGAGAATACAGGGCCCTGCTGAAGAAGCATACGGCAGACACGACGTCCTTTCTTCAGGCAAGGCTCGGAGCGGGTAAGGCAATCCTGTTCGAAGGCGCCCAGGGAACGCATCTGGACATCGATCACGGCACCTATCCCTTCGTTACATCCTCCAACACGGTGGCAGGAAACATGGCCTGCGGGTCCGGGCTTCCCCCCACGGCCATCGATCGTGTCCTCGGCATTTGCAAGGCCTACACGACCCGCGTCGGCGAGGGGCCCTTCCCCACGGAACTCTTCGGAGAGGAAGGGGAAAGGATACGAACCATAGGTGCCGAATTCGGGGCTACCACGGGGCGGCCCAGGCGGTGCGGATGGTTTGACGCGGTGATCGCGAGAAGGTCGGTCCGCTTGAGCGGGGTCACAAGCCTTGCCGTCATGAAGATGGATGTGCTCGATGGTTTCGACACGGTGAAGATCTGTGTGGGATACAAATTAGGGAAGAGAACACTGAAGGAGCCCCCCGTCACCATGGCGGACTACGGCCGCATCGAACCCATCTACGAAGAACATGAGGGATGGAAGGCTTCGGTGAAGACGGCCCGGGCCTTCGAGGAGCTGCCTGTCCAGGCGAAAAACTACTTACGAAGGATCGAGGAGCTCCTGGGTGTCGGGATCGACATCCTGTCCACGGGGCCTGAAAGGGAAAGCACCATCACCATCTCTCACCCCTTCCGCTGATCAAGGTTCCGACCTGTACCATCATCATGCCACGCGCCTCAGGGCGCCTGAGAGTGCCTCCCTGCCCGGTACGGTGGGGGGAAGGAAGGTACCCGTGAACGGCGGCAATCCTCCGCAGGAGAGCCTCTGCGGTCAAGGAGGGCCGGACAAAACTGTTGACTTAGCCGCTTTGTTTGGGTTTTAATAAATGAATTTTAGCGGAGACGACGAAGACGGAGGGAGGGAAAGATGAATGCCGGCAGTTATCGTAAGAGACGGAGAGTCCTTCGAGAGTGCCCTTAAGAGGTTCAAAAAGCAGTGCGAGAAGACCGGTATCCTCTCTGAAATCAAAAAGAGAGAGCACTACGAAAAGCCGAGTGTAAAGAGAAAGAAGAAAATCCTCGCCGCCAAGAAAAGGGCGCTTAAGAAGCTCAAAAGGATAATGGACAAGGGCCTTTATTAATGTCAGAGTTCAGGTCCAGGATCGAAGAAGGGCTCAAGGAAGCAATCAAGAAGAAAGAAGGCACGAGGGTCTCCGTTTACCGGATGATCCTCGCGGCCATCAAGAACAAAGAAGTCGAGAAGATGAGGGCGCTGGCAGAAGACGAGTTTTTCGCCCTCATTAAGACTTCCATCAAACAACACACCGAATCCATAGAGAGTTTCAAGAAGGGTCAGCGACCTGACCTCGCAGACAAGGAGGAGAGAGAGCTCGAAATCCTGAAGGAATGGCTGCCTTCCCAGTTGACCGAAGAGGAGATCTCGAAAGCCATAGAAGAGGCTGTCGGTGCGGTCGAGGCGAAAAGTCAGAGAGACATGGGAAAAGTCATAAAGTTCCTCATGGAAAAGTACCCGGGGAGGGTAGATGGAAAGGTGCTCAGTAGTATGGTGCTGAAAAGGCTGTCCGGTTCTTAGATAGCCGCCTAAGCCCTCTATGACGGATAAAACGCTTTCATACCTCGATTACCAGCGCATACTTGGTATAGTAAGGGATCTCTCTTCCACTCCCTACGCTCAGGATCTCATCACAAACCTCACACCGCTGTACGATCCCGAGCTGATTGAGGCAAGACTCGACAAGGTCGAGGCCCTTGTCGAGGTGATCAAGTGGGATGGCGAGGTTCCCCTGCGGGACATCCCGGACATCGCCGAGATCATCAGGCGGGCTTCCCTGGAAGACGCGGTACTTGACGTCAGGGAGTTCACGACCCTTTTCGCTTTTCTCATCTCCTGCAACAGTGTAGCCGCCTTCCTCAAGAGGGCCCACAAGAAGCTGCCCTTCATCGAATCGCTCCTCACAAGAATCAGACCCCTGCCTGCCCTGTCCCGAAAAATAGGGCAGACCGTCAACCCTGATGGTTTCGTGGAGGACACGGCTTCCTACGAGCTCTCCCGAATCAGGGCCGAGCTGTTCAGCCTTAAGGAGAGGGCCAGAAAAAGGCTGGAGAAGGTGATGGAGCGAGAGGTGGTCCGTCCCGTGCTCCAGGACACCTACATCTCCATCCGGAACGGCCGGTATGTGATCCCGGTAAAGCCCAATTTCAACGAAGCCTTCCAGGGCATCGTCCACGACTATTCCCACTCATTGAAGACATCCTTCGTGGAGCCCATGGAGATCGTGGAAGTCAATAACACGATCAACATGCTGGAGAAGGAAGAGAAGGAAGAGGAAAAGAGGGTCCTCCGGGAGCTCACCGAGTATCTCAGGGTTCTGTTGCCGGATCTGGCGGGCGATGTGGAGGCTCTCGGGGAGCTGGATCTTTTTCATGCCCTGGCCCGGTTTGCCGTTCGCTTTAACTGTGCCCGCCCTCTTGTGGGTACGGGCGAAGGGATTGAGATCAGGAGGGCGGTGAACCCCTTCATTCTGCTCTCCCGGGGAGATCAGACGGTACCGATCGACATTAGGCTGGACGCGGAAAAGAAGGTGATGGTCATCAGCGGTCCCAATGCGGGGGGCAAGACGGCTGCGCTGAAAACCGCAGGCCTTCTGTGCGTTATGGCCCAGACAGGCCTTTTCATCCCCTCTGCGGAACGGCCGAGAATTCCTCTCTTCCCCATGATCTTTGCCATTATCGGAGACGAGCAGGATATCTCCATGGAACTGTCCAGCTTCACGGCTCACATGAAGGCCATCAACGACGTCTACGGACAGGTGAAAGGGCGGGAATTGATCCTCGTGGACGAGATAGGGGGCAACACGGAGCCGCAGGAGGCATCGGCTTTGGCCATGGCGATCCTCGACGCCTTCGTGGAGAAAGGCGCCCGGATTATTGTGACCACCCACCTTAATCTTCTCAAGGCGTACGGGTACACCCGTGATTTTGCCACGAACGTGGCGACGGCCTTCGACTCGGAGACGATGCGCTCCCGATATGAGCTGGTCTACGGAATGGCGGGCTACAGCAACGCCATAAAGGTGGCGAGGAACATGGCGGTTCCCCAGGAAATCATCGAGAAGAGTTTCGGATACCTCGGGACACAGGAGTATATGCTCAACGATCTCATCGGCGGCCTCGAGGCAGACAAGGAGCGGGTGGGACAGGAACTGAGAGAAGTAAGACGGCTCAAGGAGGAGGTGCGGGAAAGGGTACAAAGGCTCAGGGAGAAGAAGGAAGAGTACGAGCGGAGGTTGGAGGAGAAATTCCGGGAGAGACTGGCAGGACTGGAAGAGGAGATTGAGGCGATCAGGAAAGAGATCGTCAAGCGGGACAGGCCGTCCCTTCGCAGGGCCAGGGAAAAGGTGGAGGACCTCAAGGAGCGCAAGGGTATCAAAGGAGTATTTCAGGCGAACGATATCCGTGCCGGGGACTATGTGAGGGTACGAAGCCTGGGGAGCAGGGGATACGTGGCGACCGTCGACCGGGAGCAGAACACCGGAGAAGTGGTCTTCGGGAGCGTGCGGACCACGGTGAACCTCTCCACCCTTGAGAAGGTGCTGGAAAAGCCGTCATCAGGCCGGGCGCGGGAGCTTGAGGTGCATGTGGAGCCCGTGGCAGGGCCCGTGATAAACGTGATGGGTATGAGGGCCGAAGAGGCCCTGAAAGAGGTCGACCGTTTCGTGGACAGGGCCATGGTCCAGGGTCTGCCCACAGTCAAAGTGCTTCACGGCATCGGCACCGGTCGCCTCATGAACGCGGTGAAGAGCCATCTCGAGAAACGGGACTTTATCAGAAGCGTGAAGAGAGACGAGGGAAACGCGGGGGTTACCATAGTGGAGTTCCTGTGAGATCCACGGTCGACGAACTTCTGGAAAAGATAGATATCCTCGAGCTTGTCTCCAGGTATGTGAAGCTGCGAAGGACAGGCAGAAACCACGTAGGTCTGTGCCCCTTCCACAAAGAGAAGACCCCGTCGTTTACCGTCAACAGTGAAAAACAGATCTATTATTGCTTCGGGTGCCACGAGGGCGGGAACGCCATCAACTTCTACATGAAGTATGAGAACCTGACCTTCCAGGAGGCGCTGGAGAGCCTTGCCCGGGAATACGGTGTACAGATGGGCAGGAAGGGCTATTCAGGCCGAACCGGCGTCTACGAGGCCCTGGCGAAGCTCTCGGATTATTATGTCTCCAACCTCAGGAATGCGCCGCAGGCCATGAAGTACCTGTCCCAAAGGGGGATCGGGAGGGAGGCGGTAGAGGAATTCAGGCTCGGCTACAGCCCGAAACAATACGATGCGGTTGCCGCCTTCCTGAGGAGGGAAGGGATCCAGGCGGATCTCCTCGTGAGCACCGGGGTCATCCGTTCGAGGGACGGCACCATCTATGACATGTTCAGGGGAAGGATCGTCATTCCCATCCATGACGCAAGCGGGCGTGTGATAGGTTTCGGCGGGAGGGCCCTGGAAAAGGAGAGCCTTCCCAAGTACATCAACTCTCCGGAGTCCGCCGTCTTCTCGAAGGGGTCGGTACTCTACGGCATCGACAAGGCCAAGAGGGCCGTCGCGGAGAAGAACGAGGTCCTCGTGGTGGAAGGATACTTCGACCTGATCGCCCTTCATATGAAAGGCCTGAAGAATGTGGTGGCCACCCTGGGAACGGCGATCACCGACGGGGACGGATCGAAGGTCGGTCAGATCGCCAGACTCAGGAGCTATACGGAGAATGTGACCCTCATGCTCGACGGCGATGAGGCAGGGGTCAAGAGCGCCCTGAGGCTCATAGGGCCCTTTTCGGACCGGGATGTGAACGGGTCTATGGTCGTGCTGCCGGAAGGTCACGACCCCGATAGCTTCGTGAGAAAGGAGGGGATTGAGGGGATCAGGCGACTTCTGGAGGAAAAGAAACCCCTTCTCGATTACCTCTTCGATTACCATATCGCCAAATCGGGGGTAGGCACCCTTGAAGGCAGAATGGCCTTCCTCAAAGCCGTCCTGCCTTCCGTGGAAGGCATAAAAGACAAGGTGAAACAGAGACTCTACGTAAAACGGCTCGCGGAGCTCACCGGGGTGGAGGAAGAATGCTTTCCGGGAGCAAGAAGAGAGGCCCCCGTGCAGGAAGAGCCCCGGGATACGGGTTCGGGCAGCCTTATCGGGAGGCGGGTGGTGGGGGCCATAGTAAACAACCCGGGTCTGCTGGGTCTTTTCAGGGGAAAGGAGGTGATAGGATACATCAAGGACGGGACGGTCAAGGATCTGCTGCTCACCATGACACGTTACTATGATGAGAAACGAAGCCTTGATCTGAACAGCTTCATGAGTGTCCTCGACAGAGAGGATCTCAAGCGCTTCGTTCTCGATGCCACCATCGGAGAGGCTGATCCTGATGACGAAGAGCCCGAGCGGGTGGTATGGGACTACGTGCGACACGTCGAGGCAGGACTGTGCAGAGAGAAACTGAGGGGGATTACGGAGAGGCTGCAGGAGGCTGAGAAACAGGGTGACGAAAAGGAGATCGCCAGGCTCTTGCACGAAAAAAAACAGGTGTTGTCCCTTATAAAACCAAATTTCGTGAAGTGAGGTGACCATGCCAGATAAACTCAGAAGTCTTCCGTCTTATGAGGAGCACGGAGAAGGCGGCGAACTCTACATGTACATCTCAAAAGACGGGAAACACGAGAGCATTTTTGACGACATCGACCTTTTCGATATCGAAGGGGGCAACGAAATCAGTGCCGGACCGGCAGAGGGTGTGGAGGAGGTCTTCGGGGAGGACCTTGAGGGGGTATACGACGACGAACTCACCAATCCCATACGCCACTACATCAGAGAGATGGCGGGTATGGCGCTCTTGACCCGGGAGGGGGAAAAAGAGATAGCCATCAGGATGGAGGAGGCCCAGAAAGAGATCGAGCAGATCATCCTTTCCTTCCCGGGAACGGTGAAGGAGCTGATGAACGCCCTTCTTGCCCTGAAAACCTCCAAGTCGAAGGTGAAAGACATCACCATCGAGGTGGACGAGGAAGAGGAGGTTGATACGGAACTGGAGTTCCAGCAGGAACGGGTGATTGTGCTCCTGGAGAGGCTGAAGACCCTCTATTGTCAGTTCGAGGAGAGCAAGGACGGAAAGAGAAAACACTACTGGGAAGAGATCAGGGGCGTGATCAACGAGATCAACCTGGGCAGGAAGATGACGGAAAAGATCATCCAGCGGATGAAGAAGTATGTGGAGAGGATCGAAAAACTGGAAGCCGACGTGGAAAAAAGCGCCCTGTCCCTCAAGGAGGGCAAGGCGACGAGCGGTGCCATCTTTTTGAAGCGGATCGAGCGGATCGAGCAGGAGGTAGGTGTCCCTGCCAGTGTCCTCAAGGCGAACCTCAGGCGGATAGAGGATGCGGAGGCGAGGTGCACGGCGGCCAAGAACGAGCTGGTCAAGGCCAATCTCAGACTCGTGGTCAGCATTGCGAAACGGTACGTCAACAGAGGTCTTTCTCTCCTTGATCTTGTTCAGGAGGGAAACATCGGCCTCATGCGGGCGGTGGACCGCTTCGAGTACCGGCGAGGCTACAAATTCAGCACCTATGCCACGTGGTGGATCAGGCAGGCCATCACCCGGGCCATAGCCGACCAGGCAAGGACCATCAGGATCCCGGTCCACATGATCGAGACGATCAACAAGATTCTCAGGGTTTCCCGCGGCCTGGTTCAGGAGTTGGGGAGGGAACCCTTTCCCGACGAGATTGCCGAAAGGATAGGGTTTTCGGCGGAAAAGGTGCGAAAGATACTGAGGATCACCAAGGAGCCCGTATCCCTCGAAACACCGATCAGCGACGACGAGGACACCCATCTCGCCGATTTCATCGAGGATAAGAATACCGTGACGCCCCAGGAGTCGGCCATCAGGGCGGATCTCCTCGAGCACCTGAACCTGGTGCTGTCCACCCTCACCCAGAGGGAGGAAAAGGTGGTGCGCATGCGTTTCGGCGTAGGCGAGAAATACGACCATACCCTTGAAGAGGTAGGCCAGGTTTTTGACGTGACAAGAGAAAGGATCAGACAGATTGAGGCGAAGGCCCTCAAGAAGCTGAAACACCCGACCCGGGCCAAGAAGATCAAGGGCTTTGTGGAGGCCTGAAAGAGGGAGAAAAAGGGCAGCTTTTCAGTATGTCGCGGATGGAGTCATCAGCGCCAAAATGTGAAGGGCTCCATCCGATGGTGCGCGGTGTAGTCATAACATATTGTTTCTAAACAATTTTTTTCCCTGAATCTGCGGGTCTCAACTCTTTCTCGTGCCTTGAGGTTTTCCTTGACAAAGATCCGTCGTTGAAATATTGTATACAAAATATTCTCTCACCCTTTCTCAAGGAGGACGGTTTCATGAATTTTGCATTGACAGAGGAACAAGAATTTTTTAAAAAAACAATCGCCGATACCGTCGACAGACTCATTGTTCCGAAGTCCCAAGAGATTGACGAAAAGGACGAGTTTCCCTGGGATGTGTGGAAGGAGTTCACCTCTCTCGGATATCTCGGCCTTCGTTACCCGGAAGAGATCGGCGGCATGAATGCCGACAAGGTAATGTGCATGACCTTTTACGAAGAAATGGCCAGGGGTTCCGTGGGCTTCGCCCAGAGCGTGATCATGAACATCCTCATGGGCACCTATTTCCTCTTTCGGTTCGGGAGTGACGGTATCAAGGAGCGGTGCCTTTTTCCCGCCATGCAGGGGAAGAAGATCGCCACCATATGTTTTACCGAAGACCAGTCCGGCTCGGACCTCGGTGCGACACGCACCACGGCGGTGAAAGACGGGGAAGGGTGGAGAATCAACGGAACGAAGATGTGGATCACCAACGGACCGATCTGTGATTTTTGCACCGTTCTCGCCACAACAGATCCCTCGAAAGGCCTCAAGGGCCTCAATTTCTTTCTGGTGGAGAAGGGTACGCCGGGATTCTCCAGCGGCCAGGTACTCAACAAACTGGGCTGCAGGGGAACGGTGACGGGAGAGCTGGTCTTTGACAACGTGTGGGTGCCTGACGAAAATTTCCTCGGGGCCGAGATGGGCAAAGGCGTTGTGTACGTCGGTGACATACTCGACGAGGTAAGGTTGATGACCGGGGCCATGGCCCTGGGGATAGCGAGGGGCGCCTACGCGGAGGCAATGGAATTTGCGAAGAAGCGTGTCGCCTTCGGCAAGCCCATCGGCAATTTCCAGCTCATCAGGGAGAAGTTTGCCGAAATGGATACCTTCATGAATGCAGCACGGCTCATGATCTATTACGGGGCATGGCTCCTGGAGAACGGGATGGCGGAAACCAGGGTGGTGGCGGCGGAGGCGAAGATGTACGCCACCGAGGTGTGTCTGAAGGTGGTCGATGAGCTCACCCGTATATACGGGGCCAACGCCTTCGCCTATGAGTATGCGCCCCAGAGGTATTTCAGGGATGCCCGTTTTCTTCTGTACGGCGGAGGAACCCACGAGGTACTGAAGGATTTTATAGGGAGGACGCTCTTAGGCAAGCTGTAACAGGCGAGGGGAGCGACGGCCCCGGAAAGGGCTTGCGGTCCCCCGTGAACAAGGAGGTTGCAACGTGAATATCTTGGTTTTGATCAAACAGGTGGCCGATACAGAGGCACGGATCGTCATCAGGGGCGACGGAAGGTCTCTTGAGGTGGAAAACAAGTTCAACATGAACTTCTTCGACGAGTTTGCCGTCGAAGAGGCGATCAGGATGAAGGACAGGGTCAAGGAAAGCCAAGTCTCCGTGGTCACCTATGGCGGGAAGAAGGCTGTTGAGGCGTTGCGCACAGCAGTGGCCATGGGCGCTGACAGGGCATCCCTCATCGACAGTACCGGTTTCAGCACCGAGGACTCGCTCGTGACGGCCCGGGTTCTGGCTGCCTTCGCGGCGAAAGAGGGGTTTGATCTTATTCTTTGCGGCAGGCAGGCGATTGATGACGAAAACGCCAACGTAGGTCCCATGGTGGCCGAGTATCTGGGCATACCGCATGTGAGTGCCGTGACGGCCGTGGAGAGCGCGGATAGCGACGCGGTGCGGGTTGTGAAAGAGATCGAAGGGGGGAAAGAGGTGGTGGAAGTAAGGCTGCCTGCCCTGCTTACCACTCAGAAAGGGCTTAACGAGCCGAGAGTCCCTCTTATCACGGGCGTGATGAAGGCCATGAAGGCGGTGATTCCTGCCGTCGACCCCCTTTCGCTGGGTCTCGCCAGAGAAGAGATAGCCGCCGAGTTCTCCTCCGTCGAGGTTCTCTCGTACGAGCCCCCCAAGGGGAGACCGCCGGTCAGGATGGTTGAAGGCGAAACCACGGAAGAGAAGGTGAAGAATCTCGTTGCCGCGCTCCGGAACGAGGCTAAGGTGTTATAGGAGGTCGTGATGTCGAAAGATATTTTTGCCTTTGTGGAGCTCAAGGACGGCGCCGTCCGCAAGGTCTCCCTGGAGCTTCTCAGTAAAGGAAAAGAGATTGCCGAAGAGACGAATTCGGTCCTTTACGCCGTGCTCATAGGCCATGGTGTGGGGGCGGTAGCGGATGAGTTGAAGCCTTTTGCAGACAGGGTCCTCGTGGTCGACCAGGAGCCCCTGGGGGAGTATCGCTGGGACACGTACGTGGATGTCCTCGGACAGCTGGTGAAGAAGTATACCCCCTTCCTCATTCTGGGCGGATCGACCGTGACCGGCAAGGACCTGTTTCCCCGGCTGGCGGCCAGACTTTCCATGCCCATCGTCTCCGATGCGGTGGGGATCACCCTTGACGACGGGAAACCGAAGATCAGAAAGCCGCTCTACGGCGGCAAGATCGTTTCATGGGTAGCCCCAAAGGAGGGGCAGGGGGCAATCGTCACCTTCCGTCCCAACTCCTTCGGCGTGGAAAAGAGGGATCTCGCGGGTGAGGTCCTGTCCGAGGATGTGACGGTGAACCCCGACGGAAGGATGACCGTGGTGAGTATCGCCCGGGGGGAGACAAAGAAGGTAGATCTCCAGGAGGCCGACTTCATCATCTGCGGCGGAAGGGGTATGAAGGGACCCGAGCATTTTGGGGTCCTGGAGGAGATCGCAGCCATCATGGGGGGCAGGGTCGGCGCCTCCAGGGCGGTAGTGGACGCCAAGTGGCGCGATTACGAGGACCAGGTGGGCAAGAGCGGCAAGACGGTATCGCCGAAGCTCTACATCGGATGCGGTGTCTCGGGGGCTCTCCACCACACCATGGGTATGGACACTTCCAAGGTGATCGTGGCCGTCAACAGGGACGCGAACGCCCCCATCTTCCAGTATGCCGACTACGGTATTGCCGACGATCTCTTCGCCGTGCTGCCTGTGTTGAAGGATGAACTGAAGCGGGTAAAGGAAGAGGTGTAGATGGAGAAAATCGACGCCGTCATCGTCGGCGGGGGACTCGCAGGGCTTTCCTGCGCCCTCAAGCTCGCGGACCAGGACATGCAGGTCCTGGTGGTCGAAAGGGGTGACGTCCCCGGCAGCAAGAACGTGACGGGCGGCCGGTTCTATCTGAAACCGGTGGAAAGGATGGCGGGTGACATGTTCCGTGACGCCCCCTTCGAGCGAAGGGTAGTGAGGGAGCGATGGAGCCTCCTCGGTCCCGGGAACTCTCTGAACGTGGATTTCTGCAGCAACCGGTTCCTCGAGGAAGGACACAGCTATACGGTCCTGCGGGCTGTTTTTGACCGGTGGCTGTCCGAGCGGGTCATGGAGAAGGGGGTCTTCGTGATCCCTAAATACCGGGTGGACGAACTCCTCTGGGAGGATGGGAGGGTGGCCGGTATCAGGGCCGGGGCGGAGGAGATTTACGCGAACGTCGTGGTGGCAGCGGACGGTGTGCTCTCCTTCATGGCTGAGAAGGCGGGGCTGCGCTCACCCCTGAAGCCGAAGAACTATGCGGTGGGCATCAAGGAAGTGATCGAGTTGCCCGAAAGGACGATCAACGACCGCTTCAATGTGGAGGCGGGTGACGGCTGTTCCCACCTCTTCCTCGGGGATGTGACGAAAGGTATGTTCGGGGGCGGGTTCCTTTACACCAACAGGGAGTCGGTCTCCATCGGCGTGGTGGTGGGCATCCGGGCGCTCATGGAGCGGGCCCCCTCTCTTGAGGTCCACGGGCTCATGGATGCCTTCAAGGAGAGATACGAAATCAAGCGGTTCCTCGAGGGCGGCACACTGAGCGAATATGCGGCCCATCTTATACCCGAAGCGGGCTACAACGGCCTCTCCAGGCTTTACGGCAACGGTATCATCGTAGCCGGGGATGCGGCCGGTTTTGCCCTCAACATGGGGGTCACCGTGAGAGGCATGGAGTTCGCCGTGGCCTCGGGCATCGCCGCCGCCGAGACGGTGATGAGGGCGAAGGAGGCCCGAGACTACAGCGACAGGACCCTGTCGTGGTACGAGGAGAGGCTCAGGCAGACCTTTGTGCTGAAGGATCTGGAAGCCACCAGAGAAATGCCCGCCTTCCTGGATAACGAGTCCTTCTTCAACTTCTATCCCAGGACCTTCCCGGACCTGGTGGAGAAGGTCATGTGGTTCGGGGAGGACGGCAAGGAGAGATTGGGCAAGACCCTGTGGGACCACCTGAAGTCGGAGGGGCTCATGAGCTTCAAGCGCCTTTCAGAGCTTTACCGGATGAAGAAAATCTGAGGTGAATGGTGAGAATCGACGAGAAGCTTGCCCTCGACGCGTTCAAGAACGACAAAGAGAGTCATATCACGATCAACCATGAGGTGTGCCGGAGCCGTTGCACGGTGAAGTATTGCCTCTTTGTCTGCCCGGGACACCTCTATTCCGTGAGTGAAGAGACAAACGAGGTGGTGGTGGAATATGCCGGTTGCCTGGAATGTGGTACCTGCAAGGTGGCCTGTGTCGAAGGGGCCATCGACTGGCGATACCCGAAGGGCGAGTTCGGTGTCCAGTACCGTTTCGGTTGAGATCACGGGACACCCCCGGTTCCGGGTTCAAGAGAAAAACCCTGTTCCGGGTTGCACGTTGCCGGCCTTTCCGCAGGCGTAACGGCAAGCCGGAAGTCTCACGTCTTTTTACCCTTCCACAGGTTGTGTCCCGTGCTGGTTATTCCACCCTCCATGGAGGGGGGAAGACCGGGGAAGCGTACTCGACGAGAAACGGCTCGTCCCAGGTGACCTCGCTTACGAATATCCTTTCCAGGGACTCAAGATTTCGCGCCCTCCTCGCCCTGATCCCGAAGGCCCCGGCAAGTCGCACGAAATCGGGATTCACGAGCTCCATGGTCCCCATCTCACCGCCTGCCGCCGTCACGGCATCTTCGAGGATCCCGAAGCTGTTGTTGTTATGGACGAGGATCACCACCGGTATGCCGTACTTCTTGATTGTTGCCATCTCCGCCACAGCGGGCAGTACGCCGCCGTCTCCGCAGAGGCAAAGACAGGGCCTTTCCGGCTGGCCGATCTTCGCCCCTATGGCCGCCGGGAGGCTGTAGAAGATGGGCGAAATACCCCTGGGCATGAGAAAGGTATGACCGAAGAACACGGGAAAATAATACTCCGCCCAGTAGGAGGGGAGATTGAGATCGCAGACCACCGTGGTCTCTTCAGGGAGAACCGACCTGAGCAGCCGCACCATCCGGAAGCCGTGATGCTTTCGTGCCATGAGGGTCTCTTCCTCTCTTTTTTTCCTCTGAAGGAGGTCGAGGTCCCACTCGAATCGCCTCTCTTCGAGAAGACGAAGAAGCCCTTTCAGGGTTTTGACCGGCTCTCCGACCACTCGAGCCCTGGCAGGGTAGTTCTTTCCCATCCAGAATTCATCCGTATCCGCATGGATCAACTCCCCGATCCTGACGCCCCGTCGCTTTGAATCCACGTCTCGCAGCCGGGTACCGACGGCGATGACCACGTCGGCGGAGGAGATGATCTCCCGGGCGAGACCTTTCCGGATCATGTTGCCGAAAACGTAGGGGCGGTCATCCCTCACCACTCCCTTGCCCGATGTGCTCGTCAACAGGGGTATCGATCTGTCGGAGCAGATCTCATCGAGGAGGGCCGGCGTCTCTTCGTTCATGAGGGCCCTTCCGGCGATGAAGAGGGGGCGGGTCTTGCCCCTCAGGGCCTCCTCTGCGCCCGATAGGTCCGGATCCGGTGTCGATGGTCCCCGGGCTCCCTCGGTGACCGGGGAGGTGCCCTGGGCACGTTTATCGAAAATGGTGTAGGGGATGGAAATGAGAACCGGCCCCTTCCTGCCGGCCGTCATGACGGAATAGGCCTCCTCGAGTTTTTCCGCCAGATCGCGGCTGCCTTCCACCAGGAATGTCTTCTTGGTGATGGGGGCAAAAAGCGACTCCGGTTCGGAAACCTCGTGGAGGATGCCCTTGCCCACGTCTTTTCGTTCCGTGTCCACATGGACAATAAGGAGAGGGAGTTCGTCGCCGAAGGCCTCCATGCAACCCGCCACGATGTTGCCAAGCCCGGGCCCCGGGGTGACCATCACCACCCCCGGCTTCCCGCTGGTTCTCGCGTACCCTGCGGCCATATAGGCCAGGTTTGACTCGTGCCGCCCCATAAAGGTTTCAATCCCTGATCCTGTCAGGGCCTGATTGAGGGAGAGGGTATGGATCCCGGGAAGGTGGAAGAGAACGGCGATCCCCTTCCGGAGAAGGAAATCTATAACTACCTGTTTTCCAACCATGTTGTTCCTCTGGAAAGAGGGTAGCACAGGACGCCCCAAAGTTAAACCCTGATATGGGGGAGGCGCTTAAACCCCCGTCAGGCCGGTCCCCTATCCCCCTGTGTCCCCTCATGCGCTCTATATGGGCAAATTGACTTGATAATCTGAGAAGTTATGGTTATAATAGGGTTGCGAACTCACCGGTACGTTCCATGTCCCTGGGCGTATGTATACAGGTGCCCAATCTCCGGAGGCAATCATGAAGGTTGAAGTCGTTGAACTGGACAGAGTCCGAAAGAAAGTCGAAGTCGTCATCCCCGAAGAGACCATAACCGGCTTAAGGGAGGATATCTTTGCCGAGCTGAAGCGGCATGCGAAGATCAAGGGTTTCAGACCCGGGAAAATCCCGCGGGCCATTATTGCCTCCTACTACAGGGACTATATCGAAGAGGAGGTCAGGAAGCGGATGATTCAGGGCACCATGGCCGAAGCCCTGACGACCGCCCATGTCACGCCGGTTACCGAACCGGTGGCCGACTTCATCGATGAGGAAGGAAAACAGGGCTACACTCTGGAGTGCGAGGTCCTCCCCGAGGTCGATCTCCCGGAGTACAAAGGGATCGAGGTGGAGGTGGAGCCCATCGTGGTGACCGAGGAGGAGATAGACCAGCGCATAGACGGGTTGCGCCACATGCACGCCGAGATGATTATGAAGGAAGGGGACAGTGTCGCCGAAAAGGGCGACTTCGTGGTCATCAAATACCAGGGTTACCTGAACGGAAAGGCCCTGAAAGACGTGGGAACCGAGGCCTACCCCATGGAGATGGGGCAGGGCAACCTGATGCCCGAATTCGAAAATGGGGTGATGGGCATGAAGGCGGGCGAGGAAAAGGAGATCGAGATCAATTTTCCCGCCGATTACCCGGACAAGGACATAGCCTCCAAGAAGGTCCTTTTCAAGGTCTTTGTGCGGGAGATCAGACAGAAGAGACTCCCCGAGGTGAACGACGATTTCGCGAAGGACGTGAACTTCGAGAATCTCGCCGGCCTCCGGGACGGCCTCCGGAAAGAGCTGGAGAAGGAGAAGGAGAAGAGCCGGAATCAAATCGTCTTCCAGAAGATCGGGGCGGCCCTGATCAAGGACAGGGACATCCCTGTCCCCAAGCGGCTCCTTGAGAACAGGATAGAGGCAATGGTGGAGGATGCCCGGAACCGTATCGGCGTGGAGCGGATGGGAGAAAAAGAGGAGCGGGCCGTGGGGGAAAGTCTGAGGAAGGAGTTTGAGCCCAGGGCCCAGGACAGGATAAAAACCGATATAGTTCTTATGAAAATAGCCGATAAAGAGGGCATCACCGTGGGTGATACGGATGTGGAGGAGCGACTCAAAAAGATCGCCGAGGACACGAAGAGACCGTACAGCGACGTGCGGGGATTCTATGAGAATTACAACCTCATGGACGGCCTGAAAAACAACCTCCTTCAGGAGAAGATACTCACGTTCCTCAAGAATCACGCGGTGTTGAGGGAGAACCAATGAATCTTGTTCCCATCGTCATAGAAAAGGACGGGCGTGGTGAGCGGGCCTACGATATCTACTCCCGCCTGCTGAAAGACCGGATCGTATTCCTGGGTACGGCCATCGACGACACGGTGGCCAATATCATCATCGCCCAGCTTCTCTTTCTGGAGTCGGAGGACCCGAACAGGGAGATCTACCTTTACCTGAACAGCCCGGGCGGTTATATTACCAGCGGGCTCGCCATCTACGACACCATGCAGTACGTGAAGCCGCCCGTGGTCACCATGTGCATCGGTCAGGCAGCCAGCATGGGGGCCGTACTCCTCGCCGGCGGGGCGAAGGATAAGAGATATGCCCTTCCTCACTCGAGAATCCTGATTCACCAGCCCCTCGGCGGTGCTCAGGGCCAGGCTACGG
This sequence comes from uncultured Syntrophorhabdaceae bacterium, assembly GCA_964406055.1. Lineage (GTDB taxonomy): Bacteria > Desulfobacterota > Syntrophorhabdia > Syntrophorhabdales > Syntrophorhabdaceae > CAYOQF01. Next base: position 23,720 of record CAYOQF010000015.1, read on the forward strand.
ACATCGACATCCAGGCAAGAGAGATCATGAGGGTTCGGCAGGAGATCAACACCATACTGACGAAGCATACAGGTCAGCCCATTGAAAGGATCGCCCGTGACACGGAGCGGGATTACTACATGACGGCTGAACAGGCCAAGGAATATGGTATAATCGATGAAATTGTGGAGAAGCGATAATGACCATGATTAAGAAGAACAACGGAAGGACCATCAAGCTCCACTGTTCCTTCTGCGGCAAAAGTCAGGACGAGGTGAAGAAGCTCATTGCGGGGCCCATGGTGTATATCTGCGATGAGTGTGTCGATCTCTGCAACGAGATCATCCAGGAAGAGGTGAAGCGGGAGAAGTTCGATTACATCAAGACTTCGATTCCCAAGCCCCAGGAGATCAAGAAACTCCTCGATGAATACGTGATAGGACAGGATTTTGCGAAGAAAGTCCTTTCCGTGGCGGTTTACAACCACTACAAGCGGATCGAAGCCAAGGCAAACCTCGATGATGTGGAGATCCAGAAGAGCAATATCCTCCTCATCGGGCCCACAGGATCGGGGAAGACCCTTCTTGCCCAGACTCTGGCAAGGATACTCCACGTGCCCTTCACCATCGCGGATGCCACAACCCTTACCGAGGCGGGATATGTGGGCGAGGATGTAGAGAACATCATCCTTTACCTCCTCCAGGCCGCTGACTACAACGTGGAGCGGGCCGAACGGGGTATCGTCTACATCGACGAGATCGACAAGATTTCGAAGAAAACCGAGAGCCCCTCCATTACACGGGACGTGTCGGGCGAGGGTGTCCAGCAGGCCCTCCTGAAGATCATCGAGGGTACGGTGGCAAATGTGCCGCCCAAGGGCGGAAGGAAACATCCACAGCAGGACTACATCAAGGTCGACACGAAGAACATCCTCTTCATCTGCGGAGGGGCCTTTCACGGCGTGGAGTCCATCATCGCCAACCGGGTGGGCAAGAAAGGGATCGGTTTCGGCGTCGATGTGGAGGGTGGACGGGACAAACAGTATTCGGAACTGATCAATGACATCCAGCCCGAAGACCTTCTGAAATACGGGCTCATCCCCGAGTTCATCGGAAGGCTGCCCATTATCGCGACCCTGGAGGAACTCACGGAAGACAATCTGGTGGAGATTGTGAGGAGGCCCAGGAACGCCATCGTGAAACAGTATAAGAAACTCTTCGAGCTGGAGAGCGTAAAGCTGACCTTCACTGAGGGGGCCCTCCGGGGTATTGCCAAAGAGGCGCTCAAAAAGAAGACGGGCGCGAGGGGTCTGAGGTCGATCATGGAGAAGGTTATGCTCGACGTGATGTACGAAATCCCGACCATCTCCCACGTGAAGGAATGTGTCATCAACGAAGATGTGATCGTGAGCCATGAAAGACCCATCCTTATTTATGAGGAAGAGGCCGAGATCGCATGAACGCTTTGACTTTTGGGGTCAAAGTTGATATGCTTTGGTCATCGGGCGGGTAGCTCAGTGGGAGAGCATCGGCCTTACAAGCCGGGGGTCGGAGGTTCAAAACCTCTTCCGCCTACCATTCTGGTAAAGATCGCGGGGACGTAGTTAAGCCTGGTTATAACGCCGGCCTGTCACGCCGGAGGCCGCGAGTTCAATTCTCGTCGTCCCCGCCATTTTTTTGCGAGGTCGCCCATGCACCTCATCCTCTGCATTCACAATCACCAACCTGTCGGAAATATGGACTTCATTCTGGAGGAGGCATACGGCCGCGCCTACGGGCCCTTTTTCGAGGTGCTCAAGGATTTTCCCCATATTAAGATCTGCCTTCATTTCTCAGGCTACCTCTTCACTTGGCTCCGCGCCAACAAGCCTGAATACATCAGCCTTCTCCAGGGCCTCTGTAATCGGGGTCAGATCGAGGTGGTTTCGGGGGGCATGTACGAACCTATCCTCGCCCTTGTGCCGGAGGACGACGGCATAGCCCAGATCGGGCTTCATGCCCGCCTCATGGAGGACGTGTTCGGCCGGAAACCGAGGGGTATGTGGCTCGCCGAGAGGGTCTACGAACCCCACCTGCCAAGGATACTTGCAAAGGCCCACATGGCCTACACTCTGGTGGACGACAACCACTTCAAGGCGGTGGGGTTCAGGGATGAGGAGCTCTTCGGGTATTTTACCACCGAATTCGAGGGACGACAGGTTTCGATTTTCCCCGGGCTTGAGGAGCTCCGGTATGCCATCCCCTTCAAGCCGGTGGAACAGATCGACGGGTTCTTCCGGAGGGTGGAAGAAAGGGAAGGCGATCTTGCCGTTTTCGGCGATGACGGTGAGAAATTCGGCCTCTGGCCGGGCACGTACGACTCCGTGTACGGAGAGGGTTGGCTTAAGGGGTTCTTCGAGTATCTGAGCGACAACCGCGACTGGCTCGAGACCGTCACCTTCAGTGAGTACATGGCGGCGAAGCCGCCCAAGGGTCACGTCTATCTTGACTGTCAGTCCTACAAGGAGATGGGGGAGTGGTCCCTGCCAGCTCACCTGACTAACTGGTACAGTGACCGGATGCGACGTACCGATGGGGGGGCGGTCCCCCTCCTCAAGGGCGGCTACTTCAAGAATTTTCTCGTCAAGTACGAGGAAAGCAACGACATGCATAAGAAGATGCTTCGGGTCGCCGGGAAGGCGAAGCGAAAGGCTGAGGCCAGAACGCACGTCTTCATGGGACAGGCGAATGACAGCTACTGGCATGGCGTCTTCGGTGGTCTCTATCTGCCCCATCTGCGTGGTGCCGTATACAGCCACCTGATTGAGGCGGAGAAGATTCTGGAACCGAAGAAGTCTTTCTGCGACGCCTTTTCGGAGGACGTGAACCTCGACGGGCAGGATGAGGCGATCCTGAACAACGAGGTGGTGAAGGCCTATTTTTGCCCCCACCAGGGCGGGATACTCTACGAGCTGGATTACAAACCCTCGGCCGTGAATATCATGGCCACCCTGAGGCGCCGCTACGAGGGATATCACGAAAAGATCAAGGAGGCGACCTCCGCGCAGGCGGCGGACGGCACGAGAACGATCCACGATCTCGTTCTGGCTAAAGAGGAGGGTCTTGAAAGGCTGCTCCACTATGACTGGCACAGACGGGCATCGCTCATCGACCACGTCCTCGGAGAAGACGTAACCTTCGGCTCCTTCTACCGGAGCGGCTATGTGGAGCCGGGAGACTTCGTGAAAGAACCCTACTCCTTTTCCGTGAAGAAGGGCAAGACGGAGGCGGAGGTGACCCTCACCCGGAAAGGCCACTTCTGGAGGGGCAGGCAGTCCACGCCCCTTTCAGTGGAAAAAAAGGTGCGTATCTCTCCCAAGAGCGGGGAACTCACTATTTCTTACGCGGTGGATGGCCAGGTGGAGGAGCCTTTCCTCTTCGGTGTAGAGTTCAACTTCTCCTTTCTCGGTTCCGGGGGCGACAGGTATCTTGAGGCCGGCGGGGAAAGACTTCCTCTTGCCACCATGAGTGCCCTTGGTCCGCAGGCACGGATCAGATGTCATGATCCCTACCAGGACATTCACGTGGAGCTGGTCTGTGGCGAATCCTGGTCAGTCTGGACCTTTCCCGTTGAGGTGGTCTCCCTGTCGGAACAGGGATTTGAGCGGAACTACCAGAGTACCATGATCATGCCCCTGTATCGCGTTGATCTTCGCCGCGGTCCCTGGCAGGCGGAACTGCGCCTCTCCTTCAATCCTCCTTCCCGATGAGCCGGTTTTCCCGGTCAGGCCTCTCTTTTCTCCGCCCTTCTCGCTTCGTTCCGGAGCGATCTTTTTCCCTTTCGTAACGAACCCGTGGTGTCCGTCATCATCACCACCTTCAACAGGAGGCCTTTTCTGAGGGAGGCGGCCCTCTCCGTGTTGGCCCAGGGGTATGAAGACAAGGAAGTGATCGTGGTGGATGATGGTTCAACGGACGGATCCTACGAGGAGATCAGTGATCTTTCCCTTCGGTATCTCTGGCAGCCCAACAGAGGTATCAGTTCGGCCCGCAACGCCGGTTTCAGGATTTCTCAAGGGGGGTACATCGCCTTTCTTGATGTGGACGACCGATGGAGGAAAGGGAAGCTTAACCTCCAGATGGAGGCAATGGTGAGGGAAGGGGCGGTCCTTTCCTATACGGACGAGATATGGATCCGGAACGGCAAGAGGGTGAATCAGGGTTTCCGCCACCGGAAGTATTCCGGCTACATCTTTGAGCGGTGTCTCCCTCTGTGCATCATAAGCCCGTCCTCTGTGGTGATGAAGCGGTCGCTTCTTGAGGAGGTGGGTCTTTTCGACGAAACCATGCCGGTCTGTGAGGACTATGATCTGTGGCTCAGGGTATGCTCCAGGTATCCGGTCCTTTTCATCGATAACCCTCTGATCGTGAAGCAGGGTGGCCACGAGGACCAGCTCTCCAGGGCTTATCCTGCTATGGACCGTTACAGGATCGCCAGTCTCGTCCGAATCATCAGGTCGGGGTGGCTTGATCCCGCCCAGCGGGCTTCGGCACTCAGGGAGTTGGCAGCAAAATGCCGTGTCTACGGGAACGGCGCTCTCAAAAGGGGCCGACCCGCGGAGGCGGCGGAATGTTATACCCTGCTGCGGGAACTGGGATGGCAGGGGGACGAAGACGCTCAGGGCCTCACGAACGGACCCCGGCGAGAGTGAATGCTTCATCCACCATAGCCTCGGCCTCCCTGAGGACCTGCTCCAGGTGTTCCCGGCTCACGAAACTCTCTGCGTAGATCTTGTAGATGTCCTCCGTACCGGAGGGGCGGGCGGCGAACCAGCCGTTTTTCGTCACCACTTTGAGGCCGCCGATGTCGGCGTTGTTCGCCGGCGCCCGCGTGAGCTTGGCGGTGATGGGTTCGCCTGCCAGGTCTCGGGCGGTGATCATGTCAGGGGAGAGGCGTTTCAGGACCTTTTTCTGCTCCGCCGAGGCAGGCGCATCGATGCGGGTATAGAATGAAGGACCATGTCTTTCTTCCAGTTCCCGGTAGGTGAGGCCCGGGTCTTTCCCAGTTTGTGCGGTAAGCTCGCAGGCCAGAAGGTCGAGAATGATGCCGTCCTTGTCGGTGGTCCACACGGTCCCGTCCTTGCGGACAAAGGAGGCGCCGGCACTCTCCTCGCCCCCGAAGGCGCAGGAGCCGTCGATCAGGCCGTCGACGAACCACTTGAAACCCACCGGGACCTCCATGAGGCGTCTTCCCAGTTGGGCGGCAACCCGGTCGATCACTGAGGTGGACACGAGTGTTTTTCCGATCGCCCCGTCGGCTCGCCACCCGGGCCTGTGACGGAAAAGGTACCATATGGCGGCGGAGAGATAGTGGTTCGGATTCAGGAGGCCGCCTTCCTTTGTCACGATGCCGTGGCGGTCCACATCCGTATCGTTGCCGAAGGCGATGTCGAAGTTGTCCTTCAACCGGATGAGTCCCTCCATGGCAAAAGCGGAGGAGCAGTCCATCCTGATCTTGCCGTCGTGATCCAGGGTCATGAAAGAGAAGGAGGGATCCACCCACCTGTTTACTACCTCCAGGTTTATCCCGTACCGGCTGGCTATGGGGTCCCAGTAGTCAACGGCCGCACCGCCCAGCGGATCCACGCCGATGGCGAGGCCCGCCTTGGCAATCACTTCCATGTCGATGACATGGTGAAGGTCCTCCACGTAGGGCCTCACATAGTCATGTTCCCGAATGAAGGTTGTCTTCACTGCCTTTTCGAAGGGCATCCTCCGGACTCCCCTGAGGGCACTTGCCAGGATCTCGTTTGCCCGCTCCTCGATCAACCTCGTGGTGTCCGTGTCCGCCGGGCCACCCTCGGGGGGGTTATACTTGAATCCCCCATCTTCGGGGGGATTATGGGATGGAGTGATGACCACCCCGTCGGCAAGCCCCTTTTCCCGACCCTTGTTCCAGGTGAGGATCGCATGGGAGATGACCGGGGTCGGGGTGTACCGAAAACCCTTCTGGACCATCACGGTGACCTGATGGGCGGCAAAGACCTCGATGGCGCTGGCGTGCGCCGGTTCGGAGAGGCCGTGGGTATCCATCCCGAGGAACAGGGGACCGTCGATGCCTCTTGCTTTCCGGAACTCGCAGATGGCCTGGCTGATTGCCAGAATGTGGGCCTCATTGAAACTGTTTCGGAAGGATGAACCCCGGTGACCGGAGGTACCGAAGGCTACCCGTTGGGCCGGGTCCGAAACGTCGGGTGTGCGGGTGTAGTACGCCGAGATGAGTCTGGGGACATTCACGAGGACCGACCTTGGTGCGGGCCTGCCGGCCAGTTCATGGGTGCTCATCATATCTCCTTCGAGGGCCTCACTGGACGATGGGGTCAGGGGGTTCCGCGGCCCTCACGGCGCCGAAGGCTTCCTCGTACTTGTTAAGGTTGTCTTCAAGGGCGCTGATGATCCGTTTCATGTGTCCCGGAGACACAATGATCCGGGCCAGGAGGTGAGCCCCGTTGGGTGACTGGAGCAGCCAGTCCATGATGAACTCCTCCGGACCGTGGGCGACAAGCATGGAGTTACTGTACCGGCCCCGGGACTGGTCATCGCCCGTATTGATCTGAATCGATCCCTGATCTTTTGTTTCCTCTGTCATGGTTCCTCCTGGTCTGTTATTGACTGCCACTATTCTATGATTCTTGGACCCCGGAAGACAACTGTTATTGCCCATTAACTCCTATCCCGGCGAGGTCGCCGCGAGGGAGGAAATCCCAAATCCCAATATCTAAATCCCAGGGGACCTTAAGCAGACGAAGGATCGAATGTTCCAAAAGGGGGATGAGGAACCCCGGAGCAAGACGCCCTCTCCTGCAGTGCACACAAGTGGTGCGGCGCTTTACAGGTGTGGTGCGTCTCAGGTACCATAATAGGGGCTGGACGAAAGGGGCATGAATATCCGGAATTTGTTGTTGAAAAACGGGACCGGAAAGGTGCTGGCTGCGGGGATCGTCATAGGGATCCTCCTGGCGGTCGGGATCCGGGGAGCCTACGATTTGACCGGGGATTCAAAGTTTTGCGGTTCCTGTCACAGTATGAGAGAGGTGTACCTTCGCTGGCAGCTTTCCCGGCACAAGAAGTTCGCCTGCGTGGACTGTCACCTGCCCCACGGGATTGCCATCGGCGCAGTCGCCTATAAGATGAGAGCCGGGATTAACGATCTCCTCCACGAAACGCTGCGGGACTACCCAGCTTCTTTTTCCTTCTCAAGGAAGGCCCGGGCTATAGCGAACGACAATTGCGTCAGGTGTCATTACTCGACCATCGAAAAGACAGCAATGGCACAAGAAGAGGCGGAGTGCCTGAAATGCCACCGGGGGCTGGTACATGGAAGAACCCCGGCAAAAGGAGGAATTCCCCGTGAATAAGAAATCCTGTTACGGTGCCGTAGCGGCCGCAGTGCTCCTTATGGGGGTCCTCGGGCTCACCATAAGGGTTTTCGCCCTCAAGCCCGATGAAGCCACAAAGACCGTGCCAATCCCCCAGGGAGAGTATGACCCCGCAGTATGGGGAAAGGTCTATCCCCTTCAATATGAGAAGTTTCGGAAAACCCTTGAAATGGCGGCCTCCCCTACCGGATACGGAGGCAGCGTGAAATTTCAGCATTCCGACAAACAGCCGGAGATTCAGGTCAATTTCAAAGGAATGGCCTTCAGCAAGGACTACACAGAAGACCGGGGGCACCCTTATGCCCTTGAGGACCTCAGGGAGACCAAACGTATCACGGCCCAGAGTCCCGGTGCATGTATGACCTGCAAGAGCGCCAACCTCATCGACATCTACCGGGATAAGGGCTGGAGTTACGCAAAGACCCCCTTAGGGGAGCTTTTTCCGAGGATCAAACATTCCATTACCTGTGCAAACTGCCATGATCCTGCAACCATGAAGCTGAAGATTGCCAACCCTGCCTTCCTGGAGGCCATGGAGAGAAGAGGGATTGACGTGGCCAAAGCGAGTCGGAACGACATGCGAAGCTATGTGTGCGCCCAGTGCCATGTGGAGTACTACTTCGAGCCGGGCACGAGCAGGGTGATCCTGCCCTGGGACAAAGGCCTCCAACCGGAAGAGATCTACACCTATTACTCGGAGAAACCAAGGGGATTTGAGCAGGACTGGATTCAGCCCGACTCCCAGGCGAAGATGCTCAAGGCCCAGCATCCGGAATTCGAAACCTGGAGCGGCGGTACTCACGCCAAGGCAGGGGCGGGGTGTCCCGACTGCCATATGCCCTATGTGCGACACAAAGGGCAAAAGTACACGTCCCACTGGGTGACAAGTCCCATGCGGACCGTCGAATCATCATGCACGCCCTGTCACGATCAGGCCCCGGACTGGTTACGGGAGAGAGTGAAGGGCATTCAGGATTCGGTCTGGCAGGCCCAGCGGCGGGCAGGGACCCTGGTGGCCCAGGCACATGAGGCCATAGGAAAGGCCTCCACCTCTCAGAAAACTGATGCCGGCCAACTGGACAAGGCAAGGGAGTCGGTGCGAAAAGCTCAATGGTACTGGGATATGGTGGCGGCTGAAAACAGTGTGGGATTCCATAATCCCACCCAGACCCTCCGGGTGCTCGCCAAGTCCATTGATGCCGCCCACGAGGCCATACTCACGGCAGAACGCGCCGGGAAAAGGACACCCTGACTCCACTTCCTCATGGGCAGACCCTTGGAGGGCGGAAGGATCCGTCACCTTTAGTGTTCCCGGTTCGCGGGTTGACCCGGTCGAGAGCGATCACTTTGTTCGTTTGTCATAAAACCCCTTTTCGAAGGTCATGACCGTGGTGTAACCGCCGTCTTCTATGATGACCACGACGATGGGCTGCCCGGTATCATCATCCTTCCCGGAGAGACGGATAGCACCGTCTTTGTCCTCCATGAGGGAAAACTCCCTCTCTTGCATGAGGCGGGCGACCTCCAGTGCCACGGTGCCATGGAAGATGAAAGCTGTGGCGGCCAGGTGGTGTGTCTCGTCGTAGACGCACCCGGCGCCTGCCATGACCCCGGTGTCGGTGACGCGGTATGTCTCCGCAATCAAGCCGCCTCCCAGATGGCTTGCCTCCTGGGCAACACCGAGAATGCTCACCACCTTGGTTCTTGGCATGAGGACGTTCACCCTGTCGAGGGCCTCCACATCCGCTCCTTCCGTAAGACCCGTCCAGAGGCAGGTTGTCATGATTGCTATGATTAAGGTGATTCCGTATTTCATGGTCGCCTCCCTCTATTATCGAAACAACACGTCGATCACATCCACGAGTCCCAGCGGATTGACGCCGACGCCCACCCCGGTTGTGGTCCTCGACTGCTTCATCACCCTTGTAGTGCTGTCAGGGGAGGAGTAGGACCGGGTACTTGACGACGATGACTCCCATTTTTTTTCAATGGGTTTGACAGCAGAGAGACCGCCGACTGCCCCTGCCTTGAGGAGATCTTTTGCGAGGGAGCCGTCCTCCTCCCCTTGAGGCTCCGCCGATGAGGAGGCCGGGACAGAAGGCTTCTCAATCCTGGGCGGCTCGCCGGGTGATGGGGGAGCGGCGGCCGGGCTCTTCAGGGGGGTGAGGTTCACGGTTACTGCAGGAGGCACGAGGATATAAGCCTCGCCGGTATGCTCCTGGGCTGTCATGGAGCCCAAGCCCCTCTGGACGCCCATGGAGGTGCTCTTGAAGAAGTTGCCGGCATCAACCCCGGACGCAACAGCCTTCATGAGGACCTTGTCACGCTGGTACTGACGCTTGATCACCACATCCTCCTGGCGATAATCCTCCTTCACCAGGGTGAGGATGTGATCCCTGTTCCGTTCCAGGGAAACTGAAGCCGGGGTTGTGCCCACCGGTTGTCCGTTCGCAAGGATTCTTGCACCTATGGGGTTGGTGGAGACGGGGATATCCTGCTTGAGGACCATGCTGCTGCATCCGGTTCCCATGAGGGCCATGACGCCTGCCAGGACTACACATCGGATCGGTACCATAATTACCTCCTTGAGGAAACGCCTCACTTTTCGTGCGAGGGCCTAATTCGTCACTGCCCGGTATGCAGGGGCGTCCCCCGCATCCCCGAGCCGGGCACGGCTACCGGGCCGCCCCAAAACCGTTATGCCTGATCTTTCCGTAATCGAGTGTATCTGCGGCCACGGGCGCCTTCGTCTCTGCCGGATAGCCGATGGCGATGATCGCTTCGACCCGCATATGGGCGGGGATCAGGAGGACCTCCCGGACATAGGCCTCGGCGGTGGTTGCGCTGTCGTGCATCCTGTTCCTGATTTGAATCCAGCAACTGCCGAGACCGAGGGAATGAGCGGTCAGTTGCACGGTGATGGAGGCAATGGAGCAGTCCTCCACCCACACATCCGATTGTGTCTCATCCCCCAGTACCACGATGCCCAGCGGGGCCGAGCCAAGGAAGGCGGAGCCGTGTTCCTTCGCCTGCGCAAGGCGGCCGAGCAGGTCGGGATCGTCGACAAAGATGAAGGTCCAGGGGTTGATGCCCCGCGAGGAGGGACAGCGGAGCAAGGCCTCCTTCAGTATTCCCATGGAATGCCCATCAACAGGTCTCTTCTCGTACTTCCTGATACTTCTTCGTGTGCGGAGAAGGTCGATCATCGTGCGCCTCTGGGTGAAGAGGATTTACAGGCAAAAGGGTGGCCTGCACGAGTCATCATAACGCGGAGGATACCGGTTGTGTCAATCCTTTGTCATCTGTTACGCCGGTCCGGCGATCCCTCATCAACTGCAGGGGCTGAAGCGGGAGTGCAAAAGGCTGAGGAAAGGGTGAAATCCACCCGGTTCCCCTGTTTCGGGGACAGGATGGTCCATATGGCAGGAATTGCAGGGAGGCAGGTCCGGGTATAACCCGGACCTGCTTGGATGGCTTAGCCTTTGACTACGTTTGCTGCTGCGGGGCCTTTCGGGCCGCTTACGACGTCGAAGGTCACCGTCTCGCCTTCGGAGAGGGATTTGAAACCGGTTCCTGTAATGGCTGAGTAGTGGACGAACACGTCTCCGCCATCATCTTTCGTAATGAAACCAAAACCTTTCGACTCGTTGAACCACTTCACAGTTCCCTTTGCCATTTGTACTACCTCCTGATTAGAATGATGTGGAATGTTTCGGAACTGTGTTAAGAAGAGACTACAAAAATGAGAATTTTTGTGGCTGCAGCTAACAGATGCTTCCGGAACCCCCAACGGTATTATCCCACGAAAGCGGAAGGAGCACAAGCATTATTTTCGTAACAACGCAAAAAAATCAGCCTTACGGTCCGCTCCGGGGGTTCCGGGAGCTTGCATTTGCCTTCCTCTGTGGCGTACATTGTGAGAACCTTGGGGCGTGGGGCGGCCCCGGGAGATCGATCGGCCTTCTGCAGGGCCTCGGAGGAGAGAATGGGAGCTGTTTTCCAGGATAACGCCTACTCCATAGGAAGAACCCCCCTTGTGAGGCTCAACAGGGTGGTGGGGGATGCAAAGGCCACGGTTCTTGCCAAGATTGAGGGGAGAAACCCTGCGTATTCCGTCAAGTGCCGGGTCGGTGCCTCCATGGTGTGGGATGCGGAAAGGAGGGGGGTCTTAAAACCGGGCATGGAGATCATCGAACCCACATCGGGGAATACAGGCATCGCCCTCGCATTCGTGGCTGCCTGCCGCGGATACCGGCTGACCCTCACCATGCCTGAGACGATGAGTATGGAGAGAAGAAGGATCCTCCAGGCCTTCGGGGCCAACGTGATACTGACGGAGGGTTCAAGGGGCATGAATGGTGCGGTGGCGAAGGCTAGGGAGATTGCCTTGAGTGACGGGGAGAGGTATTTTTTACCCATGCAGTTTGAGAACCCCGCAAACCCTGCCATCCATGAGGCTACGACGGCAAAAGAGATATGGAAGGACACAGGGGGGAAGATGGACCTGCTGGTGGCCGGGGTGGGCACGGGCGGAACCATCACAGGTATTGCGAGATATTTCAAGATAAGGAGAAAGAAACAGATCACGGCGGTGGCTGTCGAGCCCGCCGATTCCCCGGTGCTCACGCAGACGGTGCGCGGTGAACCGTTGAGGCCGGGTGCCCACAAGATTCAGGGAATAGGCGCCGGCTTCGTGCCGAAAGTCCTCGATCTTCGTCTCATAGACCGGGTCGAGACGGTGAAAAATGATGAGGCTATCGAGATGGCGCGCCGGCTCACGCGGGAAGAGGGGATTCTGTCCGGCTTTTCCTGCGGGGCCGCTGCGGCGGTTGCGGTGAGGCTGGCCCGGGAGCCGGAGCAGGCCGGCAAGACCATCGTGGTGATCCTGCCTGATTCGGGGGAACGCTACCTCTCCACAATTCTCTACGAAGGCGGCATCTGATCCGGGGGGTCGTCAGCACGCCCGAGGGCCTTTTGCTTCTTTCTGGACAAAAGGATTCTGATAGAGGCGAAAATCGTGAGGAGGGCGGCACCGAGAAAGATCATTTCGTGGGAGTGGCGGGCCGCAATGTAGACCCATCTGCTCCTGCCCAGGACATATTCCCGCCACTTTGATTCAATCTCATCGGACGGGGCCCCGAGGGACCGGCTGAAGGCCCCCTGCCAGGCGGTCCCGGCCCCGAGATCCCGGAGAAGGAGAAGGAGTCTCTCCCGTCCGTAGGTGAGGGCAATGAAATCGACAAGACTCCTGCTTTGTTCATAGGCCAGAATGAGGCGATCCGTGTCGTCCGGGAAACGGGCCTCCAGTTCCTGAAAGGGGATGAGGCGGTTCAGCAGGGCGGCCCGGGGCAGCACGGACTCTGTGGATCCGGTGATGATCCCGGCCACGCCCCCGCCTGCCCACTGGCAGACCCCCTCGTCCAGCCATTTAGGCAGTGCTTCCCCAATCTGGTGATGGAGCACAAGGTGGCAGAGTTCGTGCTTCAGTACCATATCGATCCGTAAGGGACGGTCGCCGATCTCTCCATGATCCAGGAGAATGAGGTTCTTCCGGGGCAGCGCAAAGGCCGCCATTACCTTGTGTCCGGGAAATTCGGCCGTGAAACCCCCTGTTTTTCAAGAGAACGATGGTGGGTTCAAAAGGCACCGTCCCCTGGAGGGACTGTTCGATCTCCGAGCGCAGACGCGGGTACGCCGAGACCACTTCCCGCGCGGCACCGGCGAGGGCGGCCGGGTAACGAACGGTAACTCCCGCTTCCGTGACGGACTCGAGGATGGGCGTATCCGGTGACCCGGCGCGGATCGGCAGGGAGGACATGGTGCAGAGAAGGGCGCCGACGACCGCGAGGAGAGGTGTGGTAAGATTGCCCATCGGCAACAAGATACCAGGATCGACCAGGAGAGGCAACCCGCGTTGACCCTGCGGGCCGCCCGTAGTAGACTCACATCATGATGAGCCGTCGGGGGCCGGCAGGATGCAGGACATGCGCCGCTCGGTAACGTCCCTTCCCCTCCATTACGGAAAGGCTCCTCCGTGGCTTTTCTCCCGCATGACGCGCTTTGTCGCGGCGATTGCCGAGATTGTGGCGCACGAGTTCGGGCCTTCGGGACTTCTTGCCCGCCTTGCCGATCCTGTCTGGTTTCAGGCCCTGGGATGCGCGGCAGGCTTCGACTGGCACAGCAGCGGGGTGACGACTACGCTGTGCGGGGCCCTCAAGGAGGGTCTTTCCGCCCTGGGGAGTGATTTTCCGGTGGCCGTCTGCGGGGGCAAGGCGAAGAGGGCTCTGGAAACACCGAAAGAGATCGAGCGTTTCGGAGACCTCTGGGGGATCGACACCTCGAGGTACGCGGCCATGAGCCGTTTGTGCGCCAAGATCGACAACGCGGCCGTCCAGGATGGGTACAACCTCTACCATCACACCTTTCTTTTCACCAGGGGCGGGGAGTGGGCCATCGTGCAACAGGGGATGAACGAGGAGACAAAGATGGCCCGTCGCTACCAGTGGTTGTCCCGAGAGGACCTAAAGGTAACATGCGAGCCCCACACGGGGATCACCTGTGACGTTCCGGGCGAGACCATGAACTTTGTGGCCCGCGAGAGCAAAGGGGCCCAGGATGCGGTGCTCTCTTTTTCCCGGGAGGACCCCTCGACCATGATCAAGACCTGGAACAGGGTGCACCTCTCCATGCCCAAAGGGCATGCCATAACACCATCCGATGTGAACGTCGGCCGCCTCTCCAAGGTGTTTACGGCTCTTCACGAGTCCCAACCCCGGGATTTCGCGGAACTCCTGGCGGTGAAGGGGGTCGGACCGCGGACTGTGCAGGCTCTCGCTCTCGTGGCGGAGCTGGTCTACCACGCGCCGCCCAGTTTCGAGGATCCTGCCCGCTTCAGTTTCGCCCATGGAGGAAAGGACGGCCACCCTTTTCCGGTGGATCGCCCTGCCTACGACAGGTCTGTGGAAGTTCTGCAGGTCTGCATCGAAAGGGCAAAACTGGGGGACAGGGACAGGCTCGACGCCCTGAAAAGGTTAAGCAACCTGGTGCGTTGAGGGCCATCCGCTGCCTGGCGCACTTATCAGGTCACTTGTCCTTTCTTTTCTGGTATAATGGACCCATGATGAAGATGAGACAAAGGCACGTGGCGTTGGCGGGTGTTACCCTTGGTGTGTTGCTTCTCTCCTGTGTGGCTGTTTTCGCCGAGGTTCCGGACAAACCGGAGAAGTGGGTGGACCGGGGCCGGGATTCAAGAGGGGTGAACTTCTTTTCTGCAGAAGGCCCCGTGGAGGGCGCCGGCACGAACCTGGTGAAGATATGGAAGAAGCGAATCTTTCCGAAGGGTTCATACCAGCAGGAGATCGTGTCGCTCGATGAGTATGACTGTTATGAGCGCACATACCGGACCGTGATTCTCGAAGTGACCGACTGGAACAACCAGGTCCAGTCGACCGACAAGCCGTCCGAGTGGATGGCCATTTACGGGGACATGGTGGAATGGGAGATCCTCCACAAAGTATGCGGCAAATAGCCCTTGGCCGGACGATTGTCCGCAGTTCCATCCGGTTGACTCTCAGGGTTACAAGGGGCCAACCGATGCCCGGGTCCTGTCGGCGGATCTCCGTCCGAAAGAAGACATAGAGGTCGTCCGTACTGAAGGGGGGGTCTACCATGCATGGCATCGCAGGATCGGTACCGAGACAGAAGCTTCTTCTCATAGTGCTTGCCACGACAATCATGCTGGTCGGCGGCCCGGACATCAATGGGCAGACCGCAGCGGCCCAGTCACCGGCGGTGAAGGCCGCGCAAGTCGGGGCGCCTGTGCCCGCAACGTCAAGCATGGATGCCCTCACCGCCATATTCACGAGGCGAAGCATCCGCAAATATACCGGTCAGCCCGTATCGGACGAAACGATCGACATCCTGCTTCGGGCGGCCATGAGCGCCCCTTCCGCGCGAAACGAGCAGCCGTGGGAGTTCATCGTCATCAGGGACAGGGCGGTACTCCAGCAGTTCCCCCAGTTCCATCCCTTTGCCAAACATGTTCCGGACGCACCGGTCGCCATCGTGATATGCGGGAACACGAAACTGGAGGCGCAGGCAGGCCTGTGGGCCCTCGACTGCTCGAACGCCACCATGAACATACTCCTCGCGGCCCATTCCATGGGCCTCGGGGCCGTGTGGACGACCCTCTATCCTTATGAGCAGAGGATGACGGGGGTGAAAAGGCTCCTCAACATCCCCGACCACATCATACCCCTTGCCGTCGTTCCCATAGGATATCCCGCGGAGAAGAAGGGGTGGGAAGACAGGTTCAATCCATCCCGGATCCACAGGGACCGCTGGTGAACGACGCCTGTCCGTCGGGCCCCGTGTGTCGCGATCCTTTACATGTCGGATGGTCCCTCCGGTCAGGGGGGATCATCGGTTCTATCTCTTCAGGATAAAAGAAGATAAGCGAGCTTGGTCCCGGTGGGCGACGGGATTGCCCGTCGAAGACCCTTACAGAATGGACGAAGCGGCAATTCTGTATGACAGAATTATGTAAATTATTCCAATAATATGCAATCTGATGACCTTGTGGCACGCACCTTGCTGTCATACAGATCGTGGTCATGACGTAACCACGACATCAGATGATGAGGAGGGAGAGAAGGTGTTGAAAAAAACCGTTTCTTTTGCGCTGGCGGTAGTAGCGATGACTGTGCTTCTGGGGTCCCAGGCCCTGGCGGGCCTCGTGGTGTACGACCGGAACAATTTCGCCGGGTTCATGACGGCTACAGGAAATGCACCCGTGACCATCGATTTTGATAGCATCACACCGGGGACCGATATCGGAGGGACCACCGTCAAGGGGGTCACCTTCGTCCAGACCGGAGCACCCCTGATCGTGGTAAAGGGGAGCGACACGTACACGACAGGCGGTTTCGATGGGGTGCCGAATCCGGACAGCAACAAACTCTTCCCCACCACGAAGGAGAATGTGCTCTCCCCCGGGGGTGTCGCTCTCGTGCCTGGACCGGATTCAAATCAGAACGATGGGGTGAAGTTCGTCTTCTCCACACCCCTGGACTACTTCGGCTTCGATCACCTCTCCCAGTCGGCCGACGGGTGCAGCTACACCCATTACGAGGTCTTCGATCAGAACGGCCCGGCCTTGAGCGGCATGATTCCCATCTCGGGCAACTGGGGGGGAGCTCCCGCAGCCGCCGATTTCTGGGGTGTGGTCGCCACGGGCGGGACCAAGATCATGAGCGTTCGTGTGTGGGAGGATGATGGTGACAGCATGTACCCCGACTGCAACATCGGCTTCGACAGTATCCGACACGGACCGGTCGCCAGTGTCCCGGAACCTTCCACCCTGGGACTTCTCCTTCTCGGCGGTGTCGGTGCCTTGGTGAGACGTTCCTGGAAGAAATAGGGGGAGTGGCACGTCCCGATGACAGGCAGGGCCGTTGAGGCCCTGCCTTTTTTGTGCCATAGTATGGAAGACGATGAGGCGGAAGACTGGGTTTTCCTCGTCCGGGGCCGGATCGGACGGTGCGGGCCTGTGGAGGTGAGCCGGAAGGAGCGGGTCCACGACGAGGATGGGGAGACGGGAACCGGTTGGGCGCGGCCTTCCCGACAGGGTGATCGAGAGAGGGGTGTGACTGAAATGATCAGGAACATTGGTGTGATCGGCGCAGGGGGGGTTGGGGGCTATTTCGGTGGAAAACTGTGCCGTCTCCTCGCTCCGGACCGGGACCTCCAGGTTTTCTTCCTCGCCAGGGGCGCACACCTCGAAGAGATCAGGAGGCACGGGCTTCTGGTCAGCACCGAAGCCGAGGGTGAGTTCACCTGTACCCCCACCCTGGCGACGGAGAATGTGAGGGACCTGCCGGTCCTCGATCTGTGCATCCTGTCGGTGAAGTCTTACGACCTCCGGAAGGTTGTCACGGAGCTCAGGGAGAAGGTGGCGGGTCACACGATACTCATTCCCCTCCTCAACGGGGTGGACATCTACGAAAGGATCAGGGAGAACCTGGATGCAGGTATCATCTTTCCCTCCTGTGTCTACATAGGGACCCACATCGAGAGGCCGGGCAAGGTGACCCAGAAGGGCGGGGCCTGCACCATCCTCTTCGGCAGGGATCCCCGCCATCCCGATGCATCCCCGGCGGAAGTGCCGGACCTTTTCGACCGGGCTGGAATCAACCATCGCTGGCTCGACGATCCCTATCCTGCCATCTGGGAAAAATTCCTCTTTATTGCACCCTTCGGTCTCGTGACCGCCTGTTTCGGCAAGACTATAGGAGAGGTGATGGCGTCCGGGGAGTTGAGTGACTACGTCCGTGCCGTCGCGGATGAAGTCTTTGCCATAGCCCGAAAGAGAGGGATCATGCTGCCGGAGGGTATCACCGCAGATTCGTACCGGAAGGGACACGCCTTTCCTCCCGACACGCGGACATCCTTTCAAAGGGATTTTTCAGAGACCACGAAGGGGAACGAACGGGATCTCTTCGGCGGGACGATACTGAGGATGGGTGCCTCCCTGGGCATAGAAACGCCGGTAACGGAGACGGTCTGCGAGCGCCTCGGGAAGATGAAAGGGGAAACGTTCTGAAGAGGCGTGATCGTCCTCATCTGTATTGCGAGGAACGGGGTGTAGGGGATCCGGTCGTGCTGATTCCCGGCCTGGGTGCCTCCCGGCTTTTCTGGTGGAAACAGATCGATGCGTTGTCGGCACGGTACAGGGTCATTCTCGTGGATAATCGTGATGGCGGGGACAGTCCTCCGGTGCCCGCGCCGTACGGGATCGAGGATATGGCCGACGACCTGGCGAGGATGCTGGACCGCGTGAGGATCGATAGGACCCACATGATCGGCATCTCCATGGGCGGGTTTATCGCCCTCACCTTTGCCCTTGCCTTCGGGCGCAGGCTGGGCAGGCTCGTGCTGGTCTCCACCTCTCCCGGCGGACCGGCCCATGCCCCGGCCGGTCCCGAGCTGGATGAGGTTGTGAGGAGGAGGGAGGGTGAGACGGCGGAGGAACGGATGCGGCGTGTCCTCCCGTTCGTCACCGGCCCCGGGTTTGTGGAAAGACAGGGAGAGGACGCAACCCGGTATGTGCAGATCTTCGTGGAGAAGGCCGTGGCGGACGAACCTTACGAACGCCAGATGGACGCCGTCTTGGCGTACATCAGGAAAGGCGTTTCGGACCGGCTGGGCGACATAGAGGCACCCGTCCTGGTGGTCCACGGCACGGAAGACCGGGTCATACCTTTCAGGAACGGGCAGTATCTGGCTGCCCGCGTACGGAGGGGAAGGCTCTCTGCCTACAGCGGGGTGGGCCATCTCCCCCCTATCGAGGCAACGGAAAGGTTTAACCGGGAAGTTTTGGAATTCCTTGCCGGCTGAGATGAGCGACACAGTGGATGGAGGCGTCTATGATACATGTGTGCACGGTGTGCGGGTATCAGTATAACGATGACGTGGAGATGAACCCCTTCGACCGGCTCCCCGAAGGGTGGGTCTGTCCTGTGTGCGGGGCGGAGAAAAGCTCTTTTGCCTCAATGACCATGGACTATAATGAGGGGGATGGGTGATAGGAAATTGCGTGCCCACCGGGGGTGGGCATCAATAATTCATGTGTTCTCTGTTGTTGTGATTGCGACAGTATGGAAAGGGCATGGCACAAGAAGAGGGTCTTCTCGCCGCCATGCCCCGTTTCTTCTCAGCAGCTGCCTCCGCAGGTACTCCCGCAGTTGGCTCCGCCCGTGAGGGCGGACGTTATTTTGAAACCCTCGCCCCTGTCTGTAGTGATGTAGTCGACCGTGATCGGTTTTGCCTCGTCAAAGAGTTTCTTCTCCACCAGGAAGGTGACCCCCCTCTCGGTAAACACATGGTCATCCTCTTTCGGCTCATCCAGAGCCATGCCCATAGAGGGCCCCGATCACCCGACTCCGGCTACGAGAATCCTGATGGCTCCTTCGAGTTTCCTGTCCGTAAGAAACTGGTTGATCATTTCGCCTGCTTTTTCTGTCACCTCGAACATCCGTCTCTCCTTTTAAAGTTTAACTACATTCTTTGCGCTCTGCCCTTTCGGGGTTTCGGCTACTTCAAAACTCACCTTGTCACCCTCCGAAAGGCTCTTGAAGCCCGTGCCTTCGATGGCTGAGTAGTGGACGAAGATATCCCCGCCTTCTTCCTTGGTGATGAAGCCGTAACCCTTGGACTCGTTAAACCACTTCACTGTTCCTTTTGCCATGTACAAAACCTCCTTGAATTATTGGGTGAAGATAACGGATGTGATGTTATGAGGATAGTGCAAAAGATAGGGGCTTTTGGGACCACAAATAACGGATACGTCCGACACTTCGCAGTAGTATCCCACAAATCAAAAGAGAAAGCAAAGAAAATTATGGTCCCGGACAGAACAGACGAAGGTGGCAGCCCTGGTTGGGGCAGGGACGGGCGGTCAGTTGCCGGCCCGGATAGTCAGTATATCGCCATCCTGAAGGACGTAGGTCTTTCCCTCGAGGCGCCAGAGCCCCGTTTTTTTGCATCCTCCAATGCCGCCGTGGGCCATGAAATCCTGATAGGATACCGTCTCGGCCCGTATAAATCTGGCGGCCAAATCGCTGTGGATGGCCCCTGCGCCTTCCTGAGCCGTGGAACCCCTTCGGATGGGCCATGCCCTGCATTCGTCTTCGCCGACGGTGAAAAAGGAGATCAGCCCGAGCGTGTCCATGGCAAGGCGGATAATGCGACCCCTCAGGGACTCGGTAATGCCGTATTCTTCCATGTAGCCCCCCTGTTCCGTGGCGGGCATCAAAGCCAATTCGGCTTCAAGGGAGGCACAGGCGGCCACAAGCGGGACACCGGAAGGAAGTCTTCCGGCAATCTCCTGGAGGGCGGAAGAGGATCCCGTAAGGGCGGCCTCCGAGAGGTTAAGGAGGACCATGACCGGCGTGAGGGAGAGAAACTGGAAGCCTCTCAGGGACTTACCGTCCCTTTGGAAGAGGTCGAGGGTAGACAGGGGGCGGCCGTCGCCAAGATGGGAAAGGCACTCTTCCAGGGCTGACGCCTCCTGAGCGAGCTGTGCATTACCCTTGACGCCCTGCTTCTTTATCCTTTCAAGTCTCGTTTCCACCTGTCCGAGATCGGAGAGGATAAATTCGTTGATCACCGCGAGATAATCGGTGACCGGATCGGCCGGTTCGCCGTTGTCAAAGTCCCGCAGGACAAGAAGAAAGGCGTCGCTGAGGCGCAGCTCCGTGAGGACCCGGCTGTCCGTCGCGGTGTCGTTGATGGTGATGCGCGCGTACGTAGTCTTGCGCGGCTTGTAGATGGCGGCGAGGGTGTCCAGACGTTCGTCCGGCACGTCGATGACAGCGCTTGCCATGTCCGCCCTCCCCTGGGATGGCTGGCCCTGGCCCCGCAACGCCTGAAAGAGGGTGCTTTTTCCGGAGCGGGCGGCTCCGATGATTGAAATGTGCATGAATCCGTCTCCCTTACCTTTTCGTGCGGCTTATAGTTTACGGATTTTGGGCGAAAAAGCAAGGAAAATCGAGGCTTAGCCGAGCTTTGAGATGAGGGACCGAGCGGTCCGCTTCGCGTATTCCTTAACCCCTGAGACCGTGGAATCCATCTTTTCCTTCGAGGCATCCCAGACCGCCTTCGAAACCTTGGCGGCACCCTGTTTCACCACAGCCCCGAGGAGTCTGGCCGCATCCACTGTTGCGGCGCGGCGGAGGGACCGCCGTTCCGGCTTCACCAGGGCCGCACAGTGACGCCGCGCGATCATTCCTACCCGGAGGGTGAGGAAGGCGTTTGCCGTCCCGGTGAGTACCGAGTTGACAATGAGGGATGCCGCCAACTGGACGCCGGGCACGGATACGGCAAGGGCGCCGAGGGCCGAGGAGACGATGGGCTGGACCTGGTCGTTGATATCCATGTCCTCTATTTCGCCGGCCAGAAAGGCGGTGGCTGCCACGTTGGCATAGAGGCCCACAAGTTCACGGGGTGCCGGTCGCTGGTAGTAGAGACGGGCGATTTGCCAGATCATGCGCGATTGGGCACCGAGGACGAGAAAGGCATCGAGACGCCCGCTCTGGGAAATGGCGGTCGAGATAAAGACGGTTGCCGCCGTATTCTTCACGATCTCGTCCGCCCGGGCATTGAGCAGGGCCATGGCCTCTTCTATCTGGACCCTGTCTTTCAGCTCTCTGTTCCTCAGGGCGGGATTGGCGGCGAGCCTTTTCTTCAGGGCCTCGAGGAAGGCTGACAATTCCGCCTCATCATCGCCCGCTGGGGGCGTGAGGGGCTTGGGCAACCTGAGGAAGAGGGCAAGGGGGATGAGAAGGATGAGGCCGTAGAGGGTAAGAAGGATCCACAGGACGACAGATCCGAAGAGGGGACTTATGGTCGAGGCCAGGTGTACCACCTGTGCCGTCTGGTTGACGACAAAAACCACGAAGAGAAGGAGTATGGCGGCGCTCGTGGTGAGTGCCATGTTCCTCAACGATCTGCCCATTGTCGTCTCCTTCCTTCAGGGGTTTCGTGTGCCCGTTCCCTATTGTAACCCAAAGCCGTGCCGATCGGGAAGGCTTTGGAGCAACGGGGAATCATTAAACACTTTAACTTTTTGGACTTCCCCGTGTACAATAACGAACTGAAAGAGCCCCGGTCTCTTTCCAATTCCCATCTTCGAGAGGAGGTAGTCATGCAACGATGCCTTTTCCTATGTTGTGCCCTGTGCCTCATGCTGCTCGCCGCTTCCCCAAGTCAAGGGCAGAACCTGACCTGGACGGCCGGTGGCGTCGGTGGGGGATGGTACGCCATCGCCGGCGGCATCTCGGCCCTCATCAACGAGAAATCCGGCGGCATTAACGTGAAGGTCATCCCGGGGGGCGGCACCGTGAACACCTCGCTGGTTGACAGGGGCGACTGTGAGCTCGGGTGGGGACTTCCTTTCCTGAACGTGGCGGCGTGGAACGGCGAGGACCCTTTCAAAAAAAAACATGCGAACCTCCGGGCCATTGCCGGCGGCATGAGCCTCAACTTCTTCCACTTCTATGTCGGGGCGGAGAGTCCTTACCGGACCATGGACGAGATTTTCAGTCTGAAGAAGCCGTTAAGGATTGCCATCTCACCGACGGGCACCTCGGACGAATGGGTGTTCAGAAAGGTCCTCGCCCATTATAAGACAAACTACAAAGAACTGGAGGCGGCGGGTTTTAAATTCTTCAGGGGTTCCTACGCGGAACAGGCGAGCCAGTTCAAGGATCGAAACGTGGACGCGGTTTTCACCTTCCTCGCCCTGCCCGCTGCGGCGGTAACCGAGGCCTCGGTGGGAAGACAGCTCCGGCTGATGCATTTTCCGCCGGCCCTGCTGAAAAGCCTTTCTCAGTATGGTATCACCAGCCACAGGGTTCCCGCGGGCACCTACCCCAGGGCTGCCAACGGAAACGAGGAGGTGACCACCGCAACGGCCGGCAGCGTGATACTTGTGGGCAGGAACGTCCCCGATGAGACGGCTTACCGGATTGCAAAGACGATCCACGAAAATCTGGACCAGTTCAGGAAGATCCACGGCAGCCTTGCGACCTACGAGCTCAGGCATGCGGTGACCGGGACCGGCGTTGCGATACACCAGGGCGCCGAAAGGTACTACCGCGAAAAAGGGATCGTGAAATAACGGGGTCTGTTCCGCTATGCGCGTTCTAACGGGCTGGGTGAAGCACGGCCTCGTGACCTGCGGGGCCGCCGCCGCCCTGTTCCATCTCTATACGTCCGGCTACGGATCCTTGGAGCCTCGCACCCAGAGGGGTCTCCACCTCCTTTTCCTTCTGCCCATGGTTTTCCTCCTCTATCCGGCCCGGGAAAAGTCTCCCAAGGACCGACCCAGCGTCCTGGACTGGATAGCAGCTTGTATCTCTTTTCTCGGTCCTCTGTACACGGTGTGGAACAGTGACCACCTGAACAACCGTATGGTCGGCTTCGACGACGTCTCCACGGTGGAAGCAATTCTCGGGGCCGCCATGGTGGTCCTGGTGGTGGAGGCGGTAAGGAGGGCGCTGTCCCGATGGATGGCG
Organism: uncultured Syntrophorhabdaceae bacterium; assembly: GCA_964406055.1. Classification (GTDB taxonomy): domain Bacteria; phylum Desulfobacterota; class Syntrophorhabdia; order Syntrophorhabdales; family Syntrophorhabdaceae; genus CAYOQF01. Next base: position 47,189 of record CAYOQF010000015.1, read on the forward strand.
CTTACCATCGCGGTCACCATCTTTTATCTTGTCACCGCGCCTTACTGGCCGGGGATCCTCAGGTTCAAGGGATATACCTTCTCACGGATGGTGGAAGTGCTCTTCATGGCAGGAGACGAGGGTATCTTCGGTTTTCTGACAGGTATTTCGAGCAACATACTCTTCATCTACATCCTCTTTGCAGCCTTCATGCTCAGCGTGGGGGTGGGGGAGTTCCTCATCAGTTTTGCCGTATGGACGGCCGGTTGGGCAAGGGGAGGATCGGCCAAGATAGCGGTGATCTCGAGCGCCCTGTACGGTACGGTCAGCGGAAGTACCGTCGCTAATGTGTACGCAACGGGAAGCTTTACCATCCCTCTCATGAAAAGGGCCGGTTTTTCTCCGAGGCAGGCAGCGGCCATCGAGGCGGTAGCCGGAACAGGGGGTCAGGTAATGCCTCCCATTATGGGGGCGGGGGCCTTCATCATGTCCGAGGTTACGGGGATCCCCTACTTCGACATCATCAAAGCCGCCGCGATCCCGGCTGTTCTCTACTACCTGGGTCTCTTTTTCATCATCCATTTCATGGCGAGGCGGTATGGACTGACGGCCCTGCCGAAATCGGAACGCCCCGCCTTCCCGACTATTGCCCGTCAGTCCTATCTGTTCCTGCCTTTCCTTCTCGTCATGGTATTTCTCGGTATGGGCTACTCTCCCAGCAAGTCCGCATTCTTCGGCGTCCTCGTCATGTTCGGCCTCTCTTTTCTGAACCGGAGGACCTGGATGACGCCCCCGCGACTTCTTGACACCCTTTTTCAGGCATCCGTAAACGCCGCCATCATCGCTACCGCCCTAGCCGGGTCCGGCATGATCGTGGGGGTCCTCACCCGTACCGGTGCGGCCCTGGCCTTTGGAACCGTCCTGACCAGCCTTTCCTTCGATAACCTTCTGCTGGCCATGATCCTTATCTTCGTTGTGGTAAGCGTTCTCGGCACCGGCATACCCACCACGCCCTCCTACATCATAGCCGTCACCGTCGGCGCCTACACCCTCGGGAAGTTCGGGGTCATGGTGCTGGCGGCCCATCTGTTTATCTTCTATTATGCGGTGCTCTCAGACATCAGCCCCCCCGATGCCATCACGGCCTTTGCCGCGGCGAACATCGCCCAGGCGGACATGATGGCCACCGGGTTCGAGGCCTTTCGGCTGGGCATGGTCGGATTTCTCATACCCTTTGCCTTTGTCTTTCAGCCCGCCCTCCTCCTGAAAGGGACCTTGCTTGAAATCCTTTATGCCACCGGGATCACCATAACGGGGGTCGCCTGTCTTGCCGCGGCCATAGCAGGCCACGTGCAACACCCTCTCAACCCGGCGCAGCGACTCCTTTTTGCCGTCGCGGCAGCGCTTCTTGTGTTCCCGGCCATGGGCCTGGAACTGGCGGGCATCGGTCTGGCCGTCTGTGCCTTTGCATGGGCCCGGCTGAGGAAGGGACCGCAACCGGCAGGGCAGGGGAGAGGCGCTTGATAATTGCCCGTGCCGGGCAGTCCCACCTGCAAAACCGGTCGTTCGCCGACAGGGGAAGGTCGTCTGACGTTGCACCAGACAACCATGAATTTCATCACAGGCACGGACTGTACCGTCCCGCCTCACTCCCTGAACGCGGTGAGAGGCTCCCTGATCAGTCGGCCTGTCCGAAACCGATCGAGGGAAAGCGCCGATATATCAATCGACGGTGTCTCCCCGAGGATTAGTTCCGCCATTACCTTACCGACCGCCGGACTGTGTTGAAAACCGTGGCCACTGAACCCGTTTGCCAGAAAGAATCCTTTCAGATGCGGGGCTTCACCGAGGATCGCGTGGTTGTCGGGGGAGATCTCATAGGATCCCGCCATACCATGGGTGATCTGCGCCTTCTCGAGGGGCGGCACGCGGTAGACGGCATGCTCTGCCACCTCCCCGATGACGCTGTAATCCACGCCGGTGCTGAAACTTGGGTGCTCATCCTTGGGACCCGAAACGAGGAGACCCTTCACCTCTCTCCGGAAATACCAGCCGCGATGGAAATCGATCACGAGGGGGATGGAATCCGGTATGTAGGGAAAGGGCGCCGTAAAGAAGATCTGCCGGCGATAGGGCTGAACAGGTATCTCCACCCCGGCCATTGCACCCACCGAGGCTGCCCGGGGCCCCGCTGCATTCACGACCACGGGACAGTATATATCCCCCTGGGAGGTGGCTACCCCCCCGATACGCTCCCTTTCCGTCACGATGGCCTGGGCCTCAGTCCCTTCGTAGATCCTCACTCCTGCCCTTCGGGCCCCTTTGACGAATCCGGTGAGGGCCTCGTAAGGACCGGCATAGCCGTCCGTGGCACAGAAAGTGCCGCCCGCGAGATCGTCGGTCCTGAGAAAGGGCCACCGTGTCGCTATCTCGTCCGCCGACAGGAGTTCCACCGGCACACCGAAGGACCGCTGCAGTTCCGCGTTGACCCTGAAGATGGCGACTTCGTCGGGTGTGGTCGCCAGAAAGAGGTATCCCACCTGCCGGAAATCGAGGGGTACACCGAAGATGTCCTCGAAACGGTTCCAGGTCTCGAGGCTCTGAAGAGAAAAACGGATGTTGATCTCCGTGGAGAACTGAGCCCGGATACCTCCGGCACACCGGGCCGTGGAGCCTTCGCCGAGCATGCCCCGTTCCAGGAGGACCACCTTTCCTGCCCCTTTTTCAGCGAGATGGTAGGCGATCGAGGTGCCGATGATGCCGCCGCCGATGATGACGATGTCCGCTGTCCTTTCCATGACCTTAGTATAGGGTTTTCCTGTCCACCCGTCCAGAGGATCGGAAAGGGGTGAGGTGCCTTAAGGTGCTGGCAAAATCGTCCCGATCTAGTATAATGGGCGAAAGGCCTATGTGCTTTCTGCCGGGAGAGGGCGAGGAGGAATGAGATCATGACGGCTGCGACAGGCTCCAACCTTCAGGAGATCTTGAAGATCCTTCATGCCATGGTTCAGGCCGAGCTGGCGGTGAGCGAACTCTATCGTGCATGCGATGCCCTGTGGAAGGAGGATGGACCATTCTGGGCTGGTCTCCAGAAGCAGGAAGTGCAGCATGCCCAGAACATCAGAAAGATGATGGAGATTGTTTCACGGAAGGCCGACAGGTTCACACAGAATCCCTCTTTCAACCTGACCGCCGTGGAGCACTTCACGGCCTACGTGAAAGAGGTGACGGAGAAACTCAGGAAAAGAAGCCTCAACAAGAAAGAGGCCCTGTTCATCCTTCGTGACATTGAGCAATCCGTGATCGAGAGTCACTACCAGGATGTGGTGAAAACGGATGACGCCGAGTACAGGACCCTTGCCAAACAAATCGCCTGGGAGACATACGAACACAGGAGCGCTCTGGATAGAAAGATCGCTCAAACATCAAAGTAGACCGAAACAGAGAGGATCCGGTCCGAACCCGCAGATCACTTGAGAAGTGAGAGGAACATGCCTGCCGCCACGGCGGTGCCGATAACGCCTGCAACATTGGGTCCCATGGCGTGCATCAAGAGGTGGTTTTTGGGATCCGCTTCCGTACCCATCCTCTGAGCCACCCGGGCAGCCATCGGTACTGCGGATACCCCCGCCGCCCCGATGAGGGGATTGATCTTTTCCTTCAGGAAGAGGTTCATGGTCTTGGCGATGAGAATCCCGCCGGCAGTGGAACAGGCGAACGCCACGAGACCCAGCAGGAAAATGAAGAGTGGTTTGGGGCTCAGAAAGACCTCGGCCCTCATGGTGGATCCCACGCTGAGACCCAGGAGAATGGTGACGATGTTGAGAAGGTCATTCTGGGACGTTTTGAGGAGTCGTTCGACCACCCGGGACTCCTTGAACAGGTTTCCCAACATCAGGAGGCCGATGAGCGGAGCGGCAGGGGGTGTGAGGAGGCAGACCACCACCGTGGCCACCAGCGGGAAGACGACCTTCTCCGTTCTGGAGACGGGTTTGAGCTGCTTCATCCTGATCCTTCGCTCCTTCTCGGTTGTCAGCAGTCTGGCAACCGGGGGCTGGATGAGGGGAACCATGGACATATAGGAGTATGCTGCCACCGCTACCATTCCGATCATGTGGGGTGCCAGGGATGTGGCGAGGTAAATGCTTGTGGGGCCGTCGGCGCCCCCGATGATGCCGATACTCGCTGCTTCCTGGGTGGTGAAACCGAGGAAAATGGAGCCGAAGAAGGCGATATAGACGCCAAGCTGGGCGCCTGCTCCGAGTATGATGGTTTTCGGGTTCGCGATCATGGGACCGAAGTCGGTGAGAGCGCCGATACCGAGAAAAATGAGGCACGGCACAATCTCCGTTTCAAGACCATATTTGAAGAAGATGTCGAGCAGTTCTCCCGGACCGGTGAGGGGGACAATAGGGAGGTTGACGAGGAATATGCTGAAGCCGATCGGTACGAGGAGCAAAGGTTCGAAGTCTTTCCTGATGGCGAGGTAGAGAAACAAAAACCCGATGCACCACATGACGACATGACCGACCGTGAGATGAACCAAGCCGGTCTTCAGAAGGATGGTATTCAGAGTCTGGAAGTCTTGCATCTATTTGCCGCCTCTTGGTTTTTCCATCTTTCTCACGGAAAGGCTCATGATCTTCACGGTTGCCGCCAGCACGATAAGGGTGATGAAGACGATCGAGAGGCCTACGGTTGCCACCTTGAAGGCTTCAGTCCATACGCTCATGGTCAACCCCCTGGAATGTGATGTGTACTCCGGTCCCATCCCGACGATTCTGCGAGGCGGAGGACCTCTCAGGCCGCCGGATATACCTTCCGCCGTGCCCCTTAGTTAACACCGGCCCTTGGCCGTCGCTCTGTCAAATGGACTACAGAAGACGCCCCGATTGGTGGCCGACATCTGCAGGGACGTCCCCTGCAGGCCGGTTTTCGAGAGGTGAGGGGGAACATAACGGTATGAGCGAAGAAGGCCGGCCGGTACTGAGGGTATCAACACTTGTGCCGCAACGATGGGATCAGGGATGACTGAAGGGGTTGTGCGTGGTTGCCGCGGGGAGAGCGTTTGCAGCCGGTCGTGGCGAATCCGCGGAACAAAGGCGCGAGGGGAGCGGCCACCCGTGGTCACGCAATGGCTTCTTCCATGACAAAGGAGACGATTCTCTCCACGCCGTCCCGGAAAGCCTTCGAGGAAAAACCCGGTACCCACCCGTCTTCCCGAAGGAGATCGGAGACCACGAGAAGGGCGATGCCTTTCACGCCCCGGTACCGGCAGACCGCATAGAGGGAAGCGACCTCCATCTCCACCGCCCGTACGCCCCGCGTCAGGAATCGGGCGACCTTGTCGTGTGTCTCCCGATACAGGGCATCACAGGTCCAGACGGGACCTATGGCGAAGCCGGCATCGACGGCCCTTGATTCCCAGTCGTCGAGCCAGGGAGCGTGAACCAGTTCGTCCTCATCGTCTAGGTAGTGATAGGAGACCCCCTCTTCCCGAAGGGCGCCGCTGGCGAGGAGCAGGTCTCCTATGGCGAGACCCGGGTCGATGGCACCGCAGTAACCCCACACGACGAACTCCTGAACCCCGAAGGAAGCCAGCTCCTCCACCAGGGCCGCCATATTGGAGCCGCCCACACGGCACCGGGTAAGCACGGTCCCGGTGCCCTGGATCCTGTAGATGTGCCGGTAACGGGCCCAAGGCGCAACGATCAGGGCCGGCCGCCGGCCTGTCACGCGGTGCATGTCCCGACCGTCGAAGGTGATGATGGCCCGTCGCGGCAGGATCAACTCCGCCGGCCTTTTCTTTGTGAGGGTGGAGACAAGCCGGGTTGGGGTGATAATCGGTGGGGAGGGGTCAAGAAACCTTTTCAAGGAATCTTCTCTTCAGCTTCCGGTAAGACTGGTCGATGTGTTCCGAAATGACCCGGGTTTCCCCCGTTACGGCCATGAAATTCGTATCTCCGAACCATCGCGGCACCATATGGATATGCATGTGCTCCTCGAGGCCCGCACCGGCGGCCCTCCCGAGGTTGATGCCCATATTGATGCCGTCGACCCTGAACTCCTCCCGGAAGACAGCGCTCATGATCTGCACAAGATGGTTCATGTCCAGAAGTTCCTGATCCGTAAGATTCTCAATTGACCCGGTATGGCGGACAGGGACAACCATAACGTGCCCGTTCGTGTAAGGATACCTGTTCATCACCACCAAGGCGGTTCCTTTTCGTCCCACCACCATCGCCTGTTCGTCATTGGCCGGGTCGATGCAGAGGAAACAGCCTGCCTCCCGGTTGCTGGCAGTGGTGATGTATTCGATGCGCCACGGTGCCCATACTCTGTCCATGTCAGTCCCTCAGAAAAAGATAGTCGCGCCAGTACTCCGGATAGACCTTCATGCCCACGTGGAGCAGGACCATGTAGAAACCATTCGGCCTCGAGGGCCTCTTGCGGGGGAACATTTCTGCCTCGTCCGGCAGCTTGTCGCTCTTCTTCAGATTGCACCGGACACAGGAGGTGACTATGTTTGTCCACTCGGTGGAGCCTCCCCTCGATCTGGGGATGATGTGATCGCAGGTAAGATATTTGGGGTCGTAACGTTGGCCGCAGTACTGGCAGGTATAGTCGTCCCGAAGAAAGATATTTCTCCGGGAGAATTTCACGTTACTGTGGTTGTTGCGGACGAGGCGGCGCAACCTGATGACGGCCGGCTGCCTCATGGAAGAGGAAACACCTTTGATGCTCCTCTCGTACTCCTTAAGAACCTCCACCTTGCCGAGGAACACAAGGGTCACCGCCTTCTTCCACGACAGGACGCTTAAGGGTTCGAAGGTGGTGTTCAGAAGGAGGGTCCGGTCCATAAACCAGTTGATAGATAACGCTTTTCCCGAGCCATTGTCAAGGTTTTTCAAAGGATTACAAGCACCATGGGTCACATTTGGTTTTGTATTCACGGCGGTTATGTGGTAAGAAAAATTCACGTCTTCATGAATCCAGATCGAGGGGGTGGCGGGGATGCCCATATACACGGATGATGAGAAACAGGCCGGAAGCAGCGAAGATTTCCTCAAGCTCATGGAAAACCAGAGGAAGGCGGATTTTGAGGAAGAGAACAAATTCAAGGCCTTCTTCAGGAAGGTGCCGGTCCTGAGCATTGTCCTCATACTTGTGGTTGTGGCCCTTGGTGTCCTGGTCGTGCTTCTTGAGGTGAAGGTGGCAGGTCTCGGCGGCGAGATCGATGAGCTGCGCAAAATGAAGAACCAGGTTGCAGCCCTCGATACGAAGCTGGACGACCTGAACAGGGACAGGCAGAAATTGAGAAACGATCTGGCCCAGGTGAAGTCGGAACTTGATGCCATGAAGGCCCAGAGAGAAAGGTTGGAGCAGGAAAGACAGAGACAGGAGGCGGCGAAGAAAAAGCCTCCCGTGAAGAAACCCGCGCCGGCGCCCCAGAAGCCCAAGAAGCCCCAGGCATTCTGAAGGCACTCAAAGGATCGCGGAATGAGAATACAGGCGCGCGGGACAATCCGGGCATAAGGGAATCGGGACAGGCCGGAATGGAAAAGATCAGGACCCTTCGGGGATTCAGGGATATTATAGGAGAGGAGATCGGAAGGTTCCGTCGCATCGAGGAGACGGCAAGAAGGGTTTTTGGTCTCTTTGGTTACCGGGAACTGGAAACACCCATACTTGAGAAGACCGATCTTTTTGTCAGGAGCATCGGCGATACGACAGATATCGTGGAAAAGGAGATGTTCACCTTTACCGATGCGGGTGGTGACTCGGTTACCCTGAGGCCCGAGGCCACAGCGGGGGTTGTGCGGGCCTATCTTCAGGAATCCCTTCACGCGAAGGAGCGGGTGACCAAGCTCTTTACCATAGGCTCCATGTTCCGGCACGAGCGGCCTCAGAAAGGAAGGTTCAGGGGTTTTCACCAGGTGGATGTGGAGGCCTTCGGCGTGGCCGGTCCGTTTCTGGACGCGGAGCAGCTTTGGATGATCAAGCGTATCGTCGACGATCTCAATGTCCTGCGGTTCGACATGGAGATCAACAGCGTAGGGTGCCCTCTCTGCCGTGAGCCTTTCCGGAAGGTGCTGGTTTCCTATTTCGAGGGGAAGCGGGGCGATCTTTGTGACGACTGTATCAGGAGGCTTGATCGTAACCCCTTGAGGATTTTTGACTGTAAAGTGGAGCGATGCGGGGAGGTAAGCAGGGGGTCGCCACTCCTCTTTGATCACCTCTGCCGGGACTGCCGTATCCATTTCGAGACCCTCAAGGAACACCTGAAGGATTTCGGGGTTTCCTTTGCCGAGAACAGGAGGCTCGTCCGGGGGTTGGATTACTATACCCGCACGGTCTTTGAGATTACCTCCGAAGACCTCGGTTCCCAGAAGGCCTTCATCGCCGGAGGCCGGTACGATAGACTGGTGGAAGAGATGGGCGGTCCGCCTACCCCTGCCATAGGATTCGCCATTGGCATGGAGAGGCTGGCCCTTCTGTGCCCCCCTGCCGAGACAAAAAAGAACCCCCTCTTTTTTCTTGCCTACCTCGGAGATGAAGCGAAGGCCCGGAGAATTCCGCTCCTTAAGGCTCTGGGGCAGCGGGAGCTGCCGCTTTCCTATTCGTACGAGGACAAGTCGCTCAAGGCTCAGATGCGGTATGCGGACAGTCTCGGGGCCGATTACGTGCTGATCCTCGGAGGCGACGAGATCCAGAAAGGGCTGGTCATTGTAAGAAACATGGCCACCAAGGCCCAGTATGAGCTCCCTCTTGAGCCGGTTCGCCTTGTTGAGGGGCTCCTGCGGATTGTCACGACGGAATAGGCGGACCTTGAGGCTGCATAGGTCGGCAGGGTCGCTCCATTTGTCTCGATAACCACAAATATCAGCCTTTCTTCAATGACGGCACGACGGAGAGTGTAGCGTCCCACGAATCTGCCGGCTGCGGGAAAGCGCTCCTCCGGGCGTTCCCACTCATTTTTGTGTGGCCATTTCCTCCACCATTTAATAGAATAGTCGAAAGGTCAACCATGATATATACCGTTACGCTTAACCCTTCCCTTGACAGAATGGTCGAAGTGGAAGAGTTGATTTACGACGATGTGAATCCTATCGTCCATGCGAGAGAGCACGCGGCGGGCAAGGGCATCGATGTCTCCCGGGTCATCCGGGAACTGGGAGGTGAGAGCGTAGCACTCGGTTTTGTGGGAGGGTACAACGGCTTTCAACTTGAAAGCAAACTGCTCTACGAGGGACTCATCTGTGATTTTGTCAGGATTCAGGAAGAGACCAGGATGAATATCATCTTCCTCCAACAAAAAAGGAAGGTGCGCACCCTTCTGGCCACCTCCGGTCCCCGGCCCGGGGAGATCGAAGTTGCCCTGTTTTTCGACAAGCTGCGGTCTATACCGTCTGGAAGCCACGTCGTTGTCGGCGGCAGTCTCCCCGGAAGCATGGACGACTATTTTTTTGCCCAGATGATTACCACCTTGAAGCAGAAAGGGGTGAAGGTGACACTCGACTCGGACGGAGAGCCCATGAGAAACGGCGTGGCCGCCTCTCCTTTCTTGATCAAGCCGAATATTCACGAACTGGGGAGACTTTTGGGACGGAGTATCAACGATGTGGACGATGTGACGGAGTGGGGCCGGTCCCTTCTTGACTTCTCGGAACATGTGGTGGTCTCCCTCGGGGCTCGCGGGGCAGTGGGGATTTCAAAGGAAGGCAGTTACCACGTCATGCCCCCCAAGGTGGATGCCCGAAGTTCCAACGGAGCGGGAAACTCACTGGTTGGCGGCATGATTTGGGCACTGAGCCGGGGAGAAAGCCTGAAGGAGGCTCTGGCCCTGGGTGTGGCCTGTGGAACCGCAGCAATACTCAACCCCGGTAATGACTTGTGCAAGAAGGAAGATGTGGGTATAATAAGAAAAGACTTGATTGTTAAAAAAATTTAATTTACTTATTGGTAGCGATATATTATGTTTTACTAAATAAAGAAAGGAGGTGAAAGTACATGAAGAGACTCGTTCTGCTGTTTGTTGCCCTGGCATTTTTTGCGAGTTTCACCTTAGCGGGGTGTGGACCGTCTGAACCTCCGAAACCGGCACCACCCAAGGAAGAGGCGAAACCAGCAGCACCACCGGCTCCGGAGAAAGCACCGGCACCAGCTCCAGAGAAACCAGCACCAGCTCCAGAGAAACCAGCACCAGAGAAAAAATAGTTGTTGCGAAGAGGGGTATATCCTTGTCCGAGGATATACCCTAATTTCTTAAGGAAGGGGAGGAATATGAAAATCAAATCCTTTGGCCTCGTGATGTTAGTGTTTGCTTTGGCTATTGCTTTGGGCGGATGCGGATGTTTTATGCAGCAGATCAAGGGCGAGACTCCTCCACCAAAGGCGCCGGAGGCAAAGGTTGTTGCCCCCGAGGCAAAAAAGGAAATGCCGGTGGCAGCCGCGCCGGCGCCGGTAGCAGCCGCACCGGCGGCGGTCGGTCTTGAGAACATCTATTTCGATTTTGACAAGTACAATATCAGGCCTGGCGATGCCGAGATCCTCAAGAAGAACCTCGACTGGTTCAAGGCCAATGCCGGAAAGAAAGTGAAGATCGAGGGCCACTGCGACGAGAGAGGCACGGTGGAATACAACCTCGTGTTGGGCCAGAAAAGGGCCGACTCGGCGAAGAGCTATCTCATCAACCTCGGTGTTGATGGCAAGGTACTCGAGACTGTGAGTTATGGCAAGGAAAGACCCCTCGACCCGGGTCATAACGAAGCAGCGTGGGCAAAGAACAGAAGAGCTCAGTTCGCGCCGCTTCCGTAGTTTGACAGGAGACGGGGAGGGCTCCTTACCAACCCTCCCTTTCATTTCTTCCATAGAGGATCTCGCTCGATCGGTTCCCTTGCCCCGGAAGCGGCGGCAGGAGATCGAGCTGGTGGCAAAGAACTATCCCTTTTCCATACCCAGGTACTATCTCAACCTCATAGATCCGACGGATCCATCCTGCCCGATAGCGAGACAGGCGATCCCGTCAATCGACGAGTTGTCCTTCGGGGAAGGATACGAAGATCCCCTGAGTGAAGAATCCTCTTCCCCTGTGCCGGGCTTGGTGCAGCGCTATCCGGGCAGGGCAGTCTTCCTGGTAACCTCCTCCTGTGCCATGTATTGCCGGTTCTGCAACAGAAAGAGGATGGCCGGGAAAGGACCCGATCTGTCCCGGTACAGAGAGGACGTTTTACGGTACCTCGAAGATCACGAGGAGATCCGGGAGGTGATCCTCTCCGGTGGAGATCCTCTTACGGTCGGGCCGGGCGAACTGGCGGAGATCCTTCTTCGCCTCAGAAGGACGGGTCACATCCGGACGATACGTCTCAGTACCCGGTTGCCGGTAGTCTTTCCCGAAGGGGTGAGACCCGGGCATCTGAGGGCCCTCAGACAGGCCCAGCCGATCTGGATGGTCATCCACGTAAACCACCCCAGGGAGCTTACCCCCGAGGCGCTGGACGTCCTGGCGAGACTGAGGAAGGCCGGTGCGCCCGTGGTCAGTCAGACGGTGCTTCTGAGAGGTGTAAACGACTGTCCCGTGACCCTCCTGTCCCTTTTTGAGTCCCTTGTGGCCCGGGGCGTAAAACCCTACTATCTTTTTCAGCTCGACGAGGTGCGGGGGGCGTCTCACTTCAAGGTCCCCGTTGGGTGGGGTATGGAGATCATGAGGTTCCTTCGGGTCCACGCCTCCGGGCTGGCCGTTCCACACTACGCCATAGACCTGACCGGCGGGTTGGGTAAGGCCCCGATCGAACACCGGTATATAAAGGGCCGGAAAGGGACCCGTCTCACGGTGGAGACCCCATCAGGTCGACGAGGAGTCTACCTGAACAGCGGGAAAGAGAGAGACTGCGGGGAATGCGGTTCCTGCGCAAGCTTTCTCAGCGGCCCTTTGCCGGCCTGAAGAGAACACTCACGTACTGAGATCCGGAATAAAGACTGAAAAACAGTGCGCCGTAGATGATGATCATTCCGGGCTCCAGAGGGCCCGGGAAGAGGGGCGGTTTCTTGAAGGAGTGGTTCAGAAGAATACAGGAGATCCCAATCAGCTGCAGGGCTGTCTTGACCTTCCCCGTGAAGGATGGATGAACGGCGATGCCCTCCATGGCGTAGAAGGCCCGCAGCCCATTGATAAGAAACTCCCTGGCCACAAGAAGGATGGTGATCCACAAAGGAACGAACCTGTAGTAGGTAAGTGTGATAAGGACCGATGAAACGAGAAGTTTGTCGGCGAGGGGATCAAGATAAAGGCCGAGCCTGGATGTCAGGTTCAATCTCCGGGCAATAAACCCGTCAAGGCCGTCAGTTATTCCTGCAACTATGAAGAGGAGGCATGAGGCGAATACAAGTTCCTCCTCCTCGCTCGATATGAAAAAGACAATAACGGGTATGGACAGTATCCGGATGAGGCTCAGCCGGTTGGGCAGAGTCCAGAGATGTGTCTTCTCATCGCTAACTGTCATGAGGGTTTTTCAGTCTCTGATAGTAGTACTTGACTCTCCTGATGAAATTCCTCGTCTCCTCTATGGGGGGCACGTTCATCCTGTGGTCGATGACCCGCTGGGGACCGGCGTTGTACGCGGCAAGGACGAGGTCAAGATTACCGAGAAAGGTCTCGTCGAGGAGTTTCAGATACCGTGTGCCTCCCTTGATGTTCTCGTCGGGATCGAAGGGATCGCCCACCCGCATCAGCCGGGCCGTGTCAGGCATGAGCTGCATGAGACCCTGGGCCCCTTTGTGGGAAACGGCGTGCGGGTTGAAGTTGGATTCCGCCTTCATAACGGCCTTGATGAGCGAGGGGTCGACCCCGTGGTTTCTGGAGTGCTGCAGGATCAGTTTATCGAAGCTGCTGTTGTTGAAGGGCTTAAGGGTCGAAGACTTCCGGTCCTCGTGCACGACGACATGAAACTTCTTGCCAACCGGGATCATGTTGGTGAAATGGTACACCCCGTCCTCATCCGTGTATCCGTAAATGGCCGCGGTAGCCGGCGACGGGATGGAAAAGAAAACGAGAAGACAGAGTACAAAAACGATCATTGCCGCTCCAGATCACAGTTTACCACTAAAATAATGGTATTTCCGGCTCTTGTCAAGAGCGTTCCGTTGTACTATCATGGTGTCACTCATGGCCGGACTACTCTATGTTGTCGGTACCCCCATCGGCAACTTAAAGGACATCACGTACCGGGCGGTCGAGGTGCTTGCCGTCGTGGATTTTGTGGTGGGAGAGAATCTGGAGAGAACCCTCAAGTTGTTGAATCATCTCGGGATCAAGAAACCGGTCATCCCGATCCATAGCCAGAACGAGGGCAGAAAGGCACGCTCCATCGTGGAACGGCTCGGAAAAGGGGAGGATGGCGCCCTTATCACCGGCGCCGGTACCCCCTGTATCTCCGATCCGGGAACCATGGTCGTGAAGGAGGCCCTCGAAGCGGGCTTCCAAGTGGCGGCCGTGCCCGGTCCGTCGGCGGCTGCTTCAGCCATTTCCATATCCGGTGTCTTTGCCGATCGTTTTCTCTTCTTCGGTTTCCTCCCCCAGAAGAGGGGAAAGCGCCTCAGAACTCTCAGGGAGTTGTCGGAGATACCTTACGCCCTCGTATTCTACGAATCGCCCAGAAGGATCCTGGAAACCCTTGAGGCTATGAAGGAGGTCTTCCAGGGAAGGCCTGTCGCCATCCTGAGGGAGATGACGAAGATCCACGAGGAGATCGTAAGAGGCACCTTCGAGGAGGTTGTATCGGAGGTGGCAAGGAAAGAAGGTCGAGGAGAATACACAATTGTCGTGGGCTATCCGGAGGAGCATGCATAAATGCCCCCAGGGGCTTTATCCATGGTGTACAATAAGTAGCAGGGAGCGATAGGACCATGAGACCACGGATTATCCAGAATGCCGCCACCTTTATACTGGCGGGGGGTGTGGGCGCACGGCTTCATCCCCTCACAAAGGACAGGGCCAAGCCGGCCGTGCCTTTTGGAGGGAAGTATCGGGTCATCGATTTTACCTTGAGCAATTGCATCAATTCGGGAATCCGGAAGATTTTTATCCTGCCCCAGTATAAATCGGCATCCCTCGAGCGGCACACACGGGATGGATGGAGCCTTTTGAGTCCGGAACTGGACGAATTCGTCACCCACCTGTCTCCTCAGATGAGGGTGGGCGACGACTGGTACAAGGGAACTGCCGATGCGGTCTACCAGAACCTTTACCACCTTGAGCAGCTCGACGCCGACTACGTCCTTGTCCTCTCAGGGGACCATATCTACAAGATGGATTACGGCCACTTCATCCGGTACCACCGCGCAAAAAGGGCTGACCTCACCATCTCGGCCATCGAAGTGGACATCCAGGAGGCGTCGCGCTTCGGCATCATCCAGGCCGATGCCGAGGGGAGGGTAAAGGGGTTCCAGGAAAAACCGGACCACCCGAAGCCTGTTCCGGGCAAGCCGGGAAAGGCCTTCGCATCCATGGGCATCTATGTCTTCAACAGGGATGTGCTCATCCGTGTCCTCAAGGAGGATGCCAAGATGGAAACTTCCCATGATTTCGGCAAGGACATCATCCCCCTCATGTATCCGCAAAGCAGGGTCTTTGTGGAGAGGTTCGGAAGCGGCCATGGAAAGGATGCCGCTTACTGGCGGGACATCGGCACCATAGACGCTTACTGGCATGCGAACATGGACCTTGCTTCGGTGAGCCCCGTGTTCAACCTCTATGACCGTAACTGGCCCATCCGGACCTACGAGGGGCAGTATCCTCCGGCAAAGACGGTCTTTGCCGATGAGGACAAAGGGAGGGCGGGCAAGGCGTTGGACTCCATCATATGCAGCGGCGTAATCATCAGCGGGGGCAGGGTGGAACGGTCGGTCCTCTCTCCCGGCGTGAGAGTGAACAGTTATGCCCACGTAGAGGAGTCGATTCTCTTCCACGATGTGGTGATCGGCATGCGGGCGAAGGTGAGGAGGGCTATCATCGATAAGGGCGTTCGGGTGCCGGACGGGATGAAGATAGGCTACGATCTTGAAAAGGATCGGGAGCGCTTTGTGGTCTCCGACGAAGGAATAGTCGTGATCCCCAAGGGTGAGACCCTCTGAGCATCTTTTCTTGCCGGAGGGGATGACCTTCTCCGACCGGTTCAGGTCTTCCGGGTAAGCATGTAATCGCTCAGCACGAGAAGGGCTTCCTTGTACGGCGAAGGCTCGAAGACATCGAGTCTGGACCGTGCCGAATCGACATACCTCCCGGTAACCTCAGCCGTGTAGTCTATCCCGCCGTACTTCTCAATAATGGCACGGGTTCGTTCGAAATCCCCGGGGGTCATGCTGGACTTGTTGACGATCCTCTCGATCGAGGTTTTTTCTCGTTTCTTCGCCTTCCGCAAGGCGTAGATAAGAGGCAGGGTCACCTTTCCTTCTTTCAGGTCGGTTCCCACCTGTTTTCCGAGCACGTTGTCGAGGGACATGTAATCGAGGATATCATCGGTGAGCTGGAAGGCCAAGCCGAGGTCATAACCGAAGTCCCGAAGGGCCGTTCTCTTGTTATCCGTCGTTTCACCGAGGATGGCCCCGATCTCGCAGGCAGCGGAAAAAAGGACGGCGGTCTTGTTCCCGATCACCTCGAAATACTCCTCCTCGGTGGTGGATATGTCGCTGGTCTTCAGGAGTTCCAGTATCTCGCCTTCCGACAGGGCCGTTGTGGCCGTGGAAATGGTGCGCAGGATCTCGTGGTTGCCGTCGGCCGCCATAAGCTCGAAGGACTTGGAGTAGAGGAAGTCGCCGACAAGCACGCTCGATTCATTGCCCCAGACCGTATTTACCGTTGAGGAGCCGCGGCGGGTTTGTGCATTGTCCACCACGTCGTCATGGAGCAGGGTGGCGGTATGGATGAATTCTACGCAGGCCGCATAGGGGATGTGGAGATCGCCCTTGTAGCCGCAGAGACGGGCGCTCAGGATGACGAGGATGGGTCTCACCCTCTTTCCGCCGGCCTTGATGATATAGTAGACCAACTCCTTGATGAAACCGACCTTGGTGCTTACGAGGTCTTCAATGGAGATCTCGAGTTTGGCGAGATCCCGGGAAATGAGGTTGGTCAGATCCTCCATATTCATGATGCGATCTCGTAATATCCTTTTACTTCTTCGGTGTTTCCCTTTTCCCCGAAGAGATAGAGGGGTTTCTCTATCCTTGTGCCGGCTTTCGCCCCCTTTACGAACTCGGTCAGCACCAGGTTCGCCTCTTCCCCCTCTCTGGGGTGGACGCACCTGAGCCGTTTAAGTTCAAGGCCGTGTGTCACCGACTTCGAGATCAACTCCCCGACCCGGGCTGCAGGATAGATGGTGTAGAACCTCCCCTTCGTGTAGAGCACCCTCCCGGAAACCTCGAACAGGGTGTCAAGATCGAGAAAGGTGTCGTGACGGGCTGCATGACGGGAGGGATCCGGACTCTCCCTGCCTGCCCGGGCCCTCGTGTAGGGCGGATTGGAGACGACCACGTGAAAGGGTGTTCTCTGCAGTTCCTGTACCCTTGTTCTCATGTCCCCCTGCATGAACCGGATGTTCGTGCAACCGTTGAGTTCTCCGTTGCGTACTGCAAGGTGATGGAGATCCTTCTGTATCTCGATGCCGACCATAAGGTTTGGGGCGCCCCTGCGGGACAGATAGATTGGTATGATACCACAACCGGTTCCAATATCCAACAATCTTTCCCCGCTCTTGAGGCGCACGGAATTGGCGAGGAGGATGGCGTCCACGGAGAAGCGGTAGCCTCTCTTTCCTTGAATCATGGGCAGCCTGTTATGACAGAGCACGTCGAGGGTTTCGTCGTGACGAACCGTCTCACCCATAGGTGTAGAAGACTAAGCCGGTGAGAATCTTGGGATAGAAGAAAGTGGACTTGGGCGGCATGAAGAGGCCGTGATCGGCGATGTCCTTCACTTCCTCCACGGTTGTGGGGGGCAGAAAAAAGGCAAGGTCGATCTCGCCGCGCCGGACCTCCTCGGCCGATGCCCCGGCATCCTGGGTGAAGGAGATCTCATCATCCTTGATCCCGAGGATCCCTTTTACGAGGCCGGCATGGAGCCTGTTCACGCGAAGCCTCCTCAGACTCTCGTGGGGGGTTTCTTGTTCGAAGGGGAGAGGCCCCTTTTCGGTGAGGAGGAAGTATGTGGAAGGCTCCCCCTTTGCATAGAGGACGTAGGTGCCGTTACCTGAGGAGGCCAAGTCGCGGAGCATGCCCTCCAGATCGCTGACGGTGGATGCGGCACGTCCCTGGATGGTCACGGACCTTTCAAGGACTGAAAGGAGGTCTTTCAGATCCCTGGGTGTGTCGAACCTCACCGTTCGGTGATAGGGCAGAATGACGATGCCGGGCGAGTACATGTTGGTGAGATAGAGCGGCGCATAGGAAAGGCCGAGACGATAGGAAACGTCAAGGCGGTGATGTCCGTCGGCGATGTAGATAGGCCGTTGGTCCATGAGGCCGGTGAGGGTCGCGATCTCACCGGGATCGAGCATGCGGTAGAATCTGTTGGTCACGGATTGTTCATCCGTGAAATCGTAGATCTTCTCCTTCCTGCATCCGGCGAGGATCTTCTCCATATCCTGGTCCTTATCCTCGTAGACCCCGAAGATAAGACTGGTAAAGGTCTGGAGCGTCCGGATGAGCTGTTCCCGGTCCTCCTTGGCCTTCTTTCTTGTTTCCTCATGGGTGAGAATCCGGTCCCGTTCCAGTTTGTGGAGGGCGATGAAGCCACGCCTGAAATAGGAGCGTCCGGCTGCGGTGAACTCCTGCTCGTAGATGTAAATCGTTTCTTTCGGATCGCGGAGGAGGATCTTCTCCTCAAGCCAGCGGCTCATGGTCTTCCGGGCGGTCCCGTAGGGATCGAGGGGCGGCTCGGGCCGGGGAAGTTCCAACCGGATGGCGTTGTGGAGGTTTCTTTCGTAGTAAGGGGTCGTGTCCGGTATGACGTCGTAGGGCGGACAGACGCATGCCGCAATATCGCCTGCCTTCTCGGTGTTGTAGAGAATGCCGTTGAATGGTTTTGTGTACGGTTGGCTCATGGCTAATGTGCTAACATAGGGATGGCCGAATGTCAAAGGTGAAAAATGGCGCGGTTCCCGGTTGTGGACCATGCCCCGTCTTCCACTCCCGACACGGGAGATGATACGGTGCCTCCTGAGGGGTAACCCTCCCCCCTCTGTCAAGACAATTATGAGGCATATTTAAGGTGGACTC
>CAYOQF010000016.1:0-64905 GCA_964406055.1 uncultured Syntrophorhabdaceae bacterium
CCGTGGCGTCTCCTCGCTCGGTTGCCGCATCCTTTTCGGATGGCTCCTGATGCTGGGATGATCGTACCACGGAGGCGGGGACGGAGGCAAGGGAAAAGGGGCGGGATCTGACCCAATGAGATTCTTCCAACTAAGTGAAACCCGTGAACAATGTCCCCTCGACGCACCCGGAAGGTTGTTCCCCAAGCAAGAGGGGTGTCCGGTTTGAGAGGGGCACCTCCACCCGGGAGAAAGACCGAACAAATACCATTGCATTTCCTCAAGACTATGTCATAATCAGCGTAAATCTCCAACTGATGTGCATTTACATACAGGCGGACTTGGCCGCCTGAATCTATGAAGTGGAGGGTATTATTATGACAAAAGCTGGGATCGTGGAAAAGGTAGCGGCAGAGGCGGGAATTAAGAAGGGAGAGGCAGGAAAAGCGTTTGCGGCGGTCATAGGGGCCGTGAAAGACGCCCTGGCGAAAGGCGAGAAGGTCTCCCTGGTAGGGTTCGGCACCTTCTCCGTATCGGAGAGAAAGGCGAGGAAGGGGAGGAACCCCCAGACGGGCAAAGAGATCAAGATTGCGGCGAGAAAGGTACCGAAATTCACGGCAGGGAAGGCGTTGAAACAGTCAGTCAACGGGCCGGCGAAGAAGGTGGCAAAGGCAAAGAAGAAGTAGGACAAAGGCGACGCAGGAAGAGACGGCCAACTATTCCGGTTGGCCGTTCTTATTTCGGGACTTCTACTTTCTCCATCTCCCCACCTCATTGGCTGATGATCATAGTCATAGTCCTGGTGCTACGACTATGGCCTATTTCAGCCATTGAGGCGTCCGGGTGAAAGGGGGGCTACTTCAGGCTCCATAAAGGGAAAAAGAAACCTTCAATGAGTTTTTTACTTTTGAAAGACGTACCGGTCCTTTCCTTTGAATTTGAGAAGTCGATGTCCCCCAGGGGTTTTCTAATCGTTTACAGGCGTCCAAAACCTCTCGAGCTTCCAGAACGGATCCTTCTTGTCCACTACAGTTCTCAATGCGTTGACCACAGTGAAATACTCCTCTTCTGAGAGGTCGGTCCAATTCACTGAGGCCAAGTCACCTAATGAGGAGTTATTTTTGGCAACATTCTGTAACAGGATGCGATCGATGGGCGGGTGGGCTACCTGGGAGAGAGGACCCTCCGGGTCACTGCCAATGACAGCAACTACCTTGAGGTAGATCGCCACAAATTTGGCCATGCGACCATAGGTGACGTTCTGGACGTTCTCATCCACAAGGGATTTCATGAGCCGGCCACAGATACCCCTGTGCCACTTGTCGAATTGGTTGGAATCCAAGTCAGGCTGGTCTATTCCGGCCACCTCTTTCCTCAGGTCACACGCATGGGCGGCGTTACGAAAATTCTCCACTGTCGTAAAGTTCCTTTGCGCCGCCCGGGCAGCCGCCCACAACGCAAAGTTGTGGGTGTGGGCCCCTATGTCGTACGAGGGATCATGTTGAGGAGTTGGGGGAGTGAAGACCTTTGTCTCCTGTGTGTAGACTCCCTGGCTCTTCTGGAGGGCATCGCGCACAGATTCTTCATTCAACTTTCCGGGGGACACCATTCGCCATGCGATCCCCTTCATCTCATTGTTCCACTGCAGGATGCCAGCTTCCTCAAGGACAACCCCCAAATAGCTCGCCCCCTGTGCGTGATACGTATCGCCCGGCTTTCTCTCGTAGATAGCTGAGCCCAGTCCTGCTATCTCGGTGCCTTCGTACATCTTCTGCACGTTGTTTGCGAGAGGAATCCAGCTGCTCCCGAACCTCTGGTACAACCAGGCAAGCACATCTGTGATCTCCTGGACCGAAAAGCTGTGCCGTTTGTGGTCTTCGTTTTCAATGACCACCAGATCACGCTCAAGTTTCCAGTCGAACCGTCTCGCCTTCCCTCCGTGGGTCACTGACATAATATCCTCCTTTTCGGTCTGTCGTGAACACAAACAACGGCGGTGTCCACCCGCCCTCGCCGCCTGGATCAATGGCCGGAAACCGTTTGTCGGCCTGGTCATCAACACATTTTCTTTGCCAACCGTGCCGGTTCACTCAACGAACTCCCGCAGCAACGCATCAATCCGTTCCACCTCCGGGTGCACAAGAATATCCCCTTTCAAGACGAGAAGGTGCCCGTTGGCATGGGAACTGTACCGGGCAAACCTGCCGATCAGATGGTGGGGAATCTTGTAGGCTTCAAGGATAGAGAAATCCCTCCAGAACAGAACCCCTATGAGAATATCAAATTGCTGTTTGTCCAGGTTGCGGATGAAACTCAGCTGTCGTGACTCGTTTTTCGGATGGAGACGGCGGCCTTTGATCTCGTACCTCATCCCCGCAGAGTCCAAGGCGTCGAAACCCTGTGTTGAATTGGCCTGGAGCTTCAGGTTGAGAGCACGAGAGACAATCCATTCGGCATAGTCGGCTACGGGGTTGTTGCGACTCCGCACGACTCCTCTCTCCCCGAGTTCATCAAGTATATCGCCCAAAAGGGTGAGAAGTTTTGGTACGGGATAGTCTTTTATAACATTCTCCATGTCGTTGCTCCTGTCGCCGCATCATTTATGACCGATTCTTTCATGCAGGAACCTCATGAAGAAGGTATTATTCCAATCACGGCATACCTCCTTGCCCCGCTTGAATCGGAGCAGGAGTGCATTCAGATGTTCAAATTTCTGACCGATAGTAAGTTGCCCGTACGCTTTGCTGAAGGCGCTCCGGCCAGCGTTATGGAACTCGATGCCCAAATTGTTGGCGAACCCCTCGAAGTGAGGTGTGGTGAGTACGGGAATCATTCGGTCCAAGTTGAAAAGAGAGATGATCTTCTTGGCTATCATCCTGTCTCCCCCGAACCCCGAAATATTGTCCCAGGGGGCATCGATCATGGAGGCGATGGACTTCGACTCATCAACCGCAATATGAAGAAGGGTCTTGAACTGTGGAAAATTAACAGCGGCGTTTAGGAATGGACGGTTGGTGCGGGTATTGAGATGGCCGAAGTACTTTAGCTTCCTTTCTACCCAGTAGAAGAAGTGATCATTCGTGCCAACCTGGTAGACCCGCTCAGGTGTGAGGGAGTTTATCGCTTGCGGTGTTTCCTTGAAGGGAAAGCGTTGCAGGAACTGGTTATACTCCTTCATCTCAGTGTCAAACCTGACTCTATTCTGTGCCTCAAATTGCTTCGCCTGCTCCTCAAAACTATTCGCCATAATGCTCTCCTTTTAGGGGGCGTATAACGTTCTGACCGCTCTGTGTGTCTTCGAGAGGTCCTCAATAAACCTGCCCCAGAGACCCTTGTAATGGGCGTGGCCTCTGGAATTAATGTGGATGCACGGCACATAGTAGGCCTGGTCGCCGACCAAATCCACTTTGAAAACGTTACTGAACACATCCCGCATTCTAACGGGGACGTCACGCCACTGGAATTCTTGGATCAGGAGTTGGTGGACGGGCTCGCCAAGAGAGCTGATAATCCGCGGACGAACTTCAATAAGTTCCTCATGGAACCATTTGCGGCAATGGGAGAAGAACGGGAGCAGGAACTCTCGCATGGGAATCCGATGGGCCTCAGATATACGCCTCGGCGTTTGGTTGTGCGGGAAGCGACACTTGATAAGGTCCGTCGCATACACATGATCAAGATCGATCCCGGTGGCATCGAGAATCTCTTTGACAAGGTAGGCATAAAGCACACTCTTTTTGTTGTTGAGGTCCAGGACGGAGTATACTGCCCCTTTCGCGATCGTAGGATCCTGTCCTACGAGGAACACGTAAGGATTGCTGCCCGCGAAAGGTGCGAGATCGAACTCGATATCGCCCTCAAACATATGGGCGTTTATCTTCTCCTTTACACAAAGATCGCAGTGCGGTGGAAAGCCATAATGACCCCCCTTCTTGTCCCCAACCACCAGAATACGGCCTTTACCTATGATAGCGAGGTGCCCACATACAGCAGCTACTGAATTGAGCCGGGCCCATGCGTCTGAGGATTTGAGATGAGCCTGTCATAACGGTTTGCTATACTTGCGACCTATGGCAGAAGATGACCAGCGGCCTGCATTACCAAAGGCCACATTCTGCGATTCTTCTTGTAAGTTTCCAACAGGTTGTAGGTTTCTCCGGCCAAGGTCCAGGCTACACCGGTGATCTCCAGGCACAGAACCGGTTGATCGTTGCGTAGCAGGAACCAGAACCGGTAAGCTGGATCGCCCAAGATATGAGTTTTTAACTGCTTTCTCAGCCGCTCTGTTGCCTGAGGAAAAGGTTGGACGTCCTGGTCAAGTCTTTTCAAACAGCCTCCCGCAGGTTTTAAGTGGTGCGCTGCTTCCGGTCATCCCGCATGCCTCTTCATCGGCAGTGTAGCCGTATCGCCCATGGGGGTTCCTGAAGAACCTTTTTCATCACTCACGCGACAGTTGAATGAGAAAACTCTTGAACCGCAGCAGTCCACTCCAACAAAAAGAACAAGAAAGCATGAAACTGAGCTTCTTTAAGCTGTTCATCTTCTGAATAAGAATAACGAACCTTGTTAATAAAACCAAGGTCAGTTCGTAAGGTCAAATGCGAAACGGTCCTTCCGGCAGAGGAAGCCTGAGGATCAACAACTGAACGATACGAGAAAGCAGCCCAGAGGCAAAATGGTTCTGGCGCCTCTGGCGGTAAATGGAGGAACTGGAACGCGAGCGGTTGAAAGTCACGGTAATGTTCACGTTCCGACACCAATAATATATCTTGCCATGCTTTTTGAAACCACTCATGAACATCGGAAGATCGGAGATCCATGGGAATGTCCGGCAAACCAAGATCATAGAGAAAGGTATCCGCATGTACGTTCTCAGCCTGATAACGAATGGCTACCCCTAGACGGGGATCTTCGAGGACCTTCACATCGCAAAGGAACAGGCCGCCGCAAATGGGAGGAAGAGACGCCTCAACTACAAAAATAGGGATTTGATTCACTCACCCACCTTGATTGCCCCGATAGAATCCCACTTTTCAGGATATGATAACTGTAACAGGAGGAAAAAAGACTATCAACATGAACATGCTGATTTCATGGTTATAAGCCTGAGACTGAAAGGATGTCTACTTCAACCTCCGTAAACGGAACAAGAAACCTTCAATGAGTTTTTTACTTTTGAAAGACCGTCCCCCTGGTTTTTTCCACAGCGTCAGCGCGTCTTCGCCATATCCAAGTACTTTCATCCAGTTCTCAAGAATGCTTTAGCTCTCAACATGAAGACGTCTTTCCATCAGGTCGCCAGAAACTGATCGATACCCATGTGCAACCCTGCCTCACTGAGAATCTTTCGGAGCAACCCCCTTCCCAAGTCTCTCGGGTGACGGGGTATTTCAAAGACATTTCCCGAAGCCGTCCGCCAAATCTGATGCCTCTTCCCCTCGCGCACCAACTCCATACCGACGAGGGCTCGAAGCTTGACGATCAGTTTGTTCGGGGACAGGCAGGGGCGAAATCGTAGGCGGTCGGCGATGAGGGATGTGCGCGGGATAACATAGTTGACCCGACTCCTGATGTCTGCGATTCCGTGAAACGAGTGTGGTGCGGTCTGCCACAACCCCGGATTCTTGGACGGTATGTGGGGTAGACAAATCCGTTGGTTTTCTTCGGCAAAGGAGCATCTAACATTGGGAAGGTCCGACCGGAATTCGTTGCCGCGTCTGTATCCGGGAGGGTTGTCGTTCACATAGCTGCTGAGGCTTTCATCAACTCTTGGATCGCCTATTCTCTTTCCGCAATCCTTCAATGCACCGGCGTTGGCCAGCCCCTCTTCGAGACAGTCATCCGTACCCAATGTTCTTTGATAGAGTCTTTCAAACCCGGTTTTATAGAAGGGTCTTCTGTGGGTCAATTCCAGTCGCGTGGCGAAGCACTCCGTTTTGTGATGAAAAGCCTCATGGTAGTACAAGAACATCCGCGCCGCTTCAAGAGCTCTTCTCTCTGATACTCTGGAACCCGACCGCCGGAGTATCTCGCCCGCCAACCATATGACGCCTTCAAACAAGAGGTAGACTCCCCACCAGTCGGGATGATAGTAGTGAAACGGGAGGTAGAATGCCAAACAGTCCGGTGGCGGCATGAAAGGCTGATGAGTGTATGGAATGGGTGAGCCCGCATGCCCGCCTCCCAAAACCTGGACGATGGTCGGGTCCATAACCGGGACGGGAGATCCCGGTTCGATCAGCTCGAGGGCTCCATCTTCAAGCAGGCCTGCTTCTTCGTCAGGAGGACGCCCCTGGATCGCTGCGGTATCCTCGGCCGTGACCTTATCGGGGTCTCTAACGGCCACAACGATCAAATCATCATGCCAGCCTGGAACCAAATCACGGTCCTGAAATAGTTCTGGAAGCTCTGAATGAAGTAAGTCGAGGTGCTCTATGCTCATAAGGTGCTTTCTCCTTTCGTTTTTCATAGATCGAAGTGATTAAGTTTTTCTGTAGCAACCTCTGGTGGGTCTTATGTGTTTCGCTGCTCCCGGTCATACCGTATTCCTCTTCCCCTGCAGCAATTCGTCAATCATCCCGGTTTGGTCAATGTAAGGCACAAACAGGTAATACCTCGCCCGGGTGAGGGCCACATAGGTAAGGCTCCTGATCTGTTCCTCGTCCCATGGGCTTCCCGGTTCAAGAAGGTCGAGACCTACCACAAGGACCACCGCATAGTCGAGGCCCTTGGAGCTGTGGATGGTGGAGATGGAGACCCGGTCTGTGGTGATGTCGTGGGATTTCTTGGACCGGTAGTCCTCCGAGATCCAGGTGCTCATGATGCCCCGTGCTTCGAGGGCCTCGATACACCGAACCGGGATGTGCACCCCCTCCAGTCGCGGGGCCGATTTGACCGTGTAGAGGATGGCCATCTCGGAATAGGGTATCCCTTCCTTTTCCCTTAGTTCCTCGATCGTATCCGCCAGGTCGGCGACCAGGGCGTCGAAGGACGGAGAGGCCGTCACCTGGGGTTTGGGACCGTGATACTCGAAGAAGGCGTGGAAGAGGGGTGTCCCGCTCTCTTCACGGGGTGTCTGTGCCGGCGGTTTCGCCGTGACCCGTGCGGCAAAGGCGATGATCTCCTCCGTATTCCGGTAGATGGTCGCCATCCTGTGGACCCGCCCCCGGGCGTGGATGCCCACCTCCTTCCATGACTGGGTATGGCGGTAGATGTTCTGATTGTCATCGAGGCCGATGGTGAGGCTGTCGGTCCGGGGGTTGAGGAGGCCCACCGCGATGCGGTACATGTCATCGGAGAAGTCCTGCCCCTCATCGATGAGGATCGCGTCAAACCGTAGGGGAGAATGGGCGAGTTTTTCCAGGGCGAGGTCCGTCACTGTCCGGTAATAGTCCTGGTCCTCCTTCTCGTAGTGGACCTCCTCGCCGAGGATCCGAGCGCAGAGTTCATAGAAGTGGAAGACCTCGACCCCCCGGGGACCCAGGGGCACCTTCTTCGCCGAGAGGAGCCTCTTGATATAGCTGACGAGGGTGATGTTGAAGCAGAGAAAGAGGATCCTCTTCACCGAAGGGTTGTACCTGAGAAGGGAATCGGCCTTGTGGACGAGGACGAGGGTCTTGCCGCTTCCGGAGGGCCCCGTGAGGATACGGTGGCCTCCATCGAACTTCCGGGCGATGGCCTCCTGGTGGTGGTCGAGCATC
This sequence comes from uncultured Syntrophorhabdaceae bacterium, assembly GCA_964406055.1. Lineage (GTDB taxonomy): Bacteria > Desulfobacterota > Syntrophorhabdia > Syntrophorhabdales > Syntrophorhabdaceae > CAYOQF01. The sequence continues at coordinate 7,680 of CAYOQF010000016.1, forward strand.
CTGATCCGGTCCGCGTGCCTGCGGTACCCCTCCGGGAGCCTCCGCTCGGGGAGGACGATCTTCACGGACGGGAAGATGAGGCGGCGCACATGGTGCAGGTCGGAGTTGTTCAGGGTGAAAGGGAAGGGGGGTGGGAACTTCCGGGCAATGGTCTCGGCAAAGCATTTCCCTGAGCGATCAGTGGAGAGGGGGGACTCGGGATGGAGGTCATCCCAGAAGAAGACCTTCTCCGGATCGATAACGGCATCGAGGCCCTGCTTTTCATACTCGTACCGGTTGATGTTCGGGAAGACCACGCCGAAGCTCAGGGGGATCCGGGGCTTTCCGTAGTATTTGGGGTCTTTGGAGAGAAGCCGGTCATCCTCGCGGATCTTCCCCATCAGCTCCTCGAAATACTCCCGTGCCTGGGCATAGGGGTTCTTCCTCGCTTCAGGGTGGCCTCCCACATCGAGGACGAAGGTGTGGGGATCGGCTTCTCTGATCTGTTCCAGTGCCCAGTCCTTCACCTCGAGGACCACGAGGCCCGCCTCCGGGGCGAAAAGGAGAAAGTCGGGCTCCCTGCCCTGGATGTCGGGGAGGTACCAGGCGATGTACCGGTCATCCGGCCTGGCGGCTGAGCGGAGGAAGGCATAGAACCGCTCCTCGCCCTCGGTCTTGAAGTGCTCGATGTCGTCAGGGATCATGAGGGCCATGAGGATCCTCCGGGAGTAATTCTTGGGAAGAGAAGGGGGACGTCCTTCGCCTGTTCAATATGCTTTCCGCCCCCGACTCGAGCATTTCGATTGGGATCCATTGCGCGGCGCCGTCTGTCACCTGAACTGAGTAGTTCAAGGACGTACCGCCCGTGGGGCGGAAAAGGGGACCTTTTCGCTGCCGTGGGGTGGCTGAAGGTTTGGTGAAAGGACAAGCGAGACATGGCATGCTCATTCCGTATTCTGGAGAAAAGAGTTGTAGAACAAATCTGGGCTCAACGTCATAGCGCCGAGGTGGCTTGCTTCCCGGCACAGCTCTCTGTCTCCCGAGACGACAATGGTGGTAACCGCATAGGAGGGGTTACGGGAGGCGAATTCGAGGTATCCGCAGATGGCCTCGTCGGCGCGGTGCTCGTCCTTATTACGGGATCCGCAGAACACGACCTTAACATTCTCCGTCACCTTTTCCTCCGCTGCCGCGGTGCCATCGAAGTATACGTGCGCGTCGCAACCCCTGTAGTGATTAAACAGCCTCTTCACGGAGCGCAGAAGTCTTTCCCGTGCGCGCTCACCGGGCCTGCCCTTCTGATCGAGGAATTCTTTATAATGGGGCAACCCCAGGAGTACGTTGTACCCGTCGACGAGGACGAGCACGGGCTTTTGGAGCTTTAGGGCCCACCTGAGGATCGATACGGAGTCCGAAGAGAGGAATCGCGATTTTAGCAGAGGGTCGTATGGAAATGAATCATACAAGAGAGCCGCCCTGGTGGTACAGGCGCTGTTCAGCACTTGTACGTTTTCGGGGCGAAGAAGCCCCTCACCCTGTAACCGAAAGAGTAGTTCCGAGAGGTCGTCGAGTCTTTCCAGGGAGGAGGCCTTCGTTATCTCCCCGTGGAGGGCCGTCGCGGAATAGTCTTCGTGGGGTACTGGCGGTGCGAGAACTTCTTCGATCTCTCCGAGCTCCTGCAGTAGTTCCTTTTCCAACAGACCAAGCTCCTTGATGGGGTTGAGGCAGTGGAGCCTTGCTTCACGCACCTTGCCGAGCGCTTCCTGGAGTTTCAGATGCTGCTGCCGCAGTTGCGTCACGTTGGAGTAGTGTGTGTCCCGCAACTGCCATTTCAGTGCCCGGTCAACTCTGTCGAGGAGATTTTCCGTCCTCCCGGCAGTACGTTCCAGATGGTCTGTTACTTTCAACGGTACGGCGAGCCAGGTTTCTTTCAGTTGCTGAACCTTTTCATCGGAGAGACGGTGAACCCTTTCTGCCAGGTCCTTTTCAGCGCGCTCATTCTTACTCCTACTCTCCTTCAGCAGGCGGTCAAGGTCATCAATTCTTCGCGCCTTTTCCGCCATCTCTGCCGAGACCTGCTCCCACCTGCCCTTATAAACGGCCTTTTCTTTTCTCAGTGCCTTCAGCTCCTTCTGTAACTTTTCTTCCTCCTCCATTTTTTGCTTGAGCCTTTCTCCCAGTTCCTTTACTTTTGTTTCTTTCTCGTTCTTGTCTGAGGGGGAAAGGACGGGTTCCCTTCGTGGAGGCGAATCGCCTGATATGAACTCCTTCATATGACTGAAGAAGGGGCCGAGCCCCTCCCGAATACCCTGAATCGCCTCCTCTCTCGAAGGAAGGGGTGGGGCGTCCTCCTCACGTTCCAGGAAAGCCCCGGCAATCTTCACCACGTTCTCCCGGCTGTCCAGCAACAGGGCCAGGAGAACGCGGTCTTTGCCGAAGGCTGCCATGAGTTCCTTCGCAAATACCTCGATGGCCATTTCGGATAGTACCGTGAGCAAGCTCTGCGTCAGGCCTTGGACCGCAAGCATACGTTGCAGGTCTGAGTCTATTTCAAAGCTGCTTCCCAGCAGTTCTTGCAGACGGGTCCTGATCTGCTTTGCACGGCCTTTATCCAGACGATACCCTGGGAAGAGTTGCGGCCTGCGGATGGCGTACTTGAGGAGACCATCACCCTTGGTGTTTTCCAGGATGCGTTTGGCTTCTTCCAACATGCCGGCCGAAAGCAAGTATCCATTCAGTCTTGCCATCTCTCTTGAGCCTCTTTTTCGATATTTTTCACACCCGGACCCCAGAAGCTCTTGCCGGCGATATCTGTCGTATGTGCCTTACCGCCCGACGAGATCGCGAGATCACCAAATTGAGCCGACAGAGTCATCTTTCATCCGTCATCTCGAAAGCCAAACCGTTTGCCTTTCTGAAACTTTCTACTGTGTTAAAGGCGTTCAAGAAAAGTGGGGTACCCGAAAAGGACAAGGGGCTTACCGGGCCTATAGTCATAAAGGAGTATTGCCGGCTCTTGAGGTCGAAAGCCGAGTGGGGGTCACGAAACAGTTGATAGAGATCGAGAGCTGTGCCCGAAGAGCCTACGAGCTGGCGCAAGGACTGGAATTCTTGACCAAGGGACAAACCAAAGCCAAAAAAGAAGATTCTCAGTTGTTGCAGGATTTCCGAATGGAGGCTCGAAAGGGTCTGACTAATGAAAAGCCAACCCAGCCCGTATTTTCGAGTAGTGCGGGCCGCGTCTATCAGCACCCCTCGGACGCCCCGAGCAGCGTCATTTTCTTGAGGAAGTTCTCGGGGCGCGAGACGATGGGCCTCGTCCACGACTACCAGGGTATTCAGGCTTCGATTCTCTTTGTAAAAGTACTCTGCTGTCTGAGCCAAACCGTCCAGTAGCCTCTTGATCACAAGAGACTGGATTTTGTCGTTCCAGAAGAGGTTCTGCGCCTGCTCTTTTGAAAGATCGATGACCAGTATGGGTCGGCGACTCCGGTCCATTCCATTCTGATCCCTCAAGTTGAGGAGTAAGCTCAGTACCGCGTTTATGGTCTGGGCTCCCGGCCTATCGGCGCGGAAGAGCTCAGCTACAGGTGACCAATAATCTTGATAAAACTCTTGGGGGTCGGCTTCCTGGAGTGCCGTGTCGAAACGGGCACGGGAAGCGTCGGTGCGGTAAAAGACCTTTTGGACTTTGTCGTCTCTCAGCAGTCTCCATGCCGTTTCGAAGGATTCACGTTGGTGTAGATCCGCCAGCTTTACTCGCGCCTTTTGGAGTTTGTCGGAGAGTATTTGACAGGCCAATTCGCGATTCTCACCCTTAGGTACGGTTAGTCGCTCAAAAAAGGCCGATTCGAAAAGAATTTGTTCAAAGAGCTCCCACCTGTCGAGAACAAGGTTACGCACCGTGCGCACCATAACCTCTTTGCCCATTCTTTTAGTCAAATCGCCCATGGGCAAAGGAAACTCGCCGGCGAGTTCTCCTTTCCTAAAATCCCTCGCAAATTCACCCTGAGGGTCGATGACCAGGAGGGCCATTTTGGGATAGCGGGTGTAGGCTAAGAGTATCATCTTTGCCAGCACGGACTTCCCCGAGCCTGTCTTTCCAAATATCCCGAGATGGTACGCCTCTCCCGCCCCGTTTGGCCCCCTGTCAAAATGCTTGAACCAGAGGGGGAGTCTTGGTTTGGAGCCATACACGTTACCGAGATAGAAGATTTGGTCACGGTAAGGACTGAGTAGTTCGTCGAGAACCTGGTCGGTCACGATATGGATTGGCGTCCCGGTGCATGGCACCGTACCGAGAATGCTCGGTTCATAGCCGGCCAGCCCTCCCTCACGGAAGACAGCGCTAATGATCATTTGACCAAGATGGGTGTCCTGGCGCTCACTCACCGCGTCCACCCGTCCACGCTGCCGTATAAGACTGCGCATGGTCGGATCCTCGTGCCACACGTTCCTGAGCTGAACTTCGGTGATCTGACCAAGAGCGTAATGATTGCTCGTATCCTGTAGAAAGCGAAACAGAGCAAGTTCACCTACCAGTTTTCGAGTCACTGCAGAACCGAGCACATCCAGGGAGAGTTGGGCCGTTGAGGAAGGTGAGCCGATCACCCCCAGTCGCTCTGTTCCATCAACAAGGAGACTTAAGTTGCCATCGTTGCCTGCCATGTACCTACCTCCCGCTTTCGCTACGATATCCATGCATGGCGAAAAAGACCTCACTGATGTCGCCGGTGTATTCTTCGGAAATCTTCTGAGTTGTTACCTGTCGAAAGGCTGGGATCGCCCGGCTCAAGGCCTTTACCGTTCGGTCCGCAAGATAGACCGGGTACGGCTCCAGCATGGATGATGTGGCGATCTGATGCTTTAGGCCCTGCACTACAGTGGCTAGGCGGTAAGCATTCGACGCAACACCCTCCGATACCTCTACGCGGAGGGCGGGCAGCCAGGCTTGGGGCTTGTAATAGAAGACCATGACCTTACCAAGAGCGGTCACGATGCCGTCGGCCTGTTCTTTTGCTGTTGATGCCAAGGATTCCGGAAGGGTCCCTGTATTGAGGTGCCAGGGTTGTCCGGGCGCCTCAAGCAGATGAGGGGTTGTTAATTCCCCGGGCTCGAGCAGAAGGGTCAACATACCCCGATCGTCGTATTCCTTCGGCCATCCTAACACTGAACCAATCTCCCGGCGCGTGGAATACTTGGGGAGGGCAACGTACTGTTTGTCGGAACGTTCAGAGTTCAGGATGGTAAGATAGGCGTCGAGGTACTGGGTACAGCTCTCAAGAAACTTCTGGGCACAGCGGAGAGAGAGCACGTCCGCGCTTTTGTTCAGGGCCTGGTTGAAGTAAATGATAGGAAGCGTGAGGGTACCGTCCAGCATCACGATGTCGTGGGGTGCCCCGATCGCCAGGCACAGTTCCTCGCCGAGCATGACTGCCCGCAGGACCGTGGCAGTGTCTTCAAGATGGGGTTCGGCCGCCATAAAGGTTTTGTGGCGCGGTTGTTCCCAATGACGCTTTTCGGAAGGGGGTGTGAGCCCTTCAACCGCCACGGCTGCTGCTGCGACAAGGTCCGTTGTGAGGAGACGCTCTATAGCGTACGAGCCATCCGTTCCACATGTTGTGGGAAGAGGGGGGTAGCCGAGGGCGGATTCGGAAACGACGAAGCCCGAGTCCACGAGCCTCCTGCGCAGTTCGTGCTTCTTTTCCCGCACCCCTCGAAAGGTGTTGATCAAATTATCCGCCACAGAGGATGTCTGATCAAGAATTTCTTCCACAAGAGCGGCCGGTAGATCCCCAAAAGGTGTTGCTTCGCCAGCCATAGACCCCCTCGTCATTTCTTGGGCCAGAGCCTGTACTGGTCCCTGGAGTATTCCCGGTATGCGGGATACCGCTCAGCCCTGCCTAAAAGCCACCGATTCCTGAAGGCTGTGGCCAACTTCGATGCAGGCCAATCATAAAAGCGGGGTCGCCTCACCTTTCCCTGAAGAAAGGGTATGGTGTCGCGTCCCAAGGGGGCCGCGAAGATCTGCCTCCTGATGCCGTGATAGATGAGATTTGCTGAGAGACCCAACTCAGCGAGACACTTTCGAATCACCTCCCGCCGGTTCCGAAATCCCTTCCCCCACGCCGCCTGTTTGGCGGTGGGTGTGCTGTGTTCTTCCACGTAACGGCGCATCTGGTCATAGACGCCGTTGGAAAAGTGGAAGTCGCCTGATCCCATGGTGTAGCCCACACTAATCCAGTACTGGTGACCATCCATTCGGATACGGTTGTAGATGGAGGACCGACCGAGGGCCGATGTGGTGGTTACCATGGTGAGATAAGGAGGCCGCGTTTCCTGCCGAATGAGCGATCGGGCGCCCGAGTACTTTTTCCTGAAGGCATTGCGGACCTCCCTACTGCACACCATAAGGGCAACCAATTTGCCCCCAAGAAGGAAGGAGTAGGGGGGTACCGCACCCAAGACGTAGGCATCCATGACGTGATAAAGATTCCTTGCCTTTGTCTCTCGATCCCAGCCGATCCACGAATCTCGTGCCTTGAGGGAATAGACTGGATCTCCGAGCCCGAAAAGGCCGATCAATTTGCCATTGCTTTCATCGAAAACAAGAAACCTTAACCTTCTTCCATATCCGGACGATACGGGGATACTCCAGTGAAGGCACGCATACCGGAAGAGGAGTTCGTGCTCTGATTCGGGTTCAACAAGAACAAGCCTCGGGAGTATGGCCTCCGGATGGACCTCATCTCCATCGGCTATGTATTGGATGAGGTAGTTCTCCGCTGTATGTACTCCTGGTCCCGATTTTTCCAGCTTCTTCATCATCGCAAGACGATTGAGGGAGCGGAAGTCATCCTTCGAAGGGTTATCAGGAAGGCGAATCAAGTCTTTTTCCACCTGATACCCCTGCTTAAGCAGGGACTCAATTATGGCGGTGCGAAGCTCTTCTGGGCAAGGTATTTTCATCTCAAATACACCGCGTCGAGACTATCCGGAGGGTTTTGCCCCTGGACACAAGGTCAAGCGTTCTTGGCAAATATCTATACGAAATCCCCTGACTCCGCGAGTGAAATCCTCTGGACGGACCCCCCTTTTGAGGATTGTCCAGGACGGTTTGCCTTCCCTACCCGTGCCTGTCACAATCATGCTCGGTCTGCAGATTCGCCCCCCGTACTTGTGGTCGGTCCACACAATGTGCACCTTGCCAGTTCTGTCTTCAAGCATGATGAAGTCTCCGTCGCAATAGTTCGGTGAGAGCATATCTCATCTCTTTGTTCATTTTGTAGTGAGCGACTCTATCGCGCTGAAGCCGCAGGTCGCACAGCGCCTGATTTTTTCGCCGCTTGCAAGTTCAATGATTTTGTGGAGAGTTTGGTTGTCACAGTTGGGGCAAGTCCACCCCTTGCCTTTTCCAATACGCTTGACGGGCTGCTGGAAGGACCAGCCGACGAATCCACACCCTGAGCACTTCCGATAGCTGCCCTCGTCGTGAAAGGTCTGATTCTGGCAACTTGGACACACTGCCCCCTTCCCCTTTTTCTTCACAACACACCTCCTCAATGATGACTCGAATGCGCAGTTCGAAAACCTACCGGACGTTGAAATCCAAGGCGAATCGTTCGGCACGAAAGAGTGCGCTTTGGGCCATTACTCATCTATCTCTTCCTCCTGCTCGGAACTCTCTTCCGGTGCGGTCTCAAGGTCACCATTTTCTGTGTATTCCGGCTTAATCTCGCGAACTTCAATGTCGGGTCGATATTCGTTATCAAGATAGGTGAGATCCCATTCTGTGATCCATTTCCTAATATACTCTCTAAGACGGGTGGTCGTAAGCCACTCGGCGTCGACCGTGAGAGGAGGCGCCCACCCGTAAGCGACCCCGTGAATTGACCGCGCTTTCTCGTATAGTGCGTTTATAGACTCAGGGCTTGGTTTTCGGAGCGGTATGGAGTCCTGTTGGATTACCCGCATGCCTCGGTCGGCCTGAGCAGCAAGCAAGATGTCCGTGTCATATGCGCGCATTCGGAGTTTCTGTGGGATTTTCTGTAGATCGTCTTTTTCTTGAAGAACAGCGCTCTCGAAGTCTGCTGTGATAGCCAGGACTGCTGTTATATTGGGGAGATTGTAGTCTTCGAGTCTTCCCATCCAACGGGCAAGTTCGGCGTAGGACTTGGCGCGCTGCATCATCGAGTACCGTCCGATAAGCTCGACCTCATCAATGAGTAAAACCCACCCGGCATACCCCGCTGCCCGGATGAGGAGGGATGCAAACTTAAACCGTTGCAAGGCCAGGTCTCTCATGGTAATTGACCCTATCTGAAAGGTCGATGAAGCACGACATGCTTTCAGGTATCTCTTGATCTCTGCTTTACCTATCTTTTCGCCTGACCAGAAGCGGATGATACGGTTGCTCAACTCGGGATCGCTGGACGTTCTGTCGTAAAGAAAGACTGTTGCGGCGAACCGTTGATCCAAATCCTTTTCCTGTTGATTCAGGCGAACATAGAAGTCTTGGTACGGTGTACCCCTCGTATCCAAGCGAGTCGCAATCTCCGTGAGGGCATCCCCTCGCTTGTCGGGCACTATTGCCGTCTTTACAGCGGTGCGGTAGATCTTAACTGGATCGAACAGCGGAGTCTCTTTGCTGATGACGATCCTGCTGCAGACGAAGTTCTGCTCGAGCGCAAGGTGCATGAGGTATTCCAGCAGATGGGATTTTCCACTTCCGAAATCCCCCCGCACAAGAAGACTGAAAGGGCCGGCAGAACCCTCTTTCTCAGAAGCCGCTTTCGCCAGGTTGTTCTGAAACCGATGTTCGATCTCAGATTGATCACAACCCAAGACACGGACTGCGTCTCTATTGGGCACACCGGCCCGAAGTGCCTCAATTGCCCGTCGTGCTTCTATCCTATCGCTGGAGTTCATGGCTACCCCCTCCCTTAGATTTCACCAGGGGACGAAAGACGGACCAGCGACGAGAACGGATTCTGTCGGCGTTTGTCTCTTACTTCGTCCCATATACGGAGCTTCAGCGCATCATAGCGTGATACGCCACGGCGGTCGTCGTTCAGAAAGGCTCGGGATGCCAGCACGGCGATAAAAGTGCCCTCCATTTCGTCCGTCCCATCGATAAATTGACGGAGCACCTCGTATACATCAAGTGTGGCCGGAATGGAGTAGTAGTAACCGTCAAAGGTGTCTCTGCTGCGTGTCGGTACAGCGTACCTGCCGATGTCAAGGATGAGCGCCAAGCCACTTTTGCCGTTCAGCCTGAGCCAATGGGAGAGAGAAAAGAGCATGTGACGTGCGTTGTGACGGTTAATCTTCTGATAGATGAGAGCATCTTTCAGCGCTGAAATGAGGGAAAGTTCTCCTCTAAGCCATTCCTGGATCGCTTTTGTCAAGAAAGGGCTCCCCTCCTCGGGCTCGAGTCGCGCAAGACAAAGCCTCATCATGGCGAATCTGAATTCCTGGGTCATAGAATAGTCACGATAAATCCTTTTTTCGAGCCAACCGCGAACCTCTTTACGAAGGAACTTCTCCTCCCGGTCGTTGAGTTGGGCGATCTGCCAAAGCCCAAAATCGGTTTTCTTTTGTGGAACGCTGTAGCCGTGCTCGCTAAAAAGTCTGGTAAGGAACTGATAGGCAAGCTCTCGCCAATCTATCTGCCTGGCCACCTCGGAAAAGAGCTTATCGATCATGTGGAGTTTCGTCGTCGCAGAATCGAGAACCGCCGTGACATACCCGTGATTCTCGCAAACCCTTTTAATCTCGCCGCACACAGGGGCGTGTTCGCGGTCTTCCCCCGGCACGACGAACTTAACGGCCGCACCGCCCTGTTGAATGTAATCTCTAAGGTACTCTTCTCCAACCACTTTCAACCAATTCTCAAGCAGCATAACGCCCTCCTCATTCTCCGCGCATGAAAGAGATGCCGTAATACTTCTTCTCCTGCCCATTTTTCGTTATGATTGATAGGCTCTTGGACGTCGCTTTTGTACCGGTACTTGCGGGCAGGCTCACCGTGTATCCTTTCTTGGTTTTTGTGATGCCGCTTTGGTCGAAAAGATACACGTCCCTCACGAATTCCTGTCTCGAATAGTCCTTTGCTTGCCCGGGCATCAAAGTGAAAAGCCCATAGAGTTCTATCAGAGGGATTACCTGTCCCACGACATCTTTCTGATACCCCCGCGCAGCGCTGGCAACGGAATAAGCCTCGAACAGAGCATCAAGGAATGTCTCCGGTCTAAACCGGACAGGCCTGGTCTGCAGCTTCTTCAGGTTGTCTACGAGCACGCTTGGTCTCAGTCGTTTTTCCCTCCCCTTGTCGATAAGTACGGCCCGGTCCCCCGGCAAAACACGGATGAGGAATGGATAACAAAATAGACGGTCGTCGAGTTCAAAGATTTTCAAGTCCATCTCCTCTGCCAACCTGAGCACCTCTTGTATAAAATCCCTACAAGAGAGGTATGCCTCTTCGTCAAAAGTCCATCCATCTTTCACGTTGATGAACTGCTGTCGGAGCGCAGCGATCGTTTGGTCTGAAGCCTCCAGGGCTTTTCGTATCTCCTTGAGGTCTCCTGAGCGTGCCGCAGTTCGAAGGCGCTTTACCTGAGTCACGGCAGTCATCCCGGTTTTCAATAGCGCTTCGGCCTGTGCCTCCATTCCCACCAACGCTCTTTCCAAACTGTTCTTCGTATTCTGCTCCATCCGTATCCCCCTAATTTTTGAAATATAATCTCCCAAGGCCCATGCCATGACCTATTGACAGAATGACCTTTAACATTTCATGAGACTTTTTCCTCCTATGCCAAGCCCGAGTGGTCAAAACACGCGAGCTGCTTATCGCTGAGTCTTGTGAGGTGGCGCTTCCCGAGTCAGGCTCTCTAATGAAACGGCGATCTCTCTCCAAGGTGAGTCGAAGAGGAAGCCGTCAATCTGGCCCACCGGATCCTGGATAAAGTATACGTTGAAGTCGGTATCCGAAAGCACCTGATCGATCACGCAGAGAAGGTATCTCTCCTTCATCCGCCTGGCACATTGGAATTCATTCGGGGTTAAGACCTCCTCCCAGCCATCCCATCTACTCTCGGAGGCTTTCAATTCGACATAGAACTCGTCGCCGTCGACTTCAATCACAAAATCGTAGCCGCGATCTTCCGACTCGACGGATCGGTACTGAATGCCTGAAGTTTTCAGGTGTGAGTAGAGTCTTTCACGCCCCTTGTCTTCGATCTCCTTTCTTCGTGTTTTTGCTTCGGTGGAAATGCTCTGTCCGGTCGATCCACTTAGAAGGGTCTGGCTGACCATACGACGGCGACGAGTCGGTAAACGGTTCAAATCCTTATCCTCTGCATCCTTATCCTGATCGCCTTCCTCGTCATTGCCAGCTGCCCCGGATGATGTGCTTGACCCACCACCCTCGTGCCCGCCGTTCTTGTCTCTTTCCGAGTCAACTTCCTTTTCCTTACCTGGAGCTTCCTTCTCGCGATCTCTTTCTTCTCCGGTGGCTGTGGCAAAACGCGGATCATTCCAGACATAGTTGAAAAGTGGCTTAAACGTAGTGCCGAGGGTCCAGTCGATAAACTCGGGAAGGATTCTTTCAAAACTCTCCCTCCGGGTGATTACCAGTTCACCATCCTTGTAGCAGTAGGGTAGATTCAGTTGGCCATACTGTTTTTCGTCGGAATTGTCGTACACGATTTCCTCAACCGCGAGCACTCGCTTTCTCATGGTTTCCACCGAGTTAAAGATACCGGTCTTGTCCCTTCGAGAGGCTGACTGGAGCAAATGGTGCACGATGTTTACCGTCTTATTGCAGAGGTCTTTCCCGAGGGGGGTTTTCCTCTCAATATAACGCACCTTCGTCAGAGATGAGGAAAACGTCGTAAGTCCAAGCAGTGCCGCCCCCCGGCTCACGAAATCATCCCCCATGAAATCGGAGGCTATAGGAATAACCCCATCATCAAACTTCATGGGGGGTAATGCATCCCAGAGCAATGGGAGTTGGTCCGTTGAGTAGATTATCCTGCCAAAGACCCCAAGTCCTTGCAACCCGAGCTGGGTCGCAAAGCCTTTTCTTATCTCTTCGTCCGCGCCGGACCATCGTCCGATATCTCTCAAGGCTTGAAGAAAGCTTTCTAACCTCTCCTCCAGTGGTTTGTTTCCGAGAACCCGCGCAATGATCGATTCGAGGTCGTCAGCCTCCTTTCTTTGAAAGGACGCTCTAAGCCCGCTGACAAGTTCGGGCGGATACTCCTCCGAGGATTCGTCGAGCCACTTCTGTAGGGGGATCAGCTCGTCCTCGGACGACGAGTAGAGTCTCAAAGTCGATTGCAAGGTCTCCGCTTCGCTTGGTGCTCTTCGGGCCAGAGCGAGTGTGGCTCGGATGTAGGGTTCAAATGATTCTGCAGATCTGTTGTCGTCGGCGGTGGTCTCGAACCATTTTTCGATGAGATCCTGTAGGATGTGTGAATCGACATGGAATTTCACGCCTGTTTCACGGAGGAACCCTTCTTCATAGCCCTTCTCCCCGAGAACAACAAAGGGGACCAATTCACGAAGGACGTCCCTCAGACCCTCTACATCTGCGAAACAATCATGGGAATGCCTCAGACCTCTGTTCGTCTTGAGCCAGAGACCTCGTCTGAGTTGCTGTAGAAAGAGGGTGTCCCCAGTGGAAACGCTTCGCGGCTCGCGCTTCATCCCCCAGCGAAACTTCAGGTCGGTCCTTAACTGCTGCGCCCGGAGGAAGAGGATGCTTATCTTTCTCGCCGCAAAGTCGGAGAGGTGGTCGGAAGCCAGAATTTGTTTGGTAAAACCATCAAGATCGACTGTTCGGGATTCTTTACATAACCAGAACGGCTTGGCGCTTTCCAGTCGATATTCCAAGTGCCCCTCGATAGCGGTCCGAATGGCCTGAGCAAATCCGTCGCCGTCGTCGGTGTATCCGGTGGAGCTGGAGTACCTATAGCGGTTGTCGTCGTTGAGAAAATGGTCAACGAGGAAAGGGCCTAAGCGAGCCCCACAACTGACGAGGAATTTGTACCAGTCGTCCCAGTCCACTTTTCTCTGTTTTATTGCCCGGCTCTTTGCAGCGAGGCTTTCCAGGAGGTCCAGTTCGATGACCGGGGCCGCCGTACCTCGGTAGATGTGTTCGAGATTGTCCTCTGTATTGAATCTTTTTCCGAGGAACGCCAGACTCAGCGCCACCCCCATCCACTGCTTGGTGCCAGCTTGGCGGGTAGGGATGTTGCATCGACCGATCTCGCCCAGAAGGGTCTTCAGGTATTCATCTCCACCTTCCTCCGCGACAATCGTTTTTCTCCGGACCCATATCTGACGGTAAAGCTGTAGCCAGAGTCCGGTTACCCTGCTCCGTTCATTTCCATTCGAAATGTCCGTGTTGGACCCAGTCAGTTCCCTAATGACCGTTTTTCGGAGGTGTTCCGAGAGCCGGTAAGACTTGACGCCGATCCTTTCCAGAAACATGCGGAACCGGGTGTTGAACTCCTTTGTTTCTTCCCCTTTCTCGGTACGGCTACCACCACCTCCCGGACTATATGTGAACTCAGGGTCTACTATCGTAGCACCCGGAGCGCCCTTTGCTTCGGGGCTGTCCGATCTCATCCACATGACATCGTGGGTCAATTTCCCCCAATATCTCCGCCGTCCGTCAGAGAGTGGAAAGATGGGGAAACTTCGTAAGACATCGACTGCTCGGCGATAACCGTTCCACCATACGTATTCCCTGTCGACCGACTCGACAAACGGCATGATTGTGCCAAGAAACCCACGTACGGAACTGTCCTTATTTAGGTCGACGGAGTCCGGCGCCCCCTTTTCCAGGCATTTAAGAAGTGCAGTGGTGTCGATCTCCTGAACGCCGAGGAATGCGAGCTGACGTTTGTAGGCTCTTGCCCATGAAGAATCGACAAAGGTAAAGTACTCTTCGGGCTTGTAATCCGTAGTCGTATTCTTTTCGCTCCCGAAGTAATACATACTCATGGCCTGCTCGTACTTGTCTTCGCAGAGCAGGGTTTCAAAGACTTCGGGCAGTCTCTTCACGAAATGGGGAGCCCAGAAATTGCCGTGCCGATCGAGAACGATATTTCGCTGCTTGAGAAGCGTAGTGGCCCTGAATACGAGATTCTTGAATTCTTCATTCTTCAGGTCCTTGCTTTCTACTTCCCACGGGAGGTATTCCGGGAGCCTTTTCTGAAAATCCCCTATCTCCGTCATCCGTTCCAACATATCCGCCAGCGACTCCGAAAGGTTGTCAAAGATTGCGCGGTTCCAGGGGGAATTTGCGAAGGGCAAAATGTTTTCCCGGCTCGTTGTTGTCTTGGCATCTATCTGGATGTGGACCGGTGTCGCCGTCGTGATGAGGGTCGGCAGGAAACAGAAGAGTTTACCATCGCTTTTGACCGGAGGTGCAGCCTTGTCCGGCAAGGGTACCGCAAAAATTATTTCCCGTTCGAGGGGCTCATTCAAGTCGGCGAAACGCGTCGATACAACATCAGGAGGAAGGGTCTTGGTGTAGTTGAAAAGTTTGTATTCACGGATCATGCCGTTCGTCGAAACGATGCAATATTGGTTTTCTCTATCCCTCTCGATCGTCACATCGCTTTGTTTTCGGGAGATCCGATCGTACACCCTGAGCTTCTCTATCTTCTGGAGGAAAATGGTAAACTCCTGGGCGCTTTCCGCGAGTGCCTTAAGACGCCTCGACAGTGTCTCGTGAACCGGCGGATCCATTCTCTTCAACCTGAGGCGAATCGTGGTTCCCTCGCTTGTCTCCTTGGGAACGGGGTGGGGCACTATAAACTCATCGTTTCTGAGTTGGAAGTGGTACGGGGGGCTGTGGATATCCACATACTCAGCGACGGCGAACACCGACTTGAAACCGATTCCTTTCTCGCCGATGAAGGTATTTGCCGTCTTCTTGCGAAGCTTTGTTGTTGCCGCCGCATAGGTGATGGCAAAAAGATTCTCTGCTGTAAAACCCCTTTCGTTGTTCCGAAGAAGGAAAGTCTCTTCGTCCAGCTCCAGTGATACCGACGGCAGCACCCCCGCGTCGTATTCGTTGTCATCGGCGTTCTGCAAGAGTTCCAACAGGAAGTGGTCAAGGGTCGTGTACTGTTCGCTGGCCACAAGTTTGATTTGATCGATGAATTTGGAGACGATACGGATCTGGTGTTTCCGCCACTTAGCGAGTTCCGCGATTTGCTCGTCGGCGTCATCCAGCGAATAGAAGTGCTCTTCAAACTCCCTTTCACTATCGAACATTCCGGCCCCCCGGTTTCTGCCCTTTCCTCTTTGTCAAAGTCCTTCTCCTTGCTCCAGCGTGCATACGTACCCACCGATGATCCGAACAGCCTCCCCGTCCTCCGGCTCCAGGATGATCGGCGCAAAGTCTTTGTTGTCGGGCTCAAGGATGATTCTCGTGTGTCTCCACTCATCCTCTGCCGTGGCGACCTTCTCCGACTCATAGCGCTTGATCGTGTAGGTTCCACCGGTTTCGGGGTCGGCGGGACCGCGATACTGGGCGATGACGATCTTCCCCTGCCTGGTGCCGGCTACGTCCGTCGCGAACACGCAGTAGCTACCGTCGGGAATCGTCGGCTCCATGGAACGCCCGACAACCCTGGCAACAAACATCCGCCGGTCGAGCTTCCTCCCGATATCGGCCTTTATCCAACCCTCCTCCTGCACATCCTGACCTTCGCTGAACTTCCCCGCTGCCGCTGCGAGGGAATAAACGGGCAGGTACTCGGTAAATTTCAGTCTCTCATCGATATCCTGCACCACACGGTTGAGAAAGAGCAGCTTGCCCTGGCTCTCATCTTCCCACCAGTTGTGGATGTCCGGTGTCACATGCCGGTAGCTGATGCCCAGTTCGCTGAAATGTTTATGCGCGCACCAGATCTTTCGTTTTTCGTTCGTGAACTGAAGCAGGTTGGGATAGATCGTACCCTTTGTTTCGCGTACAAGCTCAAGCCTCCCGATGCCGTTCTCGGCCATACGGACGATACCCCAGTCCGGATTGTAGTTGCCGATGATCTTCGGGATGCTGATCTTGAATTTTGGCGGAAACTTGAAGTAGAGCACGATCTTGTCGTCAGGATTGAGCCTGTTCTGTACGAACCTCTTTTCCACGTCCGAATCGATCTGGACAAGGTCGTAGAGCGATTTTCTTGATCCTTTGAGAAGCTCCTTCTGAGGAAATCTTTTCTGCGGAGGAAAGAGGACTTCCCTGTCGTATGGCGTGGCGGTTGCTCCATCAACCGCATATTCGATCTTTTCCGCCACGTGGTCGGCCAGCACCTCTTTGATGATATGGATGAATCGTGCAGTGAATCCCTCGGGGTTCGAGAAGATGAGACGCTTTTTCTCGTCGGGCAGCGACAGGAACATCTCGATGATCGTCGGGCGGGTAAGGGTTGTCTCCCGGGCAGTTCTATCAATGAGATTCGGCACCGGATAACCGGCTTTGGCCTCAACCACGGTCCGTTCATCGACCCGCTGGCCCGCCTCGCTATCAAAAACGATCGGCGTTTCTCGGGCGAGGGTTCCTCCCTCCGAGAAAACCACCTTCGGCTCCGTCCTGTCGGCAACAATCTCGACAATCTTGAAGTGTTTCAGTCGGCTGTCGTGGAGGATCTTCGACAGATCATCGCGGATTCCAAATTCTTTCCGTGCCCTTGTCTCCTGGCTCAACGTATCGCTGATCGAGACTTCCACCTGCGCCCTCGAACCGGAGACAGAGAGGAGCTTTATCTCGAAGTGTGTGATAACGAACTTCCCCTTCTTGACCAGGACCTGGGGCGGCGGTATCAACTCACGGGCAAACCGCTGAACCACCCCGTCGATCACTGCCTTTGTGTCGATTTTGATCCTGTATTGGGAACGCTGCACGAGCTTCTCCCAGAATTTTGCGAAGTCTGCACCCTCGTAGATTGCATCGTTCCTTTTCGCCGGTGCCGCCCTGGCATTGGAGGGTTTCTCGGGCGCCGTATCGCCGGCCTCGACGTACTCGCTCTGGAGCCCCCGGCAGAAGTCCTCGTAGCTCTCGTTGGCGATGACCGTGAGGACGTTGATATCGGGGTCCATCACCCGCTCGCCGTTCTGGTCCACGCATAGGCGCATCCCTCGCCCGATCTCCTGCCTCTTCCTCATCTCCGATGCCGTATCGCGAAGGGTGCAGATCTGAAAGACATTGGGGTTATCCCAGCCCTCCTTGAGGGCCGAGTGGGCAAAGATGAAACAGACCTTCTCGTCGAAGGAGAGGAGCCTCTCCTTGTCCGTCATGATCAGCCTGAAGGCTTCCTTCTCGGCCTTCCGTTCCTCTTCGTTGCGTCCCGAGGTGTCTACCGCGACCTCGCCCTCTTTCGTCTTCTTCTTGGCGAAGTAGGCTGATCGCACCTCCTCGGCCGACCATTTCGCGAAGAAGTCGTCCTCAGCCTTCAGCCTCTCGTATGTCTCGTCGAAGAGTTTCCTGACGATCCCGTCCCGGTCCGTATAGCTCGCCACCTTGTCGATGAAGAAGAGCGAGAGCACCTTGATCCCCTTGCCAAGAAAGGCCCTCTGCACCCTCATGTGTTGTCGTATCGTCTCTTCGATCTGGACCCTGAAGATCTCCTGCCGTGAGAGCGTGAAACCCTGCTCCCCCTTGAGGGATGCACTGCAGCCGTTGGCGAACAGGACCCGGCCGGCGCCCCGGTCTATCTCTTCGACGCGGTATCCGCGGTAGTGTTCGTTGCCGGTCTTTGCCGCAAGATCATCGTGATTCCTGATCGTAAACTCCTTTTCGGCAAAGCGACCCCGATCGTCGGCTACAAGGCTCATCACTGCCGTCAAATCTGTGTTGATTCGCTTCAGGGCGATAAAGAACTCGCTGTTGAAATTCTCCTTCTCCGTGACGCCGAAGACCTGGATCCTCTTCACGAGGTTCATCCGGAAGGCATCCACGGGGGTGAGCCGGTGGATGAGGTTGTCAAACCGCAGGGCGAGGGCTCCGCCGTTCCCCGTACGCTCTCCCGGCGTGGCGCTGTACTTGATCGCCACAAGGGGGTGGAGGGCCCGCAGCGCCTCCTTTGACTTCTGACTGGCGTAGTTCTGCGATTCATCGAGGATGAGGATGGGCCTCGTCTCCTGGATGTACTCGATGGGCAGCTTCTCTCCGGGGAGCTTTTCCGTCCTCTTGTAAATATTGTTCGTCCCTTTGTTGAAGGCCGCCATGGTGAGGACCATCACCTGGAGAAACTGGGAGGTCGAGAAGTCTCGCAGTTTACTGATCTGGTCCCCGTCGTAGGCGATGACGTTCAGGTGCTCGTTGCTGAAGAGGCCCCTGAAGTGCCCGCCGGTCATGTCGATGGCCTTGAGAACCCCTTCGTAGATAGCGACGCTCGGCACCACGATGATGAACTTCCGGAAGCCGAACCGCTTCCGCAGTTCGTAGATAGTGCGGAGGTAGACATAGGTTTTTCCCGTACCTGTCTCCATCTCGATGGTGAACACCGGGTAGCGCCAGCTCTGCTCCCCCGCCCCTTCGGTCGGCAGCCCGTCATCCACGTCGAGGCGGGCATTCCGGGGGAGTCCATTGAAATGCTGAACTTCCTGAAGATTGGCAAGGAGAAGGTCTTCGTCGAACGTCTCATCGCCCATCAGGTTGGGAATCACCTCGTCCCCGAGCTTGAACTCACTGTGTCCCTGTGGGAGTTTGTCGAAAAGTCGTAAGACGCTGGTCACGGCAACAAGCTGGTGTTCCTGGTTCGCGTCGAATTTGAAGCGTATCTTTCCCATCTCTATATCGTCTTCAGGAAGCCCTTGTCTGAAAGGGTCGCCTTCTGTTCGTCCGTAAGAGCACTGTCGAGACAGATGAAGATGTCTTCGCCCTCGATGGCGAGGCCGTCGATCGTTTCCCGGGCGATCTTCTCATCGAATGAAACGAGCAACCTGTGCCGGCAGGACTCAGACGTCACCTGAATGAGTCTGTTCGCCTTGCAGCCCTCCAATTCCGCAACTTCGCTGTCGAGAGGGAACCCTTCCTGGAGCATCACTTCGACAAGGAGATTCTCGGCTTTCCAGCCGTCAACGAGGGGTGTCTCCTGCTTCTTGAAAAGTTCGTCCAGTTCCTTTAGGTTGGCCCCTTCGTAGTCTTTCCAGGTTGTGAAGTGAGAGCGATCGAGTTTCAAAATGTAGAACCCAGCGTCTACAGGTTTGGGGTCACTTCCGTAGCCTTTGATTACCCTACGGATGCGCTCTTTCGCTATTTCAGCGATCGTCTTGTAACCGGCCTTGTATGCGTCCGACTTTTCGTCACAAAGCTCTGGCATTTGAACGATGATAAATCTGCGGTTGTGCATGTCTTCCGCATTAATAAGAAAAAGAGCATGAGCAGCCGTCGCGGAGCCCGCGAAGAAGTCTAACGCTATGTCTGACTCAGTGGTTATTGTCTGTGCCAAACGAGCAATCAGGTGCGGCGATTTGGGAGATTGAAACAGCTTTACCTTGGTATCGAACAACTTGTTAAACTCCTTTTGACCACGCTCCGTGTAGAAGGAACTATCTATAAGAATCGTTTTTAGCATACGATCGGCACCACTTGCATAGCTCTTTCGGTAGATTTTCCAACGACCATTTATCTGCCGAGCTGTCAAGAAGTTCCCGTCGCTCTTGACCTTTGCTCGCTCCCACGTCCAGCACCCCTCAAATTCATCGTCCCAAA
Organism: uncultured Syntrophorhabdaceae bacterium; assembly: GCA_964406055.1. Lineage (GTDB taxonomy): Bacteria > Desulfobacterota > Syntrophorhabdia > Syntrophorhabdales > Syntrophorhabdaceae > CAYOQF01. Next base: position 27,391 of record CAYOQF010000016.1, read on the forward strand.
GAGGCAATACCTGGTGGAGGTGCTCTTGCTTCTCCAGGAATACCTCGCCCTCGTCGTTCACATACAGGGGAAAGAAGAGATTTCTTCGATTGTGCCTGCCAAAGTCGCGGTGAGTGTTTCGAAGTTCCAACAGCCTGTATCTACCTGCTTCGTCTTGTTCTGTATACTCGATTTCAATCTGGGCCTCATCCTTAGCAATGGCAAAAGATCCCTTTGGCAAGACGCTCTTGCTGTAAACGACTACATACTCGTGATTAGTGGCAAAGTACTTGTCTTGGGAACGCCCTTTAGGATTACACAGTACTGTCAATTGGGCAACAAAGCATTCTTCGCCAAAAAGCTCATCGCAAAGGGCCCTCAAGTTATCTATTTCGTTGTCGTCAATCGAAACAAAGATAGCCCCATCCTCCCTCAACAGATTCCTCGCCAGCCTCAGCCTCGGATACATCATGCTGAGCCACTTCGAATGGAACCTCCCGTCAGCCTTCTTGTTCGTCGTGAGGACCCTCCCCTCTTCGTCCATCTGGCCGGTGTATTTCAGATACTCTTCCAGGGGTTCCGTGAAGTTGTCGTCATAGATGAAGTCGTTCCCCGTATTGTACGGAGGATCGATGTAGATCATCTTGATCCTGCCCGCATAGCTCTTCTGGAGCAGTTTAAGGACTTCGAGGTTCTCCCCCTCGATGAAGATGTTCTTCGTGGTCTCCTCATTGATCCCTTCGCCCTTCATCGGTATCAGCGTGCCCCTGCTGGGGACTGAGGCGACTTTTCTTGCGTCCTTCTTTCCCGGCCAGAAGAGGCCGAAGTGCTCTGTCTCGGGGCCCTCGTCCTCCAGATACTCCCCGAGAGATTCCCTCAGGGTCTCCCAGTTGATCCGGCCATCGGCAAAGGCCTCCGGCGCGATGTCCCGAAGCCTTTTCATTCTCTCTTCATCGAACACAAATGACGGTCTGAGCCGTTCGTATGGCATGGCCGATAGGTCCTCCTATTTCTTCAAGTCTTCGATCCGCTCCGTGAGCGTTTCGAGGTTCGCGTTGACCCAGGCTTCCTGATCGAGGTCGTCGCCCGCCTGCTCGACGTATTTCACGAATTCGATCCCGCCCCTCCGTTTCGGATCGAGGGCATATTGCCGGAACGATTCGCAGGAAAAGCGGGCGTCACAGTTCCGGCACACCTGCACGGCGAAAGCCCGCGAAGAACCGGGCATTTTCTCCTCGAGCTTCCCCTTTGGAGGGGGAGCAAATTCGCTCTCTTCAATCATGTCGACGACCCGTCCGAAATCTTCGATCGTCCTTTCGACCTTTTCAGGCACAGAGGGCACTTCTATAACGGGAGCCCACTTCTCCATCTCTTTGGCAAGCTTCGCCTCGTCCCCGTAGTAGAGCGCCTCCCTTATCCCCTTCGGGTATGCCGTGGAGATGACGGCGGTACGGTCGAGGGTGTTGCCTCGAAGGTGCTGCCAGATGTGCGCGTAGACATTGATCTGGTCCTCGTAGAATTCGATGTTTGCGCGAATATAGTCAGGCTCGTGGGTCTTGATGTCGTACATCCAGGTCTCGCCCTTCTCCTTCACGATGTCCACGACCCCCTCGATGGAGTAGGTGCGGCCTCCGGGGGTTCTCCTGTCGGGGAGGCTGAGCCTCACCTCCGTATCGGTGACATTCTCGGCGATTTCCTTCAGCTTCCGCCAGTAGCAGAGGACCTGGTTCAGGGCCATCTGCTTCCCGTCTTCCGAAATCGAGTGGCCGCTCTCAAGCTGGAGGATCTCGTAGTTGCTGTCGAAGAATTCTCGTATCTTGGCCTCAATCTCCCTGTCCGTCATGGCGTTTTCCCCAGCCGAGTGGAGATGATAAAATTGTGCAGGTCCTCGATCGTCCGGTGGACAAGGGTCCCGAAGAACATCGTTTGCGATTTAGAAGGAACAAAGCCGTATTTTCGAAAGAACATGTAGTTTCGGGCACACTTCTTATACATGAGGTAGTCTCCCGTATAGGAATAACTCTTGCCGAGATCCTCCTCCTTAAGTTCAGCGGTCGGCAGGCCCTTGAAATCCAGCCTTTCCACTGTGCAGAAGGGCTTTTCGAGGAGTGGCTTGAATTCCTCCATTACCTTTACGCCCTGCCTCTTGATGCGCGGGATGACAAGTAGGTTTGCCGCTCTTGAGAGGGCCACATAAAAGAGGCGCATATTGTCGAATAGGGTGATCCGGTCGAGCGGCTCTCCCTCCTTCTTCAAAAGGTCCCTGATAAGCACCTCGATTTTCGGGGCATCCTTGTGCTGCCTGTAGAGACTCCCGAGGACGACCACCGGGAACTCAAGCCCCTTCGACTGGTGGATGGTGAGGAACGGCACTCTGCCTTTCGGGAATGGATCGTCGGCATACTCGAACTCCGACTCCTGCAGCCTGAAGAGAGAGAAGCAGTAGGACATGAAGAAGGTATTGACAAGGATACCTGTCTTGAGGGTCTCGGCCACGATCAGGTGTCCGTACTGGTCCATGTAATTGGAGAGGTACTGCGTAATGAGCCCGAGGTTACATATAGGCCCCTCATCTTCCCCGCGCTCTGCAAGTTCATGCATGGCCATGAAGTGTCTGAAGCCGTTGAGTTGGTAGAAGAGGTCAAGGAGGTTCCAGTCCAGGGCCGTGGCGCGATTGATGACATAGCGGACGTTTAGGGGCTTTCCTTCTTTCTGCCTGCTCAGGAGCCTCTGTTCGAAGTACTTGCTCGTAATGCTCCGGCGTGCCTTGTCGGAGAGAACGGTTATGGAGGAAAAGACTCTGCGCATCTCCATCTTGAAGGGGGCATCGAGATCGAATCTGTTCCTCTGCGCGCAGGCGAGAAGTGTATCGTAATCGGCAATGACCGTTTTGATCTCGCTAACCTTGTCTTCGATGAATCTCTTCAAGTCCTTGTCTTTCGCAATGATGTCCGAAGCGAAATCCTCGCACTTTTCGAGCCAGTCGACGAACTCGCCGGCGTCTCTTCCCGTCACGTCCTTCGTGAAACCTGGGCGTCCGAAAACGGAGAGGAAGAGGCCGAACACTGCAAGAGATTCCTCCACGTCAAGGAACCTCCCCGCACGGGGGGCGTAGACCCTGATGTCCCGCTTTTGGAACTCCTCCTTCAGGTCCTTCACTCGAGGGTTGCCCTTAAGGTAAGGAAAAAGAAAGGCGACCTGTTTGTAGTCCTTGATCTTCCCCGTCTTCTTGAGCTTCACCACAAAGTCGACGACGCCCTTCACGACCGTCTCGACGTTGCCCTGTTCCGTCACAACGATGGCAGGATCCTTGGTCTTCCTGTGCGGTTCAAGGCGCTTATCTGTGATCCGATAGTATGTCTTTTTTCTCCCGTCCTTTGACCAGTCGATCTGGCGGATAAACTCCGAGTAGAACCTGACGATTTCCTCCCTGGACCTGTAGTTGACGTTGAGATTCACCTTCTTTGGCGCCACCCTCAGGTGCCTCAAACAGCGCTCCTCGAAATCGACGAAGTTTTCGACCGTGGCCCCCCGGAAGCGATAGAGGGCCTGATCATCGTCGCCGACTACGCAGAGATTCCCTCCCATCCCGGCGAGGCCGAAGAAGATCTTCTCCTGCACCGCGTTCGTGTCCTGGTACTCGTCGACGATGATGTGCCGGAATGCCTTCCCTGATCCCTTGCTCCCCTCGATGACCTCCAGGGCCTCCTGTTGAAGCAGCGACAGGTCCGTTCTCTTCGCCGCTGGCCGGCGGAGTGAATCAAGGTAGTGCTCATACATCTTGAGGAGCTTCTGCAGAGTGTCATCTGTGGTCTTGCGGCCTCGAGGATCAACGACCTCTTCGGAGAGCCTGTTGAAGAACGTGATGCAGTTCAGCGCCGAATGATGGCGGGATTTGCGCTTCCACCCGAAGTATCCGGTGATCTCTTCGATGGCCCCCTCATGGTCGGTAAACCCTGCCGCAGTCGCCATCTCCTCCCAGAACCTTTTCCGGTATACATGAAAATACTGTCCGCTTTCATCGAGAAGGACCGGTGGCCGTACCCTGTGCTTATCCCTTGAGAAACCCCTGTCGCTGAGGATCCGGTGACAGTTCGAGTGGATCGTCCCGAGATACATCCTTGACAGGTCGTACTGCCGGTTCGTCTCGTTGGAGGCGAGCCCCAGAAGGCTCTTCAACCCCTCCCGAAGCTGGAATGCCGCCTTCTCGGTGAACGTTCCGAGGTAGATCTCCTCAGGCGCTACGCCATGGCACACGATCAGATTCACCGCCCGCCATAGCAGAACCCTCGTCTTTCCGGATCCGGGCGCAGCCGTAATGAAAAGGGGGTTGTCGCCGTCGTAGAGAATCGCCTCTTCTTGGCCGCTGTTCGGTTCGAATTCTTTTAGGTTCCAAAGCCTTCTTATTAGGGCGTTCCCGTAAGCACCCATTACGCTCTTGCTTACTCCTTTTCTCCGTGAATGAACAAAGGGCGTCCGTCAGCTGTTGAATACTCTGGTTCTATCCCCGATTTTTGCCAACCCACTTGGACCGATCACGCCTCGCCATCCCTCACTCAAATCAATCACTTGAAAGATGACCCCCTGTTTGCCGATGGAACACTTTGTTTAGCCCTCAAGGGCTCCGGAGGCCGTCTTATCGACACATCTCACCAACTGTTGTGTATAACAATCCTATCCCACTGAATGCAGAAAATTCAACCCGAATTTGTATACGGCGATTGCCTGATGGGACGCTTCGGGTCCTCCACCAGTCAGCCACTCAACCACTCAACTATGCAACTGTCATGCCCTTCGGGCACCCGCGATGGATGAAAAGAGCATCCGGAGGCCTCATGAGGTAGCTATTTTCTACCTAACCAGTCACCGTTTTTCGGATCAGCGATTCACCCAACGGATCTTGCCCTTTGCCCCCACAATCCCCAACATCCCCAGCCCCAGAAGGAGAGTGATCGCCGGCTCCGGTACGGCCCTGCCCACATTCCCCTCATGGACGGCCAGGGCGAACTTGTTGTCCTCGCCCTTGTCCCCTGCCCACTGGAGGCCATGGACGAAGCCGAAGTACATGGCAGAGGAGTGGTTGGGTCCGTAGTCGGTACCGGACCAGTACCAGGAATCCTGGAGATTCACGAAGGGGCCTTTGTTCACCAGGCCCACATCACCGTAGTTGCGCTCTTCGTTCACGTTGTAGAGGGCCTTGTTCCCCAGGGTGGTGAAGAAGAGATGGGCCATCTCGCTTGCCTTACTTCCCGGATAGGCGCTCCCCGGGGCACTGATGTTGTGGGCGATGTCCGTTGAGCCGTTGGCACTGTAGGTCCAGGTATAGCGTGATCCATTGACGGGCAGCATGCGGGGAAGGCGCCACCCCGATACTGCTCCCAGGTTGAGGGAGGCGGCCCAGGCCATGGAGTCCACCCAGTTCCTCTCTATAGCGGGTGCATCATACCAGGTGATGTTGAGGTCCGTGTCGTAGATGAGACCACCACCGTTATTGATGAGGGCGCCGTGGGCAGGCAGGGACAACCCCATCAGTGCTCCCAGCAGCAAAAGACCGAGTAACCCCCTCATGACGACCGCGCCTCTCATGTTCCTCTTTCCCCCATTCCCCCTTTCACTCATTCTCCCATCTTCTCTTGTTCTCATTCTCTCTTTCCCCCTTTCACTCATTCTCCCATCTTCCCTCGTGCCCATTTTCCCATTCCCCCTTTCACTCATCTTCCCTTTTATCTATACACCGCCATGGTGACAACAGTGTGTCAGGGGGGCAAGAATATTTTGTCCACCGGGGAAAGAATTCTTGTCCTTTGCTTCTGACGGGATGTAGAATCTTCGAAAAGCAATTCGGGTGCGACAGAATACCCATCTTGGATGGATCAGGACACAGCCACCCCAATTCCACCACACCTGACAGCGAGGGATAAGCCATGAACACTTTGAAGAAGTGTACGATGGACGAAGTGAATCAGAGGACCAGGGAGTTCTTAAATCTCCACTGGAACGGGGATGCCAGAGCGTTAGCAGGCGTCGGCCTGCCTGAGAAATGGGAAAAATACGATTTTGGGGCCAAAATCCCCTACGGTGACCGGCAGGGCTGCCATGCGCTGGTCAAGGAAGATGGGGAAGTAGTCTACATAGGTCTTGGAGCGAGCCGTGGATACGGGATTTATAATGAACATGGGATTGGCAACCGACTCATGAAGCACGTGCTGGTGTGGGACAGGTCCGTCTCCGGTTCCATCCAGGATCGAAAGTTTGGAGTGAGGGACTCGGAGAAGACTGAAGGGGTGACAAAGGTGTATACCTTCGGTTTTCCAAACGGGTACGGATACATGGCGCCTTCTCTGGAAGCATTTCTCATAAGGGAGCTTAACCCCGGGAGGAATGTCGTAAAGACGGGATGATTGGTCGGGATTATCGGAAGAAACCCCGTTGGCCCGTGCGATCGTACCCTCCACGCCACTTTCACCGCAGTTTATTTCATTCTGACATACCCCTGTCATGGACCGGTGGTATCTTTATCTTCATGACCGACAGTCTGTCATCAAGGGGGCTCGTGAAGGACGAAAACAGCCGCAGGGAAGGGGCCGGAGCGGTAGAGAGGCTGGAGTTTGCGATCATTGATTACATTGGGGAAAGGTGGCCCGAATGCTGGTCCCCGTCATCCAGGGTGACCCGCCACTTCATAGAACTGGTTGACGCAGCCATGGATGAGGTCATCCTTCAGGATCAGCCCGATCTGGAAGGGTGTGACCTGGGCGAAGGCATCTCTGAGGAGGAGGAAGCGATCCTGGCCGGACTTCCGGAGAAGGCCAAGAAGCACCCGCTCACGCATGAGACTGTTCATTTGATCCTCAGGGAGCGTGACGATATGCTTTGCCGTAGTATTCTAGTCGAAACGGCGGACACGAGGTGTGTAAGGGCCTGGGAGTTCAACAACCGGGCCAACGCGCGGGCAGAATTGGGGCGTTCACTGGAGGCTCTCAAGAACTACAACCTCGCATGTGACATGGAACCGAACCAGCCGGACCTCCTTCTGAACAGGGCCGGGTTTCTCCGGCGTCTGGAGGCGATAAAAGACGCCCTTGAGGATGCAGCAAGGGCCTATCGCCTCATCGAGGGCGGAGGTATTGAGCACGATATGGATTTTCTGCATCTGGCCTCCATATTCATGGCCTGCGGGGAAATGCATCAAGCCATGAAGGCCTTCAGCACCATCCTGAAGTCCCTCGCGTCTTCCATGAAACGGGGTGAGTATGGGGTTCTGAGGCTTGAGACCAGCCGTGACGGAATCCACCTTTGCGGGCCCGTTGATCTTGAAGGTATCCTGGGCCTGGCCGAAGAGATGGAAGAGGCTCTGGATGACAGTGATGTGGAGGCCCGGTCCGTCATGGCGGAGATTGGAAGGGATATTTCCGGTGTGACGGGTATTGTCGATTCCTTATAATCCGAAAGAGGGATGACAGGGCCTCACCATGAAGGTAAGGCCCCGGACGCTTCGGAAGGAAAGGGGGGGAGATATCAGCCGTATGAACCAGGAGAATAGAGGGAAGAACGTATATCTCAGCAAGTCGCTCTTTGTCAAAGGCCTTCAGTGCCGCAAGGCCCTGTACCTCCAGAAATACCACCCGGAGCTGATGGACCAGGTGCCCGAATCGCAGGAGGCGGTGTTTCAGGCCGGAACAGAGGTGGGAGAAGTGGCCCGGGACCTGTTTCCGGGAGGGGTCCTGGTTCCCTACGAGGGCCTGACCGTGGAGGAACAGCGGGCCATGACAGGTGAGGTGATGGGGAAAGGGACCGCGACCCTTTACGAGGCAGCCTTCAGTCATGACGACGTCTTCGTCAAGACCGACATTCTTCACAAAGGGCCACAGGGTTGGGAACTCTACGAGGTGAAGGGTGGGACAGAGGTGAAGCCTCCCTACGTTCCCGACCTTGCGGTGCAGTACTTCGTCCTCACCGGGGCCGGGGTGCCTGTATCAAGGGCCTCCATAGTCCACGTGAACAACCGGTACGTCAGGCAGGGCGACCTCGAAATCGACCAACTCTTCACCGTTGTCGATCTCACGGAGACGGTGAGGGATCAGCAGGATGCCATACGGGAAGCGCTGACGGACATGAGGCTAGTGTTGCAGGGGGAGGCGCCCGCGATCGACATAGGGCCGCACTGCTCAGACCCCTACGACTGCAACTTTCGGGGACATTGCTGGCAGCATATCCCGGGGGACTCGATATTCGCCATCAGGAGCGCCTGGATCGACAAGTTCGGATACTACAGGAGGGGCATCGTGAGCTTCAAGGACCTTCCCCGGCAGGAACTGAACGGCTTGCAGAGGATGTACACCGAGGCCTTCCTGGAGAACACGGAATACCTCGACGGGTCAGGAATAAAGGCTTTCCTCGACTCCCTCTGGTATCCCCTCTGCTTCCTCGATTTCGAAACGCTCTTCATGGTGGCGATCCCCATCTTTGACGGGACTAGGCCCTACCAGCAAATCCCCTTTCAGTATTCCCTGCATCGAATGGAAAACGAGGGTTCCGGGCTCACCCACTTCGAGTACCTTGGCGGGCCCGGTACGGACCCCAGGAGAGACCTCATCGGGAAGCTCATGGAGGAGGTTCCGGAAAAGGCCTGCATCCTTGCCTACAACAAGAACTTCGAGATCGGCGTTCTGCGGTCGCTCGGGGGTTGGTTTCCTGAATACGCGGCGGGGATCGACCGGATGATCGTGAATTTCAGGGACCTCATGCTCCCCTTCAGGAACAGGCATTACTATCACCGGGACCTCTGGGGATCCTACTCCCTCAAGTATGTGCTGCCGGCCCTTGTCCCGGAACTGAGCTACAAGGGTATGGAGATCAGCGACGGGGCGATGGCCTCGGACCGTTACTTGAGGATGTTCTATTCTCGGGACCCCGAGGAGGTCGAGAAAACCCGGTCCGACCTCCTTGCCTACTGCGGGCTTGACTCCCTGGCGATGGTACGGATAGTGGAAAGGTTGAGGGAGATGGTCTGATAATCTGCGGCATTCGCCGGAAACCGGGATTCTTGTTCCCCAAGCCTTCGAGTCATGCCGGGGGCGCTGCTTTCGGCAGGTTCAAGTGGAATTCCCGGATCATAGCTTCCCTACCTTATGAAGCCAACTTCCCCATCAGTTCGGGTATCTGCTCACGCCATTCCAGTTGCTCCTGCACGTCCCGTCGCTGTCGGGCGAGCCAGGCGAGGATCTGGCTGATATCGTAGAGGGTCTCGGCCCTCGGAGGGGATCCCGAAACGGGGCGGAGCAGTTCCACGGGAACAGTGGTCGGTGCGTTGTCCTTATAGGGTCCTACGATCCTTGCATCCCGTCCTGTCCGGGCAATGCGGTAAACCCGTGTTGCCGCTTTGAACCCCCAGGCATTACAGACAGGGACGTTGATCCAGCGCTCAAGGGCGCCTGCCCCCACCGTTTGGTTCTGCCACCGGTGCAGGTGCTCCATCTCCTCTTTGGCGCCGATAAGACCGTCCATGAGGACGGAGGCGATATCCGCCACTGCAAGACTGGCTACGTGGCGACGCTGGAAGTGGGCCTTGGTAACCCCGATAATGAGTCCGTTGCTGCAGATAAAGCGGAACCATCCCAGAAAGACCTTGAATCTGGTACTCCCCTCGACCGAGTTGTAGCACTCGAGTCTGAGCGCCACAGGATGGCCATCCCCCGGATCGAAGACGTACTGCGGGGGAAAGATAATCCGGAGCGTCATTCTCTCTCCGTATTCGGTAAGGGTGAGCTCTGCGACTGTATCGTCTGGATTGATCCCTGCCTCTCCCAGGGCTTCCATAGTTCTATCGAATATTTCGGCATGGGGGATGAACCGGTACTCTTTGGAGACTGCCCCTATCGGTAGGTAGCGGTCGTCTGGTCCGTAAGGTTTGCGGACGATCATATCGAGCCTGGGGTTGAGACTGGAGAAGGATTGTCCCGGCTGCGACAAAGACAAACTCCTCCGCTCGAATTCAGGGATACAGCCCCGGAGGACCGAGGGTATCCCACCGTAGGTCACCGTTGGCGAACTGAACCACTTTTCCCCCTCTTCCCGATCCGAGCCATTTACCCATCCTCGCGTGTTCACTCTTCACCTCCTCAAGCGCAGCGATACTCCGACATAGTAGATATACCGTATGGGGCTGACCACAGTATGTCAGCGGAGAAGCGAAACCCAAGAAATTTCTTCTCACCTTTACTCGGTACGATGCCAGACCGGTCCCGGAAGGTCAAAGTCTCGGAAGGAAGGGGTCGCCCAGGAGGACCTTTTCTGATTTTCCGCTCCAAAAATTCTGGAGACATCACTTTTTATATAGGCAGGAGTGGCGGGGAAGATTGTCTGTCTCCCCAAAAGAATGCTTTTGTATGCGTGGGGGAGGTAAGGGACCCAGGGCGGGCTTGTTTGCGATTTCGGGGGCTATAGGAGGGCATGTGGGAAAAGAATTCTTTCTTTTTCTCTTGGCAACATCCCGTGAGAAGCCTCAAAATGTCCCGTACGGCGCAACGAGAGGGTTCGATGGCCGCTTTTCATGTTTGCCAGTGAAATGCCTGAGACCCCCCATTTCTCGCCATGCAGCGTATCGGCTCATAGGCAAACCGGACTGCTGACACAAGAACAGGGCAGGGCCAGATCGGCCCTACCCAGAAAGGCGTACCCGCTGTGTCTGCTACCTTGTCTTTCTCATCCCCAATAGCCCCACCAGGCCAAAGCCAAGAAGGAGTATGCTTGAGGGCTCCGGAACCCGTGCCAAGATGTATGCATGCTTTGCGCCGTTGGTGATACCGTAACCGACGATGTCGGATCTCTCGTTGATACCTTGCGCTGTCACCATTTCGAAAGCGGATGCTGGTTGAACCAGTTCGTTCAAGTCGACCATGGTACCCTTGTCCCACAGATAGGCATAGGTACGCCAATTCTGTGGATCGTTGTCTTTTCTAAACTCCCCCACAACCTGCGTTTTATCGTTGATGGCAAATGGCTGGCTGTAGAAGCCCCCTTGAGGTCCCAGGTTTATCCGGATACCATTCGTCCAGAGGATAGAGGTGAAAGCTGTTGTTCCTGGTCCCTCTATTACCATTTCTCCTAACTGGTTGATACCCCAGGCATAACTATTAGCGCTGCACAGAGCACCGGGCACCGACATTACGCCATTTTCCCATAAAAAGGCGAAATCTCCTTGGGGTGTTCGGGCACCCCCGACCACTTGACCCCGATTGTTGATATCGAATGCCCAACTCCCCGAGCCACCCATGGTGCCCAGATCAAACATGGATCCATTCTGCCAGAGAAAAGCATGGGTCTGTCCTGTGGAAGTTGAAGAGTACCCCACGACCTGGCCAAGATCGTTGATCCCCCAGGCGTAACTATCCGCTCCACCCAAGGTTCCCAGGTCTCTTATGGTTCCGTTGCTCCACATGACAGCGCGGGTGCGTTCAGCAAGAGTAATGTCGTATCCAACAATTTGCCCCAGGTTATTTATGGCCGTTGCTCCACTTGAGAATCCGTATAATGTGCCAAGATCGGTAAGCATGCCCTTGCTCCAAAGGAATCCACGGCTACCACGATATGGGGCCAGATTCGACATTCCCACCACATCCCCGTGGTCATTCACATCATAGGCATAACTGTGGAGACCCCCCAGAGTCCCGAGATCGGTAAGGCGATACGTAGCGGCTTGCAGATCATGACCAATACAACTAAACAACAAGATCGAGAAGCTGAGAAAAGTGGCAATTACAACAAGCTTCATTCTTTGATCTGCTCTTCTCATTCCATGAACCCTCCTCTTCCTTTCCGTGTCTATCAAATCCGAATTCAGTACCCCCTACCTCGCAAGAGTACGAGACCCTTCCAAATGAAGGCTCGCATCCCCCAACTTCCAGAACCTCCGTCACAGAGACTCTTGGCTCAGTTTTCTAACCCACGCGACAGTAACAATAAGGCCTATCCCCAAAAGAATGATGGTACCAGGTTCCGGGACGGACGGAGCCTTCGTGTCATACTCAACAATGAACCCGGGCATGGGGATTACGCCGGGGAAATCATTCCATTCCCCAACCTCCCAGAAAAAATGTAGTCTGTCCTCAGGGCTTCCGGCAGGGAGAACTCCACACTCTCCGCCATAGGTATTGTTTGGCTCACCGCCATACCAATTGGTGTAACTCCACGTTTCACCTGTCACCCATTGCCAGTTCCCGCCAGGTTCCTGGCTGTTGGGTGGTTGGAAGCCTCCAAGCCAAAAGTTGTTGAGCAGGTGCGGCCCACCGAGATTGTTGATGATGAAATCATTCTCTCCCTGTGAGGTAACGGTGGCGAGGTATCCTTGGACCCCATTATGGGACATGGATTGGGCCATCGTATTGGCATTATCCCACGTGATCCAGGAATAGGGGCCTTCATAGATTGCGTCATAATAGTGGCCCGTACCGGCATAGTACAACGGGGCCGCATTCGCGCTGGTGGTCACCGATACAACAAAGATGACGAAAAACAACGCCGCTTTCGCCATGGAGTTGAGTTGCATGTGTGATCCCTCCTTCTACCAATTAGTGCAGTATAGTCAGATGACCCTGGTGCTCATTCCGGCAATTTCCGTCGGTCTAACGACTTATCTTTCTCCTGATTCCTGTCACCCCGGTAAGCCCAAGACAGAGCAGCAGTATAGTGGCGGGTTCGGGAACCGGGTTGCCGTATACGGTGTACGACAGGGGTCTACCAATTGTACTTACTGCCTGCCCATTGATCTCATTCCACCCCCCCCAGTAGAGGTGATAGGGATAATCGGTCCTGTTGAAGGCGGTTGATCCATCCGACAGGGTTAGCCAGTAGGTAGTCCCCGGGCTCACGTTCCCGGTCACGGTGAACGCGGACTGGTAGACATCAAAGTCTAACGAGTTTAGTGCAAACGTCTGGTTGTAAGCGTTGATCAGCATGGCCGTTCCTGACGACACATCGCTGCCGTAAGGGCCTGTCCCGATCGACCAGTCGACGCTGACCGGTGTATCCCCCGAACCTACCCAAAGCCCAACCTGGATATGCGAGAGATTCGCAGCGGTGGAGACCGAAAAGCTGGAAGCGACATGGCAAGGCGGCGAGATGGCCCACGCATCGGTGGTAGTACCGGCAGGACCATTGTCATACAGCACCATGGCCGACCAGGCGTGACCGGTCACCAGCGCACAGAGAACAATCGCCAAGAATGAAATCAAGCTTCCCTTTTTCATAGTTCCTCCTTGAGTTGTGTTGTTTGGATTGAGAGGGTCACGTCTTTACAGAACACCTCCCACAGGTTTTAAGTGGCTTGCTGTGCAAACGCACGCCTCTTCCTCAGCGCTATGAAGCTCGCAAGGCCCACACCCAGAAGCAGCACAGGAGTGGGTTCGGGAACAGGGCTTGCTACAAAGCCATGGGTGCCGCCTGCCTCATCCGTGTAGTATCCAACAATGACGCTGCTGTTATTGATCCCAAGAGCGGCTGTAGTCGAAGCACCCGGATAGTCTAGGGCCATGAAGGAGGTCCCATCGAACAAGAAGCCATGTTGCTGCCAGTGCTGATCGGTCTCTCCGGCATACTGGCCGACAATTGACCCTTTGTCGTTAATATCAGAGGCAACCGTCCATGCGGCATGGGGGTAGTCAATGGGGGTATAACCGGAGCCGTTGAAAAGGAATCCGTGGTGACCATCGGGGGCGTCATTGTAGTATCCGACTATCATATTCTGGGAGTTGATCCCGTACGCACCGGTGCCCCATGTAGCGCCGGGATAGTTGAGCGGGGTATAGGAGGCCCCGTTCACGAAGAATCCGTGACGTGCCCCGGATCCGTCCCTGTATTCCCCGACAACGGTACCCGGCGCATTTATACGATACGTTTCGGTCCAGGGGGCGCCGGGATAGCCAATGGAGGTATAGGATGAACCGTTGAAGGTGAAGCCACGCTCACTCGAATAGTAGCCTACGATGGTATTGGATGCGTTAACTCCATACGCTATAGTCCATCCCGCGCCCGGGTAATTGACCGCTGAATAGGTGACACCGTCAAAGGAAAAACCGTGGAGCCCGGCATTGTCGCTGTAGTATCCGACAACCGATCCCTGGTCGTTGATGCCGGAAGCAACGGTCCACGACGCACCAGGGTAGTCCAATGCAGCAAAGGAGAAGTTGCCCGCGGAGGCGGTACCCCCCGAGACTGCCAAAACAAGGAGCACCGCGAACATTACAGCAAGAATCCTCTTCATCAATACCTCCTGCGTCCGCTATGAATTTTGCATCAAAGCCTGGTGGCAGCGGGCAACGGCCTTGGCAGCGGGCAAGCTCCTCTGCTTTCCGTCTTAATCCTGCCCGTTCTGGACCCTCCTTCTGGCCACTCCAATCATCATGACGCCAAGTCCAAGAAGCAAGGCACTGCCACTCCTTGTAATTCGTTGCTGGATCGCCTCCTCAGCACACACAACGTCCTGTGAACACCCTTACATAGCTGCATGGGCGTTCCCGCGCAGATAAGATTCGAACTATTTTGTCTTATGTTGCATTACGCAATTGGCATGCCAAATGGGACAGGATTCGGGGTCCTGTGTAGATGGCCTAATATCAACGCCTCGTGAAGCGCGGGCATGCGTGTACATCATAACCACAATGACCGACCCTTGTAACCTTCTTCGACATATAGGCACGACCTCTTCGCCGCAATCAAGTGCAGGGTGGCCCTTATCAACAAACCGTGACGAATATCACATTGTTCACAGGTTGTAAGGAATACCGGCGTCGTTGTCTACCATCTCGACGGTCAGGCGTAGAGTGGAGGGACTATAATATGCGTGTGTGGGGGAGGTAAGGGACCCAGGGCGGGCTTGTTTGCGATTTCGGGGGTGTGGCCGGGTCTTTGGACAAAAGAATTGTTTCATGGAGGATACGTGGGCCCGGGCGTCTTTCCTTGCGCGCTAAAGACCGGTATAATGTGGCACAGGAGGGGGACGGGCAGACGAACCTTCCTCCAGTATCGCACGGCCAGGACATGAAAAGAGACAACCGCACGAGTAAGGATCAGGACCAGCACCTGCCGGATGGAGCCAGTGGAGGAGGTTTTGACCTGGAGGGGTTCGCCTGGATGTTGTCGGTCGAACCCCGCCTCATGGGTCCAATCCTGAACTTCCTCAAGCCCAAGGAGGATGAACAGGACCCAGTTGCCCTCATCGAGGCGTTCCTCCTCTGCCGGCGTTTCAACTACCCCGTGCCCGAGTGGGTACTTGAGAGTCTTACCGAGGTGTTCGAGACCTTCTATCGCTCGGCGGGCAAGGAAAACCTCCACAAACTCTTCGGGTTGAGCATCGGTATCGGGAAAGCGGACGCCTTCAGCGAACGACGACAGGCGATGCGGGACGTAGCCCTGGCCCTTGAGGTCCGGAAGCTCATCGCCATGTTCAACCTGTCTGTTGAGGATGCTGCCTACATGGTGACGGAGCGGTTGGCAGGGGAAGGTGCCCAGTTGGAAATGGAAACCGTGCAGAAGAAGTTCTCGGCGCAGCGATGGAAGGGATTCCTGCCCTGGCTCGACGAGATTGAGCAGACCGAGGGGTCCCGGTTTACCAATGAGGAGAAAGCTCAAAGCCTTGATCGCTACCCGAAGCATGCCATTCCCGACAAGATTCTCAAGAAGTACTCTCCCAAGAAACAGCCTCGATGAGTCACTCTAACTAAGTGACATAATTAGCATTATGTTAGGGATCGAAATCGGGATTTCCGTGTTTAGATAAAAAAACCGTGCTGCGCTTTAATTGCCCCATGAACGTGGCACGGATCTGGCATGGCTTTCATCCCACCTCCACCCTTCCCGTCCTGCGTTCCATCTTTCTCTCAAAGGAGTCCTCTATGAATAGCATTACGCTGATGGACGTTTACACTGTGGCCTACCTTTCTCTTCGAGGCATTGAGGCTGCGATCGAGGTGCGATCAGGCAGGGAGGGACAATAATATGCATGCGAGTCGCGAGACGTTTCTGAACGTTTGGCTCGGGAAGACCTGCCACGACCTGGAACTGAGGGCCCTGCCGTCTCGCCACGTTCTCTTTACCAGGGACCTGGACGAGATCGAGCGTTTCGCAGCCGAGCATGAGGGCGGCCACATCTTCTTCGGCTGTGGATCTCGTGAGGGTGGGGGAACAAAGTCGCACGTGCGAGAATTGCCACTCCTGTGGGCTGACCTCGACTTCGACAAATATCCCGGAGGAGCGACAGAGGCGCGGCAGCGACTCGGCGGTTTTCCTCTGACCCCCAGCATAGTGGTCTCCACCGGCGGAGGCCTTCACGCCTATTGGTGGTTAAAGGAAGCGGTACAACCAACACCGGAGGTCGAGGCAATTCTGAGGGGTATCAGCCAAGCACTCGGGGCAGATCCCGCCGTGTGCGATTTGGCCCGGGTCATGCGCCTCCCCGGTTCTTGGAACTGGAAGTATGAATCGAGGCCACAGGTAGTTATTGAGCGCCGGTCCGAGGCCGAATATGTGCTCGACCACTTCGGTCAGTTCCGACAGATCCGACCCGAGGAAGTTCCCGAGGTTGCAGCGGAAAAGACTGACCTCGCGGGGCGGATCGACGAAATCAACAGCCGGTGCCTCTTCCTAAGGCACTGTTATGAGCACCAGGCCGAACTGTCGGAGCCCCTCTGGTACGCCATGGTCTCCAACCTCGTTCGACTCCCCGACGGTATTCACCTTGTCCACCAGTATTCCAGGGACTATCCGGGATATTCTGAGCGGGAAACCGACCAGAAGGCCCTCCACGCCCTGAAGGATACGGGTCCACACACCTGCGAGCACATTCGAGAAAACGGATTCTCCTGCCCTAACGACTGCAGGGTCAAGGCGCCCATCGTGAGGGTGACTGGTAACGGTTACCTGGATGAAGAAGCCTCGTCGCCTGACACGGGAGAGACCAAGGAGACGCAGGCTGAGAAAATGGTCCGCCTCGCCAGCCGCTGCACCCTCTTTCACGACGATATGAAAGACGCTTTCGCCGAGGTTGGAGGTCAAAACCTGCGGGTGAGGGGATCCGAGTTCAAGCGCTTCCTCGCGAAGCTCCTCTGGGATGAGGAACGGAAGGCCCCGAACACGGACGCCCTCAACCAGGCGCTTAACGTGCTGGAGGCGAAGGCCCTCTTCGAGGGGTCGCTCCGGGTCCTCCACAACCGGGTGGCGTTCCACGAGGGCGCCCTCCTCTACGACCTGGGGGACGGACGGGCAGTGCGGGTTACCCCGGGACAGTGGGAGGTGGTCACGAACCCACCCATGATCTTCAGACACTACCCGCACCAACAAGTCCAGGTGGATCCGCAGCGGGGTGGCAGTCTGGAGAGTCTCTTCAGGTATGTCAACGTTCTGGACCAGGACCACCGCATCCTCGTCCAGGTGCTCCTCGTAAGCTTCTTTGTTCCCCACATCGCGAGGCCGATCCTTGTATCCTGGGGGGATCAGGGGTCAGGTAAGACGACCATCTGCGTGGTTTTCAAGATCCTCATTGATCCCTCGAAGCTGAGCGTGCTCTTTGCCCCCAGGGATCTGGGCGAAACCGTCCAGGCCCTTGACCACCACTATTTCCTCTCCTTGGACAACCTCTCCGCCATTCCCGACTGGCTGTCCGATGTTCTGGCACAGGCGGTGACCGGGGCGGGGCTCAGCAAGAGGCGTCTCTACACAGATGACGAGGACCTTATCCTCCAGGTGAGGCGGGGCATCGCCATCAACGGCATCAACCAGGTGCTCCAGAAACCGGACGTGATGGACCGGAGCGTTCTTGTCCACCACGACAGAATCAGCCCGAACAGGAGGCGAAGCGAACGGGAACTCTTCGACGACTTCGAGAAGGACCGGCCCTATATCCTGGGTGCCGTCTTCGACGCTCTTGCCATGGCCATGGAGATCATGCCCCGCATCTCCCTGCCGGAGTTGCCGAGGATGGCCGATTTTGCCCTCTGGGGGAGTGCCATCGCCGGGGCTCTGGGGTTCGGGCAGGAGGCCTTCCTTTCTGCGTACGGGAAGAACATGAAGACGCAGAACGAGGAGGTGGTGGCGGGTAACAGCCTAGCCCAGGCGGTACTGTCCCTGATGGAGGACATGGTCGAGTGGAACGGGACTGTCAGGGAGGCCTACGAGGCACTCCACGAGATTGCCAGCCCGAAGGATCGGGACGGCACCTTCCCTCGGGCCCCGAACAAGCTCCGGCGCCACCTGGAGCGCATCAGACCCAACCTCCGGGAGTACGGGGTCACCTTCGCCATCAGCAACTACAGCACAAGAGATGGTGTGCGCATGGCCTTCCAAAAGGTCTCGGAAGGATCTCCGTTATCTTCACTGCCTCACAGCCAAGCAGAAATCAATGGGTTAGGCGGTACGGCTACGGTGAAGGTCCAGGGTGGTGTGAATGTATCTTCGCCGGTATGTTCACGTGAAGGGGTTTGTGGGGACGACCCCTTCGGTGATGGTGAAGATGGTGACCATAGAAAGCCAGGTCGTTGGTCGGATCCCGATTTCATCCCTGAGGCAAGCCTGCCGAGAGAGGGCGACATCCCTGACGTGGAGGGGGACATATGTCGCTATTAGTCGTGATAAGACCGATACGAGTCAAGGGTCGGGTGGCTGACCCGGGAGAGGTGGTCCGCGTGCACGAAGGCGTGGCCACCGGTCTCCTTTCAAGCGGTCATGCCCGGGAACTTGACCGGGAGGAGTCGGGCCGGGTGGTCGACGCGTACGTCGCCGAGGCTGCCCGGCTGTTCGAGGTGGACGTGACAGCGGGGGGTGGCCGTTGAGGGTCGAGTTCGAAGAACAGGACCTGCACCTTCTTGCCGCAGAGTTAGTTGCACTGCTCAAGCCCCACCTCGCTCCCAGAGAGGCGGAGCAGCGGGACGAACTATTCGATGTGAAGGGTGTGAGCCGTTACCTCCACACGTCCACCCAGTGGGTCTACAAGCGAACACAGATGCACGAGATCCCCCACTACAAGGTTGACGGGAAGCTCCTGTTCCGGAAATCGGAAATCGACCGGTGGCTCCTCAAGGGCAGAGTGCCGGAGATAGCAGCTCCGGGTGACACCCGCCGGCCGAGGCTCATCAGGTAGGTGCGACCACAACCGTATCAGGGTAGAGACATATGGTATTGTCTATTTATTATCAACAACTTATAAGGCAGTGTATAGTTGATTGTATGGTGGCCTGTATACTAAAATGTATAGTAAGAAACCTCTTGACGGAATTAAACCGCGTTTAGTAATATTGGAGGAGATATGGAGGATTGGGCACCCGAGGAGATTAAGGGGTTGAGGAAAAAACTGAACCTCACCCAATCGGCTTTTGCCGAAAAGATCGCGGTGACCGCCATCTATGTCAATTATCTCGAAAAGGGGGTGAGGAGGCCGAGCAGGATACTGTGTAAATTGTTGGATTACGTAAGGAAAGAAGCCGAAGGACGAACACGGAAAGGAGAGTGATGCGGATGTCCGAGAGCAACAAGGACACCCCAAGAAAGGGGATGAAAGGAACCTACCGACGAGGAAGCGTCTGGTGGATTCGCTACGCCGGACTTGACGGGCGTATCATCTATGAATCCTCGAAATCGAAAGCGCTTAAGAAGGCTGAAGAGCTTCTCCACAAAAGAAAGGCGGCAATCCAGGAAGGCAAGGAACCCGAGACCAGACGGATAGGCAACTTCAGCTTCAAGGACCTCGTCCAGGAGTACAAGACCTGGATGGAGGGAAGGCATGCATCGGCCAGAGTGAAGGGGTATGTGATCAAGGACCTGCAGGACCGTTTCGGTCTTCTCCCGCTGAGACGGTTCAACACCGCTGTCGTGGAACAGCTTCAGACGGACCTCATTGCCAAAGGATACAAGAACGCGTACGTCAACAAGGTAGTCAACATCCTGAAGGCGATGTTCACGAAGGCGGTCGAATGGGAGATGGTCGAGTCGGACATGCTCAAGAAGATTCGGAAGGTGAAAAGTCTTCGAGAGAACAAACGGTTACGATACCTGTCTCCGGAGGAGTGTCAGAGGCTGCTTGCGGCCTGCGACGACCTCGCCGGGAAGAGCAAGCATTACGCCCATCTCAAGGCGATCGTCACCACTGCACTCAACACCGGCATGAGAAAGTCGGAGATCTTGGGCCTGAAATGGTCGAACATCGACCTGAGGAATGGGTTGATCTTGCTCGACAAGACCAAGAATGGTGACAGGCGGGAGCTACCCATTAACGGCACGCTTAGGGCGATGCTCCAAAGCCTGCCGAGGAGGATCGATGGTGGCCCGGTGTTTGCTACGGCCATGGGGGGAGAGCGTCCGACAGACGTCAAGCATTCCTTCACGGCACTGTGCACCAAGGCCGGGCTGACCGATCTCCATTTTCACGATTTGCGACACACCTTCGCCTCGCAGCTTGTGATGGCGGGAGTGGACCTTACCACGGTGAAGGAGTTGTTAGGTCACCGTGACATCAAAATGACCCTCCGTTACGCCCACCTTGCATCATCTCACAAAGCCAGGGCTGTGGACATTCTGGACACGGCTTTGACCCAACCGCCTACTATACAAAAACTATACAATTTAGAGGAAGGGAAAAAGTGCTGAATTGTAAGGTATTGATATTTATGGTAGGCGCGAGGGGTATTGAACCCCTGACCTCTACCGTGTCAAGGTAGCGCTCTCCCACTGAGCTACGCGCCTACATCAGACTCGTTTTATAGCAGCAAGGGCGGGTAAAGTCAAGGGAAAGTTGACTTCCCCGCCCACACTCAAATCCTTCGATCCGGTACCAGGCGGCCCGAATATTCGGGACCTTATTTGAAGACCACCAGTCCCCTGGCATCCACGTCCACCTTCACCTTCTGCCCTTCCTTCACCTCGCCTTTCAGGATCAGGAGGGCCAGGGGGTCCTGGATGAGCCGCTGGATGAGCCTCTTCAGGGGCCGCGCACCGTAGACGGGATCGTACCCCTCGCGGGCGATCATGGCCTTCAGCTTGTCGGTGAAGGTAAGCTCGATCTTCCGGTCCTCCACCCTTCTGACCAGGTAGCCGAGCTGAATCTCGGCGATCCTCCTGATGTCGTCCGCAGAGAGGGACCTGAAGATGATCATCTCGTCGATCCTGTTCAAAAACTCGGGCTTGAAGTGGAGCCTTACCGCCTCCATGACCCGGTTCTTCATCTCCTCGTAGTCCTTCCCGGCGAGCTCGGTGATCCACTGGCTGCCCATGTTGGAGGTCATGATGATCACCGTGTTCTTGAAGTCCACGGTCCGTCCCTGGCCGTCGGTGAGGCGGCCGTCGTCGAGGACCTGGAGCAGCACGTTGAAAACCTCGGGGTGGGCCTTCTCCACCTCGTCCATGAGGACGATGGAGTAGGGCCGCCTTCTCACCGCCTCGGTGAGGTATCCCCCCTCCTCGTAGCCCACGTACCCGGGCGGCGCACCGATCAACCGGGAGACGGAGTGCTTTTCCATGAACTCGCTCATGTCGATACGGACGATGGCCTGCTCGTCGTCAAAAAGGAACTCGGCAAGGGCCTTGGCAAGCTCGGTCTTGCCCACGCCGGTGGGTCCCAGAAAGAGAAAGGAGCCGAGCGGCCTGTTGGGGTCCTGGAGTCCTGCCCGGGCCCGGCGGATCGTGTTGGAGACGGCGGAGATGGATTCGTCCTGGCCGATCACCCGCTGGTGGATCCGCTCCTCCATGGTGACGAGCTTCTGCATCTCCCCTTCCAGCATCTTGGACACGGGGATGCCCGTCCATTTGGAGACCACCTTGGCGATGTCCTCTTCGTCCACCTCTTCCTTGAGCATCTTCCGGTCCTTCTGGATCTCCTGGAGCTCCTTGTTCATCTGGACCAGTTCCTGTTCGAGACCGGTCACGAGGCCGTAGCGGATCTCGGCCACCTTGCCGAAATCACCTTTGCGTTCCAGTTCCTCGGCCTCGGTCTTGGCCCTGTCGATCTTCTCCTTGATCTCGCCGATGGCCGTGATGCGCTCCTTCTCCTGCTCCCAGTGCCTCCTCTTCTCTTCCACCTCGGCCTTCAAGGCCTTCAAGTCTTCCTCGTGCTTCTCCCGCCGTTCCACCGAGGCGGGGTCCTTCTCCTTCTTCATGGCCTCGATCTCGATCTGGACCTGGATGATCCTCCGATCGATCTCGTCGATCTCAGTGGGCACGCTGTCGATCTCCATGCGCAGCTTGGAGGCCGCTTCGTCCACCAGGTCGATGGCCTTGTCGGGGAGAAAGCGGTCGGTAATGTAGCGATGGGACAGGGTAGAGGCGGCGATGAGGGCCGAGTCCTTGATCCTCACCTTGTGATGGAGTTCGTACTTCTCCTTGAGGCCCCTCAGGATGGCGATGGTCTCCTCCACCGAGGGCTCGCCCACCTGGACAGGCTGGAAGCGCCGCTCCAGGGCCGCGTCCTTCTCCACGTACTTGCGATACTCGTCGAGGGTGGTGGCGCCGATGCAGCGCAGCTCCCCCCGGGCGAGGGCGGGCTTGAGCATGTTGGATGCGTCCACGGCGCCCTGGGCACTGCCCGCGCCCACGATGGTGTGGAGCTCATCGATGAAGAGGATGATCGACCCTGCCGCCTCGTCGATCTCCCTCAGCACGGCCTTCAGCCTGTCCTCGAATTCGCCCCTGTACTTGGCCCCTGCGAGCATCGCCCCGAGGTCCAGGGAGAGGACCCTCTTGTTCCTCAACGTCTCCGGTATATCCCCCGCCACGATCCTCTGGGCCAGTCCTTCGACGATGGCGGTCTTGCCCACGCCGGGCTCGCCGATGATGACGGGGTTGTTTTTCGTCCTTCTGGAGAGGACCTGCATAACCCGGCGCACCTCTTCGTCCCTGCCGATGACCGGGTCCAGTTTTCCCTTCCGGGCCTCTTCGGTAAGGTCCCGGCAGTACCGCTGGAGGGCCTGGTATTTCTCTTCCGGGGCCTGGTCCGTAATCCGCTGGGACCCCCGGATGTCTTTTAATACGTTGTAGATCCGCTCTCTCGTGACCCCCTGGCCCTTCAGGATCTGGAAGGCCGGCCCGTCCTTCACCTCTGTGATGCCGATGAGGAGGTGCTCGGTGCTCACGTACTCGTCCTTGAGCCTTTCCGCCTCGGTGAAGGCGATGTCGATAGCCTGCTTGAGCCGGGGGGAGATATAGACCTGAGCCCCGGCCCCGTGGACCTGGGGAAACCTCTTGATCTCCCGCTCCGCCTCCGAAAGGATGGCCCCCGCGCTCGCCCCAAGCTTGTCGAGGAGGGGCTTCACGATCCCGTCCTTCTGGGATACGAGGGCGAAGAGCAGGTGCTCGTTCTCGATCTGCTGGTTGCTCGAGGCCTCGGCCCGCTTCTGCGCCTCGCCGATCGCCTCCTGTGCCTTGATGGTCAGTTTTTCCCAGTTCATATGTCACCTCGTTATCTATAGTGATCAGCGCCCAACTCACCGGTCCCTGTCTGTCGGCCCGGACGCACCGTTCCCTCGAATGGGTCTCACCGTGTCAAAAGGATGGGTCAGGGTGCTGAGCGCTGCCTTAGGAGTTTCTAAGGGGAATATAATCATCCTTCCCTGAAAATCAACGAACCCGGGCCCTTCCGGACCCTGCCGGCCACGGGTCCGCCGCCCGCGAGAGATGGCGTAAATCCTTGCTCCGCCTTCTTTGACATCGGGTGGTCGTTGTGGTATCAATTAACCCATGCAGGTGGAATGGGACGGCAAAACCCATGAATTCGACAGGCCTCTCCTCGTGTCCCGGCTCCTCGAGAACTTCTCCCTGAGCCGCGAGGCCTACCTCGTTATCGTGAACGGCACGCTCGTGACTGAAGATCACCGCCTGGAAAGGGATGACCGGGTCAAACTGGTACGGGTGATCTCCGGCGGATGAAATGCAGGGTCTGCGGCCAGCCGGCAACCATCAGTCTCAGGGCCTATAATACGGCCCTCTGCGCCGCCCACTTCGTTCCCTTCATCGAAAAACGCGTCTTCGACACCATCCGGAAATACCAGCTCATCGAGACGGGTGAGGTGCCTGTGGTGGCCGTGTCCGGCGGCAAGGACAGCCTCTCCGTCTGGTATATCCTCAACAGGCTGGGCTACCAGGCCGACGGCGTTTACGTGGACCTGGGGATCGAGGGGTATTCGGATCTCTCCTTCACCAAGATCCGGGCCGTGGCGGACCAACTGGGGCGGAGGGTTCACGTGCTCCGGGTCAGGGAGGTCCTCGCCAAGGGCATCGATGACATTTCGAGGATCGTCAGGAGGGCGACCTGCTCCACCTGCGGCATGATCAAGCGTTACGCCATGAACCGTATCTGCATGGAGAAGGGCTACACGGTGCTGGTCACGGGCCACAACATGGACGACGAGGCTGCGGCGCTCCTGGGCAACGTGCTCTACTGGAAAGAGGAATACCTCTGGAAAAAGGGGATCAGTCTCGGCGGAGACGAGGGCCATCTCTCCAAGAAGGTGAAGCCTCTCTTCCTCTGTTCCGAGAAGGAGATCGCCGCCTACGCCATCCTGTCGGGCATCGATTACATTTACGACGAGTGCCCCTATTCGAAGGACGCCAAATCCCTCCTGTACAAGGCCGTGCTCAACAGGATCGAAGAGACCTCGCCGGCCACAAAGATCAGGTTCCTCAAGGGGTACATGGACATCGCCCGGGAGCGGAAGGTGGAGAGGTTCCAGGGGGAGGCGCGGTACTGCGCCACCTGCGGATACCCCTCCTTCCATTCCACCTGCAACATGTGCAGGCTCCTGGGGCGCTTCGGTGTTTCAGGGACCGCCGTATCCTTTGCGGAGTATGCCCCGCCCGCCTTGACAGGGCGGAAAGAGGGGTGACATAATTGCTCGACCGCATCGAAGGGAAGGGGCAATGACCATCATTGACGGCCTGTGCCAGGTCATCTTCAACACCTACGAGGCCTTCACCACCGCCATCTACGTGCGGGAGGGCGAGGTGCTGCGCTGCCTTTCCTCCGTTACCTTTGCCGGGAGTTTCGACCGGAACCGGGCCATTCCCGTGGAGGGGAGCCTTCCCGGCTGGGTGATCAAGCACCACGAGACCCTCATCATCCCCAACTTCGACAAGGATGAGGATACCCTGGGCTACTACGGTGCCGGCGAGGGCATCAAGTCCTTCATGGGGTACCCCATCGAAGGTGAGGGGATCATTGTGGTGGACAGCAAGAAGAAGTATGTCTTTACGGACAAGGAGAAGAAGATCCTGGGAGGCTTCGGCGCCCTCATCTTTCAGAACCTCGAGCGGGAACAGCGATTCCAGGAGATGGAGGAGAAGATCGAGGAGCTGAGCCGGGACCGCAGGATACTCCACCTCTTCAAGGAGCTGAGCCAGGCGGCGGTCACGGTGGCGGATGTGCTCCGGGAGTGTGCCGCCTTCTCCGGGGCCGATTTCGCCTTCACCGCCATCGAAAAGGGCGGCAAGATCGCCCTCAGGGACCGCTACCCGGATCAGGCCGGTACCGTTACGGGGGGTGAGCACCCCATGGGACAGAGCATCGCCTCAACGGTGATCGAGGGCGGGCGGGAGCTTCTCCTGCCCCACAGCAGCGGATTCCTCAGGGAGCGCCCCCTTCTTGTCCAGGGAGAAACCCTGAAGGCCAGGCAGTTCTTCGGCTTTCCCCTCACCGAGGGGGAAGCGACCTTCGGCCTTGTGGGCTTCGGCTCCTCCTCGGCTGCAAACCTGAGGGAAGAGGCCATAGCCCCCCTCAGGGAGGTTTCCCTTCTCCTTTCTCTCTATTACGCGGCACTTCTGAGGAAGGAGAGCTCCGAGAAGATCATGGATCTGGAGCCGGTCACGGGGGCCCTCTATTTTTCGGCCTTCCTGCGGTTCCTGGACGGTTGCGTCAAGGCCGGTGAGCCCTTCTCCCTTCTGTCCCTCAAGCTTACGGATCTTGTGGAATGGAACAGGAAATTGGGGCATGATTATGCGAACAGGCTGCTGAAGAAGGTGTTCCAGGTGATCCGTTACTGCGCCGGGGGAAAGGCGCTCGTCACCAGGAAGGGGGGCGGTCATTTCTATGTCCTTCTCCGGGGCAACGGCATCCTGGAGGTCAACAACGTGCTCAAGGTGATGGGGTATACGATAAGGAAGAGCCTGGCCGAAGAGAAGTGGCTTGAGGCCGTGGGGAACCTGGAGACGGGGGTGGCCCGGTACCCCGATGACGGGAACGACCTCTGGGACCTTCTGGACCGGGCTGCCCGAAACAGGAGGCCCCTGTGAGGGGCCCGGGGGTCGGGATTCACTATCTTACTACTGCGTAAAGAGGAGGGGGTATGGGTTTCTTGGGGAGACTGTTCGGCTTTGGCGCAACCCACTTCGCCATGGATCTCGGTACGGCGAACACGCTGATCTACATGAAAGGGGAGGGGGTCATCCTGAATGAGCCCTCCGTGGTGGCCATCGACAACAACTCGGGAAAGGTGATCGCCGTGGGCAGGGAGGCGAAGGAGTACATCGGGAGAACACCCCCGAACATCAGCGCCATACGGCCCCTCAAGGACGGAGTCATTGCCGACTTCGACGTGACCAAGGCGATGATCAAGTATTTTCTCACCATTGTGAGCCGGGAGAGAAAGGTGAACAAGCCGAAGATGGTGGTGGGGGTCCCCTCCGGCATCACCCAGGTGGAGAAGAAGGCGGTCATGGACGCCTGTTTCCAGGTGGGGATCAGGGACGTCTACCTCATCGAGGAACCCATGGCCGCGGCCATCGGCGCCGGTATGCCCATCGAGCTGCCCCGGGGCAACATGGTGATCGACATTGGTGGCGGCACCACGGAGGTGGCCATCATAAGCCTCTCCGCCACGGCCTACAGTGAATCGCTCAGGGTGGCGGGAGACGAGCTGGATGAATCCATCGTCCGCTACCTCCAGAAGAAGTACCAGGTGGCCATAGGGGTCATCGCGGCAGAGAAGGTCAAGATCGAGGGCGCATCGGTCTACCACACGGAGGGGAAGACCGACCCCATCAGCGTGGTGGGTAAGGACCTGATCTCGGGCATCCCGAAGAGCATCAAGATCGGCAGGGAAGAGGTGCGGGAGGCCATCGAGGAGCCGGTGGTGGCCATCATGGACGCGATCCGGAGGGCCTTGGAGAAGCTGCCCCCCGAGTTCGTATCGGACCTGAACGACTCAGGCATGGTGCTCACCGGCGGCGGCGCCCTGCTCAGAGGGCTTGCGCAGCGGATCTCGGCCGAGACGGATATCCGGGTCCACGTGACCGACGATCCCCTCCAGTCGGTGGTCCTCGGGGCGGGCAGGGCCCTCGAGGAGATGAACCGGTTCAAGAAGGTTTTCATCAACTGAGAACGGAAAAACGGCGACCGGCTTATTGGCTGACTAGCTGACTAGCTGAATAGGTTACTGGCTGACCGGCTGAATTGCTGACTGACGCGAAAAACGGCGACTGGCTGAATAGCTGACTGGCCGGTTCCCAATCAACGACTCAACAAGTCATCTACTCAACTAATCAGTTATTCTGCCGCTCTCAGTAGTCCGACACCTGCCACTCCTCGTAGTGGCGTTTCTTCAGTTCCGAGACAAAACGGGAGGGTTTCATGATCACGTGGCCGATCTGCCGGTCGAAGGCGAGGAGCGGATAGCAGAGGTACAGTTCGTCCATGGCCCGGGTGGTGGCCACGTAAAAGAGACGCCGCTCCTCTTCCACGCCCCCTTCCTCCACCGCCTTGGGGTTGGGGAATCTCCCCTCGGCGCACCAGATGAGAAAGACCACCTTCCATTCGAGTCCCTTGGCCTGGTGGATGGTGCTCAGGATGATCCTCTCGTCTTCCCTTCCCGCTGTCACGATCTCCTCCCCGCTGATGCCGCTCATGAGGGAGAGCTCGCTCAGGAAAGACTCGAGGGACTGGTATTTGGTGGCGAAGTTGGTGAGCTGGTTCAAGTCTTCCAGGCGGGCCTCGTAGTTGGGGAAATTGTACTTGAGGTAGTCGATGTAGCCGTGCTTCAGGACTGCGGAGATCATGTCACCCGGGGCCTCCTTGTCCATGAGGGCGGTGAGTTCCGTGAAGAGGCGGACCCACGTCTCCAGGTTGGCGCCCCGCACCCCTTTGAAGGTCTCGCCGATCCGGCCGCTGGTAAACAGTTCCACGGGGTTTTCCTTCGTCTTCAGGAACTCGTAAATGTGATCCGCCGTCCTCTTCCCGATGCGGGGAAAGAGCTTGAGCATCCGTTTCCACGAGACCTCGTCGGTGGGATTGACCATGACCCGGAGGAAAGAGACCACGTCCTTGATGTGGGCCTGTTCGAAGAAGCGCAGGCCGCTCCGTATCTCGAAGGGTATGTCCCGGCGCGTCAACTCCATCTGCAACTCCATGCAGTGATAGTGGGCCCGGTAGAGGACCGCCATATCGTTGAGGGCGACACCCTCATCCCGTAATTCGAGGATCCGCTGGGCCACGAACTCTCCCTGCTGGATCACGTCCCTCGACGAGGCGATGACGGGGATCGCGCCGTTGGGTTTGACGGCCCTGAGGGACTTCTCGAACTGCTTCGTGTTCCGGGTGATGGAATAGTTGGCCAGGTCCAGGATCTCCGGGGTGCTGCGGTAGTTGTTCTCCAGCTTGAAGATCTGCGTCTCCGGGTATTTCTCGGGAAACTGGAGGATATTCTGGAAGTTGGCCCCCCTGAAGGAGTAGATGCTCTGGGCGTCGTCGCCCACCACCATCACGTTCCGGTTGATCAGGCCCATGAAGTCGACGATCTCGGCCTGGATCCGGTTCGTGTCCTGGTATTCGTCCACCAGGATGTGGCTGAAGGCCCGGGCATAGTGCTCCCGCAGGTCCTCATTCTCCTCCAGGATCCGGTGCCAGCAAGCGAGGAGGTCGTCGAAGTCCATGACGTTGAGCTGCCTCTTCTTGTTCCGGTAGATTTCGTGGATGCGGGAAATCTCATCCACGATGTCGAGGAAGTAAGGGTGCCTCTCGGTGATCGCCTCC
The DNA here is from genome assembly GCA_964406055.1 of uncultured Syntrophorhabdaceae bacterium. GTDB lineage: Bacteria > Desulfobacterota > Syntrophorhabdia > Syntrophorhabdales > Syntrophorhabdaceae > CAYOQF01. Next base: position 56,363 of record CAYOQF010000016.1, read on the forward strand.
TTGATGCCCTGCATGGTGTTCACCGCATAACTGAACACCTCTTTCAGCACGATCCCCTTGGGAAATCTCCTCGATTTCCGGTCCACCTTCGACTCCTTCACCGCCACCTCGACAAGGTCCCTGGCGTCCTCGTTGTCCATGATGGAGAAACCCCTCCTGAAGCCGCAGAGTTCCGCATGCTGCCGGAGGATCATGTTCCCGATGTGGTGAAAGGTGCCCCCCCAGATGGACCGGGTATCGGTCTTGATGAGATGCTCCACACGATGGAGCATCTCCCGTGCCGCCTTGTTCGTGAAGGTGAGGAGGAGGATATTGTTGGGGGAGACGTTCTGCTCCAGGAGGCGGGCCACCCGGTAGGTGACGACCCGCGTCTTGCCGCTCCCCGCCCCGGCGATGACGAGGATGGGTCCGTACCCGGCGGTGACGACCCTGCGCTGCTCCTCGTTCAACTCCTTTTCATAGTCGATGAGATGGGTCCGTGGCGCCGTGTCCCGCTGGAGGGTATACCGTTTCATGCTGTAACAGTATGCGTGATGGGACCACCCCTGTCAAGGCGGGGCGGGTTGTGACGAATCTCCTTTACAATAGTGGCCCCGTTGCTATAATCATCTTACGAGGAGACCAGGGGGGGCTCATGCAGAACGCGAAGGATGCCATCACGTTCATGGAGTTTTTCGGAGACAAGGATTTTTCTCTGCCCGTATGGGAGATGACGGTCATTCTTGTTATCGCCGCCCTCTGTCTCCTGACAGGAAAGCACAAGCCGGGACTCATTGCATCCTATCTCTTTCTTTTTTACTGGACCTTCATTCACAACCGGGGCTATTTTCTTGATCTCCTCTCCACGACCACGTGGGCGGTCTACCTGTACAGTGCCATCGGCATAGTGGCTGCCGTCATAGCGATCGTAGGGTTTTTCATCAAGAGCGGGGAATGAGGGGGACGCCAGCTCCGCCGGTTGTCTTCGGCGAACCCGGTGCATATACTTTAGGAGGGAATGGCCATGACAAACGTTCTTCTCGCTGTCCTTACCCTTGCGATCATTGCAGTTGTGGTGGTCCTTGTACGCCTCATGGGCGATTTGAGAGAGGCCATCAAAAGCCTTAAGGGTTTCATCGAGACCGCCGATTCAACCCTCAAGCCGACCCTCACCGAGGTACAGGAAACCCTGCAGAGCATCCGGCACATCACGGACAATGCCGGAGTGATAACGGATGATGTGCGGGCCTTCACGGGATCGGTGAAGGACTTGGGTCAGAACGTTCAGAAGATCAGCAAGGTGGTGGACGAATTGTCCACATCGTCGTTCCAGTGTGTGTCGGGTGTGAAGGCGGCAGTGAAAGCGGCGGGAGAAGTGCTGATCAAGGGCATGATGGCGAAAAAATCACAGTAAACCTATAAGGAGGTCAGCGATGGCACAGGAAGAAAGTAACTACAGCGCGGGGCATGTTCTCTTGACATTCTTCATGGGGGCCTTGGTGGGGGCCGGTGTTGCCCTCCTCGTCGCCCCGAAGACGGGCCGCGAGACGCGTCAGAAGATCAGGGAGTTGGCGGAAGATGTGAAAGGGAAGGCCGAAGTCTACATGGAGCAGACCAAGACGAAGGCCGAAGAGTATGTGGGCGAAGTGAAGGAGAAGGCCTCGGCGGTGGTGGAAAAGGGCAAAGAGTTCATCGAAGAGAAGAAATCGATCATCACCAGCGCGGTCGAGGCGGGAAAAGAGGCCTACGAACGGGAAAAATCAAAGGTCAGTTCCTGATCGTGCGGGCCTTTGCGCTTGATGTGCCCGTTATCGTGACCATGCACCCCGGGACGGTTATTCGCCCTGTCCCGGGGTCGTGCATCTGAGAGTCCTCCATTGGCTCAGACAACCAACCGTTTTTACTATCTGGCGCTCCTTTTCATCGCCGCCGTCCTGGGCTACCTCACCTACGAGATCGTCAGCCCCTTTCTGTCGGCCATCGGGTGGGCCATCGTCCTCACCATCGTCTTCTACCCGGTCTACGACTTCTTTCTCAAGTATCTCCGCTGGAAACCGGTCGCCGTCGTGGTGACGGTCCTCCTCATCCTTCTCCTCATCCTGGGGCCCTTTTCCTATCTTGGCTATCTTCTCGTCCAGGAAGTCGGGGCGCTCATCGGGAGCCTGCAGGCGGGAAAGATGGACCCGGTGAAGAACCTGCTCCAACACCCCCTGCTGAGCGGTCTCGTGTCAAAACTGCTTGTCACCTTCCACATGACCCAGGGCGAGCTGGAGAAGGCCGTCGCGGACGGTGTCACGAGGATAGGAAAGGAATCGATCACCATGATACGGAGCGGGGCGGGGAATGTGGTCTCCTTTGCCCTGAATTTCGTGCTCATGGTCCTCTCCATCTTTTTTCTCCTCGCAGGAGGTCCCGAGCTGATCGAAAAACTGGGGAGTTACATGCCCTTTTCCCGGAAGGAACGGGAGAAGCTCATGGTCCAGACCAAGGACATCGTGGTCTCCACCATTTACGGGGGTGTGGTCGTGGCGGTCGTCCAGGGGCTGATCGGCGGGATCGCCTATTCCATTCTCGGCATGGCGTCACCTGTCGTCTGGGGTCTCTCCATCTTTGTCACCTCATTCATACCCATCGTAGGCACCTTCATCGTGTGGGGTCCCACGGCGGGTTACCTGATACTGACCGGCTCGGTGGCCAAAGGGATCGCCCTCTTCGTCATCGGGGCCGTGGGCATAAGCTCGGCAGACAATATCCTGCGGCCGCTGATCGTGAAGGGAAAGATGAAGATGCCCGTCCTTGCCATCTTCTTCAGCATCCTCGGGGGTATCAAATTCTTCGGTTTTATCGGTTTTATCCTGGGACCCCTCGTGGTCGCCATCTTCCTGTCGGTCCTCGACATCATGCGCCACATCGACGAACCCAAACAGAAGGGGTCCGCGGAAGGCTGATTCTACAGGATCAGCTTCTCTCCCGCTGCGAGGTCTTCAAGGCCGCCCCGGTCCGTAAGGCGGATCTTCCGGCCCTCCACCTCGATCATGCCCTGGGCCGCGAGCCTGGCGAGGATGCGGGAGAGGGTCTCGGGGATGGTGCCGAGGAGGCTCGCGAGCTGTCCTTTCGAGATGGCGAGCTGGACCGCGTCTGACCCGTCCCTGCTGTCGCTCAGGAAGAGGAGATAGGAAGCGAGGCGCTGGGGCACCTCCTTGAGGGACAGGTCCTCCACGAGGCGGGTGAACTGCTTGAGCCTGAGCGAGAGGAGGGCGAGCATGTTCATGGCGAGAGAGGGATCCTTCCTGATGAGATCCACGAAGGCCGATTTCGGCACAAAGGCGAGCTCGCTTTTCTCCATCGCCTCCGCGTGGGCCGGGAAGCGCCGGCCCGTGAAGACGGCGACCTCCCCGAAGGGTTCACCGGCGCCGATAATGTGCAGGATCTGCTCCTTTCCGTCGAGGGAGAGCTTGAATACCTTCACCCTCCCCGCGAGGACCACGTAGAAGCCCGTCGCCTCATCCCCTTCGGAAAAGACCGTCCTGCCCCGGTCGAGGGGGCGGACCGAGACGATCCGGGAAAGCTCCCGCAACTGCTCCGGTGGCAGACCCTGGAAGAGGGGGAGTCGTGCGAGGGTGGTGTCGATGGGTGGCACCGATGCCCCTGACCTCTATTTCCCTTCCGCGAAATAATCGCCCAGGAGGCCCCGGCTGTGCTCGTCGTCGTGGCAGTAGACGCACAGGTTCTCCCAGTTGGAGCCGTCCGGGGGGTTGTTGTTGTGGTTTCCGTCCTTGTGGTGCACCGTGAGGAGATGACGGTCCTTCCACTCGAACTCCCGGGCGCACTTGGCGCAGATGAGGCCGTGAATCCTGAGGGACTGGTCCCGGTAGCCGCCCGGCTTCTCCCCCAGCTTCTGGAGTTCCCTGACCATGTCGTCCACCGATTTGTCAGGATCCCGTTTCTTCGGTGTATGACGTATCGTGTAGCCTTTGTTTCTCATGCGCGCCCCCTTCCGGAGAGGTGTCCGGGTCTCCCATAGTATGACGATTCCCCGCGCCCACCGTCAAGAGGCATCAGGAAGGGAAGAAGATCCCGGTGATCAGCGAGGGGATGACCGTTACCATGGGTGCCGGACAGGAGCCTCAAAGGAAAGGGTTGCGGTCCGGGGTGACGATGGCGCCCCCGGTGAAGGTGACGATCCGGTCCGCCACCCTTTGCACCTGGTCCAGGTAGTGGGAGACCACGAGGATTGAAAGCCGGTCCTTGAGGCTGACGAGGAGCTCCTCGATCACCCCGGTGGCGGTGGGGTCGAGGGAAGAGGTGGGCTCATCCATGAGGAGCACCTCGGGTTCCAGGACGAGGGCCCGGGCTATGCAGAGTCGCTGCTGCTGGCCCCCCGACAGGCCACGGGCGTCATGGCCGAGCCGGTCCTTCACTTCATCCCAGAGATAGGCCATCCTGAGGACTTCCTCAACCTTTTCCTCGGTGAACTTCTTGTCTGTCCGGCCGCTCAATTTCAACGGAAAGGCCACGTTCCGGTAGATGCTCATAGGCAGGGGGTTCGGCGACTGGAAGACCAGCGCCACGAGCCTCCGCAGGCGGGTGACCGGAAATGACGGATCGTAGACGTCCTGAAATCGACCGTCAAACCTGATTTCCACCCGGCCTTTCATGGACGTGTCAGGGATGTTCTCCCAGAGCCGGTTGAGGGTCATGAGGAAGGTGGATTTGCCCACCCCTGACGGGCCTACGATGGCCGTAATGGAGCGGTCGTCGAAGCGGGCGGAAATATCCCGCAATATCTGCCGTCCCCTGTAAGAGAAGGAAAGGTTGGTCACCCGTATCTTAACGGTATCTTCCATGGCCTTCCTCACAGGCGATAGAGGGTGAAATAGGTGAGCTGCCGTCTGATGAAGAGGGCCGCCGCGAAGAGGGCCACACAGAGGGCCAGCAGGATCAGGGACGCGCCGTATCCCTTGAGCAGTTCGTCGGGACTCGTATACTGGGACGAAATGTAATAGATGAAGAAGGGGAGGGCTTCGTAGCTGGAAAGGATCGACTTGGGAACCCCTGCGGTGGCGACCACGCCGGTGAGCATGATGACCGCCGTATCTTCAGCGCAGCGGCCTATGGCGAGGATGATGCCGCTTACGATCACGGAAAGGGACTTGGGCACGAGGACGTGGAGGATGTTCTGCAGCTTCGTGGCCCCCAGGGCGAGTGCGGTGAGCCTCACCTCCGGAGAGAGGCCCTCCAGTGCCACTTGGGTGGTTCGGATGATGTAAGGAAGAACCAGGAAGGCCAGGACCAGGCTCGAGATGAGAAGGCAAGGCTGGATTTTCCCTGAAAAATGACGGTGGAGAAAGATGGCGACGGAGAAACCGAAGAGACCGACCACGATGGAGGGGATGCCGGCAAGGATATCAAAGAGCAGGTTCAAAACTCTTTTCCACCTGTTCGAGGCATACTCCGCCAGGTAGACGCCCGTGGCCACGCCGATGGGAACGGCCCAGACCACGGACAGAAGGACAAGGAGAAGGGTACCCACGACGGCGGGGAAGAGGCCGTCGAAGACCCGTTGCTGCAGGAGGATTGCCTTGAAGGGCGGCACATCGCCGAAGATCAGCGAAAGCCCCAGGGAAGGATAGCCCTTGTAGATCAGGTAGCCCACGATGGAAAGGGCCGTGGCAAGGAGCACGAGACCGCTTGTCCAGGAGAACCATATGACAACCCTTTCCAGGTGGCGGTTCATGGCCTCGCCCCTCCTTCCCGGGCGCCGAGACGGCGGGCCGTGAGCACCACGAGGGTGATGAAGATATACAGGACGATCCCGCAGGCGAAGATGGACCTGAACTCAGGGCTTTCATAGTCCGCCGCCATGACGAGGGCGATATGGGCGGTGAGGGTCCGGGTTGATTCCAGGACGGAGCCGGGGACCTCGGTGGAGTTGCCGGCGATCATGAGGGCGATGAGGGTATCACCTATAGCCCGTCCGAAGGAGAGGATGACACCCATGACTATTCCCCTTTTCGACCAGGGTATCACCCCGTACAGAAGCTTTTGGGCCTTATTGGCCCCAAGGGAATCGACGGCAAGGAGATGAGACCTGGGGACCCGGTCGAAACTCTCGGTGAAAAAGAGAATCATGGTGGGAGAGATGAGAACGCTGAGCATGAGGGCGGCACTGAGCACACACATGCCCGATCCCTGCCGGAAGAGTTCCCGCATGATGGGGACGAGGAGGAAGATGCCCACAAAGCCGTAAATCACCGTGGGAACGCCGGTCATGAGCTGGACCAGACGCCTTAGGACCCGTGTGAAGGGACGCGGGCCCACCACACTGATAAGACACGAACAGCCCAGACTCAGGGGGAAGGCGAAGAGGAGACTGAGGCCGGATATGGCAACGGTGCCGGCGATCATAGGGAAGATGCCGTACGACCCTTGAAGGGGCGCCCATGGTCTTGCCAGATGGAAAAAGAACTGGCCTCCCCGGATGAGCGGAAAGGCCATGATCACCATGAAGCCCAGGATCAGAAGGGTGATGGAGCAACTGAGGATCGCACAGAAGAGGAAGGCCTTCTCCGCGATCAGCTCCTTGTACGCCTTCGTCACGCCGGTATAAACCCTTGTTTCTGAATGATCGATTTTCCCTCAGGCGTGAAGAGAAAGTCGATGAACTTCTTCGTGAGGCCGGTGGGTTCACCCTTCGTGTTACTGAAGAGCCCCCTGGAAACCTTGTAGGTGCCGTTCTTCACAGTCTGGATCGTCGGCGTCACGCCGTCGAGAGAGATAGGGGCCACGGTCGGGTCGATGTGACCCACGGACACGTAGCCGATGCTGTAGGGATCCTGGGCCACGGCCGACTTCATGGCGCCGTTGGAGACCACCACGTTCGCCCTGGCCACGATCTGCCCTTTGTCGATCGCTTTCTCCCAGAAAACCTCACGGGTGCCGCTCGCCTCGTCCCTCGTATACACGTTGATCCTGCGATCCTCGCCGCCCAGGGCCTTCCAGTTATCGATCTTGCCCGAATATATATCGATCACCTGGGCCTTGGTGAGGGCCTTCACCCTGTTCTTCGGGTTCACCACCAAGGCAACGCCGTCGATGGCCCACTGGTACAGTTTCAGTTGATACCGGGCGATCTCGTCGTCCGTGGGTCTTCTTCCTGAGTTACCGATGTTCACGAGGCCTTCACCCACCTGTTTGATGCCCACGCCTGATCCGCCGCCGGCAATGCTGATCTGGATGTCAGGGTTGAGCCCCATGATTTTCTGGGCTATTTCCTTCATCACCGGGATGTGGGCGGTGCCTCCCGCGATCTTGATGGAGCCCTTCTCCCCCCTGAATGTGTCCAAGGGGTCTGCGGCGCTTGTGAGCTGCGTCCCGATAAGCAGAAGGGCCAAGACGACAGACGAGCCGAGAATGCGTCTTATCATTGAATATGCCTCCTTATGGTGTCTCTTTTCGGCGGCACTATTGTATCAGCCGGAAGGAGGCGAAGTCCAATTGATATAAGGAGTTAGTCCAGACTCACTTATGCCTGGGGGGAATGGCTGGCCCGATAAGCGCTCACGGATACCGGTGGAGGACCGTACCCCCGGTGATGGTGATGCCGATCTGGAAGAAGAAACCTTCCCCCACGGAAACCGGCCCCAGGTCCGCCACCTCCTCCAGCACCGAAGGCATGAACCGCACGTCACCGTCCCCTGCCCAGGCCTCGCCTATCTTCACGTCCGTCACGTTGCTCACCATGAGGTCGTGGACGATCGGCTTGTCGGGGTTGGCGAAGTCCGGGAAGTGGCGCATGAGGTAGAACCTGACGGCCGGCACCTCCCCGGGACCCACCTGCCTCGTGAAGATGAGGGAGCCCTCCACGATCCTTTCCTCGTGGGAGACGCAGATGCCCTTCATCTTCGCCCCCACCCTTTTTCCGCCGACTTTGGGGGTGAGGTCGTGGAGCCTCGTGATGTGGACGCGGCCGAGCTTCTTGGGGAAACCCTGCACGAACCCCCGCATGAGGGTGAAGTCGTTGTCCACCCAGATGTAGGGCACGTAATAGCCGGGTGTGCCCTGGAACTGGCACTTCACCATGACGATGCACTCCCGGTACATGGAGCGCTCGGGATTGATGAAGGAGAGGTCCGGGTTGGCGGCGCTCACTGAGACCCACTCGACGAACCAGACTGCCCCTTCGCCGGGATTGGGGCCCGGCTCCAGAGGAGGCGGCAGGAGGGCCCGCGCCTTCTTCTCCTCGGCCGTGAAGGTCAGGTGCATGACATCGCCGCCGTAATGCCACGGCGGGGCATCCATGAGGGACGCCCTGCCCTCGGGGGACAGAGGGAGCATATAGCCTTTCAGGGACGGTCGTTCTGCAGTCATGGTTCCTCCTTGTGCGGTTCGGGGTGCGGTGCTTCTGACTACCTATCACCCGTGGCGTGTCATGTCAAGGGCGGCCCGGGAAGGCCCGGCCGGCCCTGCATCGGCGCCGGGGGGTGCCCTGCCGGGACCACCGGCCGGTTCAGGTATGCCAGGCGGAGACGATGATCTGCAAGAGATCGGGGTTGAACCGCACA
>CAYOQF010000017.1:0-60349 GCA_964406055.1 uncultured Syntrophorhabdaceae bacterium
CACTTATCGGGAAAAAACTTGTCGCAATCCCTTTTCAATGAGGTCTTTGTTCGTTCAAAAAGATTTAAGAAAAGAGATAAACGGGATGCTGTCGCAATCCCTTTTCAATGAGGTCTTTGTTCGTTACAAAGAACCGGCAAAGGGCGTAAAAGTGTTCAGGTCGCAATCCCTTTTCAATGAGGTCTTTGTTCGTTTTTGCCTCCTGAACAAGTACGACCACTCAGGAGAGTCGCAATCCCTTTTCAATGAGGTCTTTGTTCGTTGAAAGTAGTATGGGCCTTGAAAGAAGCGGAGAGTCGCAATCCCTTTTCAATGAGGTCTTTGTTCGTTAGTGGAGAAATTCAAATGAAGGATAATAGTACGTCGCAATCCCTTTTCAATGAGGTCTTTGTTCGTTACATCTCTGACATTGAAAACGGCAAAGCAGATAGTCGCAATCCCTTTTCAATGAGGTCTTTGTTCGTTTGAGGCCAGAATACAAATCACTTCTCAAGGGCCTCGGTCGCAATCCCTTTTCAATGAGGTCTTTGTTCGTTCCACCATGACCAACAAACCAGACACGTTCTTTAGTCGCAATCCCTTTTCAATGAGGTCTTTGTTCGTTACAAAGAACCGGCAAAGGGCGTAAAAGTGTTCAGGTCGCAATCCCTTTTCAATGAGGTCTTTGTTCGTTTTTGCCTCCTGAACAAGTACGACCACTCAGGAGAGTCGCAATCCCTTTTCAATGAGGTCTTTGTTCGTTGAAAGTAGTATGGGCCTTGAAAGAAGCGGAGAGTCGCAATCCCTTTTCAATGAGGTCTTTGTTCGTTAGTGGAGAAATTCAAATGAAGGATAATAGTACGTCGCAATCCCTTTTCAATGAGGTCTTTGTTCGTTACATCTCTGACATTGAAAACGGCAAAGCAGATAGTCGCAATCCCTTTTCAATGAGGTCTTTGTTCGTTTGAGGCCAGAATACAAATCACTTCTCAAGGGCCTCGGTCGCAATCCCTTTTCAATGAGGTCTTTGTTCGTTCCACCATGACCAACAAACCAGACACGTTCTTTAGTCGCAATCCCTTTTCAATGAGGTCTTTGTTCGTTCTAAGGAGGCGTCATGCACGCAGGAGAACAGGCAGGTCGCAATCCCTTTTCAATGAGGTCTTTGTTCGTTCGACAACCGTACCGGTCATGGTGAACGAAAGGGTCGCAATCCCTTTTCAATGAGGTCTTTGTTCGTTTTCAACGTGGACCGTGCCTTCGCCATCGACCCTGCGTCGCAATCCCTTTTCAATGAGGTCTTTGTTCGTTTCCGAAGCGAGGCTCAACAAGTGGGTGAAGGAGGTCGCAATCCCTTTTCAATGAGGTCTTTGTTCGTTGCGACAAGGTTGTGAAGGAAGCTCCGGCTGCTTTGTCGCAATCCCTTTTCAATGAGGTCTTTGTTCGTTAGAAAGGCCCGACTAAAAGATGGAGGGTACCACAAGTCGCAATCCCTTTTCAATGAGGTCTTTGTTCGTTTTCGGCGACCGCCTATTGGGATGAATACTACGTCGCAATCCCTTTTCAATGAGGTCTTTGTTCGTTTCGAACCCACGGGGAATGGCGTCAATACTGAGTCGCAATCCCTTTTCAATGAGGTCTTTGTTCGTTCCACATCGATGGTAAGTGCCAGTGGAGACGGTGGTCGCAATCCCTTTTCAATGAGGTCTTTGTTCGTTCGGGCAATTGGGGAAGTCTATCTGCCGGTGGATCGTCGCAATCCCTTTTCAATGAGGTCTTTGTTCGTTGGAGAATGGCGCGAAAGGTTACCTGATGTCCCAGGTCGCAATCCCTTTTCAATGAGGTCTTTGTTCGTTCCACTTTCGTGGCTAATTCACTGATTCTTAGCCCGTCGCAATCCCTTTTCAATGAGGTCTTTGTTCGTTTCAAGGCATACAGCAAGAAGGATGAGAATGGCCACGTCGCAATCCCTTTTCAATGAGGTCTTTGTTCGTTCCAACTGCATCGGTAACGGTATCACCCGTCTCCGTCGCAATCCCTTTTCAATGAGGTCTTTGTTCGTTCATCTGGAGAGGGAGGTGGAGCGGTTGACGCTCGTCGCAATCCCTTTTCAATGAGGTCTTTGTTCGTTTCAGAAATGAAATGTAACATTAAAGAAGACCCGTTCAGTCGCAATCCCTTTTCAATGAGGTCTTTGTTCGTTCAAAGAAGCTGCAAGAGCCTATCCTGAGGAAGCGTCGCAATCCCTTTTCAATGAGGTCTTTGTTCGTTCTGTACCGTCAAGAAGTCTCGAACGGCGTGGTGGTGTCGCAATCCCTTTTCAATGAGGTCTTTGTTCGTTACCGGAAAGTTTGACATCGATTCCGGAACCTTCGTCGCAATCCCTTTTCAATGAGGTCTTTGTTCGTTGGCGATACGGTTTTTGCAAGCCTCAAAGAAGCAGCGTCGCAATCCCTTTTCAATGAGGTCTTTGTTCGTTCCCTGAAGGGTTCAAGGTGGTTCCCATTGAGGAGTCGCAATCCCTTTTCAATGAGGTCTTTGTTCGTTCTTCTTCTCCCCGATCAAATAGTTACCCGTACCAGGGTCGCAATCCCTTTTCAATGAGGTCTTTGTTCGTTCGGGTTACCGGTTTATAGGCGACCGGGTGGAGTACGAGTCGCAATCCCTTTTCAATGAGGTCTTTGTTCGTTCGAACCCCCAGTATGTCATGATGGTCATCTCGGCGGCAAAGTCGCAATCCCTTTTCAATGAGGTCTTTGTTCGTTCCTGGAAGGCGGGCAGGGGAACGGGAGGCAGAGATGGTGTCGCAATCCCTTTTCAATGAGGTCTTTGTTCGTTCGGCACTGGGAAGGGAACGAGTGGTCCGAGGAGGGTCGCAATCCCTTTTCAATGAGGTCTTTGTTCGTTCGCAACAGACCCATGCGCATGGCACTGGGAAGGGAACGTCGCAATCCCTTTTCAATGAGGTCTTTGTTCGTTCAAACCCAAAGGTCGACTGCGAGCCAGGGTAAGTCGCAATCCCTTTTCAATGAGGTCTTTGTTCGTTCGGTAGAGAAATTCAAGGTTCACACTACTCCCAGTCGCAATCCCTTTTCAATGAGGTCTTTGTTCGTTCAGTGGTCCGAGGAGGATTTACGGAAGCTCCGCGTCGCAATCCCTTTTCAATGAGGTCTTTGTTCGTTCGGATGGTAGTGGTAACTGATGAAACGGACCAGCGTCGCAATCCCTTTTCAATGAGGTCTTTGTTCGTTCACTCTCAGTGTCGATACTGAGGAAGGAATTGACGTCGCAATCCCTTTTCAATGAGGTCTTTGTTCGTTCACCGGCGGGAGCGGGGTGAGGCCTTCGGGGCCGGGTCGCAATCCCTTTTCAATGAGGTCTTTGTTCGTTCTCAGACCTCATCGGGATTGCGGGAAACCTAAGGTCGCAATCCCTTTTCAATGAGGTCTTTGTTCGTTATGTGGTCATCTTCGACCACAACCCGAGGTGAGAGTCGCAATCCCTTTTCAATGAGGTCTTTGTTCGTTCGAAGTCTCGAACGGCGTGGTGGTGAAGGCCACAAGTCGCAATCCCTTTTCAATGAGGTCTTTGTTCGTTCAAGCGCAATGAAAAGGCCCTCGCTAAGCGGTTAGTCGCAATCCCTTTTCAATGAGGTCTTTGTTCGTTTGATTGCGTTGCGCCGGACACGTCTCCGGCCAGCGGTCGCAATCCCTTTTCAATGAGGTCTTTGTTCGTTGGTTAACCAGATGATGCCTCCCGTCAGACCTCAGTCGCAATCCCTTTTCAATGAGGTCTTTGTTCGTTAGAGGGATTGCCGGAGCCGATCGAGGGAGTGATGTCGCAATCCCTTTTCAATGAGGTCTTTGTTCGTTGGGGACAGGAGGTGGGGAGATGGAAAACAAAGTCGCAATCCCTTTTCAATGAGGTCTTTGTTCGTTCCGACATCGACGCCTATATCAGTCAGGCGCTATCCGTCGCAATCCCTTTTCAATGAGGTCTTTGTTCGTTCCCCGACAACCTGCGGATAGCAGGCGGGGAGGAGGTCGCAATCCCTTTTCAATGAGGTCTTTGTTCGTTCTACGGAAAAATAAGGATGTCGCCATTTCTATGGGTCGCAATCCCTTTTCAATGAGGTCTTTGTTCGTTCGTTGAAGTGACCGACGGCGTTTCCGTCCTTGTGTCGCAATCCCTTTTCAATGAGGTCTTTGTTCGTTCTCATGTAGTGCCGCCATAAGCAGCCCATCACCCGTCGCAATCCCTTTTCAATGAGGTCTTTGTTCGTTGGCATAGCATGAGAAAGAGAGGGTGAGATGGAGAAGTCGCAATCCCTTTTCAATGAGGTCTTTGTTCGTTGGATTGCTCATTGGGAAGGGTTTGACCGTAGAAGTCGCAATCCCTTTTCAATGAGGTCTTTGTTCGTTCCAAACCACGTAAAGACTTATTCAACCCAATGGAGTCGCAATCCCTTTTCAATGAGGTCTTTGTTCGTTGAAAAGATGTTCTATAATTATCTAAGTAAAAGGTCGCAATCCCTTTTCAATGAGGTCTTTGTTCGTTCGTTGAGGGGAGGAGCCTGAGCGCCGTAATCCGAGGTCGCAATCCCTTTTCAATGAGGTCTTTGTTCGTTCAAAGGGAATCCTTACACTGGTTTCATCTCAATGTCGCAATCCCTTTTCAATGAGGTCTTTGTTCGTTAGCCCGACCAAGCAATACCCGACCGACGAGTAGTCGCAATCCCTTTTCAATGAGGTCTTTGTTCGTTTCGTAGCTTGGTACTCAACTCCGAAGGACGCGAGAAGTCGCAATCCCTTTTCAATGAGGTCTTTGTTCGTTCCAACAGACCCATGCGCATGGCACTGGGAAGGGAGTCGCAATCCCTTTTCAATGAGGTCTTTGTTCGTTACCACGAGGTGGACGGGCTCCGGGTCTGCTATACGTCGCAATCCCTTTTCAATGAGGTCTTTGTTCGTTTGTTGAGGAAACCAAAAAGAGTCATGCTCTCAAGTCGCAATCCCTTTTCAATGAGGTCTTTGTTCGTTTGCCCTATCTGCGGGCAGAGGGACCACCTCAAGTCGCAATCCCTTTTCAATGAGGTCTTTGTTCGTTACATCAGGCTGAACACCACATTCACCCATCATCGAGTCGCAATCCCTTTTCAATGAGGTCTTTGTTCGTTTTGGTGCTGATGGTGGGAATGGGGCAGTTATGAGGTCGCAATCCCTTTTCAATGAGGTCTTTGTTCGTTAGTGAACAAAGGGAATCAGTATAATGGTTTCATGTCGCAATCCCTTTTCAATGAGGTCTTTGTTCGTTTCCACCTATCAGCGGGCATACAACGCCTACGCCGTCGCAATCCCTTTTCAATGAGGTCTTTGTTCGTTTAGCGGGCGGATTTTCAAGCGATACCTGGTGGTGGGTCGCAATCCCTTTTCAATGAGGTCTTTGTTCGTTTCATGGGCCGTCTTGACTCTCTGGAGTCTGGGCGGCCTTGTCGCAATCCCTTTTCAATGAGGTCTTTGTTCGTTTAGTGGTCCGAGGAGGATGTGAGGAAGCTCCGTAGGTCGCAATCCCTTTTCAATGAGGTCTTTGTTCGTTTGATGGTAACGAGTTCGGGCATGGTAGTGGTAACTGAGTCGCAATCCCTTTTCAATGAGGTCTTTGTTCGTTTAAGCGGTAATTTCTGCCCGACGGTACGGACCTTGTGTCGCAATCCCTTTTCAATGAGGTCTTTGTTCGTTTGGAACCGGTGTACTCATCGAAGGCCGACGAGTACGTCGCAATCCCTTTTCAATGAGGTCTTTGTTCGTTTTTCGGCTTGATGTGGATTGGTGATCGGCCTACGCGTCGCAATCCCTTTTCAATGAGGTCTTTGTTCGTTTTGCTCAGAATCTGCTATACCTGCTATAGCGGGTTGTCGCAATCCCTTTTCAATGAGGTCTTTGTTCGTTTGCTCGAATGTGGCGAATGTCACCAGATGACAGGGTCGCAATCCCTTTTCAATGAGGTCTTTGTTCGTTTTCATCATCACCGCAGTCTGTGTGACCGTCGCCCTGGGTCGCAATCCCTTTTCAATGAGGTCTTTGTTCGTTTCTCGACCACTGCGGGGAACCACTTTTCCGATATGCCCGTCGCAATCCCTTTTCAATGAGGTCTTTGTTCGTTTGGTGGCATGCAAAGCAGATCAGGCCGAGTGGAAGCGGTCGCAATCCCTTTTCAATGAGGTCTTTGTTCGTTTCCGGACGTCTCCTTGAGTTACCACGGAACCCGGAACGTCGCAATCCCTTTTCAATGAGGTCTTTGTTCGTTTCCGGAGTACTTGGTGTACCTACGAGAACGGCCTCAGTGTCGCAATCCCTTTTCAATGAGGTCTTTGTTCGTTTATGGCGCCCAAAATGCGCATGTGGGTACCGGGACACAGTCGCAATCCCTTTTCAATGAGGTCTTTGTTCGTTTCTGAGGGGTACGTCGGGAAGTATTTCCCGGACGGTCGCAATCCCTTTTCAATGAGGTCTTTGTTCGTTTACGGAACCCGGAACGTGCTTCGGGGCGTACGCGGGAGTCGCAATCCCTTTTCAATGAGGTCTTTGTTCGTTTCAAGGTAAAGGCTGGATTTTTGATAGCAGAAGTCGCAATCCCTTTTCAATGAGGTCTTTGTTCGTTTCTGGGGCCGATCTCTCTGGGGCCAATCTCTCGGGTCGCAATCCCTTTTCAATGAGGTCTTTGTTCGTTTGCCGATCTCTCTGGGGCCAATCTCTCGGGGGCCGATGTCGCAATCCCTTTTCAATGAGGTCTTTGTTCGTTTGGAGACGGCAGAAAGATGTGTGGCAAGAGGAATGGGGTCGCAATCCCTTTTCAATGAGGTCTTTGTTCGTTTCGCACCCCCTCTTTTCTGATAATGATACCGCATGGTTTCGAAGACGGTTCTGCAACTTTTTCGGGTGGGCGTAAGTGAATGCAAAAATGTTTCCGCAACGTTTCATAGATTGACCTCCTTTCATGGTCGGCATTCCTATTCGGTTGTCAAAGAACCCGGACGCCCCGGGGGCGTCAACCCAGCAGACTTCTTCTCCGCTCTTTCGCCTCTTCGGGTATGGCATAGTAAAAAAATTCCATTTGAACCTGGAGCCAGTTCAGCTTCACCTCCACCGGCAGCTTCCTGTAGGCCTCGATCTGCTCATCCGTGCGGTAGTAGAGGAGAGGTGTCTGGTCCGGCCCCCCGTATTCGTCAGGTTTCATCGCCCGCCTTCTCCAGCAGTTTGCTCAAGTAGAACACGTCGGCCCGATCCTGGGGCCTGGCGGTCGCCTTCTTCATGGCGATAAGATCGTCTATTGCAACAACACGAATCGGGGTGTCGCCATAGAAGAGAACCCGGCTGCGGGCATAGACGGCCCTGAAATCAAAAGGGACGTCCACTAAAACATCGAGCAGAAAGAAGGGGTTGGCCGGGTCCGTGAGGCTGAAGGCCGTCATATTCTTCTCGCTGATCCACGAAGCCCTCGCCTCTTCGTCGGCCAAATCCTCGAGGCGAACCGGCACTTTTGGTTTCAATCCGAGGTCAATGACGGCTTCAATGAACCGATCAATGTTTTCCTTCTCCAGCAGAATGGCCACGTCGATGTCGGCAGTGGCGCGCTCGATGCCGTAGAGGTTGACCGCGATACCCCCCACCACGAGGTACTGGACGGAGTGGGTGTTCAGGGCGGTAAAGAGTCTGAGGAAGAGATTCACGGGAAACACCCCTCAGTCGGGACTGTGGTCGAAGATGACCACATCGCCCGTAACCGGCGAGCGATAGATCAACTTCCGCGCCCGTCCGTGCAGGGCGTGGGCGATTTTCAAATACAACCACACCGGTCCCGCGCCGGTCAAAACCACGTCGTTGCCTTCCCCGGCGAGACTTAGAGCCGACGAGACGTAACCACCAAGGGTTACCAGTTTGGCAGTCTCTGTATCTGTATACAGACTTGCGATGTCAATCTCAACTTGCATTATCAGTCCTTTACTCGGAGTTCCTTTTTTAGTGCCCGCGGAATCTCATCAAGATACACATACTCCACGTTGTGTTGCCAGGCCGTTTTCTTTTGATCCTTTGTGGGGCCGTCTACATATGGGGGCACCTCAAGCTCGTACCCACCTTTTTCCTTGACTATGGCCCTGATCAGTGGACCCACCATGATGGCTTTCCCGTAGGGGCCGCTCTTCTTGTATGCGATGCTTTCCCGGCCCTCAGCGGTGTCTCCCGAGAATTGGTACGTCTTGGCCTCAAGTACGAGCAACGTACCCCATCGCGTGGTGATAACGACATCCATCTCGGCGTCCTGGTCGGAGTCCGGTTGATCCGCCCTCCTGGTAATCACATTCAAATGCACTTGGGAGACAGCGTCAGCCAGGCCGGGATGCCCAGCGATCTCATTACACACAGATGCAGCCACCATCCACTCGAAAAGGGTCCCATTATTTCCAAATGCGGAAAAACGACGAACCTGTCCCTTCAATAGAGGCCCGCTCCCGCCGTAATCCACCGCGCCGTTTAGGGAGACAATATTGTTTACGACCTCCTGGACGACCCGTTCCGATCGGTTTTTTTTCAGGAGGGGTTCGTCGGTGTTACCTAATTGGCCGATTACCGACTCGATGGCCCTTTTCTTTACGGAATCCCAATAATCACTGTAGATGACCTCCGGTTTCTGGAGGACTTTGAGCCTATGAAGCGCATCTTTCAAATCATCATCGCAGATGGAGGATTTGAGCTGTCTGAAGATGATACGCAGGTCTCTCTCAAGGTTTTCGTACCCCTGAAGGTTCAGCCTGACAGTGTTAAGACGAGGCTTGAGCTCGTTAAGGGATCTTCTCACGAGATCCTCAATCTCCTTCCTGCCCCTGGCGAGCTCCTGAGGAACCTTCATGTAGTTGAAAAAGGCCTCGCGGAACCCGTCTGAGGTCAAGTAGCATTCAAGGGCTTTTCTTCCAGTCTCAAGGTCCCCGGCCGTCACCTCGGAGGGGTTTGGATAAATCTCTGTCTTCTGCAAACACGAAGAGTTGTAGAGTCCGAGCAGTTGCTCAAGGCGAAGCTCAACCCTGGCCGGCACAGTCTGTGCCACCAAGTCGGCCCCGAAAGACCATATTCCCGGGGGGTTGGCCTCAAGGTAGATAATCCTGTCGTCTCCGAATCCCGACCCGATCCTTGCCCTGAAGGCCTCATACAGTGCCATGGTGGGGATCTTCTGACCTCCGGAAATATTCCACAGCACACACGAGTTCCCCGCACAGGCTTCGAGGAGGCGCTCCCGGAGACGAGCCAAATCCTTTTCCTCGTCGCGGTTGATCTTGATAACCTCTCCAGCGATTCCGAAGTCGGCCAATGCGGCCATAAGACGGGCGGTCGCACCGTTTCTATCCGTCTGATCTGTGGACACCATCGAAACCCGGCTGACGTTCCACTGAACGGCCGGAATAAGATTGACAGTCTGATTCCCCGTTGAATTACAGATCATGAGGCCTTCATGAGCCGCCAAATACTCCTTTGTCCCGAACCGGTTAGAAGACACCATCAGATTCCTTGCTCAACGGAAGCAGTCTTACTCTGTGGCGAGACTCTTCCACGGTTACTAAGGCTCCGTTGGTGATGGCCGGGTGCGATTGCGCAAGAACCTGTCTTAACCGACCGTTCACGTGTGCGGGCGTCTGATTGCGCAGGCGGATCAGAATGATCGCCGGTTGAACAGCCCCCGAAGAGGCCATGATGTCCCCGAAATCCAGATCGCAGGTCAAAATGACCCGACCTTCCTGCCCTGCCTTTTCAACAATAAGGGCGTCCGGAGCCCGGGCCATACCCAACTCCCGAGCGTGAACCACGTCATGCCCCTCGGTTCTCAGCCAAGTCACCGTTGTGGACGAGATACCCATATCGGCGAGAAACCTCATGGTCATCCCTCTGCGGGGTGAGTCTCCTCACTCGCAAGCCACGACGCATACTTCAGGGCTTCCGAGACGTCCTCCGGTTCCAGATCCGGATACTCACGTATGATGGAGAAGGTATCCAGACCGTTGGCAACAAGATTGACCACTAGGGAAACAGGGATTCGCATCCCTCGAATACAAGCTTTTCCACCCATGACCGATTTATCAA
Organism: uncultured Syntrophorhabdaceae bacterium; assembly: GCA_964406055.1. Lineage (GTDB taxonomy): Bacteria > Desulfobacterota > Syntrophorhabdia > Syntrophorhabdales > Syntrophorhabdaceae > CAYOQF01. The sequence continues at coordinate 10,110 of CAYOQF010000017.1, forward strand.
AGGTAATCCTTCCGAATGCCCGCATACTCCCCCCTATGATTCCCGTTCCGGCCCAAAAGCCGGGGGTTTGCTTGATTCATTATAGCTCATCAAAGGGTCGCAAAGCGCCCCGGTTGGGTCCCGTGGCCTCTCCCTCACCGAATCCATGTCCCAATCCTCTCCCGTAAGGTTTCCAAGCCTGAGCCGTCGCAGTAGGCCAGTCTGTTCGCGGCGAGCCTGCCTTTCTGCGCGTCGGTGAGTCTCCTGTAAGAGACGAGCATCGCCTTCCCGTAGAGTCCGCCGGCGGAATCCCGGAGACTCTCCAGTTTGTAGATGAGCTCGTCATTCGTTCCCACCTTGTCCGGCCCCTCGAAGCGCTTCGTCTTGCATTCGATCATGTAGAGCCGGTTGTCTCGGGTAAAGACCACATCGTATTCGTTGATCGGGGACTTCGGGCCTTCCTGATCCCATTTGACGGTGACGCCCATGAGGATGTTGGTGGGTTCGAGAGAGTTCACCACATCGAAGACATACTCTTCGAGCCACCCGCCCGAGGCGAACTCGACGCATTCCAGGTCGGGGAAGGTGATGGCGCCGCCCGCCCACTCGACGATGCCGGCCCGGTCCAGCATCTCGAGCAACCGGCCGAGTTCCGGCGTCTGGTCCCTATCGGACTCCCGGATGGCCACGGTGACGGGAAAGGACCTCGTGTCCCGGTGGGGGTTGGCGTACTTGTTGAGGACCGAAATCGCCCGCTCGAAGGGGCCCACGTTGCGGACGATCTCCAAAATGACCGCTTTGTGGGCCGAGACCCTCTCCGGGTCGGTCTTGTCGAGAAAGACGTTCTGCCCGTAAGCGGCCAGGCAGGTCCTCACCTTGATGACGCTTTTGAACGGTAATGTCCGGGGGGAGGGGGAGAGGACCTGGACCGCCCGGTCCTGGGTGTCCACGTAGATGATCGGCCTGTTCCCGGAACGGAAGACCTCGAAGGCCGCGAAGGCCATGATCTTCGTGCCCCCGGTGGCATTGAGGATGACCTCGTCGCCCCTGCGCTGCTCGACAATCTCCCTCACGGTGGAGCGCGCGGCCTCAATGTCGTAGGGCGCGATGGAGCGCCGTTCCACCGTGATGCCCCACTCCGCGATCACCCTCCTCAGGCGCTCCGCCTGGGCCTTCATGTCCCCGCTTTCGAGGAGTATGACCCTGTCGGGCCGAAATTCCTCCATCCTAAGGGGGATGAGGTTTGGGATGGGTTGCCCTGATACGAGGCAAATCTGGGTTCGGGTCATCTCTGTCTCCTGCGCTCCCGGACCGCCGCCACGAACAAACGAATCTCAGGAATCCGGTTCTTTACTACCACGATGTTCTGCCAGTTCACCTTGAGATACTGATGGACCATCTCGTTTCTGTGCTTCACCAGAGGCGCCACCTTCAACACGATCTCGCCGAGGAACTCGTGACAGGCCAGGATCGTGTCCCGGTACGTCTCAGGAACCTTCCTGCCCTCACCCTTCAGACATTCCTCGGCGAGATCCACGGCGGCGAGAATGATGTCATTCACCGTTTTGTCCAGAATGCTCCGTATATCCCTATCCGCAAAGTACCGGTCCCGGTCGACGCCTTCAAGCTTTCGGGTCAAATAACCGATGCTCTCTTCCACGAATGCCAACAGACCATCCATCCTATCCACGGCCCATGTTCCTCCTGAAGCGGATGCTCTCCGACTCGTGAAGCGCCCGGTGTGCCACCCTGTACAACGTTTCCGGGTCGGGCTCCACCAGGTGGATGCCTTTGAGGGCTTCCTGCACGATGAAAGGGGACTCGTTGTCGTCGTCAAGGCGAAGCAGGGAGATCTCCTTGTGAGAGGCCATGAGGATCCGGTCGATAAGATCGATTTCCTCCGACTCGTCTGCGGCACGGAGATACACTGCAAGATCGATATCGGACCGGGTGTGCGGGTTGCCCTTTGCGAAAGACCCGTAGAGCACGGCCACGCGAACCTTGCCCAGGTCGCGCAATTCGTTGAGGACCATCCGCACGGGAGACAGGATTGCCTCCCTTTCTGTCGGGTCCTGCCGGGGCGTCTCTCGTTGGTTATCCGTCATCACTGTTCTCCCATGTCAGGCGAGGAGGTTTCCGTGATCACCCTCCTGGGCCGCTCTGACTGCACTTTCATGTCCCCGCTTTCGAGAAGTACCACCCTGTCGGGCCGGAACTCCTCCATCAAAACACGACCACATCTTTTCTGATGTCGCTCATGGGGTAGTCCTTCCCGTTACCTGTCACCAGCACGGCCTTGGTTGCAAAGGCAGTGGCCGCAACGATACAGTCGTCCAGTTCCAGGCCCCGGCCCTTCACCGACGCTTTGTAAAACCCCGCCTTCCGGGCAATGCTTTTCGTGACATCAACGATCTCCATGCTATCGAGGAGCGCGTCCGTCTTCTCTCTTTCCCGCTCTCTCATTCCGGCATAGATCTCTGCAACCGCTATAGCAGAACAGAGGACAGCACCCTCCCGGGCGGCTGCCTCAAGATAGGCCTTTGCCTTTTGCACGCCCCGGAGGAGGTGGATGAGGATATCGGTATCTACCAGAACCGTGCTCATGTCGATCTCTCCGTCCTGGATGATTCTCTCAGTTCCCGGACAAAGGAATCCACGCCCTCCTTCAGTTCAGGGTGGTCTTCCTCCCGCCAGGCGCCGAAGCTCGTTTCAATCGCTTTGAGGAGTCGCATCCTCTTCAACTCCCGCCGGAGGGCCTCGGCCACCACCTTGCTTTGCTCCCGTTTGGGCACTGCCTGGCGCAATTCCTCGATCAAGGCCTCCGGAAGACTGAAGTTGGCCTGTCTTGCTGCTCCTTTCATATCTTTCACCTCCCTCCTGCTCTATAGGGAAGTATATAGGCATATCCCTATGACGTCAACCGATCACCCACCACCCTTATGATCTTGAAGGCGTTGCCCATGGGCTCGACGATGATGGTAGTTACTCCGTTTTTTCAAGCAACTCCTTAAGTTTGTCATAACGGTCGAGGTCCTTGGTATCTCCCTTACCGGCAGCCTTGGTCGCCTTCTTGAGGTCTATACGATCCAGAAAGGTCTTCGCGACAATCTGCCGAAAACGAAGCGGTACGGAGTCCGCCTCGAAGAGCTTCGTGGCGAATCCGACATTAAAATTGGGAAAAGCGAAAAGATCCTGTCCTGCCAGCCACTCTTCGTCTCCTTCCGTCAGGCTCCGGAGAAAGGTCACGAAATTCTCCGGGCTTGTTTTCGTCTGCAGAGCCTTCAAGGCTTTCTGTGCGGGAGTCTCCGGAGCCAATTCGGTTTCAGCCACCGTCTGATTACCCGAATCGGAAGATTGGGGTGCTTGTACGGGGTGTGCCTTGCTTCCCCGGCCCTGCTGCGTTGCCCGGCTCTGGCGGGTGTTTGAAATACCCATACCCCACACTTGTCTTCCCGCCCGCGCCAAGCTGGGTGAGGCCGCCAATCAACCACGCAAACGCCTTTTCGGCCAGCCCTTTGTCACGGGAGGCGAGTCTAAAATGAAACCTTTGCCCCGGTGCCACGGCAATGAAGAATACCGGGTTTGGTTGGAGGTAATCGGCAGGGGGTTTGTCGCCGTGGTAGTAGTCGGCGTAATGAGGGTTCATGATATCAAGGTCGAGCTGCACCCTGTCGACCGGATAGGCGTCAAGGAACAGGACCTTACCCCTGATCTGGGATTTGAGGGTCTTGCCCTTCTTCTCCGACCCAAAGACGACGAGAATGTCGCCGTCGCCCTCCGTGGTATTCTTGATTGTTTCGGCGTATGCCCTGGCCACCCCTTTGACCCCGCTTGCCGGGAGATAGGGGAAGCCGTAGAGGGGGTGGAAAACGAAACCGGTCTCCAGCACGTGGGCACTCCCGAGGCCGGTCACCAGGCGGTAATCCGTTTCGAGAGAAGCGCCCTGAACCGCCCACCCGGACTCCTGCAAAGAGCGCAGGAAGGCTTGCTGCCTCTCCAGCACCGCTTTCAGGGTCTCTTTCCACGCCCCCTGACCCACGGACCTGCACACCCGCTCAAGGAAGGTCTTCTTCTTTTCCCCCAGCTCCCATGTCCCATTGCGCTGAGTCCATTCATTCACATACTTGGTGAAAAGTAGGCCGGGGTTGCTGCACCGGTCCAGTCGGTTCGGAGTGAGAAATTCTCTCGTGTCGCTCGGCAAGGGGAGACTCATGGTTCCACCTCGTCCTTCGGTAGTTTCGCGTCGGCAAAGCGCTTCAGCCAGTTGAGGAAGGCCAGGGTTTCCACCGTGAGAAGGCGGTAGTCGGCGCTTGATCCGGAGAGCACCGTCTCGATCAACCCGTTCACCGGGGTTCCAGGCCGATGGAAGCCGCTGTTTTTACGAATCCACTTCTCCATGTGCCCGTATATCGCCTCATCGGGTCTATTTGGATCGTTCTTGCCTTTTGACTTGAGGAAGGCAAGGGTCTGTCCGAGTCCGTTGGTCAGGATCATTGAAGGGAGTTTGAGGGCGAGGCCGCGGTATTCCTTTTTGAACTTGACATCGGGCATCCGGTCGACCTCCTCGATACGTTCCCAGGCGAAGGCCGCCCTTTCCTGTTCCATTTTCTGAGTGCTCATGCTTCACCCCCTTCTACGAGCTTCAGGGCAACGATCCCTTTGCCGATGGTTACGTCCCCCCCGAACTGGGTCCGCTTGCCGTCGAGAGCGGAGAGGAACCGCATCACGTCCTGGTCGGTCTTCAGGCCGTCAAACTTCTTTGCAAAGGGAGCATTGGCCATGGCCACCGTGTAGAGCAGAGTGTCCGCGGTCAGTGCCTCCTCATAGAAAAGCGCATTTTGATCCACTGTCTTCGTATCGTTCTTTATGCGAATCCGGGCCTGCACCTCGGTGGAAAGCTTGACGAAGTCCGTGAACACCTCGTCGGCCACCACCACAAGGCTCGTCTTCATTTTCTCCCTCCAGAAGGTATACTCCTCAGCCGGAGACAGGGCGTGGGCGGAAAGCCATCCGGCGATGGCCGCCACATCCTCAGAGGGCTGCGCGGTGAGGAGATACTCCTCCAGCACGACCTTGTCACCCTCCGTCACGGCACTCCCCGGCGTGGTGAGGACCACGCTTTCCGTCGGCTGGTTGGGGACACGCCAGGGTGCCTGCCTGCCGGTCATTTCCAGGTCCCTCTTCAGCCTGCTCAAGGCGAGGGCCGACGTCGTGTACGCGAAGACCCCCCGAAGAGAGCGGACAGGAAAAAGAAGCAACCTGCCGTCGGTGAAGGACGCGGCCCCGGCGAAGGCGTCACCCGGTCCCCCTATGGTGTCGGGACCGAACACCGCATTGACCGAATCGGCGTGCTCTTTGTTCGGTGAACTCTCGAAATAGTCCCGAAGGGCCCCCTTGATTCCGGACGCCTGGAGTACCGGGTAATCGGTGTACTTTTCCCGCTGGATCGGGAGGTCAATGACGCCGACACCAGCCCCGCTCCCCGCATGGAGGGATGTTTCGGTATAGATGAATATCACCGCCGCACTCTTGAACATATCAGTATCCTCCTATGATTGATATTCCAAAACCTTCATGCGCCCTCTCCTCCGAGACCCGCGCGAGCCAGAAAGAGGTGAACACCTCATCCCAAGTGCCCTCTTGCAGCTCGAAGAAGAAAACGCTTCCCACGGGCACGGCCTTCCTCATATCCTTCGGGGCCCTTCGGACAAGGTCGAATCCGCCCACAGAAACCGGTTTGCCCACGGCGGCGCCGGTGAGGCGGAGGCGCAAGTTGCCGTGCCGCCCGAGGCCGGATTCCGGATCAACCCAAGCCGGGAGCCAGCCCTTGTCAAAAACCGCAGGGGTCAACAGGACCAACTTGAAACGATTACCCCTCTCCGATGCGGCTTTCACTTTGGTCGGGTCCGGCATGGAGGAATCGCACGCCCTGAAGAAGGCCGAGCGGTGATCCCCCCCAAGGCGCAGAAGACCCTCTGTGGGAAAGGTCTCGGCCCCCTCTACGTCCACAAGAAACCCCGCCCCGCTTCTCAGCCTGAAATAGTCCACGCTGTACAGCGCCCCGGCCGCGGCCGCCCGCGTCTCCCTGCCCTTCCTGATACCCACCCGTTCCTCGGTCTGATAGAGGCGACGGTGAGAGGACCCTTTGTCGCCCCCTTCATCGGATGGGGCGTCGGTTCGCAGGAGTTCTCCCGGCGGCCTCCCCGTCAGGTATGCCTCCATTTCTTCACGCCTCATGAACCCTTCCACCGACTCCAGGACACCGGTGTCCCGATGCCACAGGGGCAGAAGGGAGGGGAGGGGCAGATTCGAGGTGAAGCTCTCGCAAGCTCCCTCCAAAGGTACGACTATCGTGTAGGGCCCGCCCTTCGCACCTTTCCGGCCGAGCACGTCTCTGGGGACGGGGAAAAGGGGTTCCACTGCGCCCGACGGCACCTGCTGACCCAACAGAAAATTTGTGATCGTCAACCTTCCCGGGGAGTCTGGCGAGCCGATAACGTCCTTCAAGTCTTCCGGGACGTCGCCCTGTGCGTACCGTTCGAACTCGGGGTACCGGTCGCTCAGGATTTTGGAGCGCAGGGCACCGTAAAACGTGGACGGGAAGGGAGGGAACACTCCGCGGGCGTAGTGATCGTCACCGCCCGAGAACGGCTTGCCATCACGGAACATCAAGACATCGTTAGGCTCGATAAAGATCTTCATCGGTTCTCCTCCCGCGAGAGAAAGGCTGCGATATTGAGTAACTCCGCGATGTCGGCACGGGCGCCGTCACCAAGGTGTCCCGTCAGTGCCGCAAGGTTGGCGGCGATGGATTCCGCTCGTTCCTTTGGAAACTGCTTTGCTATATGTCTCAGGAGTAACCGGTTCAGTTCGGCGGAGAACGCACCGAGGGGAAGGCCCTCCAGGACCGGCATGGCCCGACCCACGTCGTAGGCGAGCCGTGGGCTTATCCCGTCGGGTCGCGCCATCGCCTCAACCAGCGTTTTGAGAACGGGGACGACCCGGAAAGACTCGCTCCCCTCATCCCGGGTGTAGTACCATTTAGACCCGAAGGTCACGGCCCCTCCGGACCGCTTGCTAAGGGTGATGGCGAAGGCGTTTCTGCCGAGATCCCTCTTGGCCTTTTTTTCCGCCGCTCGGGCCAACTGAAGCGCCCGACCGAGATCGAAGGCGTGGTGGACGATGGCAACGCCCATACTCGCCGTTGCCGTGGTGCCCATGGAGTAGAGGAAGCCTGCAAGCTGATCCTGCTTGGCCCCCACATTCAAGGGTCGCCCGTCGAGGTCCACAGGAACATAACCGGACCCCGTCTCGAAATCGAGAACGAGCTCGCCGTCCCTCACGCTTAAGGCCCCATTGAAATAAGCCCGGAGCTTCTCCATGACATCGAAAAGATCGCGGAGAGAAACAAAGGCAAGGACATCGTCGCCCCCCGCATAAATCAATTTTCCCAAGTGATCACGTTCCACGATCTCCCGGACAACCCGAAGCGAGAAATCCCGGAGGGCCCTGCTGATGGCGATGTGGAGGGAAGGGGTGAGCGGCCGTTTGCGGGAGAGGAGGTCCTTCCACGTGCGGTCGTTTGCGAGGGACTTCCGGACCTCGGGGTGGAGAGCGTCGGCAACCGCGGGCGCCTCTTCACCGGACAACCAGCGGCCCATATGGTCCCCGTCCATCTGGAGGATGGCGTAGTAGAGCGAGGGTTTGCCGAGCCGAGGTCCCCCGGACTGTTCCGATTCCCTGATGGCCTGCATCAGGTTCCTGAGCGTCTCCCGCGCCTCCCTCACCCCGCGGCGGTACTGATCCTCCGGGACGTGCTGACCGTATTCCTTCCGGAGAGTCATCTCGTCGAGGGACTCTTTGTACAGCCAATCGCCTTCAAGCGTCACAACGTCCGTTCGTAGCGCGTCGCCGTGACACGCCCGGGCCGCCATGGGAAGAGGCGAGCCGAACGCGGCGGTGCGACCGACAAGGGCCTCGATCTTCTGACTGTACGCGTGAGCGAGAAGACGGACTTTGTCCGGTCCCTTCTCGATGAGCCGCAGTACAAATGCCGCCGTCGCAACGGTGCTGGTGGAGGGATAGGAGAGGGGCAGGCCCCAACCCTTGGGTCCGTTGAAATAGAGTTCCCTCAGCAGCCTCTTGGTGGTGCAGACGGCGCAGAGAGACTCGGTGGCTTTGATTGTGGGGAACAGGGGCCGAAGGCCGTCCCTCCAGAATCTCCGCAAGCCCGGGTAATCCGAGCAGGTCTGGCCGTCGAAGCCCTCCGGGTGAACCGGTTCCCTAAGGCCACACATGGAGCATTTGAAGTGGGGCTCCCCGTGCTGACCGAAATCACGGGTCGCCTTTCGCGCGCCCAAGGCCCGTTCGATCAGGACATAGGACTTCTCATAGACCGTGCCGATATTCGGTTCGAAACCCCGTTGCCTGTACTCTTCCACAAGGGCGCGGAAGTCCTTGCTCGAGTCCTTCCCAAACAGGTTGTCATGGATATCGAGGAGCCTTATGTGCTCCTTTTTCGACCCCAGCGGAAGGGCGACCCAGTAGACCTCGAGCACGGTGTCTATCTGCCTCTCCCAGATGGCGTCCCATTGAGGGTCCTGCGAGAGACCCTCGGCTTTGGCCTCGATGCCGGTCTTGACGGCAAGGCACATGGCCCGAAAGGTCTCCCGCACCGCCTCCTCGGCTCTGTGGGCCGCGGCAGCCGCCTCCCGGCAGGGTAACACGGCGAGCAACCTGTTGGGGAGTGTGGGGAGGGTGAGGTCCTCCTTTCCCACTTCCGGGGAGAGAGTCAATCCTTTTTCTTCTCTCAGCCACATCCTACAGAATGGCTGCCCCAGAAGGTCCGGGAAGATGATGGAGTCTGGTCCCCACTCTTCGCTGATGCTTTGTGCGGCACTCCAGGCAAGGTATGCGAGTAGGTAGCTTCCCGCCCAGAGGTCCTGGGTCTTGCGGGCTGTGGCGATGAACTCCTGCACAGGGCCCAGGGCTATGATCAAAAGGGCAGGTTCGGGCAGGGCTGAGGCGAAGGCTGAGGCGATGCGCCGGTGCTCCCAGATGGAGTGGTCAGGCACCCTCGTATCGGCGGGAAGGAGCTCCCAGAGATGCCCGAGCTTTTTACCGGGCAAGTCCGTTTCGGTTGCCTTAAGAAGGGAAAGGAGCTCACCCCACACGGACAGGAAACGCCTCTCCACGTCGTCATAGGCCCCCGCTATTCTGGTGAAGGCCTGATCGACGGCTTTCATTGTTTGCACGTAGTCGACGCCCGAGACGGCAGAGGTGGCGGAAGCGGGGATCTTGAATTCCTTGCCGGAAAGGGGATGTACGACGACCGGGTCACGGTCGAAGCTGATTTTTGCCTCGATGTCCTTCGGAAAATTGATCCTGTCCGCCGCCGAGGCGATATGGTCCGCATCCTTCGCCTCGTCGGTGATTGTGCCTTCGGGGTGGAGCATCTTGATAAGGGCCTCCGCTCTTGCCTCGTGGCCCACCTTACCGAGTATGACGGGTTTCTCTGGCGGGTCATGGAGGAGGGCCTGCAGTTTTCTGAAAACAGTGTGGTCGTCCATCGGTATCCTCCGTTTGCCTAAACGACTGTGTCCGTATACCGGGCCAGGAAGTCGTTGAACTCCTTGCAGGTCTCACGGAATTTCCTGTTCGTCTCGCCCTGATGTACCGCTCGATGATTCCGACCTTCATCCAAGCGATCGGCGTACAAGGATGGCAGATAGAGAATATATGCGCGGTATCCGCCATCCTCCTTTGCGACTTTCATGAAATAGGGTTTGGCGTGGCGGTCGAGCAGGGAGTGGAAGTTTTCTTGGTAAGGGTCCAGAGGTGCGCCGAGATACTGCCTCTTGTCATAGCGATGCTTTTGCTCGAAAACCCTTCCATTCAACGTGTTATCCCCGACCCTTATTCCCCGGTACAATCTCCCTACTTCTGCCAGCGCATCGTCCCACGTTGGTTTTGGTGATGGCGTCATGAAGAGCTTCGTGCCGGTGCAGAAGGACGAATAGGGGGTTATGGCAGCCGCACGGTTCGCGAGCTGCATGATGGTGTCGCCGGCATACGGTTTGTCCAAATCGAGCTCTGGCGACAAATGCGCACGCAGCTCCGAAGGGTTGCAGAGGTGCAGGCTTCCGAAACCATTTCTGCTTCGAGAGCCCATGCCGCCAAAATGGGTGAGTGCGAACAATGCGTCCGTCACATCGGTGACAATGTCATCCCTTGTGAAGAACAGGTGCAGGGAGAACTTTGTGCCTGGAGGAAAGTAGGGTCGCACCCTCCTGCTCCGTGGGTCGTAAGGCCCATAGGCAAGATACTCCAGAATGTTGATGGTTATGTTCATGTTCTGCCTTTGACTGAAGAACGTAACCGTATGTTGACGGGGTAACGGGTTTGAAACGGGTCTCAGGCTGGCTGGTCGCACTATCCTCACGGAGAACCCGCTACGGCGAACCCCGTCCTCGCCCGCACTACCGAAAATAAGGCTCTCCTTCGCTCTCAAGGAAGAGGTGTCTCGTTCCGCCTTGAGTGCCCGCCACCAGAACCGCAACAACCCCTTTATGGTTTGCGGTCGCAGTTCCACCTCCTGTTGATTTGCCCCCGACAGAAACATGGGGGTGATGACCTCCAGATCTACCCGTATCGTTTCCACGCTAACCCTCCTCAATCATGCGTGTTGTGAGCTGTCCACGCCCCTTGTCCTCCCCGCAGAAACGGACTATAACTATGGTTAAGTGCTGTAACAACCGAACACAGGAAGGCGACTATGACCAAAACAATCCCACTTGCCGAAGCCAAAAAGAACCTGTCCGCTCTGATCAAGGATGTCGAAGAGAAATACGACAGGATCACGATCACGAAGAACGGCGTCAATGCGGCGGTCATTTTGAGTTCCGAGGAGTTCGAAGGGCTCCTCGAAACCCTCGATATTGTCTCGGACCAGGAAGAACGGGAGGCCATCATGCGGGCCAAGGAACAGGTCAGGGAAGGCCGGACCGTGCCCCTCGAAGACCTCAAGTCGCGGCTCGGAGTGAAGTGAGTTACGCCATCGATTTCTCTCAAGAGGCCGCATCCGACATGGATGGACTTTTCCGGTCGGACAAGAGGCTCTTCCGGCGAGTCCTGGCGAAGGTGGAATCCCTGGCCGAGAGGCCGCAGGAGGGCAAACCCCTTGTGGGAAACCACAAAGGCGAGTTTTCTCTCCGCGTCGGGAGCTACCGCATCGTCTATCAGATCGATGCGTCGCGTCAGCTTATCCATGTGCTCACCATAAAGCATCGGAGCCTCGTCTACTGAATAGTATCCCGGACCTGCAACGCCATGCTTACGAAGGAAACATTGCCGCAACGTTTCACGGGCCCTCCCCTTCCAGCCGCAGCTTCGTCTTCTCCGCCCGCAACCCGTAGCGGGTGGCCCCGTACTGCCGCACGCTGGCGATGACGGAGAAGGCGGCCAGGCGCTCGTCGCCCACCTGCTCCCGCACGGCCCGGTTGATCTTGCTGATGTTCTGCCGGAGGATATCCGGCGCGAAGCCCTTCCGCCACCGGTCCATCAGCTCGTCCGCACGGAAGGCCCTCCCCCGGTAGATGGTCCCGTAATCGCGGGCCATCGCCTCCTGGGCCACCGGGCCGGCCAGGTCTGTGAGGGTTGCGAAGCAGTCCCGGCAGTCGCCGCAGTAGACCCTCTCCCGACGGGTGCAGCCCTCCAGCTTCCGCCGGAGGAATGCAACGTAAATCATGAGCTGGACAGGGGTGAGTCCGACGTACCGGCTATCGACGAGGAGGGAGCGGTCCGGGAGGCTCACCGAGAGGAGGGGCTGGACCGTGGCCGTGTCGATCCCGCGCTGCCCCTCCTCCACCAGCTCCCTGAAGGTCTTGCCCTCGTGGGCGAGTTTGTGGCCGAGCCTGATGAAGGGGAGTTCCGCGAGGGTGACGCGGGCGTCCCGCGTGCTCACCGTCTTTCTCGTGCCGTCAGGGAGCCTCACCTCAAGGGTGCGGTCTCGTTTCGGTTTGTAGAAAAAGGACGGGTTCGACTCGAACTCCGGGGTGACGAGGACGTGGTAGAGCTTGTCCTGGGGCCGGCCGAAGAGCTGGAGGGCAGCGCCGAGGTAAAAGCTCATGGTCTTCCTGCCCCCGGCGATGGAGCAGTGGAGCCGGGACCCCTCATCCTTCGCCTTCTCCCTGACGAAGGTGGTGATGGTGTCGCCCATGGCCTCGTTGTCCTTGTCGGTGGTGATGTCGTCCAAGGCCCTGCCCGAGGGGTCGGTGACGAGCACGAAGGAGGAGGTGTCGAGGGGAACAGGCTTCAGCCCGTACTCGGCCACGAGGGCCCGGAGAACGCCGTTGGCGATGAGCGCCTCCTCCACGACCCGCTTCCCCAGCCCCGTGGTGATGACCCACACCTCGTCGGGGAGGATGGGTGGTGTGCGGGTGGCCAGGGCGTAGATGGTTTCGGTGACGATCTGGGGCGTCATCCCCACCGCGAGGATGAGCACTTCCTTCCATTTGGTCATTTTCTTCATTGTAAAAGAGAAGATTGTGCTATTCAAGGGCAAAGGTGGTTTTCAACGGGATTCGTTCGAGCCCGGAGAGATCGTGTACACGGGGCCCGCGATGCGGATGTCGCCGTAGGCGGTCCGGTGGTGGAGGAAGTGGATCGCGTCGAGATCGACCCAGCGGAAGGCCCCCGTGCCCGCGGCGAGGTGGATCGCGGCCGAGAGGCCGACCATGGTCTCGGTCATGCAGCCGATCATGAGGGGGAGACCGTATTGTTGGGCCGCCCGGATGATGGCCCGGGATTCCATGATACCGCTCTTGGCGATCTTCAGGTTCACGCCGTGGCCGAGGCCCCGCTCCGCCACCCGCTCCACGCCCCGGGCCGTGAAGACCGTCTCGTCGAGGACGACAGGGTAGGGGGAGGAGGAAGCGATGGCGGCGAGACCTTTCACGTCATCCTTCGGCAAGGGCTGTTCGAAGAGTTCGACGGCGGCCCGCTGCCTTTCGAGGGCCTTCACCATTTTGCCGTAGGTGCGGGCCGTGTAGCCCTGGTTGCCGTCGAGGCGCAGGGTGAAGGAGGGAAGCCGCCCCGCCAGGAGGCGTTGTACCGTGGTGATGAGGGCCATATCGGCCTCCACGTCCCCGCTCACCTTGATCTTGTAGGTGCTGAACCCAAGGCGCACCCCGTAGGCGATCCATCGACGGAGCATTGCCCGGTCGGAGGTGAAGGGCACGGTGAGGTCCGTCTCCACGGTGGTTGTCGCGCCGCCCCAGAAGGCGTGTTCCGGCATGCCCCGGTGGGCGAGGAAGGCCCGGAAGAGGGCCGCCTCCAGGCCCGAGAGGGTCATGGGGTTGTGGGGGTAACGACGTCGAAAGGGCGCGATCATCCCCTCCCATTCCGCTACGGGCCGACCCTTGAGGGAGGGGGCGATCTCGTGCACGATGCGGCCTATGGCCGGGATGGTCTCCTCTTTCAGGACGAAGCTGGTGGGACACTCACCCACGCCTTCGGCGCCGTCGGAGAGCCGTACCTTCACGAGGACGCTCCGCATGACGTCCTTGCTTCCCAGGGAGGTGGCGAAGGTGACCTTGAGGGGCCTGGTGACGGGTACGAGGGTGATGGAGCGGACCACGGTCACGGGAGGACCCTCCCGAGGAAGACCCGCTTTGAGCCCGCTCTGCACCTCCTCTTCGCGAGGGCGGCCAGGGAGAGGCCGAGTTTCGCCTCGAAGGTGGTTTCCCGCACCCGCGTCCCCGTTTCGGAGGCCTCGATCAGGCCCTCGCCGCCTGTGGCGAGCATCGCGTGGGTGATGGTGTCGGGCCTGCCTTCTCCGGAGAGGAAGACGAGGTCCGCAGGCAGCAGCTGGGCGGCGGCGATGGGGCGGGAGGCTGCCCACTGATCCCTTGCGTCCCGGGGCATATTCACCCCCCATACCCGGAGGGCGAGGTTGACGAGGCCCGAACAATCGACCCCCTCGGGCGACCTGCCTCCCCAGAGATAGGGGGTGCCGAGGAGTTGGCGGGCTGTGGCGACGATCCCTTCCCTCAGGGTTTCGCCCTCTTCTCCCATGGTGAGGGACCCCAGACTTTTTTCGTCAATCCAGCCTTGACGGCCATCGACCAGGCGAAGGGGAACCCAGGAGACGGCTGACCGGGAAAACGGGTGAATGGGAAGATGGGAAGATGGGTGGAGGGGGGGATGAGTGGATGGGGGAATAGATTGGTTGAATAGTTGATTGGCGGAGGCGAGGCGGGTGCCGAGGAAGAGGTGAACACGTACCGGGGCTTCCCGGTCCGGTGCCTCCCTGACGGTCGCCCGAAGGACTTTCACCACGAAGTCGTGGTCCTGCTCAGCCGCAAGGGGCGCGAGATATTGCCTTCTCATCCAGCCGGGGTAGTTCTCCCACCGGTTGCGGCGGGCGAAGGTGAGCTGCTCCAGGGCCTCGACCCTGCACCAATCGCCCCTTTCCTCGTTGACGAGCACCGTCTCGTTATAGAGGAGCTGGGTTTCCTGGAGGTCGTCATGGCCTCCCCCCGGCGCCCGATCGACCGGCGTCCGCCTCAGGTCGGCGACGGGCACCGTCACCACGCAGAGACCCTTCACATCAGCCCTTCCAGGGCCTCGACGGCGGCGGCGGCGAATTCTGGGTCGTTGATGTGGAAGGGGAGGATCCGGAGCACCTCCTTGCGGAGAAGCTCCTGCCGCATGGTGCGCCCGAAGATCCTCACCGCCTCGGGATCGTAGAAGATGCCGCCCTTTTGGTCCCAGACGGAAAAACCCTTTTCCGGAACGAGGACCGCGACGGGGCCCTTCGCCTCGTTGCAGAACCCGGCCAGCACCTGGGCCGCCTGCTCCATCTCCCGTTTCCGGGTCCGCAAGGTGGTGATGGCGGCGTTGTGGACGTGGTAGTCTCTGCCGGGGAAGTGCTTTTCCGCGAAGGCGAGGGGTCCGGTAACGAGGAAGTCCGTGTTGCCCGGCACGAGGATCGCGGGCACCCCCATATCGAGGGCCGCCCTTCCCCGGTCGGGGCCTGCATCGTAGTCACCGCCGAAGTAGTGGTCCATCACCTCGTGGAGGGAGAGGTCGATCACCCCCTTCACCGTCTCGCGGCGCACCATCTCTTCCATGGCCTCCCCGCCCGCCCCCACGGTGTGGAAGACCAGTACCTCGTTTCCCTTGTCGGCGAGGGCCTTCCTTATCATCAGGGCGCAGGTCTCGGTGGTGCCGAGGGTGGAGAGGAGGATGAGGGGTTTTTCCTCCGGCGCGTATCCCTTCCCATCCTTGAGGAGCCCGGCGAGGGCCATGGCGCCGTTCCGCAGCACCGTGCCGGTGACCCTGTTGATGCCCGAGAGATCACAGGCGGAGTGGAGCATGAAGATGTCGCTGGTGCGCACAAAGGGGCGCACGTCCCGGGAGCCCATGGTGGTGACCATCACCTTGGGGAAGCCGAGGGGGAATGCCCGCATGACACCGGTGCCCAGGGTGGTACCCATGGAGCCGCCGATGCCCATGATACCCCCGATGATCCCCTCCCGTGCCAGGCGCCCGGCGTGCACGACAGCCCCGGCGATCATGACGTCCAGGGCCTTGCCCTCATGGCCGAGGTTGCGGACCTGATCGAGGGTCATGCCGCCCGCCCGGGCCACCTCCTCCCGGGAGACGGTGCAGGGAAAGGCGGCGTCACCGAGGATCCCCCCATCGATGGTGAAGGTCGGGATGCCCTGCTCCCTGAGACACTCGATCACGTAGGCCGCTTCCTGTCCCTTCGTATCCATGGTGGCGATGATAAGCGCTCCCTTTGCCTGTTCCACACTCACCCCCTGTTTTGTATCTTGCTACGCGATTCGCGCTGCACGTCCGGAGAGCCCGCCACCCGTGCCGAGATCTCCTTGCGCACACGCGCAGGCCGCTCCAGCGGCGCCCTCCGCTCGCCTTCGGCCGCGGAACGTTCTCCTTTCAGTCGAAAGACCGAGCTTCCCTGCCTCTCGGCGGTGCGCATCCGGAGACCCCGACACTGATGGCGGTCCTACGACAGGTGACGAAAGAAATGGCTGCATGGCTAACCGATTACCACAGGGTATGGGCCATTGCAAGGGAAATGAGGGGCGTGATAGAATCCCGCCATGGCCGGAAAGAGGGTGATGGAAATACGGAAGGCGGCGGCATTGCAGCGGGGCGACCGGCTCTGCGTGGTCTCCCCTTCTTCGCCCTCCATGACCGACGCCTACCTCGACCGCGGCCTGGCGCGCCTTCGCCGGGCCGGCTTTGATGTCGTCCCCGCCCCCCATCTCGGGGAACGGCGGCTCCTCTTCGGCGGGAGCGCCGAGGCCAGGGTGGAGGATCTGCACCGGGCCTTCGCGGACCCGGACATCGGCGGCATCATCTGTGTCCGGGGAGGGGTGGGCAGCCTCCACCTTCTTCCGCTCCTCGACTACGGCCTCATCGCCCGCAACCCCAAGGTCCTGATCGGGTACAGCGACGTGACGGCCCTCCAGTGCGCCCTCTTCCAGGGAAGCGGACTCATCACCTTTTACGGTCCCATGGTGGCCGCCGATTTCGGCAAGACCCTTCCCCGGTACAGCGAGGAGAGCCTGCTCCGGGTCGTGGGGGAAAAGGATGGGGAGATCGAGCTTCAAAACCCCCCGGGAGCAGCGATGCGTGCCATCGTACCGGGGAGGGCGGAAGGGAGGCTCGCCGGCGGGTGCCTGTCCCTTGTGGTCTCCACCCTCGGCACCCCCTTTGAGGTGGATACCCGGGACCGGATACTCTTCTTCGAGGATGTGGAGGAGCGGCCCCACCGCATCGACCGTTTCCTGACCCAGCTTGCGCTGGCAGGGAAGTTCGAGGCGGTGCGGGGCATCATCTTCGGCACCTTCCACCGGTCCGAGTACCGGCCCTCCGAAGCCTTTTACAAGTACGGGGTGACGGTGCTCGACGTGATCAGGGAGCGGATCGAGCCCCTCGGCATCCCCGCAGTCTACGGCCTTCAGTTCGGCCACGTGCGGAAGAAACTGACCATCCCCTACGGCGCCATGGCCGTACTCGATGCCGCCGCCTGCCGCGTCGTTGTCGAGCCGTCAGTGGTGTAGGGGTTCCCGAGACCCCGGCACGAATGTCTGGAGAACCGGGAGAAGAGAGAAAGGGCGGAAGGGTGCATAACGAGCCGGCAGATCAGGGAAAGCAGATGTCGGCGAAGTGCATGCAGGCCTTGAAGGCCTGGTACCGGTCCCGGATCTCCGGGAAGGTGAGGCTCCGGATGCGGTTGATGCTGAAGTCCTCCACGTTGAAGGAAGCCATGACCGTACCCATGACGATGGCCTGCTTGAGGGAATCAGGGGTCACTTCCCCCACGTTGGCAAGGTAGCCCATGAAACCGCCGGCAAAGGTGTCACCTGCGCCCGTGGGGTCGAAGACGTCTTCCAGGGGGAAAGCGGGGGCGAGAAAGACCTCATTTTCCGCCACCATGAAGACGCCGTACTCACCGCGCTTGACCACCACGCAGGAGGGGCCGAGGGCCATGATTTTCCGGGCCCCCTTCACGAGGTTGTGCTCCTTGGCGATCTCCCGCAGTTCCGCCTCGTTGATGACCAGCATATCCACCCGGGCGATCACCTCCCTGAGGCGGTCCGGCTTGTTTTCGATCCAGAAATTCATCGTGTCCAGCACCAGGGCCTTCGGCCTGCCGATCTGGTCGATCACGTGGAGCTGGAGGTCGGGGTCGATGTTGGCCAGAAAGACGAACTCGGCGCCGCCGTATCCTTCCGGCACCCGGGGTCTGAAGGTCTCGATGACGTTCAGCTCCGTCCTCAGGGTGATGGCCTGATTGAGGTCGTAGCCGTACTTTCCCTCCCAGCGGAAGGTCTTGCCGTCGTCCACCCGGATGCCTGAGATGTCCACGTTCCGGTCCTTCAGGAAGGCGATCTGGCCCATGTCGAAGTCCCGTCCCACCGTGGCGACCATGCCCACGTCGGTGAAGAAGCTGGCCGCGTTGGTGAAATGGAGGGCCGACCCGCCCAGCACATTGTCCACCTTCCCGAAGGGTGTCTCGATTGAGTCGTATGCCACCGTCCCTACCACGAGGAGCCTGATCACGTGCCCATCTCCCAGGAGGCGAGGTAACGCCGCTGCTCCTCGGTCAGCTCGTCGATGGCGACCCCTGCGGCCTTGAGCTTCAGGAGGGCCACCTGCTTGTCGATGGTGTCGGGCACCCGGTAGACCTTCTTCTCCAGTTTCCTCCCCGTCTTCCACATATACTCGGAGCAGAGGGCCTGGTTGGCGAAGCTCATGTCCATCACCTCGGAGGGGTGCCCCTCGGCGCAGGCGAGGTTGACGAGCCTTCCCTCGCCCAGGAGGAAGAGCTTCTTCCCCTTCGGCAGGGTATACTCGTCGATGAATTCGCGGATCCTTCTCTTGTGCCCCTTCGCCATCTTCTCGAGGGCGGGGATGTCGATCTCCACGTTGAAATGGCCGGAATTGGCCATGATGGCGCCGTCCTTCATCTTCTGGAAGTGCTCCTTCCTGATCACGTGGATGTCCCCGGTGGTGGTGACGAAGATGTCGCCCAGGGGGGCGGCCTCACCCATCTCCATCACGTCGTAGCCGTCCATGTGGGCCTCCAGGGCCCGCAAGGGGTCGACCTCGGTGACGATCACCCGGGCGCCCAGGCCCTTGGCCCGCATGGCCACGCCCTTGCCGCACCAGCCGTAGCCGGCCAGCACAAAGGTGGCCCCTGCGAAGAGGACATTGGTGGCCCTGAGGATGCCGTCCACCGTGCTCTGCCCCGTGCCGTAGCGGTTGTCGAACATGTGCTTGGTCTGGGCGTCGTTGACCGCCACCACGGGGAAACAGAGGACCCCCTCCTGCTCCATGCTCTTCAAGCGGATCACGCCCGTAGTGGTCTCTTCCGATGCGCCGATCACGCCGGTGATCAGCTTCTTCTGTTTTCTGGCGTCGAGACCTTCGAACCACCCCTTGATTGAGGGGTGAAGGGCCTCGAAGCGGTTCAAGGCGATCATGTGGAGGGCGCCCACCAGGTCCGCCCCGTCGTCCATGGTGATGTTGGGCAGGAAGGCGAGGGCGCTCCTGATATGGGAATAGTACTGCTCCTCGTTCTCCCCCTTGATGCAGAAGGCGGCGATCTTCAGGTGCTTCACGATGGCCGCCGCCACGTCGTCCTGGGTGCTCAAGGGGTTGGAGGCGCAGACCGCCACCTCGGCGCCCCCTTCTTTGAGGGTCCTGAGGAGATTGGCCGTCTCGGTGGTCACGTGGAGACAGCAGGAGATACGCACCCCCTTCAGGGGCCTCTCCTTTGCAAAGCGTTCCCGAATCAGCCTCAGGACGGGCATCCTCCGCTCCGCCCACTCTATCTTTTCCAAGCCCTGGTCAGCGAGCTTCACATCCTTCACGTCATAGTCCATGCATTCCTCCCCTTCTAAAGGCGGTTGATTGGTTGATGAGTTGATGGGTTGCTGAGGATGTGCGGCTCTTGGCTCTTCTCCCCTTCCCCTCTTTCACCCATCTTCCTGATTTATATTCCCGCTTTCCTCCTGATGGCGTCCACCATGTCGAGGCGCTCCCAGGTGAACTCCGGCTCGTTCCTGCCGAAGTGGCCGCCCACCGCAGTCTTCTTGTAGACGGGCCTCAGCAGGTCAAGGTGTTCGATCACCTTTCGCGGTCTCATGTCGAAGAGCTCGTTCACGATCTCTGAGATGCGATCGGGCGGTATCTTCGAGGTGCCGAAGGTGTTGATCATGGTGGAAACCGGTTGCGCCACGCCGATGGTGTAGGCCACCTGGATCTCCAGCCTGTCGGCGAGTCCTGCCGCCACGAGGTTCTTGGCGATGTAGCGGGCCATGTAGGAAGAGCTTCGGTCCACCTTGGAGGGGTCCTTGCCCGAGAAGGCGCCGCCGCCGTGGCTCGCCATGCCGCCGTAGGTGTCGACGATGATCTTTCTTCCCGTCATACCGCAGTCGCCCTTGGGCCCGCCCACCACGAAACGGCCCGTGGAGTTCACAAAGAACCGTGTTTTGGCGTCCATCATGCCGGCGGGGATCACCTTCTTGATCACCTCTTCGATGATCCCGGCCCGGATGGTGTCGTTGGTCACGTCAGGGTTGTGTTGGGCCGCGATGACCACCGCATCGACACGGACAGGCGTCCAGTCCACGTACTCGACGGTGACCTGGCTCTTGCCGTCGGGCCGCAGGAAGGGAAGGGTGCCTTCTTTTCGCACCTCTGCCAGGCGGCGGACGAGCTTGTGGGCCAGGATGATGGGCAGGGGCATGAATTCAGGGGTTTCGTTGCAGGCATACCCGAACATGAGGCCCTGGTCGCCGGCGCCCTGCTCGTGGTCCGCCGTCTCGGTGACGCCCAGCGAGATGTCGGGCGACTGCTCGTCGATGGCCGTGATCACCGAGCAGGTTTCCCAGTCGAAGCCCATGGACGAGTTGTTGTAGCCGATCTCCTTCACCGTCTCCCTCACGATGCCGGGGATGTTGACGTAACAGTCGGTGGTGATCTCGCCGCCCACGAGGCAGAGCCCCGTGGTCACGAAGGTCTCGCAGGCCACCCTCGCCTTTGTGTCCTGGTCGATGATGGCGTCGAGCACCGCGTCGGATATCTGGTCCGCCACCTTGTCGGGATGGCCTTCGGCCACCGATTCGGAAGTGAATAGAAACTTGGTCATACCCATGGTGATTCCTCCTCTTTTATCGAATTTCTTCTGTTCTTTTCTTCTCTACTGTTCAGCAGGCCGGGGGAAATCCCCGGGAAAGATCCGCGCCATCTCTTTCCTGAGGAGGAATTCGCCCGCTTTCGCCGAATCAATACCAAGGATCTCGTTGAGGAGGTCCTTGCAGTAATCCTGATCAAGTCCCCGGATCACCTTCTTGGCCCTCGGGATCGCATAAGGGTTCATGCTGATCTCGTCGAGGCCCATCCCGAGGAGGATAGGCACGTAAAGGGGTTCTCCCGCCATCTCACCGCAGAGGGCCACGTCAATCCGGTTGTTGTGGGCGCTCTCGACGACCCGCTGTATCATCCTCAGGACCGCCGGATGAAGGGGCTCGTAAAGGTAGGAGACGTACTCGTTGACCCTGTCGATGGCCAGGGCGTACTGGATCAGGTCGTTTGTCCCGATGCTGAAAAAATCGACCTCCTTTGCCAGCACGTCGCTGATCATGCAGGCGGAGGGGACCTCCACCATGATGCCCACCTTGATGTCCTTGTTGTAACCGACCTTTCGGCGGCGCAGGTCTTCCATGCATTCCCGGATCAAGGCCTTTGTCTTGCGCACCTCATCGAGGCCCGAAATCATGGGGATCAGGATCTTCAGGGGGCCGAAGGCGCTTGCCCGGAGGATACCCATGATCTGGGCCCTGAAGAGATCCTGTTCCTGGATGCACAGACGGATGGCCCGCAATCCCATGGCGGGGTTCAGCTCCTTGGGCATCTCGACGGTGGAGACGAACTTGTCCCCCCCGATATCAAGGGTCCGCACGGTCATGTACCGGAGGCTGCGGTTCTCCGCAAGCTTCCGGTAGATGTGGTAATGGTCCATTTCGGAAGGCAGGGTCTTTCGGGAGAGATAGATATACTCGGTCCGGTAGAGGCCGATGCCCAGCGCGCCGTACCGCTCCACAATGTCCATCTCGGCAAGGAGCTCGATGTTGGCGCCCACCTTGAGGTGATACCCGTCCCGCGTTTCAGGGCTGAGCCTGGCGATTCTCAGGAATTCCCGGTTCTGGGCCCTCAGATGGGCCTGCTTGGCCGTGTATTCCTTCTGGGTTTCCTTGGTGGGGTTGATGATCACGACCCCTTCGTCACCGTCTATGATGACGGTGTCGTTGTTCTTGAGAAGGCTCGTGATATTGCCCACCCCGACGACGGCGGGGATCTCGAGGGCCCGTGCCACGATGGAGGTGTGGGACGTCCGCCCCCCCACGTCGGTGGCGAACCCGGAAACCCTTTTCAGGTTGAGCTGGATCGTGTCAGCCGGGGAAAGGTCATGGGCAACGATGATCCCTCTGGCCTTCATGGTCTTGCCGTCCACCTCGGCCGTCTTTCCCTTTACCAGGATACGGACGAGCCTCTGATAGATGTATTTGATGTCCTGCCCCCTCTCCTTCAGGTAGGGGTCTTCCACCTTGTCGAAACTCGCCGCGAACCTGGTGACCACGATGTCCAGGGCCCACTCGGCATTGATCTTTTCCGACCGGATCGTCTCCAGGACCTCGTTCTGGAAAAACTCGTCCTGGAGCATGAGCATGTGGGCGTCTATGATGAAGGCGTGCTTGCGGATGTCGTCGTCCGGGATACCCTCTTTGATGAGGCGCAGGTCATCGGTGGCGGTCCTGATGGCATGCCTGAACCGGGAGATCTCCCTCTCCACGCCCTGGCCCTGGACTTTCCGCTTGGGGATCGCCACCCGGCCCCGTTCGAGGAGGTAGACCTTTCCCATGGCCACACCCGAGGAGACCCCGGTGCCCTTCAGGACCATGTTCACGAACAGCTCTTCCGTCATTCCTCGTTGAACCCGCTGTCGATGAGGCTGCCCAGTTCCCTGAAGGCATCCTCCTCGTCGTTTCCGTCCACCCGGAGCATCACGCGGCTGCCCAGGGGACAGGCCAGCATGAGAAGGCCCATGATGCTTTTCCCGTTCACAGCGTTGCCGTCTCGTTCGAGCCACACGGAGGAGGCGAATCCGGAGGCCTTTTTCACAAAGGTGGCCGCCGGTCTCGCGTGGAGCCCGAGCCGGTTTCGTATGGTAAAGATGCCTTCCACCACGCCTCGCTACCCTTTCTTTCGCGCCTTCAGTACGTCGGTGGCGAGATAGATGTTCTTCTGGCCGTACTGGGCGATGAAATAGGCCAGTTCGGTGAGGCTCTGCCTGGACCGGTAGGTCGCCACCTTGATGAGCATGGGGAGGTTGACCCCCGTGACCACTTCCACCTTACCCTCCTCGAGAAAGGAGAGGCTGATGTTGGAGGGCGTGCCTCCGAACATATCGGTAAGGATGATGACCCCGTCCCCGCTGTCCGCCTCTTTGAGGGCGGCCACGAGCCGGTTCTTGATGTCGTCCACGTTCTGATCGGGGGCAATGTCCACCGGGACAAACTGCTCCTGCGTTCCCACGATAAGCTCCGTCGCCGCCAGCATTTCGCTGGCCAGCTTGAAGTGGGCCACCACCACAATTCCTATCATGCTCATGCCTCCCGGGCCTCAGCGGTGAATATCCCTGTGGATCGCCGAGACGCTGATATTGTAATCCATCATGGAAAACTGCTCCTCCAGTTCGTTCACCATGAACACGGACCGGTGTTTGCCGCCGGTACATCCGAAGCAGATGGTGAGGTAACTCTTACCCTCTTTCTCGAAGAGGGGGATGTGGTAGGTGAGAAAGTCGAGGAGGAGCCGAAAGTAGGTGCCATAGACGTCGTAGGACTTGATAAATCCCCGTACCTCATCGGAAAGCCCTGTCTTTTCCTTAAGGTCTTCCACAAAGAAAGGGTTGGGAAGGAATCTCACGTCGAAGACCATATCGGCCTCTGTGGGCAGGCCGTAGCTGTAGCCGAAGGACATGAGGTTCACCTTCATCTTCTTTTCGTCGTGGCCGAAGGTCTTCAGGGCGAACCTGCGCAGCTCGTGGGGGGTGAGGTGGGAGGAATCGACCACCTTGTCCGCCATTTCCCTGATCCAGCCGATCAGGGCACGCTCCTCTTTCAGGGCGTCCGCCACGTTCGATGGTGCGATGAGGGGATGGGCCCTCCTCGTTTCCCGGTAGCGCCTCAGGATCGCTTCGTCGGACGAGTCGAGGAAGATCACCTCGGCCCTGTATTGCTCCTTGACGGCCTTCAGGATATCCTTCCCTTCGTCGAAGAACTCCCGCTCCCTGATGTCGATGACAAGGGCGCACCGTTCCACCTTGCCGCCTGTGCGACCCACCATGTCGAGAAAGCCCTGGAGGAGGATGATGGGGAAATTGTCCACGCAGAAATAGCCTGAGTCCTCGAGGGCCCTGAGGAAGGTCGTCTTCCCCGAACCGGAGATGCCGCTCACGATCATCACCTTCATCATTTCTCGTTGACCTCCATGACCTGGAGCAGGCGCTCCTCAAGTTCCAGCGCCGTGTGGATGCCTCTGCTCTTGAGGATCTGGTTCCTGCACGCCAGTTCGATCAGGGCCGAGACGTTCCGCCCCAGGCTTACGGGGACGCGGACAAGGGGGAGGTCGATCCCCAGGAGGCGGTACTTCTCCTCCTTGAGCCCCACCCTCTCGCAATCCACGCTCTCGTCCCAGTCGAGAAGTTCCACCACGAGGTCGATCTTCTTCTTGTCCCGTACCGCCGAGATCCCGAAGAGGCGGCCGATGTCAACGATGCCGATCCCCCGGATCTCCAGGAGGTTCTTGATCATGTCGGGCGGTTCTCCGAAAACGTCGATGGCGCCCACCTTCCTGACGAAGATGACGTCATCCACCACGAGCCTGTGGCCCCGCATGACCAGTTCCAGGGCGTTCTCGCTCTTTCCTATGCCGGGCCGGCCGATAATCATGACCCCCACGCCGAGGATGTCCATGAGGACACCGTGGACGTTGGCCGTGGGGGCGAGTTTCTCTTCGAGGAGCTTGGTGACCCTTTCGATAAAGACGGAGGTGACGAGCTTCGTCCTGAGGAGGGGGATCCCCTTTTTCTCCGTTTCCGTGAGGAAGTACTCGGGCACCTTGAGATTCCTGGTCACCACGAAACAGACGACGGCATGGGTGCACAACTCGGACACCACCCTCGTCCCTTCTTCCAGGGAGAGGGAGCGCAGGTACGAGATCTCGGTGTTTCCGAGGATCTGGACCCTGTGGGGGTGGAGATAGATCATGTGTCCGGTGATGACGAGGCCGAGCTTCTGGATCCTCGGGTTGTAGATCCGCCGTTTCAGGCCTGCAAAACCGGAAATGGCCTCGAGTTCGAGGCCGTAGATCTTGTCGTCTTTCAGTTCCTGAACGGTGATGCCTTTCATCACTGTGGGGGAAGGGCAGACACAAGAGGAGAGGAGGGAGTATGGGCCATCAGTGCTTGGTATCCTCTTCGACGATGTTTCTGTAAATCTCGCGCATATCGCTCAACTCGGTCAGCTTTCGGCGGAAGGCCGGTTCCCTCAGTATCTTGGAGATCCTGGAGAGCATCTTCAGGTGGAGGCTTGCCGATTCCTCCGGGGCAAGGAGGAGAAAGAAGAGGTGCACCGGCTTCCCGTCCACCGAGTCGAAATCGACCCCCTTCTGGGATCGCCCGAAGACGCAGAGGATGTTCTTGAGCCCCTTCATCTTCCCGTGGGGGATCGCCACCCCCTCCCCGATCCCGGTGCTCCCCAGTTTTTCCCGCTCCTCTATGACCTTTGCCGCCTTCTGGGCGTCATCCACGAGACCTGCCTTCCTCAGGGCATCCACCAGTTCGGCGATGACCTCCTTCTTGGTCTTTCCCTGGATGTCGGTGAGGACGCAGGACTCCTGAAGTGCCTCGGCTATTCTCATGGTTTGCGTCCCGCGGTCTCGATCAGGCCGAAGTTGCCGTCCTTTCTCTTGTAGGCCACGCAGACGTTTTCTCTCTCTCTGTCGCGGAAGATGATGAAACTGTCTCCCGAGGCCTCCAGCTGCATGACTGCCTCTTCAGGGTCCATGGGTTTGGCGTCGATGGTCCGGGTGACGATGATACGGGACACGGCCTCCTGTCCCTCGGCCAGGGCCACTTTCCCCTTGGCCTCCCTGTTCTTCTTGATCTTGTCTCTGTATTTCGTCAGCCTTCGCTCAAGTTTGTCGAGGATCTTGTCGATGGCCGCATACATGTCGTCCTGTACTTCGTGGGCGTTGATCACGACACCGTTGATGGTGAACATCACGTCAACCCTCTGCCGGTACTTTCTTTCCAGGGAAAGCACTACATGGACATCGAGGGGTACCTCCACATATTTCTGAAGTCGGCCCATCTTCTCTTCCACGTATTTCTTGAGGCTCTCGTCCGGCGTGAGATGTCTGAAACTAATGGTGATATCCATTATGCCTCCGATCATAAAAATAAGGTTGGCAGATACCCAACCCGGCTACAAAGTTAACAGATATGGCACACCATGTCAATCCAATTCATATCAACGCCTTAGCTCGCACGTGGTCCTGATTTCGGCCTCCCGTCGAAGCGTTCCGGTCGATCCGGAAGGGGTGCCGCAGGGATGATCAGTCGGTGATGCGCCTCTGTCGTGACGATCCGATGTTAAGAATCTCACGGTACTTGGCAACCGTCCTCCTGGCTATGTTGATGGCCCGTTCCTTCTTGAGTATCTCGACGATCTCGTCGTCCGTTACAGGGTTGTGCCTGTCTTCCTTGGCCACGATCTCGGAGATGAGATCCATGACCACGTTCGTCGACAGGCTCGTCCCCTCGTCGACGCTGATACCCGTAGGAAAAAAGAACTTCATCTCGTACAGTCCGAAGGGGGTACTCATGTACTTGTTCGACGTCACCCGGCTTACGGTTGACTCATGGACGCCCATGTCCTGGGCCACATCCTTGAGGATCAGGGGTTTGAGGGCCCTGATGCCCTGTTCGAAGAAGTCGTGCTGGAAGGCCACGATGCTCCTGGCTACCTGGTAGAGGGTCTTTTGCCGCTGCTGAATGCTCTTGATGAACCACTCGGCCTGCTTCATCTTGTTTCTGATGTACCGTTTCGTGTCGCCGCTCACCTTCTTGTCGGCGCACAACTCGAGGTAGTAGGTGTTCATGCGGAGTTCGGGTATGTCGTCGTCGTTCAGGTAGATCTCGAACCCGTCCTCTCCCTTCACCACGTAGACATCGGGGACCACGTAAGCGATCTCTTCATCGGAGAAATTCCTGCCCGGCTTCGGGTCGTAATGCTTGATCTTTTCCACCACCTCCTTGATCTTTTCCAGGGGCAGGCCCGTGGCCCTCACGATCTCCTTGAGATTGTTCTTCTGGACGAGGTGGAAATAGGAGGAGACGACCGTCTGGAAGACAGGATCGTCCTCTCCCGAGGCCTCATACTGGAGGAGGAGACACTCCCTGAGGTCCCGGGCGCCCACGCCTGCGGGTTCGAGGCGCTGTACCTTTTGAAGGGTCCCTTCGAGCGATTCGACGCTGTACCCCGACACCTTGGCGATCTCCTCGAGGGGGTACGCCAGGTATCCGTTGTCGTCGATGTTGCCGATGATCCACTCGACGATGATCCGTTCCTGGGGGTCGAAGTCGGAGAGCCCCACCTGCCAGCGCAGATAGTCGCGCAGGTTGTGCTCCGTCTTGACCATGTTCTCGTAGTCCGGGTATTCCCTGTCTTCCCGGGGGGCGTACTCCTCCGAAGGCGTATAGCGGTCGAGGAGGTCCTCCAGCTCCTTTTTCGACTCGCCCTCCTCCGGTTCCCCGTCCCGCTCCTCCACCTCGAGGACCGGGTTCTCCTGAAGCTCCTGCTCGATGGCCTCCACGAGCTCCAGTTGGGACAGCTGCAGGAGCTTGATGGCCTGCTGCAGCTGCTGGGTGAGAACCGGCAGGAGTTTCTGGGTCTGCTTAAGCTCCAACATCGATAAAGAACTCCTCGCCGAGATAGACTTCCCGTACCATTCTGTCCTGGGCAACCCCTTCGGGGGTGCCTTCCAGAATCACGGATCCGTTGTTCACCACGTAGGCGCGGTCGCATATGGGGAGAGAATCCCTCACGTTGTGGTCGGAAAGGAGGATGCCGATCCCCCTCTTCTTCAGGCCGCCGATGATCCTCTTCAAGTCGGAGACCGAGATGGGGTCGATGCCGGAGAAGGGTTCATCGAGAAGCATGAAACGGGGGGCGATCATGAGGGCCCGGGCTATCTCAAGGCGCCTCCGCTCGCCACCGGACAGGGAATCGGCCGCATTTGCCGCCAGGTGATCAAGCCTGAAGGACTCGAGGAGCTCCGTCACCCTGTGGGCCATGGCCTCCTTCTCCACGTCATGGAACTCGAGGATCGACTTCAGGTTGTCTTCCACGCTCATCTTCTTGAAGACCGACGGCTCCTGGGGCAGGTAGGTGATCCCCTTGCGGGCCCTCATGAACATGGGCAGCGAGGTGATTTCTTCCGACTCCAGAAGGACCCTGCCTCCATCCGGTTTGATGAAGCCGATGACGATGTAAAAGGTGGTGGTCTTGCCTGCCCCGTTGGGCCCGAAGAGGCCCACGATCTCACCCGTCCGGACGTTGAGGGAGACCTCGTTGACCACCCGCCGTCCATTATAGGCCTTGGAGATCGCCTCCACCACCAGAGTTGTCTCCCTCGTCATCTCTATCGCTCCAGCCTCATCCTGGGCTTCTCTATGGAGAACTTCCCGTTAGAAAGATTATACACTATCGATTCACCCTCCATCTCCACATTGTCTTTCACGATCCTGGGCGACTCGGTCAGTATCACCCTGTCTTCCTTAAAATTATACACCGCTTTTTCACTCTTCGTGATGGTCCCCCTGGAGATGAGACGCACCTTGCCCTTGGCGTCGATACGCTCCAGTTCGTCCCCTTTGCTCACCATAAAGAGTTTTTCGCACAGGAGGTTCAAATCTTCGCCCTTCATGACCACTTTCCCGTCAAGGATATAGACCCTGTCCTTGAGGAGGTACATGAAGCGATCGGACTGGAAGCGATACTTTCCCTTGTCCGTGGCCACGGAACCGGTGACATCCTTCTGGATCGTCACCGTCTCTTCCCTGGTGTTGGCCACCATGCCGATGCCCCTCATGGTGAGCCGGGTTCCCTCCACCTCCACCGGAGCCGACGTGGAGCTTATGCCTTCCCTGAAGTTGAAGTCCATCCATTTGGTCTTCAGCCTGTAGTCGCCCCGGTAGGTGATGTCCACGTCATCCACCACCCCGCGCTCGTCCTCGGTGTGCATGGTGCCCCTGGAGCCCTTGAAGGTGAGGGTGAAGTCGGCCCTCGGCCGGTAGGTCCCCTCCACCTCCTCCAGTTCCACCTCCGGCTTGTCGATAAACTTCCGGGCTGTCCTGGCCCTGATCTCCCAGTCCACGACCCCCTTTTTCTCCCCTGAGTACTTCACATCCTTGAACACAATGGCCTTCTTTCCGTATTCGAGGGTGGGTGTTCCGATGCGTGCGGGTTTCTTAACGAAGAAATAGAGGGCCGCGACGAGGCAGAGACCTATGAATCCCAGGGCTATGAACACTATGATCGACCGGTGCTTCATTCATCCTTTCATACTCACACAACCTTGGCCTTCAGGAGGTCATGGATGTGGATGATCCCTGCAGGGCGGGCATCCCCTTCCTTTTCCAGCACGAAGAGGGAGGTAATGGAAAACTCCTCCATCTTCTTGAGCGCATAGGCGGCGAGGGCGTCTTTGATCACCCATTTCGGGTTACGGGTCATCAGGTCCGCCGCCGGCCGGGACAGGAGGTCCGGGAATCTCTCGATCCCCCGCCGCAGGTCGCCATCGGTGATGACCCCGATCAGCTCTTCTTTTCTCGTGAATACCCCGGTGAAGCCCATCCTCTTCGAGGTGATCTCAATGATCGCCTCTTTCATGGGGGTGTCCTCGTAGACCTTGGGCAGGTCGCTGCCCGTATGCATGAGGTCCCCCACCTTCAGGAAGAGGCGCCTCCCCAGGCTGCCCCCGGGATGGAGGGTGGCGAAGTCCTCGATCCGGAACCCGCGTTTCTCCATGAGGGCTACGGCAAGGGCGTCCCCCAGGGCGAGGGCGACGGTGGTGCTCGAGGTGGGGACCACGTTGAAGGGGCACGCCTCGTCCACCTTCGCATCGAGGACCACATCGCCGTATCCGGCAATAGTGGACCCGGTATTGCCGGTGATGACGATGGTGGCGATGTCCATCCGCTTGATCCAGGGGAGGATGGTCACGATCTCCTCCGTGTCGCCGCTGTTGCTCACCACGAGAAGGACGTCGTTCTTCTGCAGGAGCCCCAAATCGCCGTGATGGGAATCGGCGGGATGGAGAAAGATGGAAGGGGTGCCGACGCTGGAGAGGGTGGAGGCGATCTTTCTGCAGATGAGGCCGGATTTCCCCATACCCATGAGGATCACCCTGCCCGTGCAGCCGGAGATGATCTCCACGGCCCGCTCGAAGTCGGCGTTGATCCGTTGCATCACCTCGAGGATGGCCGCCGCCTCTTTCCGGAGCACCTCCCGACCGATCTCCACCAGGTCATTCATAGGGCGTCCTCGATCCGCTTCAGGGTCTCCAGCATGGCGGGCAGCTCCTGAAGGGCAACGGAATTCTCTCCATCACAAAGGGCCTCTTCCGGATTGAAATGGGTCTCCATGAAGATGCCGTCCGCTCCCACGGCAACGGCAGCCCTGGCGAGGGGAAAGACGAAGCGCCGCTCGCCCCCTGACCGGTCGGCCCGTCCACCTGGGAGCTGGACGCTGTGGGTGGCGTCGAAGATGACCGGATAGCCGAAGTCCTTCATGATGGGGATGGCGCGGAAGTCGTTCACCAGCGTGTTGTAACCGAAGGAGGAACCCCGTTCGGTGACCATGATCCGCCTGTTTCCCGTGGACTCCACCTTTGCCACGGCATGGCGGATATCGTAGGGAGAGAGAAACTGACCCTTCTTGATGTTCACCGCCCTCCCGGTCCTGCCGCAGGCCACGAGGAGGTCGGTCTGCCGGGAGAGGAGGGCGGGCACCTGGACCACATCGACCACCTCCGCCGCCGTCTGCGCCTCCTCCACGGAATGGACATCGGTAAGGACCGGCACCCCGAAGGTATCCCGGATTTCTTTGAGGATCGCGAGCCCTGCCTCCATGCCCTGACCCCGGAAACTGGCGATGGAGGTGCGGTTGGCCTTATCGTAGGATGCCTTGAAGATGAAGGGGATGGAAAGGCGGGCTGAAAGCCCCGTGAGATCTTCCGCTATGCGGAGCGTCGTATCCCTGTTCTCGATGACGCAGGGCCCTGCAATGAGGACAAAGGGTTTTCCCCCTACCGTGATCTCCCCTATCCTCACTTCTTTTTCCATTTCTGCCTGTCTTGCCTGTGTTTAAGGGACGCCTTGATGAAGTCCCTGAAGAGGGGGTGAGGACTGAAGGGCTTGGACTGGAATTCGGGATGGAACTGTACCGCCACGAACCACGGGTGATCCTTCAACTCGATGATTTCCACGAAGGTGTCGTCAGGGGAGAGGCCGGTCACCATCATGCCCGTCTTTTCGAGTTCCTCGCGAAAGGCCATGTTGAATTCATAGCGGTGACGGTGGCGCTCATGGATCAGTTCTTCGTTGTACGCCCTCTGGGCGAGGCTTCCTGTCTTCAGCCTGCAGGGGTAAGCGCCGAGCCTCATGGTGCCCCCCTTCCGGGAGAACTTGTCCCGTTTCTGGATCTTGCCGTCCCGGTCCACCCACTCTTCGATAAGGTAGATGAGGGGATAGGGGGTGTCCTCCCTGAATTCGGTGCTGTGGGCCCCGTCCATGCCGGCCAGGTTCCTGCCTATCTCGATGACGGCGAGCTGCATGCCGAGGCAGAGGCCCAGATAGGGTATCTGGTTCTCCCGGGCAAACCTGATGGCCCTGATCTTGCCCTCGATGCCCCTGTCTCCGAAACCTCCGGGCACCAGGATGCCGTCCACGTCGTCAAGGAGGGAGGTGGCACCCTTTTCCAGTTCCTCCGAGTCGATGTAGTGGATGTTGGCCTTGCACTGGTTGGCGATGGCCCCGTGGACAAGGGCCTCGTTGAGGCTCTTATACGAATCCTTGAGGCGGACATACTTGCCCACCATGGCGATGTCCACCTGTTTCTTCGGGTGCCTGATGACCCTGACGATCTCCTCCCACGCGGAGAGATCGGGCTTCTTGGCCCAGATATTGAGCAGCTTCGTGATCTTTTCGTCCAGTCCCTCCTGGTGATAGAGGAGGGGGACCTCGTAGATGTTGTCCACGTCCTTCGCCGTGATGACCGCGTCCTTGTCCACGTTGCAGAAGAGGGCGATCTTGTCCTTCAGGTCCTGGGAGAGAAAGCGTTCCGTCCTGCACAGAAGGATATCGGGCTGGATGCCGATGCCTGTCAGCTCCTTCACGCTGTGCTGGGTGGGTTTCGTCTTCATCTCGTCGGCGGTCTTGATGAAGGGGACGAGGGTCAGGTGGACGAAGAGGGAATTTTCTTTGCCCAGGTCGTTTCTCAGCTGGCGGATGGCCTCGAGGAAGGGGAGGCTCTCGATGTCGCCCACCGTGCCGCCGATCTCCACGATCACGAGGTCGTAGCGATCGTCGATGTTGAGGATCCGCTGCTTGATCTCGTCCGTGATGTGGGGGATCACCTGGACCGTACCGCCGAGGTAACCGCCCTGCCGTTCCCGGGAGATGACGGCATCGTAAACCTGGCCGGTGGTAAAGTTGCTCTTCTTGGAGCCCACCGAGTTGGTGAACCGTTCGTAGTGACCCAGATCGAGGTCTGTCTCGGCCCCGTCGGCGGTGACGTACACCTCGCCGTGCTGAAAGGGGTTCATGGTCCCGGGGTCCACGTTGATATACGGATCGAGCTTCACCAGGGCCACCGAGAGCCCTCTCGATTCAAGGAGGGCGCCTATGGACGCTGCGGCGAGGCCCTTCCCGAGGGAGGATACCACGCCCCCGGTTACGAATATGAACTTCTGTCGTCTCTCCATCAATCCCTCAACAGGCGGGTTACCATCTCTTCTCCCGTGAACACCCGGGTACCGCACTCTTCGTTGTAGCCCGATGCCGTGCCCTCACCGGGGTTACGGGGATCATAGATGACGAAGGGCACCGGGCAGCCGTAATGGGTCTTGAGCGAGATGGGCGTGGCGTGGTCGGTCACGAGCAGGAAGCGGGCCTTCTCGCCCAGTCCCTCCAGGAGGGGTCCCACCACCTCACGGTCTATGGATTCAATGGCCCTGATCTTCTCTTCCAGGCTCCCGTTGTGGGAGGCCTCGTCAGGGGCCTCGATGTGGACGTACACCATATCATGGTCTTCGAGGAGCTTGAGGGCGCACCGGGCCTTTGCCCCGTAATCGGTGTCCAGGTATCCCGTGGCCCCCTCCACGAAGGGCGTGTCGAAGCCGGCAAGGGCGCTGATGCCTTTCACGAGGTCCACGGCGGCCACCGTCGCCCCCTTGACCCCGAACCTCTCCACGAAGGAAGGGAACCGGGCCTTCTTTCCCTGACCCCACAGCCAGATGCTGTTTGCCGGGAGCTTGCCCGAGTCCTCTCGCTGTCTGTTGACCGGGTGGCGGGCGAGGATCTCCCGGGAGCGGTTCATGAGGGAGATGAGGGTGTCGGCGCCTTCGCCCGCGGGCAGGTGGGGGGCGATGGCCTGGTGGGTGATGTCGTGGGGAGGCGTGGAGGTCATCTCCCAGAGCCCGTCTTTCCAGACCATGATGTGGCGGTAGCTTACCCCGCCGTGAAAGGCGAATTCCTTACCGCCGAGGGCCTCGTCCAGGGTGGCGACGAGTCGGCGGGCCTCCTCTGTGGTGATGTGGCCGCCGCTGTAGTCGCCCATGATCGTGGCGCCGTCCTTCTCGGCGAGGTGCACGAGGTTGCACCGGAAGGCCACGTCCGTATCGCCCAACCGGATGCCCATGCCCGAGGCCTCGATGGGGGCCCTCCCCGTGTAGTACCTGGAGGGATCATAGCCGAAGATGGACATGCAGGCCACATCGCTTCCGGGGTGGTAACCCTCGGGCACGGTGACGACCTTGCCGCAGAACCCTGCGGCTGCCATGCGGTCCATGTTCGGTTTCTTTGCCGCCATGAGGGGCGTCTGCCCCCCGAGTTCAGGGACGGGAAAATCCGCCATGCCGTCGCCGATGATGACCACGAATTTCATGCCGCCCCCTCCGGTCTCACAGGTTCCCCTCTTCAATCCGTATGCGGACGCTCTCCCCCGCCATGAAGGGCAGGGCGTCGATCTCCTCCTTCGCCTTCTTCAGATCTTTCTCCACGGCCTCATGGGTTACCATGACGATGGGCACGTACCCGCTCTCTTTCCTGCCCTGTTGGGTCACCGCGGAGATACTGATGTTGTGCTCCGCAAGGATGCCCGACACCTTGGAGAGGACCCCGGGCCTGTCCTGGGTCATGAAGCGCATATAATAGGGGAAGGAAGATTCCCCGCCTTTCTTCACCTTCACTCCGCCGCTGAAGGAAAGGGACCGGATGACGGGCTTCTCGGCCCTGATCCGCGTGGCCATGTCCACGATATCGCTCACCACGGCGCTTCCCGTGGGGTCGCCGCCGGCGCCCCTGCCGTAGTACAGGTTCGGTCCCACCTTGTCCCCCACGATATAGACGGCATTGTAGACGCCGTTCACGTTGCTCATGGGGTGGGTCACCGGTATCATGGCGGGTTCCACCCGGGCCTCCACAAGGCCGCCCTCTTCCTTCGCCACGGCGAGGAGCTTGATCTTGTAGCCGAAATCACGGGCAAAGCCGATATCCACCGGCTCGATGCGGGAGATGCCGCCCGTGATGATCTCGCCCATGGTGACGGGGCACTGGAAGGCGAGGCGGACGAGGATGCAGAGCTTGTGGGCCGCATCGATGCCCTCGATGTCGAAGGTGGGGTCCTGCTCGGCATACCCCAGGGCCTGGGCCTTCCGCAGGGCCTCGGGAAAGGGGATGCCCTCTTCCGTCATCTTGGTGAGGATGTAGTTGCTCGTGCCGTTCAGAATCCCGAGGATGTAAGTGATCCGGTTTCCCACCAGGCCGTCCCGGACGGCCCTGATAACCGGGATACCGCCGCCTACCGAGGCCTCGAAGGCGATCTCGCCGCCCCACTCCCTGCACAGCTGAAAAAGTTCCTCTCCTTTTTCCGCGAGGAGGGCCTTGTTGGCCGTGACGACCCATTTCTTCTTCTTGATGGCGTGGGCGATAAAGTCGGATGCCGGCCTGATGCCGCCCATCAGTTCCACCACGATATCCACCCTGGGGTCCTCGATGACCCTGTGGGCCTCGCGGATCAGCAGACCGGGCGGAAGCCCGATGCCTCTGTCACGCTCCAGGTCGATATCGGCGATCCGTACCACTTCGAGATCGACCCCTGTCCGCTCCCTGATGAGGGCGCGAGACTCGGTAAGGATCTTGTAGGTGCCCATGCCGACCGTCCCAAAACCGAGAATGCCTATTCCGATCATGTGTCCTTCTATGGATTCAAAAGATTTTTGATGCCCTTCGGTGCCTTTCCGGCCCCCTGCTTTTGCGCTCTCCTTCTTGTCTCTCTGGGGAGATCCCGGACGGTGACGAAAACCGGTGGCGGGAGAGGGGAAATGCGGTAAAACTCTTCCATTTCTACGAAAACTACCACATCCCCAGGGGAAACATCAAGGGCAAAGCATGAGCCGGAAACCCGTCCGGCGGCCGGAGGAAAGGGTCCGTCGTGACGAATGTCATTGACAGCGGGGACCCTGTTTGGTAGGTTCACCCATCAATGATCGACCCAGGGAGGAAGAGATGAAGAAGACCGGGAAGAAGGATGTGAAGCCGTCAGATGAAAGGATTGCGGGGAACGACGGTGAGCTGTCGACGAAAGACCTGGAAGAGGTCGCGGGAGGGACGTTGAGTCTGAACGCCCTGCAGGTGGAACCCGTCGATTTCAAGCCGAAGGGCTCACTCCAGGGTCTGCAGGTGGAACCCGTCGATTTCAAGCCGAAGCCGGGCATGTGACAGGACGCCGGCCCCTGCACGTCACCCCTCCGGCCCCCTGAAGGTTCGCGGCAGCCGCCCCGAACCTTCAGGTATCTCATGTACATCCCTGCCTAAAGCTTGTATCCGAACCTCCTGAGGAGGTCCTTTCTCGCCTTTTTGTCCTCTTCCTTCTCGATGCCCTTAGGTCCCGATCCGTCGATGACGCCCATGATGCCCCGCCCCTGTTCCGTCTCCGCCACGATGACCTGGAGGGGGTTCGCCGTTGCGGCGATGACGTGACAGACCTCCTGGCAGGCCTTGAGGGCGTTGAGGACGTTGATGGGAAAGCCGTCCTTCAGGAAGATGACGAAGGTGTGGCCGCAGGCGAGGTTGAAGGAGGTCTCGGCCGCCAGCCTTGCCAGACCCTCGTCGTTCCCCTCGTAGCGGGTCAGGCAGGGGCCGCTCGCCTCGGAGAAGGCGATGCCGAACTTCATCTGGGGCGACGAGCCCACCAGGATCTCGTACATGTCCTCCACGGTCTTCACGAAGTGGGACTGGCCGATGATGATGTTAAGGCCCTCGGGGATGTCGATTGGTACGGTCTTGATGTCCATGGTCAACCTCCTGTGGGTGAGTTGAATGAATGAGCGGATGAAGGGTCAGGGCCGAAGGGTCGCGGTCCCCTGAAATCGGGGACGAAGAGGGGGGCGCTCCCCAAGTCCTGGATGTAGACGTTTTCGAAGCCTTCGCGGACGAGGAGGCCCACGAGGTCGTCGTACTCGGCCGCCGTGATCCTCCGGGTGAGGAGCGGGTACTGATCGGCCATGAAGAGGGGCATGTACTGGGACATGAGGCTCAAGAAGGTGGAGGCGCCGAGATGCTCCCTGATCCACAGGATCACCTGGCGAGAGCCCGCGAGCCCGCCGGGAAGGACCAGGTGGCGGATAAGAATGCCCCTGACCGCCATGCCGTCCTCGAGGATGAGGTCACCCACCTGCCCCTTCATGGCCGCAAGGGCCCTTCGGGCGTGGTCCGGGTAGTCGTCCACCTTGGAGAGCCGCGCCCCGACCCGCCGGTTCCAGTACTTGAAGTCGGGCAGGTAGACCTGGACGAGGCCCTTAAGGAGGTCCAGGGTCTCAAGGGACTCGTAGGCGTTCGTGTTGTAGACCACGGGGATGGCGAGGCCTTCGCGCCTGGCCTCGTGAAGGGCGGCGGCGATGAGGGGGCCGTAGGGCGTGGGGCTCACCAGGTTCAGGTTGTGGACGCCTGAGGCCTGGACCTCGAGGAACAGGTCCGTAAGCTCCGGGACGGTCATTTCCCGGCCCCGGGCGCTGTGGCTGATCTGGTGGTTCTGGCAGTAGATGCACCGGAGGTTGCAGGAGGAGAAGAAGACGTTGCCCGAGCCCCTGGTGCCGGAGATGGGAGGCTCCTCGCCGAAGTGGGGTCCGTAATGGGCGATGACCGCCTTGTCTCCCACCCGGCAGGCGCCCCGTTCCCCCTTGAGCCGGTTGACCCGGCACCGCCTCGGGCAGACCTCGCATCGTTCGAGAAGCTTAAGCGGATCATCCATGGCCTTCATTATAATCCGCCCCGCCCCCTCGCCGCAACGACCCTGCCCCGCTATGCCGTCGAACACTTCACCCCGGACGGGAGAGGACGATCCATGACGGGTGAGGCGGCGTCCAATGGTCCGCCCGGACAGACGGGGATTGTTTGACTTTCCCCGGCACCACTCCGTAGAATGTCTTTCGCATGCAGAGCCTCGGCGAAGACGCCTTCGAGCGGGTCCTCACCCTTCTCGATCAAGGACCGGTCATTGACCTTTCGAGGGTCACCTTCGTGGATCCCTACGGCATGGTGGGCCTTCTGGAGGCCGGGGAGGTCCTCAGGGCCGGGGGCGTCACGAAGGTCCTGCGCCTGCCCGAGTCGGACGAGGTGATGAAATACCTGGAAAGAATGGATTTCCTCTCCCTGGCCCGCCGGTACTTTTCCCTGGAACCCGCGGTTCCCGAACCGGCCGACCGGTACTTGAGGAGCGCCTCATCCGACGTGCTCCTGGAGATCACCCCCATCGAGAAATCGGAGGACATCCACGGCATCGTGGGAAAGGTGAGAAAGAGGGCCCACACGGTTCTGACCCGTCACCTCCGGTACGAGGAAAAGGCCGTGGACGGGTTTATCGTGGCCCTCTCCGAGGTCTGCCAGAACGTGGTGGATCACAGCGAAACGAGAGGGTACGTGGGCATCCAGAAGTACCATTTCCAGGGCATCGGCAGGAATGTGGTGAAGATCGCCGTCATGGACACGGGGGTCGGCTTCCGGGGGTCCCTGTCCCGCCGTTTTCCCGTCAAGGCAGACCTCTATGCCATCGAGCTCGCCCTCTTCCACGGGGCCTCGCGACACCTGGAAGGAGGCAGGGGCCAAGGCCTGGCCGGGGTGAAGCGTTTTGTCACCCAGTGGAACGGAAAGCTCTCCATCCGGTCCGGAAGCGCCCGCCTCTCCATCATACCCGACTGGTCCTGGGGCCGGGCAAGGCAGCGGCGCCTCACCCCCTTTCCGGGCTCCCAGATCTCCATCATGCTCCCGGAAGCAGGGTAACCTCCCGTAGCCACAAGCCTTTCCCGGCAGTTTTCCCTTGACAAACGATCCGCTCTTTGCTTCAATTGATTCAGTTGAACAAAAAGGACAACCATTAAGCAGAGTTGAATGAAGACCGTATCCATCGACATCGATGAAATCGCCTTTGTCATGGAAGTTCATGACAGCCTTGACAGCGCCAACATCCTCGACACGGAGACAGGAGAAATCCTGAGCATCTACAGAGGGTTGCTCTTCGATTTCACGAACGGAAACGGGCACGGCACCAAGGATCTGCCGCCCTGGGAGAGCAGGGTGATCGAGAAGGTGGAGAGGGTCTACCTGAGCGGCAACGGACGGTACAAGGAGATACCGGGCCATAAGGTGCAGGAAGGCCATGCATTGATGGTGGAGTTTTCCCGGACCGTTGCAGACGGGGATTTGCGGGAGAAGCTCGAGGCGGCCCTCGAGGATCGGTATGCCTTTCGGAAATTCTTCAAGATCCTCGTGGAACACCCTGAGGAACACAACCGCTGGTTCGCCTTCTCACAGGAGAGGCTCCGCAGGAAGGTCATCGACTGGCTCGGCTCCATCGGCATCGAGCCCCTCCCCCATAACCCGTAACAGGAAACCACGACACGATGAAGACCTATGACCTCCGCGCCCTCCTCCATGACCAGGTGAAGGAGGATGCGGGCGACCTGGTCACCCGGGCCACAGGACAGAAATTGCGCCGTGTCATCGAGGAACTCCTCCGGAGGGAAGAGGACGGCACGGTGGCGGGCCTCGACTTCTCGGCCATCGGCGTGGTCGACTACAGCTGTGCCGACGAGGTGGTGGCCAAGCTCGTCTCCCGGCTTCTGGGAGGGGAATACGGCGACCGGTACCTCCTCATCGCGGGACTGACGGAGAACCAGAGGGAGAATATCGAAGTGGCCCTCGAGAGAAAGGGCCTGGCCGCGGCGGCACTGATGAGGGACGGGAGCAAGCTTCTCCTGGGAACGCTCAACAACTACCTGCGCGACACCCTCTCCATGGTGGCGGAAAAGGGCGAGATCACGGCGGCGGAACTCTCCCGCCTCAGGAAGGTGGGGACCAACACGGGCGGCACCCGCCTTCTTAACCTCCACAGAAAGCGGCTCGTACGAAGGACCGAGCGGATCAAGGAAGGGGGGAGGATATGGGTGTACCAGGAGTTGGTGTAGGGGGGCGCCGGAATGGATGACCGTGACCGCATGAGGATTGTTCTCGAGCACCTGCTGGAGCGGAACGAGACGGATCTGGAGCTCTTCGAAAAGTGGCATGCCTTTGCCCGGGAGGCGGGGATGGAGCGGCTTTCAGCGGACTTTGGCGAGGCAAAGGCACACCTGACACAGGTGAGGGAGGCCCTGAAAAGGGGCCTCGGCCTTATGGAGGGGTAACCGTCACGGTCACCCTCTCTCCCTTCCGTAGCCCCCTGACACCCTTCAGATCCCCTGAGAAAAGGGCCACCTCGAGGTAACCCCCGC
Organism: uncultured Syntrophorhabdaceae bacterium; assembly: GCA_964406055.1. Lineage (GTDB taxonomy): Bacteria > Desulfobacterota > Syntrophorhabdia > Syntrophorhabdales > Syntrophorhabdaceae > CAYOQF01. The sequence goes on from CAYOQF010000017.1 coordinate 49,803, forward strand.
TCCCCACGAGGCACGTGTATTCCCCTTCGTGGTAGCTTCTGTCCAAGCCATGGAAGAGAAGACCGGCCATCTCGATCGTAACGGGACGCCCGCCCGTGAACTCCCGCAGCACCTCCCTCGTGATATTGGTGATGGCGTTTCCGAAACGGTCGAATCGCACCACCTCGCCGATGAGGCGCCCCCCTTCAGTCGAGGGGGCGAGATTGGCAAGGCGGACCGGGTCGGCGATGAGGGGACCGAGGCCGGCAAAGGGAAATCCGGCTGAGAGGCGGGCTGCCGCAGGGGCGAAGACGTCGCGGCCGTGGAAGGTGGGGCTCACCACCGGGGCCATGACCTCCCGGTTCTCGATAAGACGGGCCTCGGCCTCGTCCGACAGGAGGAGGGAAAAAAAGCCGTTGTCGGGGCCTACGAAAAGATGCCCCTCTCTGCTGACCGCCATGGGCCGCCTGGCGCTTCCCACCGTGGGGTCCACCACCGCAACGTGGATGGTGCCGGGAGGGAAAAAAGACCACGACTCCTCGACGATGAAGGCCCCCTCCCGTATGTCCTGGGGTTCCACCCCGTGGGTGATGTCCACGATCACGGCCCCTGGATCCAGGGAAAGGATCATGCCCTTCATGATCCCCACGTAGGGGTCCTTCAGGCCGAAATCGGTGAGGAGGGTGATGACGGCCACGGGTCAGTCGAAGAGCATCCGGATATACCGGCTGAAGGGTTTCTGGATGACGCCCTTCTCGGTGATGAAGGAGGAGATGTACCGTGCCGGCGTCACATCGAATGAGTAATAGCGGGCCTTGATGGCGGTCAGGGTGACGGGCTTCTTCCTCACATATTTCACTTCGTCCCCGCTTCGTTCCTCGATCTCCACGGAGGCGCCGCTCGCCGTCTTCCTGTCGAAGGTGGAGACGGGGGCCGCCACGAAGAACGGGATCCGGTGCGCCCGGGCGCAGAGGGCGATCATGTAGGTGCCGATCTTGTTGGCCGTGTCCCCGTTCAGGGCGATCCGGTCGGCCCCCACGATCACCTTGTCGAATCCCCTGTTGGAGGCGAGGAATCCCACGTGGTTGTCCGGCACGATCTCCACGGGGATCCCCTGCTGGGCCAGTTCCCAGGCGGTAAGCCGGGCCCCCTGAAAATAGGGCCGCGTCTCCGTGGCGATGACCCTGATCTTCTTTCCCGATTCGTGGGCCGCCCGGATGACGCCGAGGGCGGTCCCGTATCCGCCGGTGGCCAGGGCCCCTGCATTGCAGTGGGTAAGGATCGTGTTCCCCTCGTCGATCAGTTCGGCGCCGTAGAGGGCCAGCATCCGGTTGTTCTCCACGTCGCCCACATGGATGGCGATGGCCTCGTCAAAGAGGGCGTCCATCATGCGGGGAGATCCCCTGTTCTCCCTGTAGGCCTTCTTCATGCGATCCAAGGCCCAGAAGAGGTTGACCGCGGTGGGCCGGGTGCGGCCGATGCGGTCACAGACGCGGTCCACGTCCCTGTCCGTCACGTTCCGTCCCGAGCGGGTGATCTCCTGGAGACCGAGCACCACGCCGTAAGCGGCCACGATCCCGATGAGGGGCGCGCCCCGGACCGTCATGTTCTTGATGGCTTGAGCGGCTTTGTTCAGGGTCCTGCACTCCACGTAGATCTTCCTGAAGGGGAGGGCCCGCTGGTCGAGAAGATAGAGTATCCCGTCTCTCCAGTACACGTGGTCGGTCATGGCGACTCCTTCTCCTTGTCTCTATTCACCCTTGAGTCGCTTGAGGAGGAGCTCGTTCAAGAGCTTGGGGTTCGCCTTGCCCTTCGTCTCCTTCATCACCTGGCCCACGAAGAAGCCGAGGAGCTTCTCCTTCCCTGCCCGGAAATCGGCCGCTTCCTTGGGGAACCGGGCGATCACCCCGTCCACGGTGGAGAGGATGGCCGACTCGTCGGTGATCTGCACCAGGCCGCGCTCCTTCACCATCTCCCTCGGGGAGGCGCCGGTGCGGAAGAGGTCGGGAAAGATCTCCTTCCCGATCTTGATACTGATCGTGTTGTCCCGGATGAGGGAGAGGAGTTCGGCAAGGCGGTCAGGGGAAAGGGGGCAGGCAGGGGGCGCAACGTTCGCCTCCTTCAGCTCCCTCAGGAGTTCCGTCATGATCCAGTTGCTCACCGTCTTCGGCTCGGGGAAGAGGCGCACCGTCTCCTCGAAGTAGTCGGACAGGGCCCGCTCCGAGACCAGGATGTCCACGTCGTACTGAGGGAGGTTGTACCGGGTCTGAAACCTCTCCGCCTTTTCCAGGGGCAGCTCAGGCAGGGTCTTCCGGACCTCCTCGATCCACTCGTCGCTCACCTTGAGGGGGAGCAGGTCCGGTTCGGGAAAATACCGGTAGTCGTGGGCCTCCTCCTTGCCCCTCATGGAATAGGTGACGCCTTCATCCACGTTGAAGAGGCGGGTCTCCTGCACCACCTCGCCGCCCTTTCGGACGAGCTCTATCTGACGGGCAATCTCGTAGTCGAGGGATCTCTCGATGGCCTTGAAGGAATTGAGGTTCTTCAGTTCCGTCCGGGTGCCGAGGACGTCGGAGCCCTTCCTGCGGACCGACACGTTGGCGTCGCACCGGAAGCTGCCCTCTTCCATGTTCCCGTCGCAGATCTCAAGATAGACCAGCACCTCCCTCAGGGCCTTGAGATAGAGGACGGCCTCTTCCGGCGTCGAGAGGTCGGGCTCGCTCACGATCTCGAGGAGGGGGACGCTCGACCGGTTGTAATCCACCAGACTGTAGGAGCTCGTCTCCACCGTGCCTTCGTGGACCAGCTTGCCCGCGTCCTCCTCCATGTGGACCCGCTTGATGCGGACCCTCTTCTTTCCTCCGGGGACCACGATGTCGAGATGGCCGTCTTCACAGATCGGTTCCTCATACTGGGAAATCTGGTAGCCCTTGGGGAGGTCCGGGTAATAGTAGTTCTTCCGGGCGAAGATGCTCGTCTTCCTGATGTGGCAGTGGAGGGCGAGACCCAGCTTGATGGCAAAGTCCACCACCTTTTTGTTGAGGACCGGCAGCGCCCCGGGAAGGCCCATGCAGGTGGGACAGGTGTGGCTGTTCGGCTCGGCCCCGAACTTGGTCGAGCACCCGCAAAAGATCTTGCTGTCCGTCAGGAGGTGGGCGTGCACCTCGAGGCCCATCACCCCTTCGAAGTCATGGTTCGTCACGATATTCTCCTTTTTTGCCGGTCATCCCTTCAGCCTCAGAGGGGCACGTCCTCATCTTCCATCTCGGGAATGAAGTCGTCATCGCCTGCCTGTCTTCCACTCGGTGCCGGGGCCCTTCCTTCGCGGTCACCCTGGGCGCCGGTGGTGCTCAGGATGGTCATGTTGGAGGCGACTATCTCATAGGCCTTTCTCTTGATGCCGTCCCGGCCCTCGTACTCCCGGGACTGGATTCTCCCCTCCACGTAGACGAGCTTGCCTTTCTTGAGAAACTCGGAACAGACCTCGGCCAGTTTCCGCCAGGCCACGATGCGGTGCCATTCCGTTCTGTCTTGATAGCCGCCGCTCTTATCCTTCCATCGTTCGGTCGTGGCGAGGTTGAAGGTGGCGACAGGCGCCCCGTCGGCGGTGTAACGGAGCTCGGGGTCGGCGCCAAGCCGCCCGATGAGGATCACTTTGTTCACGTTGGACATGGCTCATCCCTCCCGCTGACTCGGTGTGATTTCTTCAAAGGATTTGCAAAAGTTAGCATGGTTAAGGTTATAGTATAGCCGTCCAAATGTCAACGATCCGACAGGGGCTTGAGGGGGCCCCTTAGGGGTCGATAAATCCATGGTTTGGGAGACCGATGGCAGACAAAAATTCCTTCATCATGGCACCTACCCTGGAAGACCTGAACGATCTGCCCCTCAACCGGAAGGCGGGGGAGATGCTCGAGCGGCTGGATCTCACCCTCGACCCGAAGTGCCTCCACGCGGTGCGACTCGCCCTCTGGGCCATCGACGCAGGGCACTTCGAAGCGAACGAGGGTCTGGACGGGACGGTGAGGGCCATGGAAACGTGGCTGCCCCAGAGGCTTACGAGCTTTCTCATGCCCGACGGCGAGTTTTTCTATGGGCCCGAAGGCTGGGAAGAGGCCGACGACCCTGAGACGCTTGCATGCCTGATCCTCAATGACCTGGAGGAGCGGGTGGCCGCCTTCTTCCCCTGGTATCTCACCCCGGACTGGTGAGAGGCCCCGCGCCCGAGTTTACCCGGTCCTTGGGATCACCCTGTTCCACTACCATGCGAAAGGCGTGGCGGATGGGCCCTTAGAAAGCCATGACCCCCTTTGACACTCAAAAGGGGGTCTCGAGGGGTCATGGTCTGGTTGGAGATATGATTGGGTTGGTTGTTGGGATAAGATTAGCCGATGCAAAGCGGTGAGGGAATCAGGGTTTCCCTGATTTTCACCTTCGAAAAGCCGGAACCCGGTGTGACGGCGACGGCAGACCTTACCTGCGCCCTTTCTTGGCGGCGGCCTTCAGGGCCTCGATCTCCTCTTTCACCGCTGCGAGCTGACCCACGAGGTCGGTCACGGCCTTCTCTCCGTCCGCCTTGACCTGATCCACCTTACCCTCGAGAAGAGTGAGCTTCAGTTTTGGGTCCATGGTCACCATCTGGGATTTGAAGCCCTTCAGCTCACCCACCTCGGACCGGAGGGCCATCAGCTCTCCCTTGAGGAGGAACACCCCGGCACCGAGCCCCAGAATGGCGACACCCATGACCGCGACGGCCACAAGAAGAGCCATGGGCCGCCTGGCGGATCTGGCCTTCTCCTGTCTCTTCTGTTTTTCGGTCTCGATCCGTTTGAGGAGTTCCTCGGTGTTCAGGATCCGCGGCCTGCTTGTTGCTGTTGCTTCCATTGGACACCTCGCAAGAAGGAATTGGTCTCTCCCGGGGCTTATGCAAATTGAGGGCCAGACCTGTGGATGACCTCCTGTACCGGGCTGTTGGCGCTAACACATTGAAATGACGGTCGTTACCTGGCAGGTGGTCCACGTGATGACAAGAGGGGCGTCGGGAGACGGTGTCGAAGGCGTGACAGGGGTCGACCCTGCGCCGGACTTTTGACAGGCGGACAGGGTTGCATTGGGGACCCCGGGTCGTTTATAACCTTCCCCATGAAGATCATATCCGGAGGGCAGACCGGGGTGGACCGTGCGGCCCTCGACGTCGCCCGCGGCCTCGGTCTCGATTACGGCGGTTTCATACCCAGGGGCCGCAAGGCAGAGGACGGGCCCATCGACCCTGCTTATGACAGGCTGACGGAACTCGATTCGGACCTCTACAGGGTGCGGACCGAGAAGAACGTGATCGAAGGCGACGCCACCCTCGTCCTGACCCGCGGGGCGCCCACGGAAGGGACGGCGTACACGGTCGCCTGCGCCGAGAAGCACCGGCGGCCGTACCTCGTCATCGACATGGAGGCCGGGGACGACCGGGGGATCGTGGAGGCGGTGCAAGGATGGCTCGGGTCCGTCCGGCCCTCGGTTCTCAACGTGGCGGGGCCGCGGGAGTCGAAGTCTCCCGGCATCTACGGGCAGACCCGGAGGCTGCTCCACTCCATCCTCAGCCCCTGAGGGCGGGCTGTCCCCCTCCTCTTCTCTTCCCCACGATCATGACGAGAAAGAGGATTGCCGCCAGGGCGGCTGTGGAAGCCCCGAAATAGAAGGGTGCCGAGGGAGCCACGTGATCCCAGAGCCACCCGGCTATGAGGCTTGCCGGAAGGGTGGCAAGGCCCACGGCGGTGGCGTAGATCCCGAAGGCGGTGGCCTTCAGTTCAGGAGGGACGATGGTGGCCAGGAAGGCCTTCTGTATGCCCTCGGTGAGTCCCATGAAGAGGCCGTAAAGGCCGAAGAGCACCCAGACGGCAAGCGCGCTCCGGGCGACCCCAAAGCCGTAGTAGAGACCGGCAAAGAGCAGGAATCCGAGGAGGATGACCCTTTTCCGGCCGAACCTGTCCGCCGCCATACCGGCGGGAAGGGCCGACAGGGAGTAGACGAGGTTGAACATGAGGTAGACCACGGGGATCGCCAGGTCGGGCACGCCGACCTGCTCGGCCCGGAGAATGAGGAAGACATCGCTCGAATTGCCCAGGGCGAAGAGGGTGGCGATGGCGAGGAAGCACCGTGCCTCCCCGCTGAACCGTCCCGGGGTGAGCCTCGGGCGTTCCGTCCGGGTATGGGGTCCCCCCCCTTCCCTGATGAAGAAGACGATCACCAGGACGGCCAAGACCCCGGGCACCGCGGAGAGCCAGAAGACCATGCGGTAGTCGCGGCTGAAGGCCCAGAGAAGGAGGAAGGCGATGGAGGGGCCGATGACCGCCCCGAGGGTGTCCATGGCGCGGTGAAAACTGAAGGCCCGTGCCAGACGGTCCGCCTCCGTGGATTCGGCGATGATCGCATCCCGGGGGGCGGTGCGGATCCCCTTTCCGAGTCGGTCGATGAGACGGCCGGCAAAGATCTGGTGCCAGAGGGAGGCCGTGGCGATGACGGGCCTGCTCAGAACGGAGATGCCGTACCCGAGGACCATCAGGCCCTTCCGGCGGCCGACCCTGTCCGAGTACCATCCCGAGAAGACCTTGAGAAGGCTCGCCGTGGACTCCGCAAACCCCTCGATGACGCCGATGAGGGACTTGTTGACCCCGAGCACGCCGGCGAGGAAGAGGGGGACCAGGGGATAGACCATCTCCGAACTGATATCCATGAAGAAGCTGACCAGTCCCGTGGAGAAGACGTTCCTGCCAAGGCCGAGGAAAGCTCTTTCCTTTTTCATCTACCCGCTATTATAAACGCTTTGGTAAGGATATGGCGACAGGATTGATGGGGGCGATCTTTGGGATCCCTTGCCTGTCACGGTCTCAACGGACTGGAGAGGGAGGTCGTCGCCGGGATTGCGAACTGGATAGTCGCCGGATAGTGGGGCGGCCCCATCACTTTTCTGGGGACGGAGGCCTTTTTTCTGGTAAACTGTTGACAGGGCAGGGGTCTCCTGCAGGCTATCCCGGGCGCCGTGCCTTGAAGTCAAATCCCCAGAGATTATATCCGGAGGCAGTTCATGAGAACAGTGTGGAATTGGACCGGTTGCCGTAGCCCCATCATTCTTCGGTTCAGGACAAAACCGTTTCCAGCGATTATCCTGGGAGTTCTCCTCATTACCCTCTGCCTCGCCTTTCCGGGGGGAGCGAGAGCCCAGAGCGAGGCGACGGTCCAGGCCATCATCGCCACCTTCACCGACTATTTCAACGATGTCCCCGCCTATGCAACCATGACCAACGAGCAGAAGGCCGAGTACATCCTCACCCAGGGGAGGAACAGGATTGTGGGCCGGAGCATCGATCTGGCCAGGAGCAACCTTGCAACCTATACGGAGGAGGTGCTCCGCCACAAGCTCATGATGAAGTACCTCAACGACTCGGGCGCCCAGCAGGTCTTCATGACCATGGTCCTCGAAGGGGAGGCGGCGGGAAAGGCCATGCAGGCCAAGGTGATGCTCGACGGCTATCAGAAGGTGAACCAGCAGATCGCCGCGATCAACCTTGGCGCCACCCTCGGGGCGGGCGCCATCACCGGGTATCTGGACAACGGTATCTCGGGCGCCTTCTGGGGCACCACTCAGGCCGCCGGCGAGGCGTACATGGAGAGCGTCATCCCCTTCTACGGGTGGGCAAAGCTCGTGGTCCAGGCGGAGGCCGCCCTCATCAACTACTTCAAGGGGTACGTCAAGGAGCAACAGGTCCAGTGCGCCCTGGACCAGCTCTACGGAAAGGGCTTCATGAATCAGCTTGTCTCGAAGACAAAGGCGGAGGTGGACCGGGGCTTCGAGAATGCCTGGAGAGACAACGACGGCTTTGCGGACGTGACCTGCGCCCGTTACGGGTACCAGGCCCAGGGGGAGATAGACCCTTCAACAGGAAAACCCTTCCCCGTCTTCAAGGACGACGTGAAGAGGGTGGTCATGAATATGAAGGACGCCCTTGACCAAAAGGTGAAAGAGGCGGAGGCGGCAACGAAGGCACTCATGGAGGCCGACCGGGGCAGGGTGGAAGGACAGCTCAAGGCGGCGGAAGAGAAGCTGAAGGGCGCTTACGATGCAGCGATAGCGCCCGCCAAACCTGCCCTGGCAAAGATCGAGGAACTGAGGCGGGCCATGCCGGCCGCTGAAAAGACAAAGGCGCAAGAGACGAAGGCCAAGGTGGAGCAGGCCCAGAGTCAGATCAAGCCGGTCACCCGGGACATGGTCTACACACCCCTCGACAGGGGCACGATCACCAACGCCCTTGCCGCTGCCCTCGCCGAGGTGAGGGAGTCGACGGGCGCCGGATACAACGCCGAGACCTATGAAAGGCTCTTTTCCATCTATCTCGCGAGGCGCAACGAGACCATCGACGGGGCGAAGAAGAAGCTTGAAGAGGATTATATCGCCTGTCTCCGCCAGCTCAATAAAGACCAGGAAGCCCTCTTCGCGTCCTGCAAGGAAGAGCGGGGCAGGCTGGTATGTCCCGGGGACCCGTGGGCTGCGGGTGAACGCATGGCAAACGAACGGTGCCGCAATAACGGCCCAAACCAGCAGAAGCTGGCCAACGATATCGCCATCCTCGAACAGGAGGAGAAGCTCCTCCGGTTGGAGGCCCAGGAGCGGGGGCTCAAGCTTGCCCAAGCCCTCCAGGAGCGGCTCGCGAAGATAGGGGGCCTCATCACCAATGCAAACGGCGCCTTCACGAAAGGGGTCGCTTCAGTGAAAGAGGAGACGGGCAAGTTCGGCAACCTGCAGGCCTACTGGGGGAACGGCAAGGCCTACAGCCCGGCTGTCACCTTCGGGCTGGGATGGATAGGGGTGTACGAAGGGATGAAGGCAGGGACGTTCCAGCCTGCCCAGCCCGGTCACATCATAGAGTCCTTCAGGGCCGCCGAGGCGGCCAGGGAGGAGGCGATGCGGCTGACACCCCTTGTCCCTGAGCTGGAAAGGAGGGAGAGGCAGGTCTATTCGGACTACGAGACCGCCCTCATTTCGCAGCTCAACCAGATCGAGGTGATCGTGCCGAAGAATCTCCTCTTTGCCCCCACCAGCGGGACACAGTGGTCCGTCCATTGCGGCAGCTTCTGCGACTACCTGAAAGTCCAGCTCGCCCTCCCCGCTCTCGTCCTGTCCCTCGACGATACGAAGAAGGCTCTCGAAGAGGTGAAGAAGCCGCGCCTCGACCTGAAGGTCTCCACTGACTTTCTCCAGGGCGCCATCGACTTCATGCGTGCCGACGCCACCCAGGACGAACTGGCCGTCATGATCAACAGGGCCGCGGCGGTCCTTGTCGCCGCCCTCGGCGATTACCGGCACGATGACGCCCACGAAAGGTTCATCACCGCCCCCCGGTTCCGGGAGAAGAACGGTATCGGTTCTTCTGAAGTGCTCCCGGAGCAATCGGACGGCGCCGCATACCTGGCGGCCATGAAGGCGGCGTGGGAGAAGAACAGGGGCATGCTCGACAAGTTCCAGAACTGGAAGAAGGCGTACGGTAAGGGTCTCAAGTACCAGGGCGGGGACCCGGCACCTTTCCTGGCGAGCCTCGACTCGTACCTGAAGATCCCCGAAAGGATCGCTTTGGCGGAAGGGACCATGAGGACCGTGGCGGCCGAGCGGCAGCAACAGAGTGCCCAGGCGGAAAAGGCCCTGGCGGACCTGAAGGCCCTCATGGATAAGGAGGTCTATCCCGACGCAAAGATAAACAGGGCAAAGAATACGATCATCCCCCAGCTCAACCAGATGATCACCTTTGCGGGCATGGGGTCCATCTCCTACGGGATGATCCGGGGCAAGGTCGTTGCCTACAAGAAGGAACTCGAAGATGCCATTCCCGGCTGGGAAAAGGACCTGGCCGACTACTGGGAGGCCCAGAAGAGGAACCAGGAGGCACAGCGAAAGAACCAGATCATGACCCCTTTGGCGGCACCTGGCGGAGCCTCTGCGCCGGTAGCGACACCAGACGCCCCGCCCGCCGTGGCCGCCCCTCCTGCTGATCGCCCCCGTGACCGGGCAGACGTACAGGATGCCCCCAGGCCCGCCGATACGTCTGTTAAGCCCGCAGACACCCCGGTCGTGGCCAGGGTGGATCCCCCGACCCCGACAGCCGCCCCCGTGTCCCAGGCAGCTACCCCGCCAAAGGACGAACCTGTCCCGATGAAAGCAGAACCGCCACGGGTCCCCGACAAGACCCCTGAACCTGCCCCGGCAGCCGTACCGGTGAAGACCGAGCCTGTTCCTGCCCCTCCCGCCCCCGTGGCTGAGCCACCCAAGGCCGACCCGAAACCGGCCGCACCTCCAGTGGTGCAACCCCCTTCCCCCGTGGTCGCCAAGGCCCCTGAACCTGCACCGGTGGTCGTACCGGTGAAGACCGAACCTGTTCCTGCCGAGCCACCGAAGGCAGATACCAGGCCTGCCACTCCTGTGGCCCCGGCAGCCCCCGCACCGGTCGTCACCAAGGCCCCTGAACCTGCCCCTGCCCCTGTTGCGGTCCAGCCTCCCCCGGTCATCCCGAAGAGTCCCGATCCGG
>CAYOQF010000018.1:0-58547 GCA_964406055.1 uncultured Syntrophorhabdaceae bacterium
GTCGCCATGTTCGGGGCGCGCCTCGCCGACGGGTGACCGAGCGGCCACGGACTGAGCGGTTCGCTCCAGTTAGCGGTCAGCGGATATATTGCCCTCATCTGTTTCTTCGTGGGCGGCCTCATCGTCGCCAATTTGGTCTATGCGGGAGGTGGGAAGAAATGAACGAGCTTATATACGGCCTCGTCACGGGCATCATCTTCGGGTTTCTCCTCCAGAAGGGCAGGGTGCTCCGGTACGATAAGCAGATCGGGGCCCTGCGCCTCATGGACATGACCATCGTAAAGTTCATGTTCTCCAGCGTCCTTGTGGGCATGGTGGGTGTCTATCTCCTGAAGGACCTGGGGCTCGTAAAACTCTCCCTCAAGTCCACCGTCCTCGGGGGCACGATCATCGGGGGGCTCCTGTTCGGAGTCGGGTGGGGTCTGTTCGGCTATTGCCCCGGTACGGCCATGGGTGCCCTCGGGGAGGGCCGGTGGGACACCGTCTGGGGCATTCTCGGTATGCTGGTCGGTGCGGGCCTTTTTGCCGAGGCCTTCCCGGCGCTGAAGAAGACGGTCCTCACTTGGGGAGACTACGGCAAGATCACCCTGCCCCAGATCCTGGGTGTGAACCACTGGGTGGTCATCGCGGTCGTGGTGGTCCTGGGGCTTCTCATGTTCTGGTGGTTCGAGAAGAAGGGGCTATAGGGCTATCATCGGGGAAAGACATATCCCGAAGGCATGACGTGACCCTTCGAGTCGGCCGGGGAGAGCCAGGCCCGTTTTTCACCCCAGATGGCCGCAATGCGGGCTCGCAGCCACTCGAAGGGCAGGTCCGCCTGGGGTTCATATTTCTCGACGTACTCGATATAGGGTTTACCGGTCAGGTCTCGGTCCGCAAGGATGGCATCGTGGTAACCGTCGAAGTCGCAGACCGGCACCCCGATCCTCTCGCAGAGACTCCTGTCGAAGGCAGGGGTGGCGTTCACCCACCGGTCTTTGATGAAAAACTGCATATACCCGTGACTGGGGAGGACGTCGATGCCGGTCTGGGACCTCAATTCTGCCGGTGCCCGGTGATTCCTGATCTTGGCAAAGACAAGCCGTGACGGGATGCCGACGGCCCTCCCGAGGGCCGCGAGAAGAACGGCCTTCTGGACACAATATCCCACGCCCCGTTCCAGGATTGTGCTCGCCCGGAAATCTTCGAGAAATGTGGAGATCATATAGACGTTGTAGTGGATTTGGTCCCGGACGAAGAGGAAGAGGGCCCTTGCCCGTTCCGGATCGGCAGGGCAGGGCGCGCAGAGTTCCGATGCCTTTTCCCGGATCGCCTCGTGGTCGGCATCGATGGTGGACGTGGCCCGGAGGTAGACCGACAGGTCTTCGCTCATGGTCATGAGCCTATCACCGGGCGCCTCACTTTGCAACCATCCTCCGGGCAGTTCGCTTACCCCGTTTCGGACCGAGGACAGGGACAGGAAATCGTGACGAACATCACTGTCTTTTCCGACTGAAATGCTTATATAGTAGACACTATGATTTTCTGCGGCAGAATTGGAAGAAAGGAGGTGATTGTGACGAAGATTATGGCGATGGTTGTGTTGGCTTTCGTGCTCTTCTCCGGCGTGGTGTGTGCCGGAGGGGACAACAATCAGGGGACTACGGGATCCGGAACGACATCCACGGGTTCCACATCCCAGGGAACGGCATCCCAGCCTCGTACCGGTCGATGAGGGCGCTGCGAGGCCGTCGACCCCTCAGCCCCCGAAAGACTTGGGAACAAGGAGGATAAAAAGATGAGACTTATGATTTTGGTAATGGTAGCACTCCTGGTTTTGGCGCCTCTGGCCTATGCGGGTGACAAAATGGGTCCCCTTCGGTCGCCCGGGCCTGCCCCCAACTCCGGCGACGGAATCCGGGACGGAAGCGGTTTCGAGGTGCCGCCCAAGGGCGCGAAGTAGAAAGAGCGGGGAAAGGCACAAAAAAAGACAGGATGTGAAGATCCTGTCTTTTTTTGTGCCTCAAGAAGGGCAGGAAATCCCTGCCCGCTTATTTCCCTGTCTCGAGGGGTAAACTCGTGTCCTTGCACCACTCCTCCATGGACCCGTCATAGATGCACACATCCCTGTATCCCAGGATCTCCTTGATCACGTACCACCACGACGAGGCAAAGCGACCGTCGCAGCACAGCACGATGATCCGTCGGGTCAAATCCCTGCCGATCTTCGACGAAGCCGTTTCCCTCAGTTCCTGTTCCGTCCGGAACCTCCCGTCAGCCTGAAACACGAGTTCGTGGGGGAGGTTCACCGCCCCCGGTATGTGTCCCGCCCGGGCAAGCTCAGGGGGTTTGACCTCGCCGGTGAAAAGGCGCTCGGGCCTCGTGTCGACGAGTACCGCCGTTTTCATGGCATTGAGGAGACCTTCTTTGTTTGCACAGAAGCAATCGCCCAGTCTCATATCGAAATTGCCCGGGACCGGCTTTTTCCTCTCTCGTGTAGTCGGTCCGTTCTGGGCAACCCAGAACTCATGCCCCCCGTCCATGATCGCGAGATTCCCGATGCCGGCACATGCGAGCGTCCAGGCCGTGCGAGTCACATTGACCCGGTCCTTTTGGGTCCGGTGTGAGCCGACCAGCACCACCAGGGAGTTCTCGGTGATTCCGGCGTAACGTATGGCGTCGGCCAAATCGTCCTTGGGCGGAAGTTCGCAGTCAAGCCCTCTTCTCGCTTCCATCCATGCTCCGTAAAACAGATTGACCGCCCCCGGTATGTGTCCCTCCCGATAGTCTTCGACCTTTCGGACGTCGAGGACCACCATCCTCGGGTTGTTCAGGTTTTCCAGGAGCCAGGCAGGGGTGACGAGAGGAGGTATCTCTCTGGAGTGGGTGTCAAGGGGTAACCACAGGGAAACGAGGAGCAGGCAACAGCAAAGGACTCTCGATTTCATGTTCCCTCCTTGGATGCGTCGGGCACCCTCCCGAGGTTTTCCGGTCATGCCCGCGGGACCTCGCGTGCCGCGGTAGCCGGATACTCCACGCGCTAAGCCCCGAGATTCCTGATGAACCGGTTGAAATAATCCAGGATCGCCTTTTGCAGGCCCGTGGCGCCCAGTGCCGAACAATGGATCTTGAACTCCGGCAGTCCGTCGAGGGCCTCCACGATGTCGCTGTCGCTGACCATCATGGCGTCGTCCAGGTTCCTGCCGACCACGAGTTCCGTCATGGCGCTGGCACAGGCGACGGCTGCAGGGCATCCCCTGATCTGGTATTTCACGTCCGTCACCGTGTCCCCGTCCACCTTGATAAAGACCCTGAGAAAATCGCCGCAGTTGGGATCACCGATCTCTCCCACTCCGTCCGGGTTCTCGATGACTCCCACGTTTTTCGGGTTGTTGAAATGTTCAAGCACCTTGTCGCTGTATCGTTCCACTTCTCTTTTTACCTCCCCCATTTTATCATGGTCAGAAGCCGGACGCATCCCGTCCGTTTGAGTTGCCTGAAGTTGGCTCCTTCCCTGATGCTCTTCAGCGCCCCGGCCTCGTCGGTCACCACACTTCCCGATATCATATCCAGTCCGTGGTCGAAAAGCACAGGGGTAAGGGGTGTCGTCGGTCCCACCAGCATCTTGAGACTGCCCGGGTTGCACAGAGAGAGAAGCCCTTCCAGGGTGTGATTGATGAGGGTGGTGCTGGATAGGGCGATCACATCCGCCCGGGGAAGGTAGACCTCCCCGTCCTTCTCGGGATAGTCCCCCGGCCGTTGGTGTCTCTCCATGACCCACAGGTTCCTGGCTACCCTCCGCAAGTCCTCGGTGAAGGGGAAATGGCCGACGATCGCGACATTCTTGTCTTTCCCCCGCTCCATGAGTATCTCGGAGGCATTGCCTGGCACGCACCGATCATGGTCCACCTCGATGAGGGAGTTTATCGCGGCGAGCCCCAGGGAGGCATCGAGGAGGTCCTGCGACAGGGCGCCGTTGGCCAGTCCCATCGCCGTCCCTCTGGTCAACTCCTCGGCCTCTTCCAAGGGGTCATGCTCCGTCCGGACCCAATCCCGTATCATGGTGGAGGAGAGTCCGCAGGTTCTGCTGGTCACCGCGGTCCAGAAGAGCCCTCTGGTCACCTCCCTGACCGGTGCGTCCTGCCCGAGGGAGTCGATGATATCCCGCAAGATTCTCATGTGCCTTCCTCTACCCCGTGCCCTCCCCGTACTCCATTCGCCGGTCCTTCCCCATCGATGGTGATTCCGAACTTTGCCTTTCTAACGTCTGCAATCGCCGCCGCCGGAACAGGGCGGGCTTTCGCATCGCTCTTCTTTTCCGCAGCAGGTCCTGCCGCCCTGGGAGCCGATCACACGGCCCGCGGTCTGAACGGTGCCTGCCGACATGCGCCTGGTGAGGTTTGCGGCGCCGCACCGGGAACAAACGATGTTCTCGGAACCTCTTCCGACACCCACAAGAACCTCGGTCACCGCGCCACACTCCCCGCAGTCATATTCGAAAATGGGCATGCCCCCGTCCCTCCTGTCAAGTTTTCCGTCAGTGGTCGCAGGTGTTGGCCCCTGTCACCAGGGTTCCTTTCAGGTAGTTTTCCACTACCTCTCTCGGGTATTCCCCCTGAGCCCCGGTGACGACGGTTACGCCCTTTTCGGCGAAAAGCTGCTTGGCCCTGCTGCCCATCCCCCCCGCGATGACACAACTCACCCCCCGTTCGGCCAGCCATCCGGGAAGGAGGCCTGGCTGGTGCTCAGGGGCCGGGACGTACTCTTCCTTCAGGATGGCACCGTTCCCGGCGGTTTCGATGATTGCGAAGGCCTCGCAATGACCGAAGTGCTGACACAGTTTCCTTTCATGGGTCGGTACTGCGAATCTCATGGTAGAGTCTCCTTTGTCGACGGCTTGTCCTCCATCGCGGACCGGCAAAGCATGGGTCTTTTCGTCCGGGCCCGCCTGCGGCCCCGGAGGATCTGCCACGTTGGTTCCTTCGGCCATAGGCAGCCATATCTTGCCCACCTCTTGGGTCGCCACGATACGGTTCACGATCTCGTCGAAGACCTCGGCGGTCTTTGTCTTCCCGTAGAAGAGGACATAAGGCGATCCTTCGTCGCCGCTTTTCACGATATCAGGGTCGAGGGGCACCTTGCCGAGGAAGGGGACATTGTGTCGAGCGGCAAGCTGCTCGCCGCCCCCGGACGAGAAAATGGCCACCTCTTTGCCGCAGTGGGGACAGATGAAGCCGCTCATATTTTCGATGATCCCGGCGACGGGAAGGTTGAGCTGGTTGCAGAAGGTGATGCACTTGGCCACATCGATGGTAGCCACCTGCTGAGGGGTGGTGACGATGACCGCGCTTTTTCTCTCTTTGACGAGCTGGGCTATGGAGAGCGGTTCGTCCCCGGTGCCGGGAGGGGCGTCGATGACGAGGTAGTGAAGATTGCCCCACCGCACGTGCTGGAGAAATTCCTTGATCACGTTATACTTCAACGGTCCCCGCCAGATAACGGGCTGATGCTCTTCGTTGATGAGCAGGCCCATGGAAACGACGGAGAGATTGCCGTAACACTGGATCGGGATGATCTGCTCGTCGGCGACCGGGAGTGTCCGGCCGGAGAGCCCCAGCATCTTGGGGATGCTTGGGCCGTGGATGTCCACGTCCAGGAGCCCGACCCGGTATCCTTTCAGGGTTAGACTGAGGGCGAGGTTGACGGCCACCGTGCTCTTGCCGACCCCTCCCTTGCCGGAAAGGACCATGAGGGTGTGTTCGATACGGCTCAGATTTTCTTCGAGGAGCCGGTCGTCGTTCGGGTTGCTGTTTGTTTCCGAGCATTCGTTCATGGTGTGATGTCCTCCAAAAGATTAGTGATATGGGCTGCGGTTGTGCGTATGGCGACCGCGGCCTGGCTTGCAGGTGCAAAATCGATGACGGACTGTCCCATCCGCTGGGCCTGTGTGATGGTCCGGTCATAGGGTATCTCCCCGACAAGGGGAATGCCCTGATCACGGCAGTAGTCTCCGATCCGCCCCGTGACCGCTCTGTTGATGTCGCTCTTGTTGATCACGACCGCCGAGGGTACCTGGAAATGGCGGGCCAACCGGAGGATACGATCGAGATCGTGAACCCCCGATGCCGTGGGCTCCGTGACGGCGACGGCGAGATGGGTGCCGGTGACCGAAGAGATGACCGGGCAGCCGATACCGGGTGGGCCATCTATGAGGACGAGCCGGGCATTGCCGCCGGACGCCCTCGTTCGGGCTTCCTCCCGCACCATGGCCACGAGTTTCCCTGAGTTCTCCTGTCCCGGGAAAAGCTCGGCATAGACAAAGACGTCACCCTGCGCCGTGGTGCCGGTGTAGCAGTGGCCGGCAAGCTGTGGGGAGAAATCGACCGCCGAGGCGGGACAGAAGAAATAACATGCCCCGCAGCCTTCGCAGGCACTCTCCGTCACCTCATACTCCTCGGTGATCGCCCCGAAACGGCATACATCCCTGCATATACCGCACCCGGTGCACCGGGACAGGTCGATGCGGGCCTTCCTGCCACCCGCGAAAGGTTTTGTCTCGACGACGGAAGGATTGAGGATAAGGTGAAGATTCGCCGCATCCACATCACAGTCGGCCACCACCTTGTTCGGAAAGAGCCGGCACAGTCCGGCCACGAGGGATGTCTTTCCGGTGCCTCCCTTTCCGCTGACTACCACGATTTCCCTGAGACTAGTCATGATGCTTTCTCCAGCCGGTGAGACCGAGAAGTGTTCCCATGTTCACCGCCATCTCCGTAAAATAGTGCCTGCTGTCAGGGACCATATCGAAAACCAGCTCCCCCCGCGAACATATCTCCGCTATTTCCCTTCTCTCGGGGATCACGGCCAGGGTGCCGACGTGCTCTTCCGCAAGATAGTCGGTGAGTGGTGTGTACACTCCCTCGTTTCTGTTGATCACCACCCCTACGGGCAGACCCATGTCTCTCGCCACAGATACGGCGATTCGCAGGTCATGGAGGCCGAAGGGTGTGGGCTCCGTCACGAGTACCACCAGGTCTGCTCCCGTCATGGCACCTACCACCGGGCACGAAGTCCCCGGAGGCGCATCGATGATCCTCACATACCCGGAACGCGTTCTCGCCTTCACCGCCCGTATGAGAGGGACCGCCATGGGTTCGCCCACATTGAGCAGACCATGGACGAACTCGATGCCCATGACGGCTGTTCCCTGCTCAACGACGCCGACGGGACGGTTCGACTCTGAGATGGCCCCTTCCGGGCAGACAAGGGAGCAAAGTCCGCACCCGTGACACATTTCCGGAAAGACAAGGGTTGAGCGGGGGAGGTTCACGATGGCGTGATACTGACATTTTTCTCCGCAGGCACCGCAAAAGGTGCAGGCTTGTTCGGACACCAGCGGCACCGGGATGGTGCACGTTTCCCGACGTTCCAGGACCGGTTTCAGAAAGAGGTGACCGTTCGGTTCCTCGACGTCACAGTCGAGGTACTGAACTCTCTCTCCTGATTTGGCCAGGAAACAGGCAAAATTGCAGGCCACCGTTGTCTTTCCGGTTCCACCTTTCCCGCTGGCGAAGACGATGTTCATGATCGGCACCACACCTCTCGCACGCTATTTCCGCACCATCGCGGTTCCGCACTGGGGACACTTCTGCTCGAAACAGGGCGCCCCTCTCTGATGAGGTGCCGTGGCTCCGCACTGAGGACAGAGGCATTCACCGGAGGGGCCCATGCCGCGACCGCCCATTCTGCCACCACCTGCTCCCCGGCCTCTGCCTGCTGCTCCACCTGTTCCCCGCCGTCCCCCGCCTGATCCCTGTCCCTGCCGAGCCGCTCCTGACTGATCGTTTTTCATGGTACCATGCCTCCTTTATGGCCCCCCGCAGCGAAATCCCTCCCGAAGGAGGAGTCTTTGCCGGGTACCGGGGTGCGGGGCTAACCCTGCTGGTCCTTTGTCAACTGCTCGAGTCTTTGTCGAATGCCGTTCAAGGTCGCCTCGAGCTCGGCGGCCTGCGCCTTGAGTGCCTCCACCTCTGTGTCCGTGTCGGCAGGGGCGAAGGGCGCCCATGGAGGGTTCCCGGAAGCCGGGTTGCCCCGGGCCCAAAAGGGGAGCCCGGTTGCGTAAAACCAGTTACGGTACCGGAAGCCCCGACCGGCCCCGCGGCGGGGATTACCACCTCCCCGGCAGATTGCACCGTAAAAGGGTCTACTCCAGCCCGCACCGGCATAACCGGGGGCCTGGTATCCCGCGCAGAACCCCGCGCCCCTTCCTGTCATCGGTCCCATTCCCAATGGTCCTGTTCCATCTCCTCTCGGCATGATATACCTCCTTATTCTACCAGTGCCCCTGAACATCGGCGCCGGCGAGTTTGGGCAGCTTCCCCTCCCGGAAAGCCTGCAGCGCCTCCTTGACGGTCATGTGGGTTGCGGTGTACGCCTCGATCCCGGCGGTCTGGAGCACCCGGAAGGCATTGGGTCCCAGGTGACCGCTGATGACCACCGTGGCGCCTGATTGCGCCACATTCTGGGCCGTCTGAATGCCCGCCCCCTGGGGGGAGTTCATGTTGGGCGTGTTGTCGATGGTTTCGTAGACCATGGTCCCTGCGTCGTAGACCACCACCTTGCGGGCCCGCCCGAAACGCTCATCCACCATACCCTCCGGGGTACCGTCCATACTGGTTATTGCTATTTTCATCGGTCCTCCTTCCGTGGTCACCCGGGCAGCCACGAGGCCGGCCGGATCCTTGTCCTGGGCCCGGCATCCCCAGCGGTGTCTGAACCTGCACGGCTGGGTAAACTCCCCGGTGACCTCGACGTTGCCCCCCTCGATGCGCACCGCCTTGCCGTTCACGAAGGCGTCAGCCATTTTCTGGCGTGCCGTGACGATGAGGCGGTGGAAGGTGGGTTGAGAAACATTCATCTCTCTTGCCGCCTCGTCCTGTGACAAACCGAGAAGATCCTTCAGGCGGATCGCCTCCATCTCATCCTTTCCCAGCACTACTTCCTGGAGGTTTCTCATCTGTATGCCTGCGGGCTTGAAGTAGATTACCCGAGGCACATAGGATACTCTTCTTGGACAGGTCGGTCGTGGCATCCATTCTCCTTACCGAATCACATTATGAATATATATTCATTACCCGCCTAATGTCAAGGGGTCACGGAGTCCGTGCCGCGAAGGGCCGGAAACGACGCTGGCGAATTCAGACTGTGCGGGAGGCGGTGAGGGCAGGGAGAAGCATTCTTGCCCCTCTCTGCCCGGATTTTTATGAAGCGAAGGTGTACCGGGTTCCTGCGGTGTTGAGGACGAAGGCGCCGGGCATCTCCCGGCTGAAGCGGACGATAGCCTCGAAGCCGGTGCAATGGACGGGAACAACGTAATCCGGTGCGAGGCTCCCGATGTCCTCCACGGTTCTTTCAATGATTTCCGGCGCCGCGTTGATGAGATGAAAACCCCCGACGACCGCGTGGAGCTTGGCGATCCCGGTCTTCTCCTGACAGTACCTCACCGTGTTCACGATCCCCCGGTGGGCGCACCCCGAGAGGACCACGAGGCCCTTTCCTCTCACCAGGGTGGCAAAGGCCAGTTCACCGTCAAAGGTGTCCTGTTCGAGTCTTCCTTCCCGCTCCAGGAGAAGGGACGGGGGTATCCGTTCGTAATCGGTGGTCATGGTGATGCCGGTCAGCAGATAGCCCCCCGGCACCACCTCCACCGTATCGCCGATCTCCCGGACCCGGATCTTCGCGGCGGCTTCAAGCTCTCCCGCGTCGAGTCGACCGATGTCATGGGGGGCCGCTTCTCCCGGGCGGTGGGAAAAGCGTCGTACGAAGGCGTCCCTGCCGAGAAAGAGAGGTATGTCGGGGCGGAGGCGGCCGCGAAAGGCCTTAAGAAGGCCCGTAAGACCTCCCCAGTGATCGAAGTGACCGTGGCTCAAGGCCAGGGCCTCGACCGTTTCCACCGGAAGGGCGAGAAGCTCCGCGTTCCGGGCGGCCCCGGACGGGTCCATGCCGTAATCGAGGAAGAACGAGTGGGATGCCCCGTCCACGAGGGTCTCCACAAAGAAAGAGAGCCCGTGTTCGGCGTGGAGAATGGCGCCCGGACGGGATCTGAAGCGCGTGGCCACCGGCGTGTCCGGCCGGATGGCGTCGTAATAGTTGTCCGTCACTACAGTGACCGACAGGGCCTCTATCTCTCTCATCTCCATCAGAAGGCCATCCTCGGTTTCCAGACCTTCCATACCTGTCCCACGAGATCGGGCCCCGGTTTCAAGGTCACCCGTCCCGGTTTCCAACCGGAGGGCGTTGCCTCCCCCGTCGCCCTTACGTGCTGGAAGGCCTGCACCTGGCGTATGAATTCCGCCACATTCCTCCCCACGGGAGGGGTAAGGACCTCCATGGCCTGGATGATCCCATCGGGGTCGATGATGAAACGGCCCCTGATATCCACCCCGGCCTCCTCGTCGTAGACGCCGTACACTTTGCCGATGAGCCCTCCCCCGTCCGAGAGCATGGGAAAAGGGACACCACCTTTCACCATGCGGGACAACTCCTGTTCCTGCCATATCTTGTGCACAAACCTGCTGTCCGTACTTGCGGCGAGCACCTGGACACCAAGGGCCTTCAATTCGTGGTACTTGACGGCGACCGCCGACAACTCGGTCGGTCAGACGAAAGTGAAATCCCCGGGATAGAAGCAGAGCACGACCCACTGGCCTTTGAACTCTGAAAGGGTAATGTTTCTGAACCCCCCGTCAACGTAAGCATTGGCCTCGAAATCGGGCGCCGGTTTACCCACTCTTGCAAGAACCATGGTCTCCTCCTTTCCGGGTGATGGCGCGGCCTGGCCGGGCTGCCCGGCCGGATGCGCGGCGATGGGACCTTTTGCCGGTTTCACGCACGAATCCTTTGCTTCAGCCATGATCGACCCCCTTTCTCATGTCATTTGGACTGCTTCTTCTGCTTCATCGCCTCCTCCGCCTCGTGCTCCATCTTTTCGAGGCGTGTGTAGTAGTCCGGGAATTCCTCAAGATGGTCCATGGAGATCTCGAGGGCACGAAGCTTGCTGGTGGTGTGCTCCTGCTCTACCTTGATCCCCATGATGAGCTGATCCAAAGGATACTTCGTGATCGGCTGACCATCGGCCCTGCCGCCCTTGATGCCGTCTTTGAAGGCCTTGATGTCGATGCCGTAGGCCTTCCTGATGGCCTGTCGATATTCCTCGAACTTGGGGTCAGGAGAAGGTTTGCCTTTTTCCTGTGCCCAGAGGGGGGAGACCAGGGCAAAGGAAAGGAGAAAGACAAAGAGAGAAAGTGCGAACCGTGACATGTGGTACCTCATAGATACACCTCCATAATGAATGATCGGATAGCGATGCCTGACTTGAATCTAAGCACGGGGAGTCTTTTTTGCCACGGGGGGGTGCGGGAAAAAGAGAAAATCAAGCTTTACACCCGGAGATTACCGTTTTATAGTAGTTCATAAAGGCGTGCCTTTTTTCGGAAAGGGGATAGACGAGGTACGGTTGTCTGTTCACTCACTTGAGTAGAGAGGTTCCCTGTGGGTGCTTCCACCCCCCGGAAGTCTGATCTGAAAAGCAGAACCCTGAAGCCCCGCCGACAACCGAGCCGTCTTGATGAGGAGGGTGGCCTTTCAAAGACCGCTCAACCGACCGGGGGCGGGGACGAAATCGAGTGGCAGGCAACCTTCGATGCCATCACCGACTCGGTCTGCATCATCGATCTTGACGGAAGGATCATCCGTGCCAACAAGGCGACGGCCGGGTTTTTTCGCCTGTCTCTTGAAGAATTGACAGGCCGCTTCTGTTTTGATCTCATCCACGGTCTTTCCGCCTCCCCGCCTGATTGTCCCTTGAAGCGCATGAAGAACAGCGGGCGAAGGGAGACCACGATCATCAACAGAGACGGACAATGGCTTCAGGTCACCGTTGACCCCATCTTCAGGGACGGCGCGATGAGGGCGGCGGTCCACGTGGTGAGCGACATCACGGAGCCCACGGTGCGGGAAAAGGAATTGCATGCCCGGGAGGGGCTGATCCGCTCCATCACCGATCATCTGCCCGCTTACATTACCTGCGTCGGCGCGAAGGACCTCCGCTACCGGTTCGTGAACAGGGCCTTTGCGGAGGCCTTTTCCAGTACCCCCGATGAGATGACGGGAAAGAGGGTCCGCGAGATCCTCGGGCCCGAGCGGTACGCCCTTGCGAAGCCTTATCTTGAGAAGGCCCGTTCGGGACGGCATGTAACCTACGAGGCGGTCTTTACCCTGGGAGGAGAGGAGAGGTGGATAAAGGTCGATTACGTGCCCCAGGTGGATGAGGAGGGCAGGGTAACGGCCATCACGGTGCTCGGATATGACCTTACAGAGGTGAAAGAGGCGGAACAGAAGGCGAGGGACCTCGCGAAGTTTCCCGCTGAGAACCCGAACCCGGTCCTGCGGGTGGCCGGGGATGGAGCCCTCCTCTATGCGAATGATGCGAGCATGATTGTCCTCGATGACTGGTTGGCCGGTATCGGTCTGCCTGTGCCCGATGTGTTGAGGGGTGCCGTCGGGAGGGCCCTGGAGACCGGAAGGGGCCATGCCGTTGATGTGGAGTTCAGGGAGAGGATCTTCTCCTTCTTCGTGGCGCCCGTGACTGCTCAGGGTTACGCCAACGTGTACGGACTTGACATCACGGAGCGGGCTCGGGCGGAAGAGGCCCTGAGCAAGAGCGAGGAGCGGTACCGGGAGATCTTCGAGACCGCCCCCGTCTGTATCTGGGAGGAGGACTTCTCCGGGGTGAAGGCCCTCGTCGATCGCCTCAAAGAGGAGGGCGTCACCGATTTTGACGGCTACATGGCTGACCACCCGGAGGTGATCGACGAGGCTGTCAGTCTCGTCAAGGTGGTTGACATCAACGTCCAGTCCATGCGCTTCTTTGGCGCCCGGTCCAAAGAGACGATCAGAAAGAACCCCACCCGGGTCTTTCTTCCCGAGACCGCGGCCATCTTCAAGGACAAGATCGCGGCCATCGCCGGGGGCAGGGAGTTTGTCGAGGTGGAAACGAAGGTGCGGACCCTCAAGGGGCACGAGAAGGATATCCTCATGGTCATGAAGCTCCCGCCCCGGGGATCGGACTTCGACCGGGTCCTCGTCTGCTTCCTCGACATCACGGACCGCAAAGATGCAGAGAGGCGAAAGACAGAGATAGAACGTCGTATCCTCTATGTCCAGAAATTGGAGAGCCTGGGTGTCCTGGCAGGCGGTATAGCCCACGACTTCAACAACCTCCTCATGGTGATCCTGGGACACGCAGACTTGGCGTTATTGGGTACCGGAGCGAACGGACCTGCCGCCGGTCACCTGAGGGAGATCGTGAATGCCTCGCGGAGGGCGTCGGATCTTTGCCGGCAAATGCTCGCCTACTCGGGGAAGGGGGCCTTCGTAGTGGAACCTCTTGATCTGAGTGCCCTTGTGGACGGCCTGACTCACCTGATCAAAACGGCCGTGTCGAAAGGGACCGTTCTCACCATGGACCTGGACAGAAATCTTCCGGCCATGGAGGCCGATCCGAACGAAATCCGGCAGGTGGTGATGAACCTGGTGATCAATGCCTCCGAGGCGATCGGAGAGCAGCCGGGTGCCATCAATGTGGCGACGGGGACGGAGTACTGCGAGCGGGACTTCCTGACTGCAGGTTTTCCGGCGGATGACCTTCCGGAAGGAACCTACGTGAGCCTTGAGGTGAGCGACACGGGGTGCGGCATGGACAGCCGGACACTGGAGCACGTCTTTGAACCCTTTTTTACCACCAAGTTTCTCGGCCGGGGCTTAGGTATGTCGGCGGTCCTCGGTATTGTCCGGGGTCATAAGGGGACGATCAGGATTTCGAGCGAGGTAGGCAAGGGGACGACCATTCGTGTTCTCTTCCCGGCATCGGACACCAGGGCCGAGAAGGTTGCGGAGGCGGAAAAGTCAAGGGCCAGGGGATGGGAGGGCAGGGGAACGATCCTCCTCGTGGATGACGACGAAACCGTTCGGTCCCTGGGGATGCAGATCCTCACCTCCCTCGGCTTCGATGTGGTCACCGCGGCTGACGGCCGGGAGGCCCTTTCCTTGTACCGGGAGAAAAAGGGTGAGTTTCGCTGCATCATGCTCGATCTCACCATGCCGGGGATAGGCGGGGAAGAGACCTTCCGCGAACTCCGGAAGATTGACCTCGGGCAAAGATCATCATGATGAGCGGCTATACGGAACAGGAGATGAAACGACGCTTCGAGGGAAAGGAGCCTGCAGGTTTTCTCCAGAAGCCTTACCGGATCAACGATCTCCTGTCTGTTCTGGATAGGGTAATCCAAGGTGAGGAGGTAAGCTCGTGAGGAAGAAGAAGGCTGCCGACTGCGCCGACTGCGCCATTCCGCTTCGTGAACGGGCCTGCACGGTGAAGAGGGGCAAAGGGGGCCCCGGATGCCCCACCCTGTCGGCGAAAAAGCTGGTAGAGCGGGCGAGGAAGGAATACAAGAAGAAGGACATGGAAGAATTTGCCCGCCAGGCGTCGATCCAGGAGGGCGAGTGTTATGCCGGCAAGGACACGTTGCCCTACGTGATGCATCCCGTAAAGACCCGGTTCGAGGAGATCTGCGAGTTTTCGAAGAGGATGGGATACGGGCGCCTCGGTCTTCTCTTCTGCCTCGGGCTGGCAAGGGAGGCCGCGGTTATCGCGGCCATGCTGAAGGCGAAAGGCTTCGAAGTGGTGTCCGTGGCGTGCAAGGCAGGCGCGGTACCCAAGGAAGAACTTGGCCTGAAAGAGAATGAAAAGATCTATGTGGGAGAATACGAATCCATGTGCAACCCTGTCCTTCAGGCCCTGGTGGTCAACGAGGCGAAGACGGACTTCAACATCCTTCTCGGACTCTGCGTGGGTCACGATTCCATGGTCTTCAAGTATGTCGAAGCGCCCACCACGGTCTTTGCCGTGAAGGACAGGGTCCTCGGCCACAACCCTCTCGCCTGCATCTACACGTCGGGGAATTACTACTCCTGGCTCGGCGGCGCCCGGTAGGGCGGGGTCCGGACTAATGGTGGCCGCAACCTCCGCCGTGACCGCCGCAGGTGCCGTTCATAAGGAGTTCGGGCAACGCGTTCCGGCTCATGAGGGCCAGATTCTCCTTCACCGTCAGGGCCATGGCCCGGTATACCCGGATGCCGGAGGCATTGAGCCGGGTGAGGGCCCCGCCGCCGATACCGCCCACCACCACCGCGTCCACCGCCTTCCCGCCGATCGCTGAGAGGGGATTGCAGGCGCCATGGGAGTGCTGCCTGTCTCCGTTCCGGATGTCCTCCATGGTCTGTGATTCGGTGTCGTAAATAAGGAAAAGGGGAGCGGAACCGAAGTGACCGTAAACCGGGCTGTCCACGCCCTCATCTTTCTCTACCGCAAAACATACCTTCATCAGTAACCTCCTGTGGATGTATCGTCTTCTCCATGGCCAGGGCCTTGCCGTTCACCAGGGCGTCGGCCACCCTCCGGTGCACTTCTGCCAGGATCCTGCCGAAGGTGGCCCGGGAGACCTTCATTTTGGCCGCTGCCTCCGCATGGTAGAGACCCTCGAGGTCGGCGAGGCGGAGGGCCTCGATGCCGTCGGCGGATATGGAGACTTCCTCGAGCCGGACGAGAGGTATCCCCCTGGGTTTGAAGTAATCAGATCTCGGATACGACCTCACACACCTGCATTTCTTCGGTCGTGCCACAGACATATTATAAGCATATGCTCATAATTTGTCAAAGGGGCCGACACGCACGGAGGTTTGACCCCAACCGGGCCCCATGGTATGCTTCTTTCCATGCCGGGTGAAGAGATACCCTACGAGAAGCTGGAGTTTTTCCAGGCCCGTATCGGGGTGGAGCCGGAAGAGCTGAAGAAGCTGGAACCTCACGGTCACCTCTTCGTTGCCAGGAAACAGGAGCTGGCAGAGGATCTGTATGCCTTCTTCCTCTCCATTCCCGAGACCAGGGTTATTCTCGAAGGGTTGCGGGACGAGGACCGTATGAAGACCACCTGGGCCAATTGGTTCGAGGCCCTCTTCCGGTCGAAGGAGGGAAGGCCCTTCCTCGGGTACCTCTGGCAGATCGGGGCCCGCCACGTGGAGGTGGATCTCGATCAGCAATACACGAATCTCGGTTTCTCCAGGATCCGCCGGTTCTGCCTGGAGATCGTGAACCGGGAGGTGCCGGATGAGGACAAGGCCGAGGTAGGGGCGGTCATCCACAAGCTTATCGACCTCTGTGTGCTGGTGGAGACGAGCGCCTATGTGCGGCAGGCCACCAAATGCGATTTCGAGGTGATCCGGGACATCGCGGACCGGGTGCGGAATCCTGCCACGGTCATCGGCGGCAATGTGAAACGTCTCCTCAAGAAGGCCGGGAAGGAGACCAAGGAAGCCAAAGTCTACGAGACGCTGATTGCCGAAAATCAGCGTCTCGAGAATATGGTCTTCGACATTAAGACCTACATGACCCTTTTTCAGATGGAGCCCGTGTTCCAGGTGGTGCAGCTCACCGATCTGATCAAAGGGGTGCTTAAACGGCTTAAGGCCGGCGGCAAGTTCGAGGACGTGAAGGTGAACGTGGAACTTGACCCCTCCTTCCCCTTCGTGAAGGGGGATCCGAGAGGACTCAACTGTCTCTTTCATTACCTACTGCAAAACGCCATGGAGGCGGCGGGCAAGCGCGAGCCCATGGTGCGGGTTACCTCAAGGATCGAGAGGGAGCGGCCGGGAGACCTGAGAATCGAAATCTTCAATACCGGGATCCCACCGCAAAAGGAGCAGGTGGGGAGGTTTTTTTCTCCTTTCTATTCGACAAAGCTTTCGGGGACGGGCTTCGGGCTGCCCATTGCCCATCTCGTGGCACGTCGCCACCACGGGAGGCTCAGTCTCGAGCCCGTGGAGGGTGAGGGCGTACGGGCCGTCGTTACCCTGCCTGTGCCGGAGTGAAGAGGCCGGGTGAAAGGGGACCGGTGATGGTGGTGATCGACCGATAAGGCGAAGGAGTGATTCGGTGAGAGCGATTGTCCTTAACGACGGAGAACTGAAGGTCGTGGAGAATCACCCTCTTCCCGAGCCCCCTGCGGGCGAGGCCCTCGTCAGGGTGCTTATGGCCGGTATCTGCAATACAGACCTGGAGCTGATAAAGGGTTATCAGCATTTCGAGGGCGTGCCGGGCCACGAGTTTGTCGGTGTCGTGGAACTGATCCGGGGTTTTCGCCGGGACCTGATCGGCAAAAGGGTGGTGGGAGAGATCAACTGCGGGTGTGGGGTCTGCCCTTATTGTATGAGGGGTCTTGCCCGCCATTGTGCCAAACGGACCACCCTGGGGATCGCGGGCAGAGACGGGGCCTTTGCCGAGTACCTGGTGCTCCCGGCGGGGAACCTCCACGTGGTGCCGGACCACCTTGCCGACGAAGAGGCCGTATTCGTGGAGCCCCTGGCGGCCGCCTTCGAAGTGCTGGAACAGGCTCACGTCAAGCCGGACGACAGGGTTCTGGTCCTCGGGGACGGGAAGCTGGGACTCCTCATTTCCATGGTCCTTGTTCTTCACGGGGGGGATGTGACCCTCCTGGGCCGGCACGAGAATAAGATGGATCTGGTGAAGGGCGCCGGTGTGCGGACCTTCCTGTGGGAGGATTTTGAAGCGGAAAAGGGTTATGACCTGGTGGTGGAGGCCACGGGCTCTCCTGACGGTTTTGATTGTGCCCTCCGGTGCGTGAGGCCCCGTGGGGTGGTTGTCCTCAAGACCACCACCGCCGGCGGCAAGGAGATGAACCTCGCGCCCCTGGTCATCGACGAGGTGACCGTCGTGGGATCGCGATGCGGCCCCTTCGGGCCGGCCCTCAGGGCGCTGGGGCAGGGCACGATCGCCGTGAAGGGTCTTGTGTCGAGCGTCTATTCCTTCGGACAGGCCCAGTCTGCCTTTGTGCGCGCCGCAGACAAGGACGTGGTGAAGGTGCTCCTGGATTTCAGGCAGGAATGAGAGGCAGACCTGCCGGCTGAATAGGTGAGTAGCTGAATCGATCCAAGCCAATCACCTCATCAACCAGTCAACCAGTCCCCCAATCAACTAATCACCTACATAGAATCGCCACTTGCAGAAGAGGTCGGGCGGATGATCGGGCGGAGAGAGGAGGCACTCCACCCTGATCGCCGGGTCCACGCCGTGGGCGAAGGACTCGAACTCTGTCTGATGCATATCACGGTAGTGGAATTCCGGAAGGCCGTGGCGCACCCTGGCCACCTGGGTGGGGCAGGTCGGCACGGTGATATAGGCGTCATTGCCCTCCCGGGTGATGTGGTAGCCCACGATCATGGTCCAGGGGCACATCTCCATGGCCTTCACAAGGCCGTCTATCCCTTTCTCCGTGATGTTGAAACGTTTCACCAGATCCCTGGAGGACATGCCGGCAATCTTGCCCCAGACCATTTCGTCCAGCTCCTCTGCGGCCCTGCGATCAAATTTCTTTTCCACGGAAAGAAACCAGAAGCCGTCCATGACGCGAAAATGCCACAGGAGCCATCGCAGGTACTCCTTGAGCCGGGGGGTATCCATCCTGTCCAGAACACCGAGGTCCATCCAAAGCCTCCGGGGAATGTCGTTCGGCCTGGGCGATCGAGGCCCGCGGGCCACCTATTATTGCAAGGAGGGCCCTGTCCTGTCAACGGACCCGGGCGGATAACGGACCGGGGTTCGCTTCTTCCGGTGGGGATAAGGGATTGGTGGCACAGGCCGCCGGTGACTACGCCACCCTCTTCTTTTTGGTCGGGGCGCCGGTGTCCTCGGGTGCCGCCTCCGACTCGGTCTCCAGTCTGGATATGAACGAGGAAGCAGCCGTTTCGGCGCCCTGCGGGTAATCCACCTTGAAGCGCTGCAGGGCGAGGTAAAATGTGTCGAAGGGCGTTGGTCCTGCGCCGTACGTGATGAGGCAACCGTTTGTTTCCCGCCATATGTCGATCACATCGTCCATCTGGAGGTGTCTGTTCCAGATGGTCCCGGGGGTGGCAATCTCCTCGAGAATCCTCTTCAGGGCTTCTCTTGTCTTTGCGTTATACATGGTATCTCTTCTGCCTCCTGAGAAAAATATAAGTATTCTTGAGGGATTTTTCTCGGCCCGGGACGGGAAAAAAGGAAAACAGTTGAATCCGGGTGCAACAGTGTAGGGTGGAACAGACTCTTTTTCAAGAGAAAAATGAATGTTTATAGCCCATTCCCTCTTTTGTGACGGATCGTCTCCGGGCGGGGAAGGGTGAGGGCGACCCCGGCGGTCATGACAGGTATGAAGGCCATGACGGCGATGGTGGTCGAGAGACCGTAGATGTCCCCGATTCTGCCGAGGATCGGGGCCGAGACGCCGCCTAAGGCTATGGCCATGCCGAGGGATACGCCGGAAGAGAGGCCGATATGGTTGGGGAGATATCGCTGGCCAAGTACCACCATGGGGCTGTAAGTCAGGGACATGCCCATGCCCACCGGGACGAGGAGAGCGAGGGCTGCAGCCGGGTCCTTCACGAAGACCAGGGCCAGGATGAGAGGAATAAGGGGAAGGAACCCACCGAGGATGATGGCCTTGTGACCGAAGCGGTCTGCAAGCCTGCCCCCCAGAAGATTGCCGAGAACGGTGGAACAGGCGAAGACCGCCAGGGCCGTGGCGCCGGCCGCTTTTGAGCGATGGAGGACGTTAATCCAGTACAAGGGTATGAAGGTGTTGAACCCGTAGAAGAGCATGGCCCGTCCCACCACGGCCAGGGAGAGGCGAAGGAAGGGACCCCAGGCGTCGGGCTCGGTGCCGGGGGTTGCGCTTGCCTTCCCCGATTCGAGCCCCTTTTCCTGAGTCCTTTCCCTGAGCAGTGTGGCAAGGAGTATGACGGCCATGACGGTCACGGGAAGGATCAGGATGAGGGTGCCCCGGAGGCCCCAGGCGAGCAGGGCGGCCGTTACGAGGAGAGGACCTACGGCAAAACCGACCGTCCCTCCCACGCCGAAGATGCTCATGGCGGACGCCTTTCTGTCCGCGGCCGCGTAGGTGACGAGCCTCGCGCCGTCGGGGTGGAAGGCGGCGATGCCGATGCCGCTCACCATGGCACCGGCAAGGACCAGCCGGTAATCGGAGACGATGCCCGTGGTCCCGAGACCGAGACCGGCAAAGAAGATGCCGAGGGGCATGAGATAAGGGGATGAAGCGCGGTCGGCGAGATGGCCGAAGAGGGGTTGAACCACGGTGGAGGCGACGGTGGAGGCAAAAACGATAGCGGCCGCGGCGGCATAGGACAACTGGTATTCGGCGATGAGAAAGGGCAGGAGGGCGGGGACTGCCCCCTGGTTGATGTCCGTTACCATGTGGCCGAGGGACAGAAGGGCGATCATCGGGTATCTCGGCCCTTTTCCTCCGGAGGATGACGTCATGATCTCTCTCCCTTAGGTTGTGCCCGGTTCAGGATACCACGAAAGAGAATGAGGGGGGTCAAGAAAAAGACGTGTCTCCCGTGCCGGCTTGCAGGTCCGGGGGTCCCGGAGAAATCCTACGATCCGAGGAGCAGGAGACTCCCGGCCATGACCGCCATGCCGGCGAGAAGGCCGTAGATGGCGAGATGATGGCGGCCGTACTTTTCCGCCGCGGGCAGGAGTTCGTCCAGGGCGACGAAGACCATGATGCCTGCCACGGAGGCGAAGAGGGCGCCGAAGACGACATCGCTGAAGAAGGTATAGAGGACCGTGTAGCCCAGTAAGGCCCCGGCCGGTTCGGCGAGGCCGGAGAGAAAGGAGAGGAAAAAGGCCTTCTTTCGGCTTCCCGTGGCATAGAAGATGGGAATGGAGACGGCAATCCCTTCAGGGATATTGTGAATGGCAATGGCGGTGGCTATGGAGATGCCGAGGGCGGGATCGCTCAGTGCGGCGGCAAAGGTGGCCAGACCTTCGGGAAAGTTGTGGATGGCGATGGCGACTGCGGAGAGGAGCCCCATCCGGTAAAGGGCCGGGTCCTGATCCGGCCTCCGCCGGGGTGGAGGGTCCTCCACCGCCCTGGCCTCGTGGGGGTTTTCAAAGCCGGGAACGAGCCGGTCGATCATCGCGACCACAAGGATGCCGGCGAAGAAGGCCAGGACCGTAGTCCAGTATCCCGAGGTGTCGCCGAGAACCGGGTTGAGGACCCTTCGAGCCTTGGCGAAGATCTCCACGAAGGAGACGTAGATCATGACGCCGGCGGAAAAGCCGAGGGCGGCACAAAGGAGTGCAGTGTTGGTGCGCCGGGAGAAGAAGGCGAGGGTGCTGCCGATACCGGTCGCGAGACCGGCGACGACGGTGAGGCTGAAGGGGAGAAGAAGATCACTCATACCGGACGTCTCCAGGTGCGGCAGACCCCATTCTATCACAAGGGGCCTTGCGTTTCACCCGGTGAAGGGAGGCTTTGACTTTCCTCCGCCTCTGGTATAGAAACAGAGGATGGGGAATGAAGGAGATCGGGGCCGGGAAGGAGGTTCGATGGAAAAGATCAGGGTGGGTGTCAGTTCCTGCCTGCTGGGCAACAGGGTACGCTACGACGGCGGCCATAAACAGGACCGCTTCGTCAAGGATGTCCTCGGGGTCTATTTCGATTATGTGCCGGTGTGCCCCGAGGTGGAATTCGGCCTTCCCATACCGCGGGAGGCCATGCGTCTGGTAGGCACGCCCGAGGCCCCCCGCCTCAAGACCATACGGTCCGGCATCGACCATACGGAGGGGATGCTTGGGTGGGCGGCGAAGAGGGTCGAAGAGCTGGAAAAGGAGGAGCTGTGCGGCTTCATCTTCAAGAGCCGCTCGCCCAGTTCGGGGATGCAGGGTGTCAAGGTCTATTCGGAGAGCGGCATGCCGAGCCGCTCGGGAAGAGGGCTCTTTGCCGACACCTTTATGAAGCGGTTTCCTTTGATCCCTGTGGAGGATGACGGCCGCCTCAACGACCCACCCCTCAGAGAGAACTTCATCGAGCGGGTCTTTGTCTTCGCCCGTTGGCGGGAAATGGTGAAGGGAGGGGCGACTCCGCGGGACCTTATGGAGTTTCACGCAAGCCACAAGCTCCTGATCATGGCCCACAGCCCCAAACACCTTGCCACGCTCGGCAGGCTCACGGCAGGCGCTGTGGGGGCGAGAAGCAAGGTACAGGAGAGTTATATCGGGACGCTCATGGAGGGCCTGCGCCTTATTGCCACGGTGAGGAAGAATACCAACGTGCTTCAGCACATCATGGGGTACTTCAAGAAACAGCTCACCGGTGACGACAAGGAGGAGCTTCTCGAGGTGATCGGGAACTATCACCGGGGCCTGATCCCTCTTGTCGTGCCCGTGACCCTTCTTGCCCACTACGTCCGCAAGTATGATGAGCCCTATCTGAAGAGACAGTACTATCTCCACCCCCATCCCATGGAACTGATGCTCAGAAATCACGTGTAGGGGGCGGGTGATGGTCCACGGGGCATCACAGGCGATCACCTGCACGGCCTGCGGCTTCAGCCTTTCCTGTTCCCGGTGGGGCTGTTTCTATGTAACCGACGGCCGGGGGGTGAGGATACTCCTGGATCGGGGCTTGGAGAGCACCACCATCGCCCAGATCCTCGGGATCGACGAGGAGAGCATCGCGGGGTGCTCCTATACACCGGCAGGCCGGAAGGCACCCGTCGACCTCATGGAGGAGCGGGTGGGGTACCTCTCCTTTTGCCTCTGCTGCTCCTGCCTTGCCCGGATCGACCTTGACCTGAAGAAGGATGACCCTCTCTGTCCCGAATGCCGTTCCCGGGAGGTACATACCCTGGCCGGCCTCGCGGGCACGACCTGTCCGCGGTGCCGTGAGGGTGTGATGGATGAGCATCCGCTGATGTCCGGGCCGGATGAATGCTCTTGAAAAAGAACGGTTCCTTGCTGCTATAATTGAGCTGAAGATACACGATAAAGGGGGACCGATGACGCGAAGACTGGTGCTCAACTGGAGCAGGACTCACAGAAACCTGGAAGAGGCGGTGGGAAAGGAGAATCTTGATCCGTCGGAAATCGGGGACGTGGGAAAAGGATGGACCTACGTGACCTTTTTCCCGCCCCGGACCGAACCGGGCAGCGTCCTCTTCAACCTGGAACATGTGAAGCTCCTGGCCCAGGAGAACGCCTTTTTCCTTCCCCGGGAAGTGGTGATCGAGCACAACAAGGTGGTGATAACCGCCTCGTCCGGGGAGGAGAATCCCGTCTTTCCGCTCCTTGCCCTGTACCGGCTCCTGGAGATCTACGCCGCCCGCTACAATGATCCCGCCGCCTATCCCAACCACGGGTTCTACGGCAAGTTCGGGGGCGTGTTTGAAAGATCTGAGAAAGGCCGTGTCCTGGTCATGTATTCCGGAGACGACGACGCCCTCGCCGACATCTACGAATCGGTGGAGAAACTGGTGACCGAAATCCCGGTGGCGGGCATCAAATTCGGGGTTCATCTGTCCAACGGTTTGAGCGCCCTGCCGAGGATGCTCCACGGTTTCGATGATCCCCAATACAGAAAAGGGGGCACGACCCACTACCGGATCGTGGACCCCTCCCGTTTTCTGGTGCTGTTGGAGCAGGCCAAGAAGGACTACTCCAAGTATCTTTTCGAGTGACCGGACCGATTCCGGTCGCCCTGTTTCATCCTTCTTATTTCCTGTTCTTCCCGGCTTCTCCCCCCGGTATCTTCATGGGCCACTTGGAGTGGCAGCCCAGACAGTAGATGGTTGACGGTTTGTGGGCGTGGTGGCAGACGGTACAGGCCACATCTCCCAGGTGCGACTTGTGGGGATTGCGGTCGGCGAAGTCCCTGGGTTCCGTCTTTTTCGCCAGAGACTCCATGGGTCCGTGACAGGCAAGGCACTGCCCGTTCTCCACTTTGGCATCCAGTTCAGGGGCCTTGCCGCCATGACAGCCGGCGCAGGTCACGTCACGCTTCCCGTGGAGGGCGTCGAGGTTGGAGGAACCGGCCCAGGACTGGACGATCTCCTTCATGACGGGCATATCGTCCTTGGGAATGGAGCCCAAAGACACCCTGGAGGAGTGGATCCCGAACTGCTTGCCCGGCGTCCAGGTGTGACAGAAGGTGCAGTCCACCTTTGTGTCCGGGTTCGCATGGCCCCGGTGGAGCCGGGCCGAGTAGGGATCGGGGCCCGGCTTCTTCGCCTCACCCGGTTTGTGGCACGGCAGGCAGGCCGCGACGGTGTTTCCCTTGAACTGGGGGTGTTTGTCCCCCAGGACCGATGCAAGGGGGCTGTGGCAGGTGTCGCACCCCTGGACCTTACCTTTGACTACTGACCGTGCTTTCCCGGCCTGAGCCTCCGCCGTGAGGGCAAAGGAGAACACGAGAAGGATGCACGCGAGGAAGCAAAGAAACGTTCTCATCCTGTTGCTCCTTAGCAAGAAAAAGTGAGGGGACCTGCCGGAGGGGGCGGCAGGTCCCTGTACGAGTTACGCCTTCTCCGCCGCCGCGTTGATGCCGGCGATTCTGCCGAAAACCACTGCATCGGGAAGGGCGTTGCTGCCGAGACGGTTCGAGCCATGGACGCCGCCTGTGATCTCGCCTGCGGCGTAGAACTTGGGAATGGGTTTGCCCCAGATGTCGATGACCTGGGCCTTCGTATTGATCCGCACGCCGCCCATGGTGTGGTGCACGGCCGGCCACTGGGCCACCGCATAGTAAGGTCCCTCGGTGAGGGGCACCATAACCTTGGTCATGGGTTTGTTGAATTCCGGATCCTTTCCGTCCTTGATGTACTGGTTGTGCTTGTCGATGGTTTCCTTGACTGCCGCAGGGGGGAGTTTGATCTTCTGGGCGAGCTCCTCGATGGATGCGGCCTTCACGAACCTGCCCTTGGCTATGCCGTCTTCCACCTCCTTCTTGGAGCCGCCCATCTTGAGGACCATGGCCTCGTTGAAGATCGAATAGGTCGGTTTCTTGCCCAGCTTGATCTGGGCCATGGAGCAGACGTCACGACGTTCCAGTTCGTTCACGAACCTCTTGCCGTCCTTGCTCACGTAGACCATGCCGTAGCCCACCCCGTTGAAGGGGTAGACCGCCGGGGTATCGAGGACGCCGCTCTCCGGCTCCGCAAAAGGGTAGAGCTGGATGAAGGCGAGCTGGAGGGTGTCGGCGCCGATGGCCTGGGCGAAGCGCAGGGTCTCGCCCGTGGCTCCCGGGTGATTGGTGCAGTTGAATTCAGGCACTACGCTGGGGTTGAAGGCCTGGCGCATCTTGATGTCCCGGCTGAATCCGCCCGAGGCAAGGACGAGCGCCTTCTTCGCCTTCACGTTCCTGATCTTCCTGCCTGTCTTCACCTCGACGCCGAGGACGGGTCCTTCCACGTCCTTTCTCCAGATCCAGGTGATCTCCTGGCCGAGGAGGATCTTGGCACCCCGCTTCTCAGCGATCCTCTTCAGTGCGTCCGTATATTCCTTTCCCACGCCCGAGACGGCGCTGTGGGTCCTGTAGGCGCTGTGTCCGCCGGCCCTGGTCACCGTCTCACGGATCCTGGCGCCGCCCTCGTCGATCATCCAGTTCAGGGCGTCTGCCGCGCCGTTGGTGAGGATCTCCACCAGTTCGGGGATATTGTAGTAGTCGCCGCCCTTCAGGGTGTCGGCGGTATGCTGTTTCGGGCTGTCCTCGCCGAGGTTCAGTTTCTGGCGATAGTGGAACTTGCTGTCCCAAGCCGCGTACACGCCGCCGTTGATGATGGAGTTGCCGCCGTAGGTGGGCATTTTCTCGAGGACCACCACCTTGGCCCCCTTGCCCGCCGCCTCTGCCGCCGCCGCAAGGCCGGCAAAGCCTGAACCCACGACGACCACGTCCCACTCTTCATCCCACTTGGTGGGGAGCTTCTTTGTTGCCGCCTCTGCGTTGCTGCCTGTCAGGTGAAGACCCAGGGCGTTCACTGCCGCCAGGGCGCCCAACCCTGCCGTGATCTTGAGGGCGTCACGGCGGTTCACGTTCACTGTTTCCTTCTTCTCGTCCTTCATTGATGGTGCCTCCTTGGTTTAGTGTGATGTCTTAAGCCATACTGAATGGTTCACGATTCCGAAATGGCGCAGTCCCTTCGCGATGCCCTCGCTTACCTCACTGCCCCGGACGGCGGGTTCACTCGTGTCCCAGCGGAGACAGAAGCTCAGGTCGGTGGGGAGGTCGGCGTTCGTGTAAAGGGCGGTCTCGACGAGTCCTTTTGTCCCCGTCAGATCCCCGGTCGCCTCCTGGAGCATATCGACAAGATGACCGGCATCGCTTTCCGTCGTCCTGATCGTAATCACCTCCATCCATTCCATGAGTGTGCGCCTTGACTCCGTGACGATTCATCATTGCGAGAATCATGCCATAAAAAAAGGACAGGTATTACAGTATGTTACAGTGCGGCAGTGTCAGGGCTGCCGTATGAGACAGACGAATCCCTTTCATATGCGACAGCTTTCGGATATACTGTCGCATATGGCGGTTTCCGCTGAGGGAGGTTTGATGGATCACACGACCGTGAGGGAGAGCGAATTTTTCAGGGAGTCCACGCTTCGCCTGTGCGGGACCGTGGAGATTGAGAAGGCCCTCTGGCGGCTTTTCCTGTATGTGAAACATATCATTCCGGGCGACGAACTGGTGTGCGTGGTCTATAACCAGCCCCTTGGGCTCCTCGAGGTCGTCGCGACGGCCGACGAGAAGGGCGGGTCGGTACGATCCGTCAAGATCCCCATCCCTCCCGATGCGAGGCGTCACGTGGAGGGGGCAAAGGATTCTCCGCCGGTACGGATTTCCGAAGATGTCCACAGGGACCCCGTGGCAAAGTGGGTTGCCCGGGCCCTCGACTGGCCCTCGTCCACCATCATGATCAACCGCCTCATGATCGAGGGGGAGATGATAGGCGCCCTCTACATCAGGGACAACGGGCGCCGCCCCTACACCGGGGAGCAGGCACAGCTCTGGAAGCTCATCAACGAGCCGGCCGCCATCGCCCTGGCCAACGGCATGCGCCACCGGGAGGTGGCTTCCCTCAAAGAGATGCTGGCCGACGAGAACCGCTATTTGCAGGAGGAATTGCGGGCTCCCTATTCGGAGACGATCATAGGGGTCGATTTTGGTCTCCGGGAGGTCATGCAGGGGGTGCGCAACGTGGCCCCTCTCGCATCACCGGTGCTCCTGGTGGGCGAGACAGGAACGGGCAAGGAGGTGATCGCCAATGCGATCCACAACCTCTCGCCCCGTAGCCACGGCCCCTTCATCAAGGTCAACTGCGGCGCCATCCCCGAGTCCCTCGTCGACAGCGAGCTCTTCGGCCACGAGAAGGGTGCCTTCACCGGCGCCTTCAACCGGCGCAGGGGAAGGTTCGAGCGCGCCTCCGGGGGGACTATCTTCCTCGACGAGATAGGGGAGCTGCCGCTGCAGGCCCAGGTGCGCCTTCTGAGGGTCCTCCAGGAGAAGACCATCGAGCGGGTGGGCGGATCGGAGGCCCTTGCCGTCGATATCAGGCTCATCTCGGCCACCAATCGGAATCTCGAGGAGATGGTGGCGAAGGGTTTGTTCAGGGAAGATCTCTACTACCGCGTGCGGGTTTTTCCCATTGCCATCCCGCCGCTCAGAGAGAGAAAGGCCGATATCCCCGCCCTGGTGCAGCACTTCATGAGAAAGAAGGCCAAAGAGATGAAGCTGCCCTGGGTGCCTATCCTGGCCTCGGGTGTGGTGGACCGCCTCGTGGAGTACTCGTGGCCGGGGAACGTGCGGGAATTGGAGAACGCCGTGGAGCGGGCCCTTATTTTGTCGGAGGGTAAGCCCCTCCGTTTCGACGACCTCACCAGGCCGAAAAGCCTGGAGGAGGCCGAGGCACCTGCCTGGCTCCAACTCGAATCCATGCGCCTCGAGGACGTGGAGGCGGCCCACATCGAGAGGGTCATGGAGGTGACGGGTGGGCGGATCGAGGGGTCGAAAGGGGCGGCCCAGCTGCTCGGCCTGAACCCGTCCACGCTCCGCCACCGCCTGCGCAAGCTCAAGATCCCCTTCGGGAGAAAGACGACAAACGGGTAAGGCAGGGCCGAGCAGCGTGTGTCTCTTCAGGGTACCTTCAGACCGAAGGTATGACAGGATGAGCACTGATCTACGGACTGCTTGTGGCCGTGATGGCAGGATTCGCAGGTCTGGTCTCCCTGGTGGGAGCCATGGGGGTTGATCTCTTCTTTTCCCGTGCGCTCGGCCAGCTTCGCATATGGTCCGTGGCATCCCAGGCAGACCGCCGTCGGCACCGCCTCCCCGGGCGGGCTTTCCTTGTGGCAGGCGCTGCAACTCGTGCCCTTCTCCCCGTGACGGTCGGCAAGAAAGTTTTTCTTATTCTGGGCGGTTGCCGCGCCGAGATAGAGGAGGAGGACACAGATCAGGCACCCCAGTACCCACAGGAGCGATAAAGGCTGCCGGCCTCTTTTCTTCATAACGATCTTCTCCTCATTGTCCCGGCAGGGGGCTCGGACTGTTCCGTCCACCCCCCGGTCGGGACAAGCTATCTCTCACTTCCAGGGCTTGAGGTCGGCTGCCATCTCACCGGCAATCCGGCCGAAGGCGATGCATTCGCCCACGTTGGCCCCTCCCTGGGGATACTGGACAAAAATGGAGCCCAGTTCGCCGGCACTGTAGAGCCGTGGAATGGGTTTGCCGAAGGCATCGAGGATCTGAGCCCGGGCATTACGGCGCGGCCCCCCGAAGGTATTGTTCAATCCCGGCCACAGGGGCACGGCATAGAAGGGCGGGGCATCGAGGGCCTTCATGGTGTTGACGGGGCGCCCGAAATCCTCGTCTTTGCCCTTCTGGACGAAAGAGTTGAATTTCGTCACTTCCCCGGCCAGGATGGCGGGATCCACCTTTATCTTCTTCGCCAGCTCCTCCACCGTGTCCGCCTTGACGATCCAACCCCGGGCGATTTCCTTGCTGTTGTCCTTGCTCCAGGCGTACATGTTGAGGGGGCCGGCGGCCCCGAGATTGGTCCGAACGAGGGGGCCGGATGTCCGCCGTTTCTCGTCAAAGACCCAGTAGACGGGGATACGGGGCCAGGTGTAATTGACGGTGTCGTAGTTCAGGGCGTTCCAGTAGCCCGAGTATCCACCCAGTTGGTTCTCCGCCTTGAACCTCTTACCGTTCCTATCCACCACCACGTAGCTTCCGATGCCGAGGGCTTCGCCGAAGGCTGTGGGAAAATCGGGGAATTTGAGCTTCAGGCCGCCGCCAAGAACCGCCATGTGCCAGAGGTCGGCGCCCACTTCCTGGGCCATGCGCACGCCGTCGCCCGTATTGTCGGGGTTGCCGTAGAAGGTGAGGGGGAAAGCGGGAAAATAGGATCTCAGTGCGGCCTGATCGAACTCGAAGCCTCCGCAGGTGAGGACGACGGCCTTCTTCGCCTTGATGGCCGCCTCCTTGCCGTTGATCTTGGCCAGCACACCGGCGATGTCGCCCTTGGGGTGCCTGATCAGACGCAGGGCGGGGGCCTGCCAGAGGATGTCGATCTTGCGGTGCTTGACCCGTCCGTCCAGGAAGGCGAACAGGTCGACGCCTACCCCCGGGGTCCCGTCGGTTTTTTTCAATTGATAGGCCTTGATGGAGTCGTTCCCCGGCCACTTGGGGTCCCGCCCGCGGGGCAGGAAGGTCACGAAATCCTTGGCCCCCTCCTTTGTCAGCCAGTCTTTGTTCTGGACGCTGTAGCGGGCCCAGACGTCGATGACGTCATCATCGATATCCTTCGATTCCGGCATGTCCACGTTTACCCGGGAAGCCACCTGCATGTATGCCACGGCCTCTGAAACGCTGGACGGGGAGAGGAATACGCCCAGGGACATCTGGGTGTTCGAGGTGTGGCCTTTTTCCGACTGCTTCTCCAGGATGAGGACCTTCGCCCCTTTGTCGCGGGCCGTAATGGCCGTGACAGCCCCCGCGCCGCCATAGCCCACGACTACCACGTCTGCCTCCCGCTGCCACTTCTTCGGGAGACCCGTCGCGGCTTCGGCCCCTGCGGGGTTCAGCCCCAGGGCGGCCGCCGCACCGGCCCCTAAGGCCGTATTTCTGAGAAAATCCCTCCTGCTCAGTCCTGATGCACCCTCACTCTTTTTCATCACATCCATCTCCTTATCCGTGCTTTATTTGGTTGGTTTTCCCGTCGCGGGTTTTTCCCGGCCGACATGTCATCTCTTACATTCTATCTTACGTTCTCTCCCTTGTCATTATTCTTGAAGAATGAGCACCAGTTGGGAAGAGGAGGGACTACTTCAGCCCCCCTCTTCCCTTTCCCATCTTGAGTAAGGCTACCGGGTCCTCACCAGGCGGAAGCCCAGGATGTCGCTCCCCGTTGAGGGGAGGCCGGCGAGCCGACTGGAAGCCCGCACGCCCCTCGGGTAGTCGAACCAACTCCCGCCGCGGCCCACCCGGCCCCTGCCCGACGGGGGGCCTGCGGGGTCGTCCTGCGGGCTCTCGGCATAGTAGTCCTTGCCGTACCAGTCCTGGCACCATTCCCACACATTCCCGGACATGTCGTGGAGCCCTAAGCCGTTCGGACGCTTCTGCCCCACCGGGTGGGTGGTGCCGCCGGAATTGGCGGAGTACCAGGCAGAGAAGGGGAGGTCGTCGTCGGAACTGGTGCCGGCGTACTTTTCGCTCCTTCCTCCCGATCGGGCCGCGTACTCCCATTCCGCCTCGGTGGGGAGGCGGTAGCGCTGCCCGGTCGCCCCGTTGAGTCTCCTGATGAACTCCTGAATGTCGTCCCAGGAGACGTTCTCCACGGGGCAGGAGTCCCCGCAGGAGGAGAAGCGGGAGGGGTTCGTGCCCATTGCGGCCTTCCACTGGCCCTGGGTCACCTCGTATTTCCCCATGAAGAAATCGGAGACACAGACCCGGTGAACGGGTCCTTCATCATCCCATCCGTCCCCGAAGGTGTCCCCCATGGGGAAGCAGCCGCCCTTGACGAAGACGAACTCCATGTCCACTGAGGGGTCACGGGGCACCTCCCGTCTCGCTTCTACGGCCTCCAGGGCCTCCGGTTCCCCATCGAGCCGGGCGCGCTCCACGGTCTGACCGTAGGACTCAAAGGTCGCCACTCCGGTGAGCGGCAGGAGCGAGAAGAGAAGCACCCACGGCACCAGTCTCTCTAAGAATGAGGAAGACGTCCTTCGGTTGCTCCGTGTCCATTGCCCTCCGGGTCTCGTGAACCTCCTCAGCGGCACCATCCCCTCCCATGACGTGTTGAACCGGGTTGCCGGGCCTCCCCTCGATATCTCACATGCTCGATCATCGTTCATCACCCAACCTCCGGTCACGAGCCCATGACCCCGGCCCGTTGCGCATGCTGTTTTCTTCATCATACACGGTCGTTCTGAGGTGTTTCACAACAAAACCAGGGCGGGGACGGGCCGGAGGGCGGGAGGAACCTGACCCTACTTCAACGGGAAGGTGAACGTGGCGTGGCACTGGAGACAGTAATTCACCGGCGCCTTGTGGCCCCGATGGCAACTGTCGCAGGGCAGGTCGGCCTCGTGGGAGAGATGGGGGTTGGGTTCGAGCTCCTTCGTCTTTTCCGCCAGCTTCTCATAGTTGCCGTGGCACTTCACGCATACGGCCATGGGCACCTTGTCCTTGGGCGGACTCTCTTTGTGGCAGGCGTCGCAGGCCATGCCCTTGTCTCCGTGCCTGTCGGCGAGAAATCTCTTCTCCTGGGCCGAGGTGAGGCCCGTGTAGGCGAGAAAGGACAGGCAGATGAAGAGGCCGACTGCCATGGTCAGCCACGCTCTCAAGGGATGTCGTGTCCCGGGGGTTTTGCCTTTGGGTCTCGCGCGGTCTTTCATGGGCACACCCTCATGTGTCGGAAAGATGGGGGAAGGGACAGGGCTCGCCGTGTCCCTTCCCGATCGGGTACGCTACCTCCAGGCCTTCAAGGCCGCCGCATTCTTCCCGGCGATCCGACCGTACACGATGCACTCCGTCAGGTTTCCGCCGCCCTGGTAGACGAACTTCAGGGCCGAGGAGATCTCGCCCGCCGTGAAGAGCCTCGGAATGGGCTTTCCGGTCCAGTCGAGGACCTCCCGCTTTGCATTGGCCGCGATGCCTCCCTTGGTGTTCGGACCGCCGGCATAGAGGGGCACGGCATAGTAGGGCGGTTTGTCCACCGGCGCGAGGGTGGCCGGCCTTCTCCCGAAATCCTCGTCCTTCTTCCTGGCGCAGAAATCGTTGTACCGGGCCACCGTCTTCGCGAGGTTTTCGGCCACCATCAGCTTCCGGTTCTCGGGATGTGCCTTGATCTTCTCCGCCAGGGCCTCGAGGGTGTCGGCCTGGAGGATCCATCCCCGCTTGATGGCGTCCATGTTGTCCTTCGTCCAGGGGACGAAACCGAAGCCGGCCGTCGATATGCCGAGGCTCGTGATGGCCCCCCTCGCCCGGAAGGTCTCGTCGAAGATCATCCAGCTCGGTATCCTCGGGTAATTGAGTTCGAGGATGTCGAACTTCACCGCTTCCTTGTAAAAGAAATAGCGGCTCGGGTCCGTGGTGATCAGTGTCTCGGCGGCGTAGCGGTTGCCGAAATTGTCGATCACGACGGAATTGGGTCCGCCCACCGAGTCGGTGATGATACCGATCTTGAGCCCGTTGAAGCGCAGGGGAACGGCGGCGATCATCCGTGAGGCGGCCTTGCCTGCCTTTGCGAGTGCCGCCCCTACCTTGAGGGCCATTTCGATCCCGTCGCCCGTATTGTCGGGAGAGCCGTAGAAGGCCCACCCTTCGACCCCGGGGCCTTCAAGGAAGGCCTTTCTCATCTCCTTGTTGAACTCGTAGCCTCCCGTGGTGATGATGACCGCTTTTCGCGCCATGACCGCGATATCCGGGCCGCCCTTCCTGCCGGCGGTGACGCCGATGGCCTCTCCCTTCCCGTTCATGACCAGGCTCTTGGCGGGGGTCCCGTAGAGTACCTTCACATTCCTCTTCTCTACCGCCTCCCGGAGGACATGGAAGAAGGCCTCACCGTTCATCTTTTCCGCCTTGGGCAGGTCCTTGGTAGGGATGTCGAAGCTTGCCCTTCCGGTGAAGGAGCTGCCGAATACCCTGTACTTGCATTCCTTCGCGCCGGGGAAGTTTGGAAAGGCCGCCCCCTGGAACCTCGGAAAGGCAACGGTCTTGAAGGCGGGATCAAGTTTTGTCAGGAAGTCCAGGTTCTGGGGCGAATACTCCGCCCAGGCCTCGGCAAGGCCGTCGGCGATGTCCTGTGGTTGCTCCCCCTCGATGAGCCAGGGGAGGTTATCGCCGCTGAACATGGCCTTGGCATATTCTTTCAGTGCCTTCCGGTCACCCGTCGGGTCCGGGCAATGGAAAATGCCGCCCGACATGCGGGTGTTGTTGATCAGGTTGTCCTTGGCCTGCTTCTCCAGGATGAGCACCTTCGCCCCGGCGTCCGCCGCTTCGATGGCGGCACAGGCCCCGGCGCCGCCGAACCCCAGGATCACCACATCGGCGGTTTCGCTCCATTTCCTGATGGGGTGGGCCTTCGCCTCGGACTTCCCTGTATCCAGACCCACAAGGGTAATGGCGCCGGTCGCTGCGAGGGCACCCTTCATGAAATTCCTTCGCGTTACTCTTTTGTTTTCCTCTCTTTCGGACATGTGTGGTTACCTCCTTGTTTTTGGTGGTGACTGGTGATGGTAAGGGTTTGTTGTTGCCGGGTGGAGGGTTCTAAATCAGCTTCCATGAGCAAAACTGCTCCTGAGAACCAGTATAGCGGGACCCGCTGAGGCATGTCAAGGGCAGTCACGGAAGGCACGGGCCCCGGAAAGGGTCAGGTGTTCTTCATTATTTTGCCCTCGGTACCCCGACTGTGGTATCACCTATGGAAGAAAAACACGGGAGGTCATGCATGGCGGACGAAATACAGGGAGCCTTTATTCAGCGGGACAAGCAGACCTACGCGCTCGTGCCGAGGATGCCCATGGGCCTCGTGACCCCGGAGATCCTGGAAACCATCGCGGCCGTGGCGCGGAAGTACGAGATCCCCATCATCAAGATCACCTCGGCCCAGCGGATGGCCCTCGTGGGGATCAAGCCGGAACAGGTTCCTCAGATCTGGGAGGAGC
This sequence comes from uncultured Syntrophorhabdaceae bacterium, assembly GCA_964406055.1. Taxonomy (GTDB): domain Bacteria; phylum Desulfobacterota; class Syntrophorhabdia; order Syntrophorhabdales; family Syntrophorhabdaceae; genus CAYOQF01. The sequence continues at coordinate 34,109 of CAYOQF010000018.1, forward strand.
TGGGAACCGGCATCGGGCCGGCGGTGGGCATTTGCGTCCACTACGTGCAGGCCTGCCCGGGCACCACGGTGTGCAGGTTCGGCCTCCAGGATTCCCTGGGGCTGGGCGGTAAGCTTGAAGAGCTCTTCGTGGGCATGGACTTACCGGGAAAGGCGAAGATCGGTGTGTCGGGGTGCCCCTTCAACTGCGGCGAGGGGTACGTCCGGGATTTCGGCGTCTTCGGCAAGAAGTCGGGCTGGACCGTCATCTTCGGCGGGAATTCGGGCGGAAAGCCGAGGATCGGCGACGTGATTGCGGAAGACCTGACCACCGAGCAGGTGATCGAGCTGGCAAGGAAGTGTTTCGACTACTACGCCAGGAACGCGAAGCCGAAGGAGCGGACCCACCGCTTCATCGAGCGCATCGGCATCGAGGAGTTCAAGAAAAACGTGCTGTGATGGGGTACCGCGGGAGGAAGCCCCTTTTCCTCCCCCTATCGTCTGAAGACGGTAAAGAGCTTGTCGAGGGTCGACTTCTCCAGGCACGCCACGTGGTCCATCTCGCCCGCGTCAAGCCAGACGCCCTGGCACTCGGAGCATTTGTCCACCTTGATGCCCCTGAAGTCGATCTCTATGAGCTCCATTCCGCATTTGGGACACCTCATGAAATGGAGTTCCCGGAGGGCCTCCTTTTCCTTCCGGGCAAGTTTTTCGTGTTTTTCGTGCTCCGCTGCCCGTTTCCTCTCAAATTCCAGCCTGGCAAAATACTCTTCCTCTTTCTCCGTAGGTTTATCGATCATGCCTTCCTCCTTTCCCCTGTCCCCGCCATGCAGTCATCATGGGGGGTCACATCACCTTAATTGTGTAACCTAATACCTTCGGACCCGATCTGCAACGGCCGGGAGGAGCGGATTTTTCTCATGGGCTATACTATATCTGAGCGTCCGAGGTAGAGTACCGACCGTGCAGGTCTCCCTGAAACGGGCGTGCCCGAGGAGGATTGTGATTCGCCGGTACCTGATCGTCCTTTCCTTTGTTCTCGCAATTCTCCCGACCGGCGTCATGGCGGATCAAGCGGTCGAGATCGTGGTTGAGGGGCTTGCCGGGGCCGAATTGGAGAACGTGAGGCTCGCCCTCGAACCGCCCCCCGGTCTTGTGGAAGAGGGAAGGGTGAATCGAACATGGCTTGAGCGGTACCTTCGCGCTGTTCCCGAGCGGGTGCGGGCCGGCTTGGAGCCTTTCGGTTACTACGACCCCACGGTCACCGCCGAACTGGAAGGTGCCGCCGTTGACGGGCATGTGGTGAGGGTGCAGGTGGTACCGGGGGAGCCGGTTCTCCTCACCGCGATCTCCGTCAGGGTGGAGGGTCCCGGCGCCGCAGAGAAGGAACTTGAGGAGTTCGTGCGCGCCCTTCCTCTCGTGAAGGGAGATGTGCTCCATCACCGACGGTACGAAGATGCAAGGGAGAAGCTGCGGCAGAAGGCCATCGATCTGGGTTATATCGATGCCGATTATTCCGAGAGGGTTGTCCGCGTATCCCCCGAACGGTTGGAAGCGACGGTGACCCTGACCCTCGAGACGGGCCCCAGGTTCTTCTTCGGCACGGTGACCCTTGCCGGGTCTGACCGCTATCCCGGTGACCTCCTGAGGCGATACCTCACCTTCAGGGAAGGCGATGTGTTCTCCTATGCGAAACTGGCGGAGACCCGCCTGAACCTTGCCAATGCGGACCTTTTCCGGGACATTGTCGTGACCGCCGAGAAGGAACGGGCAAGGGAGGGTCATGTCCCGGTCGTGATCAACCTCGCCCCGGCACCTGCCAAGCGCCTGAGGGGAGGCGTGGGTTTCGGGACGGACACGGGTGCGCGTCTTTCCCTGCGATATCGGGATGGAAACGTTCTCCGGAGGGGACACACCCTGGAGTCGGAGGCGAACGTGAGCGAGCGCCTCCAGGGTCTCGCGGCCCGCTATGTGATCCCGAGCGCCGACGATCTCCGCACCCACACGGGTTTCCGCGCTTCCCTGCAGCGGGAGGAGACAAAAACCTACGACTCCACCCAAACGTCCTTCGAAGGTGAGAGGGTGATGAGCCTCGGTGACGGGAGGCTGGGGAGCCTCTTTCTCCAGTTGACCCACGAGAATTCGAAGGCGGGCGATCAGAGGACGAGCTCCCTCTCCGTGGTGCCCGGTGTTCGGCTGAATGTGCTCGGCTTCGATGATCCCCTGCGGCCAGCCCGGGGTTACCGCTGTCTTGCGGAGATCAAGGCCACCCATCGGGCACTCGGTTCCGAAACGGGTTTCGCACGGTTTCTCTTCAACGGAGGCGCGGTGTTTCCCCTTCAGGGCCGCCTCTCCTTCCTCACGCGCCTTCACCTCGGTGCCACCATCCAGGAGGAAGGGCTGAGCGAGTTACCCATCCCTTTCCGGTTCTTCGCCGGCGGCGACCGGTCCGTTCGGGGATACGGGTACCAGACGCTCGGACCGAAAGGTGATGCGGGCAAGGTGGTGGGGGGGAAACATCTCTTCGTCTGGAGCGGGGAGGTGGAAAGGGCCGTCGGGGAAGACTGGGGCATCGCGGCCTTCTATGACACGGGAAACGCCTTCGACAGTTTTTCCTCCATGAGCCTTGTCCAGGCAGCGGGTCTCGGCGTTCGCTACTACACCAGGGTGGGCCCCATCAGGCTGGATGTGGCCCGCCAGATCGATGAGAAGAGACCCGTGATCCGCGTCCACTTCACCGTGGGGTTCGAGTTATGAGGAGAAGGGTCGGACTCTTTGTGTTCGCCGCCCTCTTCGTAGCGGCGGTGGCGTGTCTCTCGTGGATGTTCCTGACCCCAGGCGGGACAGGGGCCGTCATAAGACTCCTGTCTTATGCCACGGGCACGGTGATCGAGACCGGTGAGATCGCGGGCGGACTGGCGAGGGGTCTCACCGTTGCGAATATCGCGGTGACGTGGCCCAGGGGACGGATCACCGTGGAACATCTCGAAGTCGCATGGCAGCCCTGGCGCATCCTTTCAGGTCGGCTGGCCGTTCGTCGCGCCGTCCTGAGCGGTGTCGTCTATGACGACGCACACGACATCGATCCCGGAAGCCCGTTGTTTGAGTGGCCCGGGACAGGGGCGATCTCTTCCTGGCTCCGGGCGGAGATAGGTTACGGGGAGATCGATCGGTTCACCTACCTGAGAAAGGGCGAGACCGCGCTGCATCTGGACAGGATGGCGGGCCGGTTTTCCTGGTACTACGGCCACCTTCGCGGAAAGGAGTTGCGTGCGGAGTTTCCCCGGTTCCTCCTGGCGGGATCAATGGAGGGCGACCTGCCAGGGCGCCTCATGAAGGTCCGCTTCGATCTTCATCCCCGCCGTCCGGTGCCGGGAACCACCCGGGTTGCGATAAAGGGTGAGTTCTCGGGGCCGGGCGACCCGAGGCGAGTTTCGGGAAGGTTACACTGCCGTGCGGCAGACGGTCATCTGAAGGACAGCGAGGTGAACGCGGAGCTTCAGGTGGAGGGAAGACGCATAGAACTGGGGACCCTGCGGCTCACCCAGCCGGGACGGCGGGGGGCCGTCACCGGAGCGGTGTCGGTTGACCTCGCCGGTCCACAACCTTCGGTGTCGGTGCGGCTGGCAGCCCGGGACCTGGACCTGTCCCGGGAGATCTCTTTCCTGCCGTCCCTGTCCGGTACCATGGAGGGAACAACTGACCTTTCCACCTTTGACGGCCGGTTTCATGCGACCGGCAAGGGAAGGGGCTGGGAGAATATGGGCCTCGAGGGACGGTTTCGCTTCGGTGAGGATTTCGCCGGGGTGGAGGTGAGGAAAGGCACTATTCTGGGCGGCAGGGTGTCGGGCAGGGTGGAGGCCGGCTGGGCGACTGACACCACGGTGAAAGGTGAGATCCTCCTGAGCGGAATGAACCCCTCCCTCATCAACCGGGAGTGGCGGGGCGTGATCAACGCCAGGGTGAAGGGTTCGCTGATACTCCCCCCCGAGGGTCCACCGACGGGCAGGGTGAGAGCGGAGGCATTCAGGAGCACCCTCTGGGACAGGGCCTTTTCCGGCAGGCTCGAAGCCGAGGGAGAGAAGACCCGGACCCGAATAGGTGAATTCACGCTCGAAGGCCATGACTTGGAGATCAGGGCGAAAGGCACCATTCAGGAAAGGGTGGAGTTCAGGGCGAAGATCGGTGATCTTGCCCGCCTCATTCCGGACTCGAAAGGCCGGATTCATGCGGAGGGTTGGGGACGGTGGCGGCAGGGTGCCCTTGCAGGGGTACTCACTGCCCGGGCGTGGAATTGCCGGTACCGGACCCTCAGCCTCAGGGAAGCCCTGGTGAAGGCATCTCTTGACACCGGGACAGGAGGGGGGCTCATCGATGGAGAGGCGACCATCCGGGACGGGGCGTTCGGTGCCCTGGGACCGGCCGCAGGGAGGCTTCGAATCGCCGGGAGTTTGACGGACCACACAATGGAGATGACCCTTGCCTCCCGGTCCCACAGGTTGTCGTTAAGGGCGGGAGGCTCCTACAGCCAACAGGCCTGGAAGGGCCGCATCAAGGATTTGAGCGGGCAGGATGAAGGCTTCGGCCCCTGGGCCCTGGAGAGGGAAGTCCCTCTTTCGATCTCGAGGGAACGACTTGTCCTCGAGGCCTTCGCCCTTTCAGGCGCCCGGGGGGAGCGGATCGAGGGGGAGGCCCGCATCAGCCTCCAACCCTTTTCCGGTGCAGCCTCCCTCAGGGTTCAGGACATGGAGGCGGCCCGTTTCGGAGCCCTGTTGCCCGGTGCGGGTCTTGCCGGCAGGGTGAACGCCTCCCTTTCCATGGTCGAGGGCTTGCGCCGGACACCGGTCCTCTCCGGGGTCGCATCCATGAAGGGGACCGTGACCTCCCGGTCCGTCACCCTTGACCCCTTATCGGTGGAGATACAATTCCGATGGACCGAAGGCGGTCTCTCGGCCGGGGGCACCGTCTCGCTCCCCGTCAACGGTTCTGTCGGGGCCGCTCTTTATTCATCGGACCCTCCATCCCGCGGTGTCCCGGAGAGGGTGGTGTTCGACACGAAGTGGAACGATGTGGACCTCACTCTTCTCAAGGCGTTGGTGCCGAAGCAGGTCGATCTGACCGGGAAGGTATCGGGAGGGGCAAAGGGTGCGGTGGTCAACGGCCGGACCGTCCTTCTCGACGGATCGGCGACGCTTACCCACGGGGTGATGGGCTGGCAGACCGACGAAGGGAGGGTGGACGCATCCTTCAAGAAGGGGCACGTGGAGGTTTCCTGGAGCGACAGGGGTCTCAGGGGGCGGGGCGAAGTCGGGCTTACCGACATCGGTGTCATTCTCCTGGATTTCGGTATCCCCCTTCCACCCCGGTTTCCTCTCTCCATGGATCCCAAAGGGGCGGTCGAGGTCAACGTCAGGGCCAGGATGAAGGAGAGGGGCCTTCTCGCCGCCCTCCTTCCCGGCATCGTGGCGGACACCAGGGGCGAGGCCCTTCTCTCGGCAGGTGTCAGGGGGACCTGGGAGGCGCCCGTTCTCGAGGGAAGCGCGGAGATCCAAGGCGGCGGCGGATACCTTCCCCAGGCCGGCATACGCCTCACCGACATTGGTGCCCGCGTGGCGTTGTCCGGAGACCGGATCACGGTGACATCCATGGCCGTCAAATCGGGCAAGGGTCAGATTACCGGCACCTCCACCGCCACCATAGGCGACGGACGGATCACGGGCTTCGAAGGCCGGCTCTCCGGGCAGCGTTTTCTCGCCGTCGACCTGCCGGAGGTGAAGGCCGAGGTCAACCCTGATCTGCAGTTCCGCCAGACAGGCGGCGTGCTACAGGTCCGCGGCGACGTGGAGGTTCCCTATCTGTCTCTGAGGGGCGCCGAGAAGAAAGGCCCGGTGCCGGTCAGCCGCGACGTTGTGGTGGAGGGCCGTCCGGGCCCGAAACAACGGAGTCTCCCGTTCAAACCTGATCTCCGCGTGCGGGTTGCCCTCGGTATGGACACCTCCGTCAGGGCCGAAGGACTCACGGCCCGTCTGGCGGGCGGGCTTCTCGTCATCGCCGAGAAGCCCGATGAGGTGAGGGGGCAGGGCGAGATACGACTGGTTGACGGCGGTTACTCGGCCTACGGCACCAAACTGCAGATCACCAGGGGCCGGATCATCTTTGTCGGTGAAGCCATCGATCGCCCGAACCTCGACATACTGGCGGTCCGAACAATCGAGACGGGCGATTTCCTGTCCCGCACCGTCACCGCCGGGGTGCTCGTCACGGGAACGCCGGCCGCTCCCCTCATACGGCTCTACTCGGAACCGTCCATGTCCGATTCGGACATTCTCGCCACCATCGTTCTCGGCAGGCCGATCACGACCGCGGAAGACACACAACAGTTGGCGCTCCGCGCCGCCGGGGGGATCCTGCTCGGCGGGCGGTCGAGCGGATTCCAGGACCGGATCCGGGAAGGTCTCGGGCTCGACGTTCTCGACATCGAATCCACGGGCCGCGACCTGTCCGGTTCTCTCCTGAAGGTGGGCAAGTTCCTTTCGCCGAGGCTCTACATAGGCATAGGCCAGTCTCTCCTCTCGAGGGAGTACCGGGTCAATATCAAGTATTCTCTGGGAAGACGCTGGGAGATCGAGACATCAACGGGTACGGAAACCGGTGCTGACCTCTACTACAGGATACACTTCGATTGAATCCTTCCCTCCGGACCGGTCCATGCCCTGCGCTCCCATCAGGACATGGTCCGCTCCATCGACCCTCCCGTCGCGGGCATGGTCCACGGCAGGGCCGTGGGACCTGGGGAGGTCGCCGGCCGGGAGACGGTGATGAAAGGTGGCTACGAACCGGGAAGGCGGGTCGCCGCAGGCACGTGACCCCCCTTTTTTTTGCCGGCCTTGACACCGGGGCGTTATTGTTTATAATGATTCCAATCTGAAGGTCCGTCAGGTTTGAGGAGGATTCACGGGTGAGAAAGACGCCGCAAAGACTTCTGATCATGAGATACCTGGAAGGAAATACCTCCCATCCCTCCGCCCTGGACGTGTATAAGGCGGTTTCGGCGGAGTATCCAAGTATCTCCTTTGCCACGGTCTATAACACGCTCCAGATGCTGAGGGACCGTGGCGAGATCATGGAGCTGACCATCGATCCCGACAAGAAGCGCTTTGATCCCAACCCCCAACCGCACCACCACCTCATCTGCCTGAAGTGCAAGACCATCGTGGACATTCGCAGCACCCTTTCCTTCTCCATTCCCGAAGAGGAGAGGGCGGGTTTTGAAATACTCTGGAACCACGTGGACCTGTACGGCCTGTGCGGCACGTGCAGGGGCTCGGTTGAAGAGGAAAGAGCGGGCGGGATGGCGGGGCAGCCCGCCTGAGACTGGAACCACGAGGAGGAAGGGATGACGTGTTCAGTCTGTGGGTATCAGTACGATGAGCAGGCCAAAGGGACTCCCTTCCACAAACTGCCCGAGCAATGGCACTGTCCCATCTGCAACGCCCCCAAAAGCGCCTTCGCAAAGGGACTGAGTAAAGGTGCAAGAAACAAGGTTCAAGGCTAATTGGTCAAGGGGAAAGGCACGGGGGTCAGGCCCCTTGACCAATTACAGCAGTCAGCCAATCAGCTATTCAGCCAGTCAGCCGTCTCTATGTGATCTGCGCCGCCTCTGCCTTTGAAAGGGCCGCCCTGGCGGTGGCCAGTTTCTTGAAGTACCCTTTGATCTTCTTCGTGTTGCCCGCCACGATCGCCTTGAGGAGGTCACCCTCCGCCTCTGCCACGTCGAGGAGCTTGTAGTAGTCGAGTGACTCCTTCAGGTGGGCGATGACGATCTTTCCCGTGAGGAGGGGGTGGTTGTTGGTCACATTGGCGTCCTTGAACCTCACGCCGTGCTCCAGTTCCACCTCGAGGCCGGCCTTGAATTCCTGGAGGTCGATGGGCATCTTCTCCTCGTTGACCAGGTCGAGGATGATCCTGGCCTCTTTAGGGGCCACCTTGGCCTCCTTCAATTTCGTCCAGTCTTTCAGGCCGATCTCCCTGCATACTCTTCTCACTTCCTCCTTGGTCACGTACTCGGGCAGTTTCATGGATGATCCCCCTTTACCGTGGAATGGGATGGAGCGTGAACACGTGGCACGGATCGATTATAGCAGAGCCGGGGAGAGGATACAATGCGCCCCCCGCAATTCTTGACTTTCAGGCTTTCTGCCTTATCTTGAGTTTAGCTCCATAGCGCTCGTTCCTGACGTTGAAGGCCTGCAACCATTGACTTTTGCCTGAGGAGGTTGACCATGAAACGGTTTCAGTGTCTCGAGGTGATGGATTTCTTGAAGGATTGGACCAACTGGCGTAATACCCTGAAGGAAGGCATCGCCGCGGCCCGCAAGATCGGCATGAGCGATGCGGAGATTCAGGATCTGGCCACGCGGGTCGGCGACTTTCTCGCCGAGAAGGTGTGTCCGGCCACCAAGGAAGAGGAGCTTCTCAAGGAAATGTGGGATATCGCGACCCCTGAGGAGCGCAAGACTATCGCCACGGTCCTCTTCAAGATGGTGAAATGAGGTCGTGAACAAAAGATCGAAAGGGTTTCGTGCAGCCGTCCTGCTGCTCATCGCCGCCGTCATGGCAGGGTGTGTATCCTCAATGGACCGGACAAGGCCGCCCCTTGCCGTTGTGGACCATGTGGACATCAACCGCTACGCGGGCACCTGGTACGAGATCGCGAGCTACCCGAATGAGTTCCAGAGGGGATGCGCGGGTACCCGGGCCACCTACACCCTCCGGGAGGACGGCCGGATCGGGGTGCTCAACGAGTGTTACCGCGGCGGCCTGGACGGAGAGTTGACCCGGGCCAGGGGCACGGCGAAGGTGGTCGACCCTGTCACGAAGGCGAAACTCAAGGTTACCTTCTTCTGGCCTTTCTACGGCGACTACTGGATCATCGACCTGGGAAAGGATTACGAGTACGCGGTGGTGGGTCATCCGGACTACCGGTATCTCTGGATCCTGTCGCGGTCCCCCCGGATGGAGGAAGACCTCTATCAGTCTATCCTCCGGAAGATCCGGTCTCTTTCCTATGACACGGAAAGGCTGGTGAAGACTCCTCAAAGAGAGAGGGGGTAGGGGTCGTGACCGTGGAGATGTACCTTCGTGACCTGCTCTACGTCTCCTATCTTCTGCCCTCGGCCACGGTGAGGCCCCATGTGCCCGCCCGCCTGTCCCTGGCCGAGGCGGAAAAGGACAGGGTCTTCATTACCGTGGTCATGTTCCGGGGCACCACGAAGAAAGGCCTCGGCATACCGTCGCCCCCCATCCCCTTCGACCAGGTGAACATCCGCACCTATGTGATCGATCCCGTCACGGGAACGCCGGCGGTCCATTTCGTGCACTGCGGGGTGGCTCAGGGGCTTATCGCCTATCTCTACCGGCTTCTCTCCGGCATGCCCGTGGAATATGCCCCCTTTCGGATCACCGTCACCGGGTCCGGCGGCGGTCAAGGGACCGCCTATCGGGTAAGGGGAGACTGGCGGGGTGACCTGCTCTTCGATGCCCGCCGGGCCGGGGAGAGGCTCGACGGACTGGCTCCTTTTGCCACGAGAAAGGAGGCCATGGACTACCTTATCGACCCTCTCACCGGGTTTTACACCGTGCGTCGGGGCTTGCGCCGTCTGGAGATCTACCACGAGCCCCTCAACCCTGTGCCCTGCGTCCTCGAGGAGGCCGTTTTTCCCTACCTCTCCCGGCTCGGGCTGGTCGCTGAAGAGGCCATCGGGAAGCCCCATAATGTGCTCTTCGTTAAGGAAACACCCTTTCTCATCTATCTGCCGGCAGAGAAGTCGGCCGTGTAAAGGAGTTAGCCACCCATGGAGCCGCTCATTCGGGTAGTAGACCTGTGGAAGTCATACGGTCAGGACGGCCAGGCGGACGGCGCCGCCCTCAGGGGAACGAACCTGGAGGTTTATCCGGGCGAAATCGTGGCGCTCCTGGGAAAGAGCGGTTCCGGCAAGTCCACCTTGCTCAACTGCCTTGCCGGTCTGGACAGGCCTACAAGGGGGGCTATCGAGATTGAAGGTCGGGATGTGGAAGCCCTCGGCGAGAAGGGCAGGACGGAACTCAGGAGGAATCGCATCGGCTTTGTCTTTCAGTTCTTCAATCTCCTCCCCACCCTCACCGCCTTCGAAAACGTCTATCTCTCCCTCGAGCTCGCCGGCAGGAGAGAGCCGGAAAAGGCCATGGAGGCCCTTCGCTCGGTCGGCCTCGAGGGGAAAGAAGGCCGGTTTCCCCATCAGCTCTCCGGCGGCGAACAGCAGCGGGTGGCCATAGCCCGGGCCATGGTGAAGGAACCGGTGCTGATCCTCGCCGACGAGCCTACCGGGAACCTGGACACGGCCACGGGGAACCTGGTGCTGGAACTGCTCACCGGAACGTGCCGCAGGGCGGGGACGACCCTTCTCATGGTCACCCATACCACCCTCACCTGTCGCTTTGCAACGCGCATCCTCCGCATGGTGGACGGCACGGTCGTGGAAGAAGCCTCTTGCGAGGACGCAGGCTCGTGAGGACCGTTGCCCGGTCCTTCCTCCGCTACCTCATAAGAAGGAGGGGCCTCTCGGTCCTCCAACTCCTCGGCATAGCCTGCGGCGTTGCTGCGGTGGTGGGGATGACCCTCTCGGCCAGGTCGGCCCTCTTCAGTTTTTCCCAGGCGGTGGAATTCCTGAAGGGAAAGGCGACCCACTCCCTCGAGCGTCCCGCTGGACCCATGGAAGAGACCATCCTCGCGGCGCTCATGAAGGATCCTGCCGTCGAGGCCTTCGCCCCTGTCATCGACCGCCGTATCCGCCTGAAAAACGGGGAGCTGATCCGTCTCCTCGGGATCGATGTCTTTCTCGACCGCCACATCAGGCCCGAGATCGTCACCGCCTACAACCGGTCAAGAGCAAACGGGCAGGGCAGAGAGGCCTTTGCCTTTTTTCTCGATGAAAGGACCGTGATCATCGATTACAACCTGGCCCGCCGGTTGAAGCTGAAGACGGGCTCCCTCCTCGGGACCTCCTTCGGGGATCTGAAGGTGACGGGCCTCTTCACCAACCCCTCGGGTGAGCCCATCGTGCTCATGGACGTGGGGCATGCCCAGAAGCTGTTCCGGCTGGAGGGATGGATCGACCGGATCGACATGGTGGTGACCGACGAGGCTGCGTTCCGCTCCCGGTGGGGAAAGGGGTTTCTCATCCAGTCCGGGATCCAGAGATCCCAGACCTTTCGGGCCATGCTCGACGCCTTCCGTTTGAACCTGGAGGCCCTGTCCCTCCTTGCCCTTTTTGTGGGCGTCTTTCTCATCTATAACACGGCCATGTTCGCCGTGGTCAGCAGGAAGCGGGATGCGGGGGTGCTGCGCAGTCTCGGCGCCAGGAACAATGAGGTGGTGGGGGCCTTTCTCCTGGAGGTCCTGATCCTCGGCCTTCTCGGGGGCCTCCTCGGGAGTCTCTTGGGGTACGGCCTTTCGCGGTTCCTCACCGGGATCGTGGGCGATACGATCAGTAATCTTTATTTTTTTCTCAAGCCCAATCCCTTGCCCTGGTCCTTCTCCATCGTGGCTACGGGGATGGTGCTGGGGTGTCTCGCCAGCCTCCTCGGGGCGCTCTTCCCCGTCCGGGAGATTGTGGGGCTCGATCCCGTCGAGGCGGTGCGGGGCCGGGTGGTGAGCCGCAGGGAGAGACGGTCGGCCCAAAGGCTCGGGCTGGCCGGTGTGGCGATCCTCGCGGTGAGCGCCGTACTCCTTGCCTTCACGGGGCGATACGTCTACATCGGTTTCGCCGGTGTTTTCGGCATCCTTATCGGCGGGAGTTTCTTAACCGGTGTGGTCCTCCTCGTCCTCTCCGGTCCCATGAGGAGGGTTGCATCCTTCCTGTGGGGGCTTCCGGGGAGGGTGGCCGCCGGCACGATCCGCCAGAACCTCTCGCGGACCACCGTGGCGGTGGCCGCCTTTGCCATAGCCCTCTCCCTCTCCGTGGGGCTCGGATCCATGATCGGCAGTTTTCGCCAGTCCCTGGTCTGGTGGATGGACACCCAGTTGCGGGGCGACCTCTATGTGGGCGCCTCCCAGGAGATCACCGTCCCCGTCGATTTCTACGAGGAGATACGGCGTCTTCCCGGCCTCAAAGGGGTGGACCCCTACCGGAATGTGAAGATCACCTACGAAGGGCACCCGGTCTTCATCACCGCCATCAGCGCCACCGTGTTGAAGGATCACGCGAAATTCGCCTGGGTGGAGGGCGGCGACAGGAACTGGAAGGATGTGGAGGAAGGGCAGGTCATCATCTCCGAGAGTTTTGCCCGGAACTTCAACACCCGGTCAGGTGCTACCATCGCCGTGACCGGCGTGGACGGACCGGTTCCTCTCAGGGTGGCGGCGGTCTTTTACGACTACACGAGCGAGCACGGCGTCATCATGATGGACCGGACCCTTTACCTGAGGCTGTTCAAGGATCCCACCATCAACAGTCTGGCCTTCTTCATAGGTGAGGACAACCCCCGGTACCGGGAAATAGGGGAGGAAATCAGGAAAAGGGCCGGGGAAAGGGGCCTTCCCGTGCTCACGAGGTCCCAGCTGCAGGGCAACATCCTCAACGTCTTCGACGCCACCTTCGCGGTCACCCGCTCCATGCGGGTCATGGCCATTGTGGTGGCCTTTTTCGGTATCGCCGGTGCCCTGCTCACCCTCTTCATGGAGAGGCAGCGGGAGTTCGGCATCTACCGCGCCCTGGGATTCTCCACCGGCCAGGTGGCGGGCATGACCCTGGTGGAAGGCATCGCCATGGGGGTGGTCAGCTTTCTCATGAGTACGGCCCTGGGGACCGTGCTGGCCGTGGTGCTCATCAAGGTGATCAATCTCCACAGCTTCAACTGGACCATCTTTTATCACTTCTCCTTCGAGCCCTACGGGCTGGCCCTCGTTACGGCCCTTCTCGCCAGCCTCGGGGCTGCCGCCTACCCGGTGTGGAAGGTGCTCCGGACCTACCCGGACATGCAGATCAGGGAGGAGTGATGGAATGGGAAGATGGGTGAATGGGAAGATGAGTGAATGAGGGAATGGGTGATGATGGCAGGTGCAAGATACAAGGTGCAAGGAAATTCCTCATCCACCCATTCTCTCATCCACCGGTTTTCCGACAGCCCTGTCGGGGTCTCCGGCTGCACACCGTCGAGAGGCAAGGAAGCACGGTCTTGTGTCGCAGACAGAAGTTCCGCAGCCGAACGCGAGGGAGCGGAACCGCTGGAGAGCAGCGACCGTGTGTGCGAGGAGATGCCGGCACGAAGGGCAGGGTATGGGTGAATGCGGGAATGAGGGAATGGGAAGATGAGTCAATGAGGGAATGGAGGAATGAGGAGAGACGGAATGGGTAAGGAGATGGTGAGGCTGGGCTTGCTGATCGGGCTGGCCATGCTCAGCCTCTTCGGGGCGTACGGGCCGTCCATGGTCCGCGCTGACCAGTGGAAGGTGGTGGAAGGCCCATGGTCCTGGTCCTTTCCACGGGATCACGGCGCCCACCCTGAATACCGCACCGAGTGGTGGTACTTCACGGGAAATCTCCGGGACGGGACAGGGAGGCGGTACGGGTATCAGCTCACCTTCTTTCGCCAGGGCATCGAGGTTCAGACCGGGGAGAAGAGGAACCCATGGTCGGTGAGGGATGTGCACCTTGCCCACTTCGCGGTCACCGAGGTAACGGCCCGGAGGTTCTGGTATCACGACCGGGCCTCCCGGGAGGGACCCGGTCTGGCCGGCGCCAGGGAGGGGGTGATGGATGTATGGAACCTCAACTGGTGGGCGAAGATGGAAGGGACAAGGATCGCCCTTTCCGCCCGCCACAAGGGGCTCGAGCTTGATCTCGAACTGGAGCCGGCCAAGCCCATCGTTTTTCACGGAGACAGGGGCTTGAGCCGAAAGGGGCCGGGCCGCGGCCAGGCGTCTTATTACTATTCCTTCACCGACCTCAGGGCCAAAGGCTCTCTCAAGACCCCCGCCCTGGAACGTCCCGTGGCCGTTACCGGGGTGGGCTGGTTCGACCAGGAATTCGGTTCCAATCAGCTCGCGCCGGATCAGGTGGGATGGGACTGGTTCAGTATCCACCTCTCCGACGGCCGTGACCTCATGATCTATCACCTGAGGAAAAAGGACGGTTCCGTGGAACCCGCCTCGTCGGGGACCCTCATCGAGCCTTCCGGGAAATCGACCCACCTGTCCCTCGCCGACTTCAGGCTTTCCGTTGCGAGCCGGTGGAAGAGCGCCAGGAGCGGAGGGACCTATCCCAGCCGCTGGCGCCTGGAGGTGCCGAAGGCGGGCATCGACCTCTCCCTCGCCGTCCTCGTGCAGGATCAGGAACTCGCCACCGAGGGCTCCACCGGGGTCACCTATTATGAAGGGGTGGTCGGGGGTCAGGGGACGTCATCGGGCAGAGAGGTGGCCGTTGAGGGCTACGTGGAGATGACGGGGTACGCGGGGAGCCTGGGCGGGGTGTTTTAGCCCTCTCTGTCGGCGGATTTGACAAAAACCGATCAATCCTTTTTAATTCATAACTATCGAGAATGGAATACTAAAATAATTTTACTCATGCACTTTATGTCGGTAAAGCTGACAGATACCGAGGCCGTCTGCAGGGCCACGAAGAAAAAAGCGAGCCCGGACGAGGGCTTACGCGGCGGGGATCCCCGGCATGGGGTTTGCAACAGAAACAGTATGACGAGGAGCAGCCACCGGTAAGCGGCACAGAGGCTTCACTGGTGCACTCCCCTAAAGAGGCTGGCATGACAGCCTCTTTTTTTTGTGCCCCTTTATCAGTCCCTCCCCAGTGCTTAGACTTTCCCCATGGAGGAACGCGCGTGGGTACGAGAGGAAAGAAAAAGAGTCTGCTCATGGCTGTGGTGTGGGTTGTGGGGGTGATTCTGGCACTTCATCCGGCTATGGGGTCGGCCGCAGGGAAGACGGAGAAGGAACGAAAGAAACCGCCGGTCGATCTCAAAGTCCCCGCAAAGGTGGAGACGGCCACCTTCGCCCTCGGGTGATTCTGGGGTCCTGATGCCCGGTTCGGGCTCATTCCCGGTGTCGTCCGTACCAGGGTGGGGTACGCGGGGGGAACAAAGGAAAACCCCACCTATCACTCTTTAGGGGACCACACGGAGACGCTCCAGATCGATTTCGATCCCGCGAAGACGCATTACGGGAAGCTCCTCGAGATCTTCTGGGGCGAACACGAGCCGTGGAGCCGCCCGTGGTCAAGGCAGTACATGTCCGTCATCTTCTATCACTCGGAGGAGCAGAAAAAGGCCGCCCTCGCGTCGAGGGAACGGGAGGCCTCGAGGCTGGGCGCACGGATCTATACGGAGATCATGCCCTTCACCCGCTTCCATCTCGCCGAGGGATACCACCAGAAATACTACCTCCGGAACCGGGGGGAAGTGGCCCGGGAACTGAGGGCCATCTATCCGGCCGAGAAGGATTTCATCGATTCCACCGCAGCGGCCCGGCTCAACGGTTACGCGGGGGGATACGGGACAGGCGGGGATTTCGAGAAGGAGGCCGCCGATCTGGGCCTCTCCCCTGAAGGTATCGCCCGCATGAAAGAGATCCTGAGGCGGCGCATGTGAGTGCGGAACACCCGGCCTTGCCCCCCGAAGGGGTCCTTGTACTGCCTGATCAGCTCTTTGAGGACCATCCGTGTCTGAAGAAAGACCGGCCCGTCTTCCTCGTGGAAGAGGGACGGTTCTTTCATGACCTCCAAAGGAAGATCAGGTTCCAAAAGAAAAAGCTCGTGCTCCACCGGGCGTCCATGAAGGAGTATGAACAGCGACTGAGGGCCCGGGGATTTGATGTCCGATACGTGGAGGAAGGGGACATCGGGGAGGGTGAGCGGTTCTTCCGTGCCCTGGCGGATATGGGTCTTCGGGTCCTCCACATGGTGGAGTCTTCCGACCTGTCCCTGCGGGCAGATCTGGCCCTCTGGGAACGGACTGCGGGGGTGGCGGTAAAGACCGTCCCGTCGCCGGCCTTTCTGAGCCTCGAATCGTGGCTCCGTGATTTCTTCAGGGGGACCCGCCACTACTCCATGGCGCGGTTCTATCCAGCCCAGCGGAAACGGCTCGGGATACTCGTGGAACAAGGCAGGCCCAGGGGCGGCACATGGAGTTTCGATAAGGAGAACCGCCTTTCCCTGAGTACCGGGATGGCGATCCCTCCTCTTCGTGTCCCCCGGGTGCGCAAATCGGTCAAAGAGGCGGTCGGCTATGTGGAGGCACGTTTTCCGGGCCATCCCGGCACCGCATCGACCTTTTTTTATCCGGTCACCCACGACGACGCCAGGGCGTGGCTCCGGGATTTTCTGGTACACCGGCTTGAGCGCTTCGGTCCCTACGAGGACAGCATAGGGAGGGACGAACCTTTTCTCTTTCATTCCGTGCTCACACCCTGCCTCAATACGGGCCTGCTCACGCCCTCCGGGGTCATGGAAGAGGCGCTTGCCTTCGCCGATACCAACGAAGGGGTGCCGCTGAACTCCCTCGAGGGCTTTGTCCGGCAGATCATCGGCTGGCGTGAGTTCATGAGGGCCGTCTATCTCCTTGAAGGGGAGCGCCAACGGCTTTCCAACCACTGGGGGCACGAAAGACCCCTCCCCGACGCCCTGTACGAGGGGAAGACGGGTATCGTGCCCGTGGACGTGGTCATCCGCCGGGTGAAGGATCTGGCATACGCCCACCACATCGAACGCCTCATGGTGCTCGGCAACTTCATGCTCCTCTGCGAGATCCACCCGGTCCAGGTGTACCGGTGGTTCATGGAGATGTTCATCGACGCCTTCGACTGGGTCATGGTGCCCAATGTATTCGGCATGAGCCAGTACGCCGACGGGGGTCTCATCACCACCAAGCCCTATATCAGTTCATCCCGGTACATCCTCGCCATGAGCGATTATCCGAAGGGTCCGTGGTGCGAGGTCTGGGACGCCCTCTTCTGGAGGTTCATCCACCTTCACCGGGAGGTTTTCCATGAGAACCCGAGAATGAGGATCCTGACCGGGCAACTGGACCGCATGGGGAGGGCTGTGCTGGAGCGGCATCTGACCCGGGCCGCCGCGTTTCTTGACAACCTCTTTGCCGTGCCATACCATTGGGCAGATAGGGATGAGGAGTCTACCCCGTGAAGATTCCGGCAGAGAGACAACCGCCTTTCCTGTTCGATACGCGCCACTGCGAACTGGCGCGGTTGATGAAGGAGAGGGGATTGCCCTGGACCCCCCATGCCGGCTCCTATGTCTTCGATCCCGGGAAACGCATCGGCGCCCCGTCCCCCTTCGGCGGATCTGTCTACTTCATCCTCGATCTCAAACACTTTGTCCGCCGCCTGGGAAGTCTCGAAGCGGTCGCGTCAAAGCTCGTGTGGCTGCCCACCCTGGATCAGGCCATCTGGATGTGCGGGCGTCTCGGTCTTGACCCGTCTCCCGCACCGTCACTCCTTCCCGGCGACAGGTGGCTCGATCCTGCCGAGTATCTCCTCGTTCTTTACGACCACCTCCTGCAGGGTCTTTCCGCGCCCGGGGGGATGGAGCCGTGCGCGGGCGGCGATCTGCGCCCGGCCCTGGAGATGTGCGGTCCTCTCGACAGGGTCGAGGAGAAGGACCTCTCCGGGGAAGGGGAGCCGGAAAAGGCCATCGCTCGCCTCTTTGCATCCACGAGGCTCGCCGTCCTCGCAACGCTCATGGGAGAACAACCCTACACGAACCTGGTGGCCTTCGCCTCGTCCGGAGACCTCCGCCGCCTCGTCTTCGCCACCACCCGGCCCACGAGGAAGTACAGCAACCTCTCCACCCATCCCCTCGTCTCCCTCCTCATCGACAACCGGTCGAACAACCCGGCTGATATCCGGGAAGCGATAGCGGTCTGCGCGACGGGAAGGGCGACGGAGGCGGGACCGTCCCTCTGCGGGTCCGTGAGGGACCTCTACCTGAGCAAACATCCCTATCTGCGGGAATTCACCGCCTCGCCCTCCTGCGTCTTCATGGTGGTGGAGGTGGATGTCTATTACATGGTCAGGCGTTTTCAAAACGTGACCGAGGTGCACATGAAGCCATGATCTACGCGATACCCCTCCTCGACGTTACGGAGCGTGACCGGCCATATGTGGGAGGCAAGGCCTTTTCCCTCGCCCTGATGGCCCGGAAGGGCCTGCGTATCCCCGGCGGTCTCTGTGTCGCCACGGAGGCCTACAGGACCTACCTGGCTGCAACGGGCCTGGGTGACGGGATCGTCCTGGAGCTGAACCGAAAGCGTTTTGAGGATATGCGGTGGGAGGAGATATGGGACGCTGCGCTCCGTATCCGCAACATGTTCCTCAAGACGCCCATGCCCGGAGACCTGGAGAGGGAACTCGCCGGTCCCATGAAGGAGACCTTTTCGGACAGGCCGGTGGCGGTCCGTTCGTCGGCGCCGGGAGAGGACTCGGACCGGACCTCTTTCGCGGGCCTCCACGAGTCCTATGTGAACGTGAGGGGTACCGCAGCCATCCTGGAACATATCCGTCTTGTCTGGGCATCCCTCTGGTCGGACCGCGCCCTCCTCTACCGGCAGGAGCTTGGTCTTCAGGTCCATCGCAGCACCATGGCGGTGGTGGTCCAGGAACTTGTTCCCGCGGACCGGTCAGGGATCATCTTTACCGTGAGCCCCGCCGCTCCCCGGGAGTCGGTCGTGGAGGCGGTCCACGGCCTCAACCAGGGCCTCGTGGACGGCACGATCGAGCCTGACAGATGGGTGATCGACCGGGAGTCGGGCACAATTCTGTCCCATACCCCGGCACAACGGGAGAACTGGATGGTGCCCTCGCCCTCCGGCGTCTCTCTGGAGGTTCTCCCCCGCAACAGGGCCGGGAAACCGCCCCTTCGCCCCCGTGAGGTCCGC
Source organism: uncultured Syntrophorhabdaceae bacterium (assembly GCA_964406055.1). GTDB lineage: Bacteria > Desulfobacterota > Syntrophorhabdia > Syntrophorhabdales > Syntrophorhabdaceae > CAYOQF01. Next base: position 53,023 of record CAYOQF010000018.1, read on the forward strand.
AGGGTTGTTGCCATGGGGAAGCGGTCCGAGAGGGCCTTCGGTGCGCCCCAGGATATGGAATGGTGCTTTCGCGAGACCGTCCTCTATACCCTTCAGTCGAGGCCCATCACCACCCCGGCCCGGGGCGGCAAGGGTGACGAGCGCCCCTGGTACCTGAGCCTCCACAGGAGCTTCGAGAACCTCAAGGCTCTGCGGCACAAGGTGGAAGAAACCATCATCCCGGGCATGGAACGGGACGGAGCGTCACTGGCCGCCGTGGACCTGGAGGGCCTTGACGACGACACCCTTGCGGCGGAGATCGAAAGGCGCAGGGCCATCCTCCGGGACTGGAACGATACCTACACCAGGGATTGCATCCCCATGGCCCACGGGATGCGCCTCTTCGGCCAGGTCTATAACGACACGGTGAAGCCCGCCGACCCCTTCGAGTTCATGGACCTCCTCCGCTCCGACGGGCTCGCCGGGCTGGAACGGAACCGGGCCCTGCAGGACCTGGCCCGACAGATCGCCAGGGAAGGACTGACCGAGAAGGATCCTCTTTTCCGGGAGGGTGTGGATCGGTTCATCGCCCGCTTCGGCGCAGGCGGTCCCACGGGAGGGGACGGAGTCTCGGAAGAGGAGCGACGAGGGGTGACGGCCCTTCTCCTGGAAATGGCGAGGGCCGGGGTGAGTGAGGGCCCGAAGGGCGGGCCGCCCCTGACCCGGAGCGCGGATGACTTCCTTGACCTGTTCGGCGAGGAACAACGCCCCTTCGGCGAGGAACTCCTCGAGTTGGGTCGGGCGAGCTACCGGCTCCGGGACGACGACAACATCGCCCTCGGAAGGGTGGAGCGGGAAGTGGCCCGGGCCGTGGAAGAAGGGAGAAGGCGCCTCAAGCTCCGAAGACTCGGCGGAACGGACCGCCTCGACGGGGAGGAGATCGTGAAGGCCCTGCGTGACCCCTCCTACGTGCCTTTACCGGAAAGGGGGCCGGAAAAGACGCCGGACCGGGGGGCATTCCGGATACAGGCCCGGCAGATCGTCGGGCAGCCCGCCGGTCCCGGGATCGCCACAGGCAGGGCGCGGGTCATCCTCGACAGCGCCGGCCTCTTCGAGTTCAAGACCGGCGAGATCCTCGTGTGTGACGCCGTGGACCCGAACATGACCTTCGTCGTCCCTCTCGCTGCCGCCATCGTGGAGAGAAGGGGAGGCATGCTCATTCACGGGGCCATTATTGCGAGGGAATACGGTCTTCCCTGTGTCACGGGCATCCCGGGGGCAACGCAGCTCATCCGGACGGGTGATCACCTCACCGTTGACGGATACCTCGGGATCGTCATCATCGGCTCCCCGGGCCGCGACAACCGTTGACAGATCATCGGATCAGGTGACAGGCTTGCCCGTGGGGTTGACAGAGGTCTTCCCACCCGTTAGGATGAAGGTCAAAGGAGGGTGTACGATGAGAAGATCGCTCTATCTGGTTTTGAGTGTCCTTGCCGTTATGGTGGTCATGGCGGGGAGCGCCACGGCGGTTGAGGTTACCGCAACCTACCAGGCCCGGACAGGAGACGGCCAGCTTGACCGGTCTCTGGCCCGGTTGAACGTCCGTGCCACATCGGACTGGGAGGACTTCGCCATGCGCCTTGTGTCGGCCTACAGTGTGCCCAGGGCCAAGGTGGAAGAACTGAGGGCCACCTATCGCATGGTGCCGGCGGACATCTACATGACCGTGAAACTGGGGTGGATCACGGCGAAACCGGTCAGCGTGATCGTCGAGCAGTACAAGGCACACCAGGGCAAGGGCTGGGGCGTCATAGCGAAACAGCTCGGCATCAAGCCGGGATCCAAAGAGTTCCACCAGATGAAGGCCGACCAGGCGGGGCTGCTCGGCAAGGGTAAAGGCAAGGAGAAGAAGGAAAAGGGTGGAAAGGGAAAAGGAAAGGGCAGGGATTGAAGCCTGAGCAAGAGGCGAGTCGGGGGTATCCATGAAGAAGGTGCTTGTCCCGGTGGCCCGGGGGAGTGAAGAACTCGAAACGGTGGCCATCGTGGATGTGCTGCGGCGGGCCGGCGCACAGGTGATCGTGGCGTCGGTGGATGAGATGGATATCGTTATGTCCAAGGGCATCTGTATGAAGGCCGACGCCCTTTTGACGGAATGCACGGACAGGGAGTACGACCTCATCGTACTGCCGGGGGGGATGCCGGGTTCCGAACATCTCCGGGACTCGAAGGAACTCTACGCCTTGCTCAAGAGGCAGGGCGAGGCGGACCGGCTCTTCGCCGCCATCTGTGCGGCCCCGGCCGTGGTGCTGGAACACCACGGTTTCCTTGCGGGCAGAAGGGTTACCTGCCATCCCAACTTTTCTCATCTTATCAGGAGTGGGGAAAAGGTTGAGGGGCCCGTTGTCAGGTCGGGCAATTGTGTGACCGGCCGTGGCGCCGGAACAGCCGTTCCTTTTGCCCTCACCCTCGTTGAACTTCTCTGCGGGATCGAGAAGAGGGAGGAAGTGGCCAGGGGAATGGCCCTAATCTGAGGCGCCGACCCCGCTTTCCCTGAGAAGGGCCTCGGTTACGGAGGCATAATCCGCCGAGCCCGCCAGGATCTCCTCGGCGAGGACGTCGAGGCGCGCGTCGAGTCCGGTCTTTTGCGAGACGATCCTGAATGACTCGGACCGGATCGTTTCAAGGAGGGTAAGCTTGACCCCGGCCCTCCGTTTTTCCGCCAGAAGGTTTCCCTGCTGGAGGTATCTCCAGTGCCGCTCCATCTCCCCGACCAGTTCCGGGATGCCGGTACGTTCCGTTGCCGCGGTCTTGACCACGGGAGGTGTCCAGTCTTCCGCGCGTCCGCTCATATGGATGATCATGGTGAGATTGAAGACCACATCATCAGCCCCGGGCCGGTCCGCTTTGTTGACGGCGTAAATGTCCCCCACCTCGAGGACCCCTGCCTTCAGGGCCTGGAGATAATCGCCCATCCCGGGCATGAGGACCACCACCACCGTATCGGCAAGGCTGCTCACCGCCACCTGGTCCTGACCTACGCCCACCGTCTCCAGGATCACCACGTCCTTTCCCAGCGCCTCCATCACCCGAATAAAGGCGTGGGTTGACCGGGCGATTCCCCCGCCATGTCCCCTGGTGGCCATGGAGCGGATGAAGACGCCTTCGTCGCCGTCGATCTCCTTCATTCTCTCCCGGTCCCCCAGAATGCTTCCGCCCGAGATGGGGCTTGTGGGATCGACCGCGATGATCCCCACCGTCTTACCCGACTGACGGATGAGGCGGGCTACACGACCGATGAGGGTACTCTTTCCCGCCCCGGCCCAGCCGGTCACACCGATCACGTGGGCACGGTTGTCCCCGGTACCCAGCATGCGGAGACACAGGTCGCCCTCTTTCTGCCCGTCCTCGATCAGGGACATGAGTCTGGAGGCCCAGAGCCTGTCGCCCTGGCGGACACCTTCCACAATACGCTCCGGCGTGTATTTCATGAGCCCCTGTATCCTTAATCCTTGTCTCTTGAGATTAACCCCCCCTGGGGGAAGAACTCAAGGGGATTGTACGAACTCTTGTGGAGTCTCTATCTTTCTGGTACCGTATGGCCGTAGGTATCTTCGAGGAGGTGCACCATGAAGGGAAGATGGATCATCCTTGCGGCAGGACTCCTGATTCTTGCCCTTTCCATGCCTGTGGCTGCGGAGGAGGGAAAGAGCGAACTTTCCATCCGCCTGGGGGCGGGAGGATTTTTCCTCACCAAGGCCGACAACTTGTGGGGGAACGGGCACAAGACCCTCCGGAGCCTCAATTCGAGCCCCAAGTCCGCCACGGTCGTGGTCCCTTTTCCCCTCCTCGACGCCCGTCTGACCAGGCCCAGGGGGGAGGGATGGCTTTCGGGCACCCAGTTCTATTTCAACACGGGCATGTCCGAGCCCGGCAGCCTCGTGCTGGGGGCGCGGTCCACCACCAGGTTCGGAACCTTCGACGGATACCTCTTCTATTCCCTCGTCTCCCGGGCGTGGGAGAACCCCTATGTCCCCTACAGGGAGGCAACCAGGCAGAGGGAATACGGCATGAAGATAGCGGGCCGCGAACTCTTCGGCACGCGGCTCAGCCTGTCCTACAGACTCGGGGCGGTGGATGTGAAGGATGACCTGATCGGGGACTGGAACCGGGACCTGAAGAGGGACGGGTTCACCCATACCGGCTCTGTGGGGTACTCCTTTTCCCTGGGGAAGGGTGTGGACCTCACCCCTGCCTTTACCTACGAAAAGGGTGATTTCAAGGGAAAGAGCAACAGCTACGATCAGTTCGGGGGGTCCGTGGCCCTCACCTACGGGACAAAGGACCTCTTCTTCCTTGTCAGGGCAAGCGCGAACACCGCCGACTTCGACACAAGGCATCCGGTCTTCAACAGGACGAGGGATGAGAAGACCTACAGCCTGTCATCCCAGATCACCTTCGAGAATCCGTGGGGTTTCAAGAGGTATTTCGCCACCCTCGGGGCGGCGGGGAGTACGACCGATTCCAATATCAGGTTCTTCGACAAGCACAGTGTGTTCGGCTTCGTGGCCGGGGGATACCGGTTCTGAGAGGGGACCGGCCCTTTCTCGCCAGGAGGGCACGGGCCAGGAACATGAAGCTTGTCAGGGTTTTCACCACGACCCTACGGAAGGAAATGGAAATGCTGAAAGAGATATAGTCTGGAGGGCAGTCCGGGTCGTGGGGTATAGGCATATGGAGGGCAGGAACAGGAAGGAGGACGGCGTGAACAGTATTCGCGACGTCTATTGGCAGGACGGGGATTTCCGGCTGGGCCACATCGAGATCAAGAACCTCCGGAAACAATGAAGAAGGGAAAAGGAAAGCATGATCAGAACCTCCTCTCCGGTCGAGCCCCAGGATGCGACGAGAGGCTTGTCCTCAGCCGACGCAAGGAGAGGAAACGGGTCAAGTCCTGTACCATGCCTTCTTAACGCCGGACGGGCTCAGAAGAAGAACCTCAACTGCGGGTAGATGAACTCCTTCCTGTCGAGGGAACCGCTCCTGTCCTTGTCGAGGGCCTCGAAGCGCTTGTAGGCTGAGTCGTAGAATTCCTTGAGGGTCACCTTGCCGTCTCCGTTCAGGTCCATGACGCGGAACTCGGTGGCTACCTTCTCGTCCCCGGGGTCGCCCATTTCATGGAGGACAATCACCCCGTCCTTATTCACGTCGTAGGCCGCGAATTTCTTCTCCACCTGGGCCTTGAACTCCTCCTTGTCGATCTTGCCGTCCTTGTTCGTATCGGCGGCCTGGAAAGCGGCGTCATCGTTCGCACCGGCGAAACCGGCTGCAAGGAGGATTGCCAGGCAGGCGGCGAGAATGATCTTCATGGGGCGGCTCCTTGATAGGTTTTCCATCACCATAACCGGTTTGGGGTGGAGATTGCAAGAAGACACTATTCCGGCCTGGATGCGAACCTCATTATTGGCTGACTGGTTGATGACCGAAGGTGCAAGCAACTGTGTTCCGTGTCAAGTGATTCATGATATCAGCAGATGGCCTCTTTC
>CAYOQF010000019.1:0-35071 GCA_964406055.1 uncultured Syntrophorhabdaceae bacterium
TCCCATGACGGGTCTTGAGTTCCTGAAGAAGAAGCACCAGGTGGAGTGAGGGGAAGCCCGGGCCGGGCAGTGACGCCTGCGGGCATCAGGGGCGGTAACCGGTGAGGCGGATGAAATTCCCGTAGAGAAGAAGCTCCTTTTCCTTCCTGCCCACCGGGAGGCTCAGGACCTTGGAAAGCTCGCTTTCCATGGATCCGAAGGGCACGTCCGATCCGAAGAGCACCCGTTCCGGTCCGACCGTCTCCACGTAGCGTAGGATGGTATCCCTGCCCGCCAGGGCCGTATCGAAGTACACATTCAGCGCATCCTTGAAGGTCTCGAGGAAGTCGAGGGGATTTCCTCCCAGCATCCCGAGATGGGGGATGATAAGGGGAAGGCCGTCGGCCATGCGGACGAAGCGTTCCGTGAAGTCCAGTTCTTCCTCGAAAATAATCGGCTTGCCGGTCCTCTTCAGCTTCCCGATGAGGTCAGGAAGGGCCGGGTCGTCGAGCACCCGGTAGTTGGATGCGGAGTCCTGCCAGCCCCGCATCCAGTGCCACTTCCCGCCGCAGTACGGACCCGGTATGGGATCGAAGCCCTCGCGGTCGTAATCCTCCCTGATGTAATGGTAGGGTATGAAACTTCCTACCCGTTCCGTCTCTTCGAGAAGGCGGACGTTGATGGCGTTGTCCTCGATGGCGGTGGAGGGGAAGGGGATGATGGCCACGTGGGTGATACCCGACCCCTCCATCTGACGCTGCAACTCACGGGTCGTCACGTCCACGCCGAGGGTAATGGAGGGTCCCCAGTGGGAATGACTGTCGATGATGAGGTCGAATTCCATGGTTGCAGAAGGGATACCACAGATGGTATAGGATGTAAAGCATGCCGGGACCTTCCAACGCCTTGCCCGTTACGCCGCTCCTCACGGTGGATATCATCATCCGCTACAGAGACGGGATCGTCCTGATCGAGCGGAAAAATCCGCCCCCCGGCTGGGCACTCCCCGGAGGCTTCGTGGACCGGGGCGAATCGGTGGAGGATGCCGCGATCAGGGAGGCAAAGGAGGAAACCTCCCTCGACGTGATGCTCCTCGAACAGTTTCATGTCTATTCACGACCCGACCGCGACCCCCGCTTCCACACCGTGTCGGTCGTCTTCATCGCACGAGGGGAAGGCATCCTCAAAGGCAGGGATGATGCCCGCCGCGCAGCCGTCTTCTCCGGGGAAGCCCTCCCGCCCACGATCGCCTTCGACCACAGAGAGATCCTGCACGACTACTTCGCCTATGTACGAGAAGGCCGGAAACCGCTCGTGGCGGTCCCCGGCCCCTGAGAATCTCCGATTGGTGACCGTGGAACTCCCTACCGCAGGCTTCGTGCAGCCTCGGTAATCCTGTCCAGCCCCTTCCTGATGATCTCCATGGACGTGGCAAAGGAGAGGCGGAGATAGCCCTCCTTCCCGAACTCGGCGCCCGGAACCACGGCGGTATGGAAGTCTTCGAGCAGGATCTCCGTCCATACGTTCGAGGTGGTGATGCTCTTCCCTTTGAACTGCCTGCCCAAGACGCAGTTGAAGTTGGGGAACACATAGAAGGCGCCTTTGGGATTGTAGCAGGTGACACCCTCGATGGCTCTCAGGCCCGCCACGAGAAAGTCCCGTCTCTCCCTGAAGGCCTTGAGCATGACCCCGAGGAAATCCTGGGGACCGGTGAGCGCCGCCAGGGCCGCCTTCTGTGAGATGGAGGTGGGGTTGGAGGTACTCTGGCTCTGGATATTGCTCATGGCCTTGATAATCGGCGCAGGTCCCGCGGCGAAGCCGATGCGCCACCCTGTCATGGCGTAGGTCTTGGACACGCCGTGACAGATGATGGTCCGCTCCTTGAAGGCCGGATCCATGGACGCGATGCTCGTGTGGCGGTAGTCGTCGTAGGCGAGCTTCTCGTAGATCTCGTCCGAGACGACGTAAAAACCCTTTTCCACGGCCGTCTCTCCGATGGCCTTCAGGTTTTCGAGGTCGTAGACGTTCCCCACGGGGTTGGACGGATAGTTCAGGATGATCGCCTTGGTCCGGGGGGTCACATATTTCGCCAGGAGGTCCCGGGTGATCTGGTAGTCGCTGGCCTCTTCGGTCTCCATGATCACCGGCGTAGCCCCCGCAAGCTCCACCATGGGCGGGTATGAGACCCAGTAAGGCGCCGGGATGATCACTTCGTCACCTTCCTGGAAAAGGGCCTGGAAGAGATTGTAGAGACCGTGCTTGCCGCCGCAGGAGATGATGATGTTCTCCCTCTCATAGGCAAGGTCGTTGTCCCTCCTGAACTTGGCGATCACCGCGTCTTTCAGTTCGTCGGTACCGTTGGCCGGGGTGTAGCGGGTGAAATTCTCGTTGATGGCCTTGATGCCGGCCTCCTTGATATGGTCGGGGGTATCGAAGTCCGGTTCTCCCGCCCCGAAACCGGCGATATCGATGCCCTGCCCTTTGAGGACCTTCTCTTTGGCCGCGATGGCCAGGGTCGGTGACGGCTTGAGTGACGCTGCCCTTTTCGATAGCATATCAGAACTCCTTTGGTTTTATTATGATTTCCCGTATCTTGATCGTGAAGAAGCGGTTCGATGAGTTGGCCCCGATGAGGCACGCCGTATCGGCCCCCCGCCCTGTCCCCGCCACGGCGATCACGTCCTGAGAGGGTATGAGGCCTCCGTCGGCCGCCATGGCGACGATCTCCACACACACCTTTATCCCCTGACAGAACATGCGGAGCGTGTTGGCCACCAGGTCCTGCTGGGAATAACCCTGGAGCTCCCGTATGGCGGTCCCGAGGCTCCGCAGCACCATGGTGCCCGTGTGAACCCGTACGCCCCGGGCGGCGAGTTCCTCCCTGAGCGCTTGGGGAAAGGTCTGTTCCCCTTCCTTCGCGAAACCGGTGTTGTGGGTCACAATCACCAGATTGCACCGCGATTTGTCCCAGAGCTTGAGGGCCTCCCGGGCCGTGTAACCGCTCGTGGATGCGACCACGATGTGTTCCACGCCCTCTTCCGCGGCATAGCGAAATGCAGCCCGGAGAGTGGTTTGCGTATTCTCGATTCCTGCCTTGTCATGATGCATCATGCCACATCCGGAAAAGGGAGAATGGACACGTGAGGATACTCTTTACACCAACCGTTCCTTCGTTGTCAATCAGAATGTTGGTCTGGTTGACAGGTCCCCGGCCGTCTCCTGCCCAGGCCTGACGGTCACCGTGATGAACCGTGACGTGGAGGGTTCAACCTTGTATCTTTCATCGATCCTGCAGCCGACGACCCAGATAATGTCCTCACCGGAAAGAAGAAGGGGGATCCGCCTCCTTTCTTCCCTGGGGACCTTCCGGGCTATGAAGAAGTCCTTCAGCTTCACGGGGACAGACATGCCGAGGGGTTGAAACCTGTCCCCCTCCCTGAAGGTCCGTACCGAGAGACTGCCGATCTTGCCGCCATCGAAGCAGGCGGTCCAGGGATCGTCAGAGAACCTGCGAGCCCTTTCGCCGCCCTCTGATACGTGGAGGGACATCCCGAAGGGATCGAGTCTGTTCTCTCCCATCACCACAGGCACGATGTCTCCGATGATCTCCTGATCCTGCTCCTTCGTGAAGAGGAGCTCTCCGTACATCCGTTTCGCCCTGATCCCTCCGGGGAGGGTGACCGCGCTGTTGGGCCGGACGCCGGACGCCAGTCTCCTGACGAGCAGTATATGGTCCCTGAGGGGTATAAAGGAGGGATCAAGGAGGCCCAGAAGGCGCGCGCCCACCCGGTAGGCGGTCTCCGGGTCCAGCCGGGCGAAGGCCTTGCTGTCGAGGAGCACACGGCTCCCCTCCTGACGGCATTCTCCTTCCAGGAACCGCTCGGCCCTCTCGTCGAATGCACGATTGATACCCACCAGGTCTTCGAGAAGAAGGATGATCTTCTCCTTCACGCGGGGATTCAGCCGTTCCATGGCCGGGATCAGGTTCCGGCGGATGTAGTTTCGTTCGTAGGCCGTCTTCCGGTTGGAAGAATCCTCCACGAAGGCGATCCCCCGTGCCTCAACGAACCGGACTATCTCCTCCCTGGAGGTGCTCAGAAATGGACGAACAATCTTGCCCCGCCTGAACGGCATGGCCGACAGACCTCTGATGCCGGTACCCTTGATCAGCCTCGCCAAAAAGGTCTCCACCTGATCGTCCAGGTTGTGGGCCACGACAACCGCGTCATATCCGTATTCCTGCACGAGACGGTCAAAGAATCCGTACCGCAGATCGCGGCCTGCGTGCTGCAGAGAGAGGCCTGCCTCTCTGGCATAGCCCCTCACGTCCGGGGTCAGCACGTGGACAGGGATGGCGTGACGGGCCGCAAGGTCCCGCACGAAACGCTCATCCCTCGCCGATTCGTCTTTCCGAAGACCGTGGTTCACATGCGCCACGGCCAGTTCAAAGGGGAGATCCTCCGCAGCCTCGAGGAGAATAGAGAAGAGGGCTGTCGAGTCGATGCCGCCCGAAAGGGCTGCCAGAACCCGGTCCCCGGGCCTGATGAGGTCTTCTTTCCTGATGATGGATCTGACTTTCCCGGATAGATTCATAGGGAGCACCACGTGCCGGTTGCCGGTCCGGTACCGCCATGGTGCCGGGGAACCCCCCGAGGGTCTCCGCTACGAACAGGAGGAACAGTTTGAGGAGCCGCACCCTGCACAGGAAGAGCCGGAACCGGACGAGGAAGGCTTGAACTTGTAGCCCACGCCGAAACCAAAGGTCGACATCTTCCTGGTCGGGCCCTTATCTCCGCAACCGGGGCAGACGGGTTCCTCGTTTCCGAAAACGAGAAGCTCGAATTCCTTTCCACACTTTTCACAGCAATACTCGTAGATGGGCATGTGTCTCCTCCTTAAACGCGGGCCCTTTTCCCGATCTCGGCCCTGAGATCGACGACGAGCCCTTCAAGTCTCTTCCGATAGGGATCCGTTTCAGGAAACCCCTCCTCCAGGCTCAGGGCCCTCTCTGCGAACACGAGGGCCCGCCTGAACATGTTCTTGAAGTAATAGTGGTATGCCGAGGCATAGAAGTAGAAGAACCTGACCCCCTTGTGGGTGTCCCCGGCCCGGACCAGTTTCTTGAGTAGCCCTCGGGCGCAATCATAGTACTCGCTCTGAAGGTAACTGATCGATGCCTTGTAGACCAGGGCCGACCGTCCGTCCTGATACATCTCGTTCAGGAGGTCCCCGAAGCCGGTCCGTCCGTAAATCTTCACCAGGGTCTTCTCGTTCTCAAAGATGAACCTCGGGAGGAGATAGTTGTCACGGTACATGGCTATGAGGGTCATCAGTTGGGCCATCAGCTCCATAAGGAGTCTTCTGACTTCCTTCAACCCGCCCCTGAGACGCTTATCGGCCTTGCGTACGATCACCTCGATCTCGCGAACGATCTTTTTCTCCAGGGGGGTCAGCTCCTGGTTGCTGATGGTGTACTGCCTCGAGTATTCGGTCTGGTAGAGGTCTTCCCGAAGCTTCATGGCCTCGTGGAAGATGTATCCTACCGTGATGTCGTACAGCTTTTCCTTGTACGTCGCCTCGTCGGAGTTCCGGTACAACTCGTGGCACATCTCCTTGAGTCTGAAGAGACAACTCCTGCCCCTGTCGTCTATGAAACGCTCGATATTGGCAAAGCAGAGCCTGCCCTCCCGGTAGAGAACCCTGCATTCCATACAGGTGTTGTAAACGCAGATCGACTCTTTGATCAGATCAATCTGCTTCTTTTTCAGGTTGCCCGCTGTCTCCATCGCTTCCATGGTTCTTGATAAGCTCCCGGAGTTCTTCTCCTTCGATCGTTTCCTTCTCGAGCAGGTGTCGCGCTACTCTTTCAAGGAGGTCTCTCTTCTCACCGAGCGCCGCCCGTACCCTCTCGTGGGTCTCATCGATAATACGCTTCACCTCTTTGTCGATCTCCCGCGCCGTGTCTTCGCTGTAATCCTTTGAACCGAAGGAAGGGTTCACCTCGAGGAAAAGAGGCTTTCGCTCTCCCTCGAAGGTAACGTACCCCAGCTTCTCGCTCATCCCGTATTCCTTGACCATGGATTTGGCGATATCCGTAGCCCTGGCGAGGTCGTTGTGTGCTCCCGTCGAAATCTCTCCGAAGATAACCTCTTCCGCTACCCGCCCGCCGAGCAGCACCCCCAGCCGATCGAGCAATTCCTGCTTGGTCATGAGATAGCGATCTTCCGTGGGAAGCTGCAGGGTGTAGCCCAGGGCCGATATCCCTCTGGGAATGATGGAGATTTTATGAACCGGGTCCGTCGTTTCAAGAAACTCTGCCATCAGGGCATGGCCTGTCTCATGGTAGGCCACGATCTCTTTTTCCTTCTTGCTCATCACCCGCTGTTTCTTCTCCAGGCCGGCCACCACCCTGTCGATGGCTTCCTCAAATTCCGCCATGGTCACCGAAGATTTGCCCTTCCGGGCCGCCAGGAGGGCCGCTTCGTTCACCAGATTGGCCAGATCTGCACCCACAAAACCGGGTGTTCGCGCCGCCACCGTCTTCAAGTCTACATCCCGGGCGACTTTCACCCCCCGGACATGGACGGCCAGGATATCTTCCCTGCCCTTGATATCGGGCCGGTCCACCAGGATGTGCCTGTCGAACCTGCCGGGCCTCAAAAGGGCAGGGTCAAGGATTTCGGGCCGGTTGGTGGCGGCCATGATGATGACCCCCGCCTTCGTGTCAAAGCCATCCATCTCGGCGAGCAGCTGATTGAGGGTCTGTTCCCGTTCGTCATGGGACGCCAGGGGATTCATGCCCCGCGCTTTACCGAGGGCATCCAGCTCGTCGATGAAAATGATGCAGGGCGCCTTTTCCTGGGCCTGGGCGAAGAGGTCGCGGACCCGGGAAGCCCCCACACCGACGAACATCTCCACAAAATCCGATCCGCTCATACTGAAAAAGGGGGCCTTTGCCTCTCCGGCCACCGCCTTGGCCAGAAGGGTCTTTCCCGTACCGGGAGGACCCACGAGAAGGATACCTTTGGGGATCTTCCCTCCGATGGTAAGAAATTTTTCCGGTGTTCTGAGGTAGTCGATGATCTCTTTCAGTTCCTCTTTTGCCTCGTCGACCCCTGCCACGTCTTCGAAGGTGATCTTGATCTCATCCTCGCCGTAAATCTTTCCCCTGCTCTTACCAAAGTTGAGCACACTTGACGGTGCGCCTCCCATGCGTCGCATGAGGAAGTTCCAGATGAGGAAGATGATGGCGAAGGGGAGCACCCAGGAGAGGAGGGCCTTCACGATCTTATTCTCGTAATAGCCGCTGAACTTTACGTTACTTTTCTGCAGGTCCTTCACCAGGTCGGGGTCATCCACGCGGCTCGTGAGAAACTTCGTCTTCTTCCCGTCTCCGCTCGCCAGCATACCCTGGACGGTCTCAGTATCGATCACCACGTCCGTTATCTGGCCCTTGGCCACATATTCCTTGAACTCGCTGTAAGGGATGGTCTTCACCTCTTGCTTGAAGAGGTAACTGTTGATGGCAACGATAGCCACAAAGGCCAGGATGAAATAAAGGAAGGTGAAACTCTTGGTCTTCTTCTCCTTGTCTTTGTTGGGCCCCTTGATCTCGAGGAACAAGCCTTTCCTTTTCGTTCTTTTTGTGGTAGCTCTCTTTCTCACCATGTTCAGACCCCGCTTGTGGAGCGTGCACCATAAATATGCGGTTCCTGCCGGGAAAAGTCAACGGAATCCATGGCGTGAAGGGCTTCCCGGTCCTGCCTCCGAGGCCATGCGGTGAAAAGACTGATCGTAGACATCGACAACACCCTCTGGCCTTTCGCCCCTCAACTCGACCGTGCCCTGAGGGAACTGAACCCTCTTGTGCCTCACTACCGCGAGTGGTCCGAATGGGACTTCTGGAAGGGCTACTGCTCCAAGAAGCTTTTCTATCAGACGCTCACCGAGATACACCTGAGACAGGAAGAGTATGACCCCTATCCCGGGGCCCCCTTTTTCCTCTCTTCGCTCAAATCAGCCGGTTTCTTCATCGTCATCGCAAGCCATCGAGAGGAGAAGACCCGGGGTCCTACGGTGGCATGGCTTCGGAGGCATCACCTCGAGCACGACGAAGTCCACTTAAGCCCCGACAAATCGGTGCTCTTTCCCGACGCCTGGGGCCTCGTCGACGACAGCCCCGGCCTCCTGGACAAGGCGGCGAAGGCCGGGATCGTCTGCGCCGGACTGTCGAACCCCTGGAATGCACGATCGCCCCATCCCCTCTTTGCCGATCTCCGGGAACTGCTTACCTATCTTCTCCGCGAACTGGGAACCGGCGCCCGGGAGAGATAATGCCCCCGTCATCGAGGAAAGGGAAGACAAAGGCGACCGGCATGGTGTATAAATAGGCGAATTACTCGTTTTTCCAATTCCTGCGAAAGGAGGTGAACCTATGAAAAAGGCGTTGATCCTTGTGATTGCTTTCTTTTTTGCCCTCACCCTGAGCGATCTCTCCTTCGCCCAGCCGGCACCGGCCGCCAAACCCGAGACCCCGGCGGTAAAGGCGGAGGAAAAGGTCCAGGCCAAGGAAGAGGTGAAGAAGGAAAAGAAGGCGAAAAAGAAAAGGGCAAAAAAGAAGGCCTCCAAGAAAAAAGCGGCCACGAAGAAACAGGCCGCAGCACAGCAGTAGGGGCGTCAGAAACAGATCAGTCTCTCCGTGCGGGACACCCTCCCTGCGGAGAGATTTCTTTTGCCGTCGACGCAGCTTCGGGGGGCGACACGCGATCCTGCTACAGGTCTATGACCCGGGCCTCGATCATTCCGTCAATGGCGAGAATTTCGTTCAGCACCTCCCGGTTTATGGGATCGTCCACCGATACGAAGGCGACCTCCTCGCCCGTCGTATGGCGCGATACGCCGAATCCGGCGATATTGATCCCGTGACCGCCCAGGATGGTACCCACCTTGCCGATGATGCCGGGCCTGTCGAAGATCCGGAAATGGAGGAAGGTGCCCACCGGCACGATGTCGAGATGAAACCTGTCGAGGAGGACGATCCGCCCCAGCTTGTCCGAAAAGACGGTCCCGGCGATGGATATCTCCTCCTGGTCCGTCTTGACGATGAACAGAATGAGATCGTTGAACTTGTCGAACTGGTCGGTCTTCGTCTCTTCCACCACGATGTGGCTGTCCTTGGCAAGGTAGGGGGCATTGATATAGGTGACGGATTCTTCGAGACCCACCTCGAGAAAACCTTTGAGGGCCCCGATGGTGAAGGGTTGATAGCTGAAGGGCACGTCGAATTTCCTCTCGCAGAGATCCTCCTCGAAGTTCTTTCCCACCATAACCACCTTGATCCGCTCCGGACGCCCCTTGATCAGTTGACCGCCCAACTTCCCCATCTTCTCCACCAGGTTGAAATAGAGGCGGAGATTCTCCGGAAGCTGGGAACTCATGAAGGGGATGTTGACGCCGTTCAGATAGGGACGCCCGTGGAGGGCGTTCAGCACCTGCTCGGCGGCAATGACCGAGACGGCCTTCTGTCCCTCCATTGTGTTGGCCCCGATGTGGGGCGTGGCTATGACATTTTCCAGCTCGAGGAGTCTGTTGCTCTGAGGGGGCTCCTTTTCGAACACATCCACCCCGGCAGCGAAGATCTTTCCCGACTTCAGGGCATTGTAAAGGGCCTCTTCGTTCACGATACCGCCCCGGGCACAGTTGACGAAGATCACGTTCTCCTTGGTGAGGGCTATCTCCTTCTCCGTTATCATGTTCCGCGTGAGCGGGGTAAGGGGGGTATGGAAGGTAATGACGTCAGCCTCCCGGAGGAGGTCCTGAAGCCTGTCATAAAGCTTCACGCCGATGGCATCGGCCTTGCTCTTCTTGATGAAGGGGTCATACGCCACGATCTTCATGCCGAAGCTCTTGGCCCGAACCGCCACATTGCTCCCGATTCGTCCGAGCCCCACGATCCCGAGCACCTTGTTGTTCAGTTCGATGCCCATGAACTTCTTTCGATCCCACTTGCCCTCCTTCAGGGAATCATTGGCAAGGGGTATCTTTCTTGCGGCCGCGAGCATGATCCCGAGGGTAAGCTCGGTTGCCGCAAGGGTGTTGCCCGTCGGCGCATTGATGACCACTATACCTTTCTTGCTCGCCGCTTCGATGTTGATGTTGTCAACGCCGACACCCGCCCGCCCGATAACTTTGAGGCGTCCCGGTCTTTCCAAGAGCGTTGCGGGGATTGACGTCCCGCTCCTGGTCATGATCGCGTCGTAGCGGCCGATGATCTTTTTCAGCTCCTCACCCTTCGTGCCGATGCGGATATCGACCTCTACAGCTTTGTCGCCCTTGAGGATGTCGATCCCTTCCTGGGCGATATTCTCGGTGATAAGGACTTTGAATCGCTTCATGGGCCACCTTCCCGGGCGTATTGTAAACCGATGGTCTTCCTGGTGGTTACCGTTGCAGGATAGCATCGAAGGGCCCAAAAATCAAATGAATCCGGTAAACTTTTGCTTGACTTAACCCCTCAAATGTATTAAGTTAAGCAAATTTTTCGAGGGTGGGACAATGAATACCTATTTTCCGAAGGCCGGAGAGAACGACAAAGACTGGTATGTTATTGATGCTGACGGAGCAACACTCGGTCGGCTCGCAGCCCGGATCGCGACGATCCTTCGGGGCAAGAACAAACCGATCTTCACTCCCCATACAGATACCGGTGACTTCGTCGTCGTAGTCAACGCAGAGAAGGTGAGACTTACCGGCAACAAGCTGACACAAAAGACCTACCAGCGCCATAGCGGCTATCCGGGCGGCATCAGGTTTATAGACGCCCGCACCATGCTCCAGCGCAAGCCTGAGGACGTGATCATGCTTGCGGTAAAGGGCATGCTCCCCAAGAACAGCCTCGGCAGAAAGGTCCTGAAGAAGCTGAAGGTATACAAGGGGGCAACCCATCCCCACCGGGCCCAGATGCCGAAAGAACTCAACGTGAAGGAGGAATAAAAGGTGCCTGAAAAAAGGTACTATGCCACAGGAAAGAGGAAAACCGCCGTTGCCCGCGTATGGTTGCGCCAGGGAAACGGGGAGTTCATCATAAATGGCAGGACGATCGACCAGTACTTCCCCACTGAAGAATTGAGGCTCATGGTCAACAAGCCTTTTCTGCTTACCGGGAATATCGGCAAGTTTGACGTGGTTGCCAATATTTACGGCGGGGGCATTCCTGCCCAGGCCTGGGCCATGGGGCACGGCATTGCAAAGGCCCTCCTTGAGTTCAACAGTACGCTCAGGACGACCCTGAAGAAACAGGGCCTCATCACGAGGGATCCGAGGGCGAAAGAACGCAAGAAGTACGGAAAGAAGGGCGCAAGGGCCAGCTTCCAGTTCTCCAAACGTTAAGCTCTCCATGTGGAAGATCGGGATCATAGGGGCAACGGGCTACACGGGGCTCGTTCTCGTCTCAGGGCTCGTGTCTCATCCGGCTGTCCGCATTGAGCTCCTTACCTCCAACACGTACAAGGGACAAAGGATATCCGCCGTCTTTCCGTCCTTGAGGGGGGTCTTCGACGGAACCCTCGAACCCACCGACGGGGACCACAGGGGGAGATGCGATGTGTACTTCCTCTGTCTGCCCCACGGTACCTCCATGGAGATGGCAAGGGCCCTTTACGATGGAAGATGCATCGTCATCGATCTGAGCGCCGATTTCCGGTTCGAGGACATCACCGTCTACGAGAAGGCGTATATTCCGCACAGGGCAAGGGAGCTTGCGCCCCATGCCGTGTACGGTCTTCCCGAACTCTACAGGGAGCGTATCGGCAATTCCAGGCTGATCGGGAATCCGGGCTGCTATCCCACATCAGCCATCCTGGCCCTCTACCCCCTGCTGAAGAACGGCCTCCTTGCCGGCGACATCTTCATTGATTCCAAATCAGGGGTGAGCGGCGCCGGGAGAGAAGCCAAAGTCGGAAGTCTCTTCTGCGAGGTATCGGAGGGATTCCGGCCCTATAATATAGGCGTGCATCGCCACGAGCCGGAGATACAGAAAGAGGTGAGCAAGCTCCATGACGGACGGGTAACCTTTGTGCCCCACCTCCTTCCCATGAACCGGGGCATCCTGACCACCGTCTACGGCAGACTGCACAAGCCGGCCCGGACCGGGGACCTTCTGGCCCTGTACCGGGAAACCTACAGGGGAGAAACCTTCGTCAGGGTCGCCGACGAAGGCGTCTACCCGGACACGAGGTTTGTCCGCTTCTCCAACTACTGCGATATCGGGCTCAAGAGTTTCGAGGACGGCCGGGTCGTCGTCGTTTCGGCCATAGACAACCTGGTCAAGGGAGCCTCCGGCCAGGCCATTCAGAACATGAACGTGGCCCTGGGTTTAGCGGAAAACACAGGGCTCACCGCGGTACCCCAGTATCCATAAACCGTTCCCGTCGGCCTTCTTCCCGTGATGATGATGTGTCGTCTTTTTTTACAGTACTGATTCTTCCCATCTCTTAAGGGGTTACCGTACAAGAACCTTTCTTTTATGGAAAGTTAGGCATTCGCTGATCTCCCCCCCCGGAGCCGCCGTATGTCGGTTTTTTTTACGACTTTCCACCTCAAGATACGCCGTCCTGGAAGGTATAACCTGCAATATCAAACCGTTACGGACAGGCACGACAATTGCAAGACAAAGTATGACCGTAAAACGTCGGGACGGGGAATATGATAACAATCCGGGATACCGATCGATTTTGCAGGATGTGTGGACGGGAAATGGAATTCGTCTCAAAGGGCGTGGCGCAACACGAGTTCATCGGCCAGTACCTGTGCGGGTGCTGCGGCCACGAGGAGACCGGCTCCTACTGCGAGATGAGTTTTTCTTCGGGCGGCGGCGCGAGAACCTGGAACACCCGGGGCAGACAGGAATCGTCGCCCGAGGCGGCTCGCAGCCCTGATAATGACGTTGGACGGCAGGAGGGCGAAATCCGTTGGGGCAACAGAGGCATGCCGCTCCCGGAGTAGAACCGCCCGGTCTCGCCGGTCCGGGCCAAGCGGGTCGGGACAAGAGTAACGGCATGGGCAACAAGTCATCCTCCCAAGGTCTTTCCTGGTTGCATCAGACGACAGCGAGAGTTCTCTCCGGGCCGTAGTGCCGGAGAATTTACTATGCGACGTTTGCCGAAGGAAGTGACGGAGCCATGAGAAAAACAGTTACCATATGCTTTCGCACCAGTGAGGAACTGAAGAAGTCGCTCGAGGCGGCGGCCAAGAAGGATAATAGATCGGTCTCGTCAACCATCGAGACCATTATCTATGAGTTCCTCAAGGGCAAGCAGGAGTTGAAGGCTTCGGGCTCGGAACGGCGTCGTTATGAAAGGAGAACGGTCTCGATCCCGGCCTTTCTCTATGAATCTGAATCGAGTGAGAAGAACTTCATGAGCGGCCTCATTGTTGATATTTCCCTGGGAGGCATGAAGATCTCGATAGCGAAGGATCCCGCCGTAGAAGCCTACCGGTCGGGAGAATCGCCTCAATTTGAGGCCCTCTTTGCCCTGCCCAACGAAGTAAGACCCGTGAACGTCAGGTGTAAAACATGCAGGGTCGTGGACACCAACGGGGACGTTCACGTCGGGGCCACCTTCATCGACTCCGATTTCAACAGTTACCAAACCCTCCAGCGGTACCTCGTCTGACCGCAGAGTCAGCACGAGCCGCTCATTCCAGGCTTGTCTGGCCGCATGTAACTCTTAATTGTCATTGACTATTCCTGAGATTTCTACTATTCTATAGGCTATGTTCGAGAAACTTCAGGAGAGGCTCGAGGCCACTTTCAAGAAAGTGAGAGGCTTCGGGAAGCTTACCGAGTCCAACATCAAAGACTCGCTCCGGGAGGTCCGCGTAGCCCTCCTCGAGGCTGACGTCAACTACAAAGTCGTTCGCGACTTTCTCGACAGGGTGAGGGACAAGGCCCTTGGCGAAGGCGTCCTCACGAGTATTACCCCCGGACAGCTTTTCGTAAAGATAGTCCATGACGAGCTTTGCGAGATCCTCGGCGCCACCAACAAGCCCCTCGATGTGGCAGGTTCACCCCCTGTGGCAATCATGCTTGTGGGTCTCCAGGGATCAGGAAAGACAACCACCGCAGGCAAACTTGCCCTCTATCTCCGAAAGAAGGGAAGAAAGCCCCTGCTGGTCCCTTCCGATGTGTACCGGCCGGCAGCCATCGACCAGCTCGTCAAGCTCGGTCATCAGCTCAACGTCCCAACCTTTTCCTCTCATCAGGGGATGGATCCCGTGGCAATCTGCAAAGAGGCAAAGCTCCACGCCATGCGAAACGGATTCGACACCCTCATCGTGGACACGGCGGGACGGCTTCACATAGACCAGGCGATGGTGGGAGAACTGGTTGAACAGAAAAAGGTTCTGAATCCCCGGGAAACGCTCCTCGTCCTCGACGCCATGACCGGTCAGGAGGCCGTCAACATTGCAGGCACCTTTCACGAAAAGGTGACCGTGGACGGCATCATTCTGACCAAACTCGACGGTGACACCCGGGGGGGCGCGGCCATCTCCATTAAGGCCGTTACCGGACGACCTATCAAGTTCATCGGCGTGGGAGAGAAGCTCGATGCCCTCGAGCCCTTCCATCCGGAGCGGATGGCGTCCCGGATCCTGGGGATGGGCGACGTGGTCTCCCTTGTGGAGAAAGCCCAGGAGGTCTTTGACGAAAAGAAGGCCGAGGAGCTGGAGAAGAAATTCCGTAAAGACGAGTTTACCCTGGAGGATTTCAGGGATCAGATCAAGCAGATGAAGAAGCTGGGCTCCCTGGAGTCGATCATGGGGATGTTCCCTGGCTTCGGCAAGTTCAAGGGCGCCATAAACTTTTCAGAGGCTGAAAAGGACCTCAAGAAGACCGAGGCCATCATCAATTCCATGACTGCCAGGGAACGTCTCTACCCCAACACCATCGACGGCAGCAGGCGGACACGCATCGCCAGAGGGAGCGGCACAACGGTCTATGATGTCAACCAGCTGCTCAAAAAGTATCTGGAAACGAGAAAAATGATCAAGAAATTGAGCAAAGGCGGCATGAAGGGGTTGCAGAGGCAACTACTACGATGAGGAGGTGCAGGATTTGGCGGTAAAATTCAGACTGTCGCGGTACGGTTCAAAGAAGAAACCCTATTACAGAATTGTGGTGGCCGAAAGCCGGTCTCCGAGGGACGGAAGGTTTATCGACAAGGTGGGGAGCTACGACCCCTTAAGGGATCCGGCCGTCATCACCTTGGACAGAGAAAAGATTAAGGCGTGGTACGAGAAGGGGGTCAAGCCGACGGACACGGTGAAGAACATTTTCGACAGGGAAGGGGTTCTGAAGGAGATCAGACAATAACTTTCGGAGGTGGATCGTGTTGAAGGAGCTAATCGAATACATCGCGAAGGCCTTGGTCGACAACCCGGATCAGGTAAAAGTCTCCGAAATCGAGGGAGAAAAAACCTCCGTTATTGAGCTCAATGTTTCAAAAGATGATCTCGGCAAGGTTATCGGGAAACAGGGCAGGACGGCACGGGCCATGAGGACCATCCTGAGCGCAGCCTCCACGAAAGTCAAGAAAAGGGCGGTACTTGAAATCATAGAGTAATGGGTAAGATCCCGGTCGGCAGAATAGTTTCTGTCCACGGTCTCAAGGGAGAGGTAAAATTCCGGTACTACAACGAATCGGAAGAGGATTTTTACAGATATGCTTCGCTCTTTGCCTCCAGGGACGGTAAAGAGATTGAACTGAGGCCTGCCCAGCTTCGCTTCCGCAAAGGCGCCTTTTTTCTGAAATTTGAAGGTTTCGACACGATCGAGGACACATCCTTTCTCCTGCAGCAGGAACTCTACGTGAGGGAGGAGGATTTGCCTCCCCTCGGCGACGATGAGTATTTCGATTACCAGCTTGTCGGATTGCCCGTGATAAACGAGCAGAAAAAGGTGCTGGGAAGAGTCGATCGCGTCCTCCACACCAGGGGAGGCGATATCCTTTCCGTTTCGGGAGACAAGGAACTCCTCGTTCCCATGGTGGAGGACATGATCCTGAAGATCAGTATCGACGACGGAGTGATACAGATACAGGAAGGCCTCCTGCCATGATGTTCACCATCCTTACCCTCTTTCCCGCCATGTTTGCATCCCCCTTCGAGGAGAGCGTGATCCGGCGGGCCAGGGACAAGGGCCTCGTTCACTTCAACCTGGTAAATATCAGAGATTTTGCCCACGATGTTCACAAAACCTGTGATGATGCCCCCTATGGAGGCGGTCCGGGCATGGTCATGAAGGTGGAGCCTATACAGGGTGCCATGGAATACGTGGAACGGGCCTTCGGCAGGCCCTGGTTCATCCTTCTTTCGCCCCAGGGGATGCCCTTCAGCCAGGACAAGGCAATCCGGCTTACCAGGAGGAGTCACATCTGTCTTCTCTGCGGAAGGTACGAAGGGGTGGACGAGCGGGTACTCTCCCTGGTGGATGAGGAGATCTCCGTGGGCGATTACGTCCTCTCGGGAGGGGAAATACCGGCACTCACGGTGGTGGATGCGGTAGTCCGCCAGATCCCGGGTGTCCTTGGAAACGAACAATCCAATCTCGACGAAAGCTTCGCCAACCACGTCCTCGAGTACCCCCAGTACACCAGGCCGGATACCTTCATGGGAATGGATGTTCCTTCAGTCCTCCTTTCCGGGAATCATGAGGAGATTAGGAAATGGAGGAGGAAGGAGGCGATCCGGAAAACCATTCTCAAGAGGCCGGATCTCATGGAAAGGTTCGTGCCCTCCGACGAGGACCGGAGGTTCATCCGGGAGATCATGGAGGAAATCTCTGGGTGAAGTAAACCTCGCCATCATTCACTATCCCGTCTATGACAAGAATCGGGCCATCGTCGCCACCAGCCTCACCAACCTGGAAATTCACGACACGGCACGAACGTGCATGACTTTCGGCATCGATTTATGCTATATTGTTACGCCCTTGGCCAGACAACGGGAGATTGCGGAAACGTTGATCCACCACTGGAGGTTCGGTTACGGTGCCCAATACAACCCGTCACGACGCGAGGCCTTGGGAAGGGTCGTCATGAAGGACACCGTAGAAGAGATGATCGAGGATGTTCGGCGGAGAGGCGGTCATCCCCTTATCGTCGGCACCTCGTCAAAGGAGCGGAAAGAGAAGACCATCGGGTACGGGGAGTTTCGTCGGACCGCCGAGAGGGGCGAGCATCAGATGGTGCTCCTCTTCGGCACCGGGTGGGGCCTCACCGACGAGGTGGTGGGCAGATGCGACAGAATGCTCGAGCCCGTGCGGGGCGGGGGCGATTACAATCACCTCTCCCTGAGGGTCGCAATAGGTATCATACTTGACAGGATTTTTGGCGAGAGAGGAGGATGCCATGAACGAAGTGATTGATCTTATCGAAAAGGAACACATGAGGCTCGATCTGCCGGAGACAAGCATCGGCGACAACGTGAAGGTATATACGAAGATCTTCGAGGGTGACAAAGAGCGGATTCAGATCTTCGAAGGCGTCGTGATCAGAAAAAGAGGGGGCAGCACCAGGGCCACCTTTACGGTCCGCAAGGTGTCCTACGGTGTGGGGGTCGAAAAGACCTTTCCGGTCCACTCGCCCCTCATCGACAGAATCGATGTCCAGAACAAGAGCAAGGTGAGACGCTCCAAGCTCTACTTCCTCAGGAACCTCAGAGGTAAGGCTGCGAAGCTGAAAGAGAAACGAGATTAATGGCGTGCCGGCTCTCGGGGCTCATAGGCGGTATCGATGAGGCAGGACGGGGACCCCTCGCGGGTCCCGTCGTTTCAGCCTGCGTCATATGGGAGGGGGCGCCTGACACAGAGGAAGGGGTGAAGGACAGCAAGCTTCTCTCACCGAAGGAACGGGATCGCCTCTTTCTCTGGATATCGGAACGGGCCCACAGGGTCGGAATCGGAATTGCCACCAACGAAGAGATCGACAGGATCAATATTCTCCGGGCCACCATCCTCTCCATGGATCGGGCCCTCAGGAACGGGGGCGTAAAGCCCGACCTCCTTCTGGTAGATGGCAACCAGCCCCTGCGAACGTTTCCCCAGTGCAAGACCGTGGTCAAAGGCGACAGAAAGTGTTTTTACGTTGCCTGCGCCTCCATCGTAGCCAAAGTGGTTCGGGACAATATCATGGATGTCTACCACTCCCTGTATCCCCAGTACAATTTTCGCCAGAACAAGGGTTACGGGACAGTGCGGCACAAGGAGGCGTTAAAGGAGTGGGGTGTCTCCCCCATTCACAGGGGACGATTCAAGGGGGTACGGGAAGGCCTTGACTTCAACGCGTGACATAGGCGTCCAGGGAGAGGAGAAGGCCGCAGCCCTCTTGAAAAAGAAGGGGTATCGCATCCTCGAGAAGAACTATCGAAGCCCCTTCGGCGAGATAGACATTGTAGCGGAAGATAAGGGGTTTCTTGTCTTCGTAGAGGTGAAGAGGAGAACGTCTTCCTCCTTCGGAGACGCCCTCGAGGCAGTCAGCAAGGACAAGAGGAGGCGCATCGTGCGATCCGCCCTCTTCTACCTCAAGGCCCACCGGTGCCCGGACAGAAGGGTACGGTTCGACGTGGTGGGTATCGACGGTGAGAATCTGAAGATCATACCCCACGCCTTCATGGCGGAGGAGTGACCCCATGACCGCCCGGAGAGGTCATAACAAAGACGGAAAACCCGCACTCTTCGACACACGGGTTGTTACGCTCCTCGAAAACCTCAAACAAGGCACCCTCGGGGTCCAGGAGGCCTATGAGGCCCTGAAGGACCTCCCCTTCGAAGATCTCGACCATACCAAGATCGACCATCACCGAACCATGCGGAAAGGTTTGCAGGAGGTCGTCTTCGGTGAAGGAAAGAACCTCGACCAGCTGATCCGGATCGTGACAGCCATGGCGGACAAGGGGCTCGACGCGCTCGTCACGAGGCTGGACAGCGAGACCGGCCGGTACCTCCTGAAGAGCTTTCCCCAGGGGATCTATCACGAAGCGGCCCGGTGCTTTGCCATCAAGAAGGATCAGACCGTGAGAGGCAAGGGGACCGTTCTCGTCGTATCTGCGGGAACGAGCGACAGCAGGGTGGCAGAGGAGGCATACGTGACATCCCACTTCTTCGGCAACGTCACCGAACGGATCTACGATGTGGGGGTAGCGGGGATTCACCGGGTTATCCGGAGCCTTCCCCTCCTGAAAAAGGCGCGGGTCATCATCGTCGTGGCAGGCATGGAAGGGGCGCTGCCTTCCATAGTTGCGGGCCTCGTCGGGGTCCCCGTCATCGGGGTTCCCACCAGCGTCGGATACGGGGCGAGTTTCGGCGGCCTCACCGCGCTGCTCGCCATGCTCAATTCCTGTTCCACCATCTCCGTCTTCAATATCGACAACGGCTTCGGTGCGGCCTATTTCGCAACCCTGATCAACAGACTATGAATATCCTCTATATCGATCCCGTTTTCGGCATCAGCGGCGACATGATGATCAGCGCCTTTCTCGACCTCGGACTCCCTCTTCCCCACCTCGAGGGGATCTTCAAGAGTCTTCCCGTTGCCGTCCCCCGTCTCAATCCCGTGGCAATGGTGCAGGGGGTGGTAAAAGGCATCCGTCTCGACATCGGGGATTCGGACCTTCACCTCTCCGTGACCGATATGGAACGGTACGTGGATGGTCTGACCGTGCCGGAACGGGTGAAGGCGGATGCGCGGGCCACGCTCGACCTCATCATCGCTGCGGAGGCCAAGGTACACGGCACCACCAGGGAGTCGGTTCATCTCCACGAACTGTCCCACGTGGACACCCTTGTCGACGCGGTCGCCGTAGCGGCAGCCATTGACTACTTTCAGATCGATCGGGTCTTCTCCGGTCCGGTACCTGTGGGCCGCGGCACCATACGGACCTCACACGGCGTCATACCCAATCCGCCCCCTGTAACCCTGGAAATCCTCGCCCATATTCCCCTTCTTTTCCTCGAGGAGCCCCTTGAACTGACCACCCCCACCGGTGCGGCGATTGTGGCCCACTATGTGAGGACCTGGTCTCCCCCTCCCCCTATGCGCATCCACAGGTCAGGCTGCGGCATGGGAACCTACAAGACGGAAAAACCGGATGTGCTCCGCCTCTTTCTCGGCACGGACGACAAGAACCGGGAAGAGGAGTTGTGGATTCTTGAAACCGACATCGACGACATGGACACGGAGTACCTGGGCGCCATCGCCGAGGCGGTGAGGGAGGCCGGCGCCCTCGACGTCCTGTATTTCCCGGTCCACATGAAAAAGGACCGGGTGGGCATCCGTATCTCCGTGTCGGCGGCTCCGGAGAGGATGGAAGGATGCCTCGATGCCCTCTTCAGCGAGACCAGCACCTTCGGTGTCCGATTTCGCAAGGAGAAGAGGCGCGTCCTCCTCAGGGAAGAACGGACGATCCCCACCTCCTTCGGCCCGGTGAGGGTCAAGTACGGGCAGTACCCTGACGGCCGTTTCAGGAAGCGGCACATTGAGTTCGAGGACGTGCGCCGACTGGCGAAAGAAAGAAAGGTGCCGGTCAGGCACCTTCTCGACGATCTGAGGAGAGAGATCGAGGGAAAAGAGTGAGGGTTCTTCAGCGAATCCCGCCGAGATAGAAGCGCAGGTCCTTGATTGTGCCTTTCTTGGTTTCCCTGTCCACCTTGGAGAGTATGCCCCCCTTCATGTACTTTATCTGTGAAAGCCAGACAGGATCGTCCACCTCCACGTAGAGGACGCCGTTTTTCACCCGCACCGGCTTCGCGTGTTCCGCAAGAACTTCTCCCACCAGGGTCTTCCACTCGACCAGAAGGCTGTAGGCCTCGAGGCCCTCGGTCAGGCGGCTCCCCTTCAAGGCCTTGTCCAGCGCCGTCTTGAGAGACACGAAGGCCATGCCCTTCAAACCTCGATCCTGGGAAAGATAGGGCTGATCTTGTCGATGGTGCCCAACCCCTCAGGGAGATAGAACCTCTTTTCCCGGTCGAAAGAACTCCCGGATATGTCGCGGCCCATACCGAGGGCGTTCCAGACAAGCTGCGATTTCCCCGGCATAAAAGGGTAGAGGAGGAGACCCGCGATCCGAAGGCCGTTCCAGATATTGTACAGAACGGTCTTCACCCGGGCGTCGCCCTCCTTGCTCAGTTTCCAGGGTGCCTCCGTATCGATGTACTTGTTCAGGATGGCGAGGATCTCAAAAACATCCTGGAGGGCCTTATGGAAGGCAAAGGCATCCATGTCCTTTTCGTACTCGGCCACGAGGTCCATGATCCGCCCCTGGACCCCCTCGTCCGTCCCGTTCCTTGTTTCGGGCTCCTCCACCCTGCCCTTCAGGAACTTGCCCATCATGGTTACGCTGCGACTCACGAGGTTGCCGAGATCGTTTGCGAGATCGCCGTTGATCCGCTGCACCACCGCCTTCTTCGAGAAGTCCCCGTCCAGTCCGAAGGGGACCTCGCGGAAGAGGAAGAAGCGGAATTCGTCGACACCATACTCTCTCACCACTTCGTGGGGGTCGACCACATTTCCCAGGGACTTGGACATCTTCTGGCCTTCAATGGTCCACCATCCGTGGGCGAAGACCCTTTTCGGCGGCTCAATCCCGCAGGAGAGAAGAAAGCTGGGCCAGTAGACGGCGTGAAACCTCAGGATATCCTTTCCGATGAGGTGGGCGTCACAGGGCCAGAACTTGTTAAAGAGATCGGGGTCACTCAAGAAACCGATGCCGGTGAGATAGTTGGTGAGGGCGTCGAACCAGACGTAGACGATGTGCCCCTCTTTCAGGGGCACGGGGATACCCCAGGTAAAGCTCGTCCTGCTCACGCTCAAATCCCTGAGCCCCCCCTTCACGAAGCTGGCCACCTCGTTGTAACGGATCTCGGGCAGGACAAAATCCTTTCTCTCCTCCAGAAGTTTGAGGAGCCTTTCCGTGTAGTTGGAGAGTCTGAAGAAGAAGCTCTCCTCCTTGAGCCTCTCCGGAACCCTCAGGCAGTCAGGGCACTTCCCGTCCCTGAGCTGCAGTTCGGTGAAATAGCTCTCGCAGGGGACGCAGTACCAGTCCTCGTAATCTCCCAGGAAGATGTCGCCCCCCTCGTAGGCCTTCCGGAACATGTAGTCGACCACCCGTCTGTGCCGCTCCTCGGTGGTCCTGATGAACCCGTCGTGTGAGATGTTGAGGACCTTCCAGAGGTCGGTGAACTGATGGACCATCCGGTCGGCCAGCTCCCGCGGGTGGATACCCTGGATGGTCGCGGCCTTCTCCGCTTTCTGCCCGTGTTCGTCCGTTCCGGTGAGGAAGAAAACATCCAGGCCGCACATCCGCTTGTACCGCGCCATGATGTCGGCGGCTATGGTCGTATAGGCGTGGCCTATGTGAGGCACATCGTTGATGTAGTAGATAGGTGTGGTGATGTAGTAATGGCCGCTCATTTTGCCTGCTCCGTTTCGCTTCATGAGATCAGGGCCCGCCTCGGGCCCTGTCGATTTCTATTTCGCCCCTCCCGACTGGGGGGCTCCCACGTGGACCACGTCCTTGACGGTGGCGACGACCTCCTTTCCGTCCTCCAGCTCCACCGTGAAGGTACCGGTAAGGGCGCTGTGCTTGATCACCTTGCCTTCGCCCTGGGTCAGGGTGACCCGCTTCCCCACCTTGGGGAAATCCTTTTTCAACTGGGCATACATTTCAAACTCGTAGGCAAGGCAACACATGAGGCGGCCGCAGATGCCCGAGATCTTGGTGGGATTGAGGGCGAGGCCCTGCTCTTTCACCATTTTGATGGAAACAATGGAAAAATTGGTGAGGAACCGCTTGCAGCAGCACACATTCCCGCAGTTGCCCAGGCCTCCGATGATCTTCGCCTCGTCCCTGACCCCCACCTGTCGAAGCTCGATGCGCACCTTGAACTCCTTGGCGAGCTCTTTGACAAGCTCCCTGAAATCCACCCTTCCCTCCGAGACAAAATAGAAGAGGAGCTTGCCGCCTCCGAAAAGGTACTCCGCCCAGAGGAGCTTCATGGGCAGGTTCATGTGCCTCACCTTCTGGCGGCACGATTCAAGGGCATGCTGCTCCTTGAGCTTAAGGGATTCGTAATGTTTCACTTCCTCGTCCGAGGCCCTGGCAAGGATTCTCCTGAGTCCCTCCTTATCCGTTTCGCAGGCCTCCGTGAGCGCCACGGCAAGGGAGGGGCCTTTTTCCAGGTCTATGACCACCTGCTCACCACAACGAATCTCCAGATCCGTCTCTACCTCCATGATGGCGGCGATCCGGTCAACGCGCACAAAACAGCTTTTCATAACTTACCTCGTAATGGATAACAGCAAATTCTCAAACAGGAGCCAGCGGTTTACATTATACCGCATATCCTCGTAGGCGTGCTGGATTGCGGAAAAGGCCCTTCGAATCCACTTCCGGTCCACCTGTTTCCCCTCCATGAGGTCCCGAAGGTCCCGGTTCACCGCCAGGGAGATATCCCCTGTTTCACCGACCACGTAAAGGTCCCGGAAAAAGGAGAGGAGGAAGAGGAGGTAGAAGGATACATGGCCGTCCGCCCTCGAGACCTTCTCCGAAAGGAGGGTGGTGGCGAGAAAGCTTCTGTTCCTCCCCGTGACCAGTTCGGCCAGCCCCCGCCTCACGAGGAGGGTGTCGCCGGAGGTCCAGAAGAGGCCCCGCCGGATGCTGCCGCAGGCGATGAGAGAGAGCAACTGGGCCTCCTCATCATTCTTTCCCGCCACACGGATGAAGTAGTCCCTGAGGTCTTCGCGGCGCAGCGGTGCGAAGCGGATCAGGGCGCAGCGGGAACGGATGGTCATGGGCAGCGCCCGCTCCGATGAGGCGATGAGAAAGAAGACGTTGAAGGGAGGGGGTTCCTCCAAGGTCTTGAGGAGGGCGTTCGACGCCTCCCTGGTCATGGTCTCGGCCCTGTCGATGACAATGACCCTTTTTTCCGCCTCAAAGGGGTGCTGGTAGACCTCCCGTATGAGCATTCTCGACTGGTCCACACCAATGGAACCGTCACTCTCCACAAGAATCAGGTCAGGATGGTTGCCGTGCTCCACCTTCTGGCAGGGGGCGCAGATGCCGCAGGACTCCCTGGTCCTGCAGAAGAGCAGCCGGGCAAAGGCAAGGGCCAGCTTTTTCTTCCCTATGCCGTCCTCACCGCACAAGAGCAGGGCATGGGGGAGCCTGTCTTCTTTCAGGAAGGAAGACAGCATGGCCTTCGGCCTCTCGTGGCCGATGATACCCTCAAATTCCATGGCTCGAAATGACCCGTTCCACTTCCCCGCGGACCACGCGGTGGACCTCGTCTACCCCTTTCCTCCCGTCCACCAGCACGAACCGCTTCGGATCCTCTTTGGCCAGCTTCAGGTAAGCCTTTCGCACCGCCCTATGGAAGTCTGTGGCCTCCGTCTCAAACCTGTCCATCACCACGTCGCTCCCCGCCTTCCTCCGGAGACCCACCTTGACCGGGCAGTCCACGAGAAGGGTCAGGTTGGGCCGCACGCCCTTGGTAACCAGGCGGTTTAAGGTCTCTATGATGCCGAGATCAATCCCCCGCCCGTATCCCTGGTACGCATAGGTGGCGTCCACGAACCGGTCGCAGAGCACGATCTTGCCGTCCTGCAGGGAAGGAAGGATCACCTCTTCCACATGTTGTGCCCTCATGGCCATGAAGACGAGCAGTTCCGAGAGGGGGTAGACCGTCGTGTCCCGCTTCAGGAAGGCCTTTCGCAGGGCCTCGCCGAAGGACGTGCCTCCCGGTTCCCTGGTCTTTACCACCCTCTGCCCCTTTCCCACAAGGTAAGCGTAGAGGAGATCGACCTGTGTCGACTTGCCGCTGCCTTCGATGCCTTCAAAGGTGATCAGCATGACACCCTACTTGGAGGATCTCTCTATGTACTGCCCCGTCCTCGTGTCGATCTTCACCATCTCCCCCTCCTCCACGAAGAGGGGCACCTGGATGGTGTATCCCGTCTCGAGCACCGCCGGTTTCGTGGCGTTCTGGGCGGTGTCGCCCTTAATGCCCGGCTCGGTCTTGGCGATGAGGAGGTCGACGAAATTCTGAATCTCCACGCCGATCGTGCTCCCCTTGTAGAAGAGGGCCTTGATGACAAGACCTTCCTTCAGGTAGTTCTTCGCGTCACCGAGATTCGCCTCGGTGATGAAAAGCTGGTCGTAGGTGTTCACGTCCATAAAATAGAAGTTCTCCCCTTCCCGGTAGAGAAATTGCATATCCCTTTCTTCAACGTCGGGCACTTCGGCCTTGTCGCCCGACCGGTAGGTCCGTTCGAGGACGTTCCCGGTCACGAGGCTCTTGAGCCTGGTGCGTACAAAGGCTCCTCCCTTGCCCGGCTTCACGTGCTGGAACTCCACGATGGAGAAGGGTTCCCCATCCACCACGATGCGAAGGCCCTTTCTGAACTCACTCGTTGAAACGATCATTGCCTGCCTCCTTCTCTGACAGTCATTGTCTTCTTGTATTCCTCAATGTCTCCGGATCATATCTTTCGGGATCCCCGTCAGGATTTCCCCCCCATCGGCAGTCACCAGAACCAGGTCCTCAAGGCGGACCCCTCCAACATCGGGGATATAGATACCGGGCTCCACCGTGAGGACCATGTTCTCCTCCAGCACCATCTCGCCGGAAGAGTTGACGGAAGGGGCCTCGTGGACCGCGATGCCCACGCCGTGGCCCGTGCCGTGGCCGAAAAAGCGGCCATACCCCGCCTCCTCAATGATCCCTCTCACTATGGCGTCAATCTCCTTCGCCTTCAGTCCCGGCCTCACGGCCTCCACTCCCCGCTTCCGCGCGTCATTGACCACGCCGTGAATCCTGAGAATCTCCCCGGGCACGTCCCCGAGGACCACGGTACACGTCTCGTCGCTGCAGTAGCCGTCTACCTTGGCGCCGAAATCCATGATCACCGTCTCGCCCTCTCCGATAATCCGGTCCGAGGGCTCGGCATGGGGTAGTGCGGCCCTGGGGCCTGCCGCCACAATGGTCGGGAAAGAGGGGCCCTCCGCCCCCAATCCCTTCAGACGATATTCCAGTTCGTTGCACACATCCCTCTCTCTCATGCCGGGACGCAGGGCCTTCAGGGTGTCCTCCATGGCCCGGGTCGCTATGGCCACCGCCTTTCTGATCGTCCCGATCTCTCCTGCTTCCTTGCACCTCCGTATCTCTTCTATCTCCTCCCGCAAGGGCAGAAGCTCCACATCCTTCATCGTCTCCTTCCACCGCTCATAGAGGCTGAAGGGGGTGTGGGTACCGTCGAACCCGAGCCTCTTTACGGCCAGATCATTGCAGAGCTCGGCAAGGGGGTTCTTCCTGTCCTTCAACTCCACTATCTCGACCCCTTCCGTCGCCTCCCTGGCATAGGTGACATACCGGAAATCGGTGATAAGGAAAAGGGACCGGCCCGTCACCAGCAGGGTGCCTTCGGACCCCCTGAAGCCGGTGAGATAAAAAACGTTGTCCGGCCCCCTGAGGACGCAGCCGTCCATGCCCATGTCCTCGACGATCGCCCGAACCCTTGAGACCCGTTTTTCCCGCATGGACGTGTTACCAGATCTTTTTCCTGAGAAGGTTTTTCAGGCCGCCGGGCTTCTTCCGCTCCTTCATCTCCTTCCTGATGGCGGCAAGCCTCTTTCTGAAGTAGTCGTTGTCGGGTTCCATCCGGGAGAGCTTCCCGTAGATCTCCACTGCCATGTCGAAGTGACCCTGCTGGAGGTAAATCTCCGCCAGGGTAGCCGTTACAACCCTCTCCTCTTCCATGGGGGATAGTTAACGGAATCCGCTTGCAAAAATCAAGGGAAATCGTATCGATACACGAGCTTACGAGCCTGCCCCGGTCTTCCTCGGAGGTCCGGTCCTCACCGGCCGACACGATAGAAAAGGTCCCGGGGCACGGCGGAGAGATAGAGGCGATCAACCCCTGTCCGGTCGGTTATTTCCCGGGCCAGTCGAAGACCCTCTTTTCTCGGCCGGCAGAGGTCGAACTGGTTGAGAACAATGACCGCCCGGGCCCT
Source organism: uncultured Syntrophorhabdaceae bacterium (assembly GCA_964406055.1). Taxonomy (GTDB): domain Bacteria; phylum Desulfobacterota; class Syntrophorhabdia; order Syntrophorhabdales; family Syntrophorhabdaceae; genus CAYOQF01. The sequence goes on from CAYOQF010000019.1 coordinate 27,043, forward strand.
GTCGACCCCTTTCATCATCCCGTCGGCCGAAAAGAGCCTCAAATACGTGGAGCGATCCACTGTCGCCTCTCCAGGGACCCCTGCCGCCTCCCCGAACCGCTCCCATCTGAAAAGGCTCTCTTCCACCGTCCTGCCCAGGGCGCTTAAGCCCGCCACCACGCAGACGGCAGAGGAACAGGGTGGGATGACGGGTTCATGGGGCGCCGGATATTTGATCGCCCTGCCCTTTGCGCCATCCCCTTCCACCAGGACAAGATCGAAGGCGGAACCCAGCCTTTCCACTTCCTCCACGCTGATCCCGGTGAGTTTGCCCCCTTCCGCGGTCTGCCCCACCCTTACCGGCCCGTGGGCCGAAGCTTCCGGCATTCGGCCCGATTCCAGGGTGACATAGGGTTCCGTGGCGTAGATCTTGGTCGTTGTGGTGATGACCACCCTCTTCCCCCTTTCCACCCCTCGTTTTGCCACGTACTCGATGAGGGAGGACTTCCCTCCCGAGCCGACGAAGGTGACGAACCTCAGGGACGAGAGGAAGGGGGCCGGGTCACTCCTGCGAAGATACCACATAGGGAAGGGACGTGATCCTCTTGATCACCGCCATCGCCCGCTCCTCGTCCTCTTCCCGCACGAAGAGACCCGCATAGCCCTTCTGGAGGACGAAGAGACCGTCGTAGGCGGTATCCTTGTATTCTTTCACGGAATATTCGATATTTTCACGGTCGAGGGCATCCTTGAGCACATCCTCTTCAAAGATGCTCTCCACCGTGTGAACCTTCACCCACCTATTTCGGTCCATCTCCCCGGGTCGACACGTTCTTGTCGGCTGGTCCCACCCAGACCTCCACGTCCGCACTGAAACCATCCCGCGACATCTTGATGTTGGCCGTCTTGTCCTCTTTCGTGAAGTTCAGGGTAGTGCCCCTGAACTTGAAGCTGTTCACGAATTTCCAGCCGTTCTTCACCATATTGACCTTGAAATAGGTTTCAAGGGATTCGAGGTCCACGTTCCCGCTGAGGACCAGGACACCCACCCGGAGGGTTGGGGTCTCGTAGACAAAACTCCGCTCACGGACCACGGTCAGCTCCTTGGGAAGGGGCACGTCGGGGAACCCGTAGAACTGCTGATTAAGGGCCTCACCCCTGGGAGCGGTGGCCGGAGCCGGCTCCTTGGAGGTCCATTTGTTCAGGGTTTCGCACCCTGCAAGGGCAATAACGAGAACCATAGCCAGCACCAAACATCTCTTCATGGTCTTCCTCCTCTATTGTCTCGTTCAAGAAAGGCGTAGGCACTGTGATTGTGGATGCTCTCGAAGTTCTCCGCCTCGATGGAGAACCAGGTGATGTTGGGGTCTCTCGAGAGGATTTCCGCCACCTCCCGGACCACATCCTCAACGAACTTGGGGTTGTCGTAGGCCCTTTCCGTGACGAACTTCTCGTCCTCCCTCTTGAGGATGGAATACACATCACTGCTGGCGGACCGCTCCACAATGGAGATCAGGTCTTCGATCCAGAAAAACTTCTTGAAGCTTACCGCCACCCTGACCACACCCCGCTGGTTGTGGGCACCGTACTCGCTGATCTCTTTGGAGCAGGGGCAGAGGGTGCTCACCGGGACCATGACGGTTACGGTGAAATCGCGCATCCGATCCGAATCGTCCATGGAGCCCGAGACGCCGCAACTGTATTCCAGGTAGCTCGGGGTCCGGGAAACAGGGGCCTCCTTCATGATGAAGTAGGGAAACCGCACCTCCATGTGGGCAGACTGGGCGTCGAGCCTCCGCTTCATCTCCCTCAGGATGTCGGGAAAGTTTTTCATATTGATCATGTTCTTGTAGGTGTGAAGGATCTCCACAAACCGGCTCATGTGGGTGCCCTTGTAGGTGTGGGGAAGGTTCACGTACATGTCGATGGTGGCGATGGTGTGCTGGAACTCGTGTGTCTTGTCCAGCACCATGATGGGGTATTTCACGTTTTTCACCCCCACCTTGTCAATCCCTATGCGACGGGGATCGTGCATGTTCTGCACATCGGCCATCAGGGATCTATTCATGATAGGCCGCCCACGCCCTGTCCGACTCCCATACCCGCACTTCCTTCAACTCCACCCCCTCCGCCTGGAGGGGCGCCTTCAACTCCCCGAACACGAACATGGCGATATACTCCGAGGAACTGGCCCTTTCCCGGAAAAAGGGTATCTCGTTGAGATACTTGTGGTCCAGCATCTCCAGGACCGCCCCGAGGTGGCCCTTCAGGACCTTGAAGTCGATGAGCATGCCCTCGGGGCCCAGACGCTCGCCCTGGCAGAAGACCTCCACCTGGAAGTTGTGGCCGTGCAACTCCTCGCACTTCCCCTGATACTCCTCCAGACGGTGGGCCGCAGCGAAGGAATTTTTCACCGACAGGGTAAACATGAAAGTAATCTATCCGTTGGCCCACCGGTTGTCAACATTACCACGGGCAGGGGTGTCGGCACGGCACAAAAAAACGGCCTTCGAGGAACCTGCGTCCCTCGAAGGCCGGGTCGTCTTGCAGGCCGGGTCTATCTCTTGCCCTTCTTCACCGCCTTCTTGACGATGACAAAACCGTTGGACGGACCGGGAATCGCCCCTTCCACCATGAGAATATGACTGTCGCCCCTCACCTCGATGACCTTCAGGTTCTGGACCGTCACCCTTCTGTTGCCCATCTGACCGGGCATCTTCTTCCCCTTGTAGGTCCTTCCGGGGGTCATGTTCTGACCGATGGAGCCGCCATGCCTGAAGTATTCGTGAGAACCGCGGGATGCGGGGGCGCCATGGAAACCGTGCCGCTTCACGACACCGGCAAAACCCTTTCCTTTCGACGTTCCGGTCACATCGACAAAGTCACCGATCTCGAACATGTCGACCGAAAGCTCGCTGCCCTCGGCGTTGGCCTCCAGTTCCTCCGCCGTCGCCCTGAACTCCCTGAGGAGCACCATGGGGGCCACATTGGCCCTGGCAAAGTGTCCGGCCCTCGGCTTGTTCACCCGGCTTACCTTCTTCACCTCTTCAAACCCTACCTGGATGGCATCATACCCATCGGACGCCGCGCTCTTCCTCTGGGTGACCAGACACGGGCCCACCTTTATGACCGTCACGGGCACGATAGCCCCATGCTCATCAAAAATCTGCGTCATTCCAAGTTTCTTCCCGAGCAGTCCAAGTGCCATTTCTACACCTCCAAAAATGTATGGAATTATAGTGAAAAAGCGGGCCGAAGTCAACAGAAATGAACGATCGGGCCTCCTAAGGCGGTAATCCTCCGCCCTGGCCCCGGCAATAATCCCTGAAGTTATTCACGCCGATAAAGAACTCCCGCATCATGATCACCCAGTAGTACTGTCCCTTGGGAGTGAGGGAGAGATTTCTCCCTTTCCTGGTGAGACCCCCGACAACCCTGAAGAAGAGGATTTCCGGCCAGAGGTGCCGCGCCGCGTGGACGCCGTGCCTCCTGTCCAGGTCATCGAGGTTGAGGGCGAGGCCGAAGAGCTTCATGAGGAAGTCGTAACTGAGCCTCTCCTTCAGGGAAAAGACACGCTCCGCCGCGAGGGGAAGGCCTCCTCCCTCCATGCGGAGGATGTACTCCCTCACATCAAAGGTATTGGCATAGGCCGTACCGTTCAGGTACCCGATGGAGCCGCTCCCCAACCCTGCATACTCCTCGTAGTTGACCACGTATTCGTCGATCATGGCCTGGTTGCGGGAGAAGCACCAGGCGGTGCTGGGACGGTATTCCGGCGTGAGCATGGAGACGATCCGCTCATAGAGGGCCCTCCCCCGGTCGTAATCGACGGTCCCGAGCTTCCTGTCCATCATATCGCGGGTGGAAGTGGAGACCATGAGGGGGTAGTAGGTGACCTGGTCCACCTTGAGGTCAACGAGGGTCTGCACGTCCTTTTCCAAAATCTCCATGGTCTGCATGGGGAAATTGAAGATCATATCCACGTTGAGGGTCTGGAACCGCCCCTGGGTGGCGCTGAGCCTGTCGGCGATCTCCTTTCCGCTTCCATACTTGTGGTACCGCTCCATGGACCTGAGGAGTCCGTCGTCGAAGCTCTGGACACCGACAGACAGGCGGTTCACGCCCATCTTTCTCAGGGATTCGATCTTCTCGGGGGTCAGGTGGTTGGGGTTCGTCTCGACCGAGATCTCCCGCACCGGGAAGGCGGACCGGATGTGCTCCACCGTCTCGCCAAGCTCGTCGATGAGGACCGTGGGCGTGCCGCCACCCACGTAAAGGGCCTGAAATTCATACCCCAGGTCCCGGTACTGATCCACCTCCTTCCGCAGGGCCCTGAAATAGGACCGGGCGAGCCCCTCCTGGAAGACGATCCTGTTGAAGGAACAGTAGGGGCAGAGTTCCTCGCAGAAGGGGACATGGGCATAGAGGAGCGTGGGAACGGCGTCTCTTGCAGCCTTCAGACCCAGACCCGAGGACGGGGAGAACTGGAGATACTCCTGATTCTTCTTCCGGGCCGCATAGGTAATGAACTTCTCGATCAGCATGGAAGCATTTTCTCCGGGAACGTAGAATCCTACGGCGGCCCGGGGAAAAAATCAAGTCGCCCGGTGAATTGAACCGCGAAGACGGAGGGGCGGGTCCGTCGGTGTAATTGGGCTTGACAGGTCCCGGGCTTTCAGTTTATCTTGCATCGGGCTTGAAATCAGGTTGTTATGGTTTGTCGCACCTATGGGTCGTCAAGAACAGAGCAGACACTCCGGACACACATTCCAGCCCCTTTTCCACGGTCCCTTGTCCCCTTCCCACGCACAGCCCGCCCTGGTTTCAGGATTTCCCCGACGTACACACTCCACCCATAACCCAAAAGGAGGAACGCCATGCAAAGCTTGAAGGTAAGATTGGGGGTTGTCGTTCTCGGTGCCATGCTTCTTCTCGGATTTCTCGCCATGCCCGTCCAGGCGGCGGAGCAGATCTCCGGAAAGGTCATGATCTACAGCTCCATTTACCTCCACATCATCGAGCAGCTAAAACCCGTCCTGAAGCAGAAATTCCCCACCGTGGACGTCCAGTGGTTCTACGGGGGATCGGAGAAGGTGATCGCCAAGCTCACCGCCGAGTTCGAACAGGGTGCCACCATGGCGGACCTCATCATGATCGCCGACCCCGCCTATTACAACAGCTTGAAGCGTGAAAACCGCCTCCTCCAGTACAGATCGCCCAACCTGAAGTTCGTCCGCGACGGCTGGTACGACAAGGAAGGCTACTACTCGGGGGTCCGGATCAACGTCATGGGCATCGCCTACAACAAGAACCTCGTGGCCCAGAAGGACCTCCCCAAGACCTGGGCCGACCTGGCGGACCCCAAGTGGAAGAACAGAGTGGGCATGCCGAACCCCCTGCTTTCCGGAACCTCCTTTGTGACGGTCTCGGGGCTGGCCAAGTCCCCCAAGCACGGCTGGGCCCTCTTTGAAGGCCTCCGGAAAAACAATATCTCCTGTGAGCCCGGGAACGGCGCCGTGGAGACAAAGCTCTTAAGCGGCCAGCTTGCGGTGGGTATGCTCCTTGAGGAGAACGTCCTCAAGGCCATCAACGAGGGGAAGCCCCTCGGCTTCGTCTACCCTGCCGACGGGACCATGGTGAGTCCCGCCCCCATCGCCATCATGAAGACCACCAAGAATGTGGCGGCGGCGAAGGCCGTCTACGACTTTTTCCTCTCCAAGGAAGGTCAGCAGGCCATCGTGAACGGCTGGATGCACTCGGTAAGGACCGATATGCCTCCCCCCAAGCACGCGGGGCTGAAGATCGCCGACGTCATGAAGTTCGCCCTGCCTATGGACTGGGATGCCATCAGCAAGGACCCGGAAAAGGTGAAGGAGAAATTCGACAGCGTCGTTCTCCGGTAGCGCAGGGGACGGACCGCACGGCCGCTGACTATGATACGGGTCTCACACTGGCTCAACTGGCGTAACGGTGTCATCGGGGCCACCCTTCTCTTTCTCGTTCTCTTCGTGCTCTTCCCCCTGGCCCTGCTCGTGGGGAAGAGCTTCTTCGGGGCCGGGGATGTAGCCACCCTCCAGAACTACTTTGCCGTTTTCGGCAAGGCACGGAACTGGGATGCCGTGGTGACGACCCTGATCGTCTGTGCCCTCACCATGGTCTTCTCCATGGTTTTCTCCACGGTCCTCGCGTGGCTCGTCGTACGAAGCGACCTCCCCTTCAAGCGTCACTTCCGTTCCATCTTCTTCCTCCCTTATGTGATCCCGCCGTACGTGGGGGCCATCGCGTGGATCCTCCTGTTGACCCCGGGCGTGGGCTATGTGAACCAGGTTCTGGTCAATGTCTTCAAGTTCGAGGTGCCCGGTCCCTTCAATATCTACACCATGACCGGGCTCGTGTGGGTCATGACCCTCTTCTATTACCCTTTGGGCTTCCTCAACGTGGCGAGTGCCCTGGAGCAGATGGACAACTCCCTGGAGGAGGCGGCACGAGTGAGCGGCGCCGGCCCCTGGCGGGTTTTCCGGGACATCACGCTGCCCCTGGTAATGCCCAGTTTTTTTGCCGGAGGTCTCCTCGTCTTCGCTGCCGCGGCCTCCGCCTTCGGAGTGCCCGCCATGATCGGGATGCCGAGCCGGATCTACGTCCTCTCCACCCAAGTCATGTCCTATGTGTACATGGGTACGCCCGTGGGCATGCGGGAGGCTACGGCCCTTTCCACGGTCCTCATGGTGATCGCCGTAGTGACCATGCTCATCGGGAGCTGGCTCCTGAGCAAGCGGAAATACACCATCGTGGGCGGCAAGAGTGCGAGGGTGGCCCAGATCTCGCTGGGCCGCATGAAGCCGGCCGCCTTTGCCGTGGCATCCTTTCTCGCCCTCCTCCTCGTCATCGTGCCCATGGGGGCGATTGTCGTCACTTCCTTCATCCGCATCTTCGGACAGCCTGTAGCATGGGAGAACATTTCCCTGGAGCACTACAAGTACATCCTCTCCTTCAACATGGCCAGGGAGGCCCTCTCCAACAGTTTCATCATGGCCTTTGCGGCGGCATGCATCGCCCTGGTTCTTGCCAGCCTCATCGCCTACTTCCGGGTCAAGATGCGGAACAAGCTGGGGCAGGCATCCGATCTCGTGGCCACGGTGCCGTACGCCACACCGGGGACGGTCATCGCCCTGGCCCTCATCATCGCCTTCTCGGGGAAATACGGGCTGAGCCTGTACAATACCCTCGCCATCCTCATCGTGGCGTACCTCGTCAAATACCTTGCCTTTGCCGTTCGGACGATAAGCGGCTCCCTGGAACAGGTGGACCTCTCCCTCGAAGAGGCGGCTCAGATCTCCGGGGCGAGCTGGGTGAAAAGCTTCAAGGATATCGTCCTGCCCCTCGTCCGTCCCGGCCTCATCGCGGCGTGGTTTCTCGTTTTTATGGCCTCCTTTCACGAGCTGAGCATGACGGTGCTGCTCTATGGCCCCAAGACCATCAACCTCGGCGTCGTACTCTTCGAGTTACAGACCTACTCCAACCAGCAGGCGGCGGCGGTGCTCTCGGTGCTGATCCTCGTTGTGGTGCTGGGCTGTAATGTTGTGGTCAACAGGATCACCAGGGGCAAGCTGGGAATTTAGGAGCCTTCCATGTCAGAAGTGGTACTGGAAAACGTTTCGAAACGATACGGAAAGATGGAGGCTGTCTCGGCTTTCACCGAAAAGGTCAGGGACGGGGAGTTCGTCTCCCTACTCGGCCCGTCGGGATGCGGGAAGACCACGACGCTCCGCATCATCGCCGGCTTTGAGAAGGCCACCACGGGTCGCGTCTTCATCGGAAAACAACTGGTGAGCTGTTCCGAGACCAATCTCTACATGCCGCCGGAAAAAAGGAACATCGGCATGGTGTTCCAGTCCTACGCGGTCTGGCCCCACATGAACGTGTTCCATAACGTGGCCTACCCTCTCAAGGTGCGGGGGCTCCCCAAGAAGGGCATACGGGAGAGAGTGGAACGGGTCCTCGAGCTGGTGCACTTAGGCGGTCTCGACAAGCGATTCCCCAACCAGCTCTC
>CAYOQF010000019.1:35081-55618 GCA_964406055.1 uncultured Syntrophorhabdaceae bacterium
AGCAGAGGGTGGCCCTTGCGAGGGCCCTCGTCGCCGAACCTGCCCTGCTCCTCCTCGACGAACCCCTCTCCAACCTTGACGCCAAGCTGCGGGAGAGCATGCGCTTCGAGATCAAGGACGTCCAGCGGCGCCTCGGGATCACGGTAATCTATGTGACCCACGACCAGGCCGAGGCCATGGTCATGTCCGACCGGATCATCGTCATGGACAGGGGGCTCATCCAGCAGTCCGACGTCCCCAGGGCCATCTACGAACACCCTGCCAACAAGTTCGTGGCCGACTTCATCGGCCTCATCAATTTCATCGACTCTACGGTCGTCTCCCGAACCGGCGACACGGGGGTCGTGGAACTGAAGGGTATCGACGGGGCAGTCCGCTTCACCACGCCCTTACGTCCCGGTCTCAGACCCGGTGACGCCACGATCCTCGCCATCAGACCGGAAAGTATCACCATTTCTCAGTCTTCCGGCCCCGAGGCCATAAAGGGAAAGGTGATCCGCAAAGTCTACCTGGGAAACGAGGTGGACTACCGGGTCGCAGTGGCCGACCTTGAGGTCAGGGTCACGGCGGACCCCGCCGCCGATGATGTTGCGGAAGGGCAGGACGTCTGGCTCTCCTTTCACCGGGTCTTCGCCATCGCCAATTGAAGATCGCTCAGGTCGGCCTCTCTAAATCCCCGAAAATTTTGCTTGACAAAAGTTAGCTTAAAGTGTATTAAAGTTTACTATGAAGGGAGCTGAAGAACAGGCAAAGGAAATCTGCAACGCCATAGGTCGTCGTATAAGGTCAATAAGACAGGATAAACGGATGACTCTGGACGATCTGGCGCGGAAGACAGGGTTCGCTAAAAGTTATCTCAGCCAGATAGAAAACCTGAAACGGGAGCCCCCCATCAGCACCCTGGCCAAGATCGCTTACGTCCTCAACGTGGATGTCTTCTATCTCTTGAGCGGCGAGGTCCGCCAGGAAGAGAATCAGCATTTCTCCCTGGTACGGGTGCCCGAAAGAAGAATCATCCCCAGGCCCTTCGGCAAATTCGGGTATGTGTACGAGTCGATCACCTACAAGAAGGCGGACAGGCTTCTGGACGGGTTCGTGGTCACCACGGGCTTCGAGTTTCCCACAGAGCCCATGACCCACGAAGGCCAGGAACTGGTCTACGTGCTGGAGGGCCGCCAGGAATTCTTCTATGACGGCACCATCTACGAGGTGGCGGAAGGCGACTGTTATTGCTACGATTCCAACAAACCCCATTATTCACGAAGCACGGGGGACAAGCCGGGCAAGGTGCTCGTGGTCTTCACCACAAAGAAATAGGAGGTGCGCCCTGTGGGGCGGCGCCTCAGCCATCAGGAGGTTCAACGAATGAAAAAGACAACGCTTTTCAAGAAACTGGTCTTTGACAAAGAGATTCTCGTCCTCCCGGGCGCCTATGACGCCCTCTCCGCGAAGATCGTCGAACAGGCCGGCTTCAAGGCGGTCACCCTTGGAGGCTATCCCGCCTCCGCCTCTATCCTGGCGAAACCGGATGTATCCCTCCTCTCCGTCACCGAGATGGTCAACCAGGCCCGGTATATCGTTGATGCGGTGGACCTGCCCGTCTTCGTGGACGGCGACACGGGCCACGGCAACGTCACCAACGTGGCGAGGACCATCCGGCAGTTCGAGAACGCCGGCGTGGCAGGCATCTTCATCGAAGACCAGGTCTTCCCCAAGCGATGCGGCCACATGGAAGGGAAGCAGGTGATCCCCACGGACGAGATGGTCATCAAGATCAAGGCCGCCGTGGATGCGAGACAGGACGACGACCTCGTGCTCATGGCCAGGACCGATTCCTTCGCCATCTACGGAATCGATGAGGCCATCGAGAGAGGGAACCGGTATGCCGAGGCCGGGGCGGACATCATCTTCATCGAGGCGCCACCCTCGGTAGAAGACATGAAAAGGGTCTGCAGGGAGGTGAAGGCCCCCATGTCGGCCAATATGGTGGAGGGCGGCAAGACCCCCATCCTTACCGCCAAAGAATTGGAGGAGATCGGCTACAGCATCGCCACCTTCCCCCTCTCCACCCTCTATGCCGCCGCCTTCGGCGTGCGGGCGGCCATGGAGACCCTTGCCAAAACAGGCACCACGGCGGGCTTTTTGGACAGGATGATCGCCTTTACCGATTTCAACCACCTGGTGGGCCTCGAGAGGGTGAGGGAGACGGAGGCCTTCTATTACAAGGATCTTCTCGCGTGCTCATGATCCCGTGAAACAGAGCGGAGCAGGTCACGATCCTTGTCGGACGGGAGGGTTTCCATGACAGAGAAGAAGAAACAGGAAGGGGCGACAGGCGGCGCGCCCGTACAGGCGGTCCCGCAGGCACCTGAGAGATCCGTGCTGCGGTTCGTGATCACCAACCTGGGAAGGCTGGGATGCCTCATGTTTCTGGCCGTTGCCGTGATCATCACCTACGAGGTGATCATGCGCTTCATCTTCCGCAGTCCCACCATGTGGGTGACGGAGATCAGCGGCCTCCTCTGCATCGTCGGTTCCTATCTCCTCTTCGCCTATACACTCCAGGAAAAGGGGCACACCAGGGTCGATTTCATCACCGCCATGCTCCCGGCGCGTTCGGTCTTCTTTCTCGAACTCTTCACCACCGTGCTGGGACTGGTCTACAGCGGGGTCCTCACCTGGTACGGGGTAAAGATGATCCAGAGCTCTCTCCTCATGGAGGAGGTGACCCAGACCCTCCAGCTCCCCCTGTGGATACCCCAGGTCTTTGTTCCCATCGGCGCCGGCCTCATGTTCCTCCAACTTCTCAGGTTCCTCAAGAATGACCTCTTCAAGAACCGGAAGAAGATGACGGAAGGGGAGTATTCCCTCAGGGACGCCACGCCGGGTTCCCTCTCCGTCATGGTCATCTTCATCGTGCTCCTCGGCCTGAGCCTCCTTCTCCTCAAGGTGGAGCCGCGGCTCGGGCTCCTGCTTCTCTTCTTCGTCCTCCTCTTCAACGGCATGCCCGTCTCCTTTGCCATGGGCCTCTTCGGCACCTTCGGCCTCTACTTTCTCCTCGGAGGCGCCAACGCCCTCATCAATGTGCCCATGACCGCCTACGCCTCGGCAGACAGCATCCTCGTCATCGCCTTCCCCCTCTTCCTCCTCTCGGGCACCATCCTCCAGGCAGGCAACATCGGGCCGAGGATATTCCACTTCACCAACGCCATGGTCCGCCACCTGCCCGGCGGCATGGGGATCGCATCGGTCATCTTCTGCGGCATCTTTTCCGCCATGACGGGATCGAGTGTGGCCGTCGCCGCCGCGGTAAGCGTCATCGCCCTCCCGGAAATGCTGAAACGGGGGTATGACCGGAAGACCACCATCGGTCTTCTCGCCGCGGGAGGCACCCTGGGCATCCTCTTCCCCCCGAGCCTCGCCCTCATCATGTATTCGGCCCTGACCTTCGAGTCCCTGGGAAAACTCTTTCTCGGCGCGCTCCTGCCGGGTATCATCCTCTCCCTCATGTTCATCGGCTACATGGTCTACGTGGGCCTCACGGACAAGAACATCGAGAGGGACAAGGCGGCCAGCCTGTCGGAGAGGTGGCAGGCCTTCAAGGAGGGTCTGGGTGGACTCATCGTTATCGTCATCATCATGGGCGGTATCTACTCGGGCCTCTTCACCCCCAGCGAGGCGGGGGCCATCGCCGTGCTCTACAGCATCTTTCTCTGCACCGTCTGGTACCGCACCATGGGGTGGCAAGCCCTCAAGGAGAGTGTCATGAAGGCGGGGAAGATCGCCTCCATGATCATCCTCATCATCATCGGCGCCAACATTACCGGCAATCTGATCACCATGAGCCAGATCACCCAGCAGATCCTCGCCCTCATCAATTCCCTCGGCCTGCCGAGCTGGGTCTACATGGTGATCATCGTCATCTTCCTCATCATCATGGGCGGCCCCCTGGAGGCCGTCTCCATCATGATCATCACCGTGCCCATCCTCTACCCCATCATCACGGCCCTGGGGTTCAACGGGCTCTGGTTCGGCATCATCCAGGTCGTGGTGGGAGAATTGGCCCTCATCTCGCCCCCCGAAGGGATCAACCTCTTCATCCTCCAGGAGATCGGCAAGGCCACGGCTGCGGAGGTCTCGAGGGGCGTCGTCCCCTTCCTTATCATCATGGGTGTGTTCCTGCTCATCCTGTGCATCTTCCCCTCCCTCACCACCTGGCTGCCTACCCTGGTCTTCGGGACGGGAGGGGGATAACACTCATGGTGTCGAGGGCATCGGTGTTGCAGGCAAATCAACCAAGGAGGTTCCTCATGAACAGGCGGTTTTTGGCAACAGGTTTTGCGGTAGTCCTCATGGTGATGCTGGTCGGTATTCCCCTCACCCATTCGGCACCCCTGACCATCAAGTTCAGCAGCGGTGCGCCGGAGAATCATTTCCTCACGAAGCAGTACATCGAATGGGCAAAGCTGGTGGAGAAGAACTCGAAAGGGGATATCAAGGTGGAAGTCTACCACTCCGCCCAGCTCTACCGTGATAACGAGGTGCTCAAGGCCGTACAGACCGGCGGCGTGGAGTCGGGCTGCGCCTTCACCCTCTATCTGGAAAGCCAGCTCATACCGGCCCTGAAGGTATACCAGATGCCCTATCTCTTCCAGAATCTCGACGAAACCTGGACGGTCTACAAGTCCGATGTGGGCGCCGGCTGGAAGCAGACAGCGGAACGGAAAGGGGTCAAGCTTCTGGCCATGGTGGTCATGCCCTCACCGGATGACCACATCGTCCTTACCACCAAGCCGGTCAAGGTGCCTGCCGACCTCAAGGGTCTCGTGATCAGGGGCGCCACCCCTGAGCACGCCATGGTGATCAAGAAGTGGGGGGCGGGGCCGTCATTCCTCACCGGTGCCGAGGTCTACCTTGGTCTTCAGCGGAACACGATCAACGGCGCCATCAACTCCCTCGCCACCTACATGGATCGAAAACTGTACGAAGCCGCACCCTACGCGGTCATGACACCCCTCTCGGTGGTCCACACCTTCATCGTCATGAACAAGGGCTTCTTCGACAAACTCTCGCCGGAACGGCAGAAGGTGATCCTGGACGCCAGCGCCACAATCGAGAACAACACGGTCCAGTTCGGCAAGAACACGCTCAAGGCAGACATGGAAGGGGCGAAGAAGAAGGCAAAGATCTACGTACCTACCGCAGCAGAACAGGCCCAGTGGAGGGAGGGCGTATCCGGCCTCTGGGATGAGATCACCAAGGGAAACAAGGAAGTGGTCGAGGCCTTGAAAAAGACCCGCGAGATACTGAAGAGGTAAGGAGATGCCGCCAAAGGGCGGGCCGGAAAGGGTCCGCCCTTTCGCTTCCCGTCGGTTTGTCCACTCCGGCGCCCGGAGGCTGAAAAGGAACTGCCTGCACTGATGCCGCACCGCACCCTTGTTCTCGTCCTCGGGGCCCTCTCGGCAATCGGGCCCTTTTCCATCGACATGTACCTTCCCGGCTTTCCTGCCATCGCCCGGGATCTGCACACGGATATCTCCCATGTGGGTCTGTCCCTTACGAGCTACTTTCTGGGGATCTCTTTCGGGCAACTGCTCTACGGACCTCTCATGGACCGATTCGGGAGAAAACGACCCCTCATGGTGGGCCTGTCCATCTATATCGCCGCAGCAGTGGGCTGTGCCGTGTCACCCTCCATCTCCTTCCTCATCGCCATGCGACTCTTCCTGGCCCTCGGCGGATGCGTGGGGGTGGCCGGTGCCCGGGCCGTAGTACGGGACCTCTTCTCGGGAAATGAGGCGGCCCGGATGCTGTCGGCCCTGGTCCTGGTCTTCGGCGTCGCCCCTATCGTCGCCCCCACCGTGGGCGGGCTCGTGGCTTCCACCCTGGGCTGGCGCTTCATCTTCCTCATCCTTGCCGTCATCGCCTCCCTCGTTCTTGCGGCGGTGATCCACCTGTTCCAGGAAAGCAAGGAGGCCGATACCTCCATTTCGCTTCATCCCGCGAGTGTCCTTCGGGGATACCTGGGGCTTTTTCGCGAGCCCCTGTTCGTCACCTATACCATCGTCGCCGCGGCGGCGGCGGGCGGATTCTTCAGCTACATCTCGGGATCACCCTTTGTGTACATGAATCTCCTCGGTTTTTCGGCGACCCAGTTCGGGTTGATTTACGGGACAAACGCGGTCGGCCTGATCGTGGGGAGCCAGATCAACAGGAGGTGGCTCAGGTTCATGGATGGTACCTCCATCCTCCGTATCGTCGTGGCCGCCCAATGCTGCCTGGCGGTAGTGCTGCTCACCTGGTCCTCCATGGGGTTCGCCGGCAGTATGGTTGTCCTGGGTCTCATTTTCGGCGTGGTAAGCGGCCACGGCTTCGTCAACCCCAACGCCATGGCCCGGGCCCTGCAACCCTTCACCAGAAACGCAGGCAGCGCCGCATCCATGATGGGTTGCCTTCAGATGGTCGCCGGTGCTGCCGCTTCGGGCCTCGTAAGTTACCTCCACAACGGGACCGCCATGCCCATGATCTGGCTCATGGCAGGCTGCTCAGCCGTCGGCCTCGCGGCCCTTGTGGGGGGCTCTCGGGTCAAAGAGAAACCGTGCTGAGCAGACTGGTTGAATGAGGCAATCGGGGGGTCGGCGGTCGCTGGGCGTGGATGGGCGGCCTATACAGGTTTGTAGATGAATTCGGGCAGGGATTTCCCCATCCAGAAGAGGAGGTCGGAGACGTTCATGCGTACCCGCACGAAGGGTGAGAAGGAAACTGCCCACCGCAGCTCTTCCTCGGTCGTAGGCGGCACCGTGTCCCCCGGCGTCAGGGGAAGACCGGCACGCCTCGCCAGCACCTCCAGTTCAGCCAAGCGCATGGTAATCTCTGCAAGGTGTGCCCTGATCTTTGGCCAGCCGTCGATGAAGCCGGTGAGGTGTGCCATCTCCTCCTTCCACCGTCTCGCCTTTTTCTCGTATTCCCGCACGAACTCGGCCCGGGCCTTCTCAACCTTGTCGCCGTACCCGGGCGGCAAGGGGGCCCTGTCGATGAGGCTGTTCAGGATGGCAAGACCCTCCCGTTCAGGATCCTGAATCCATCCCACAGGACTCAGGTGCCCCTGCTCCACCAGCCAGTCGAAGACCCTCGCGCTCGTGAGGCAGCCCAGGGCCACCTGCTCGCCGTGGAAGACCAGCTCCCGCCCTGCGGTGAGGTGGAGGAAATCGAGACCGTGACTGATCACGTGCTCGAAACCCGAAAGGGGTGTTGTCTCACCGCTCACCGACATGGCGATCCCTGCCATGGCAAGGGCGGCGGCGATACACTCGATGGTCGGGCCCGGAATGATGGGGCTCGCGAAGCCGTCGGCGCTTTCCCTGATACCCGCCACAAAGGGCTCCATGAGCCGGAAGGCAAGTTCATCGTACCGGTCCATGACGCCCAGGGCCTTTCCCAGGTACCAGTCACCATAGGCGAGGAAGCGGGCGAGAAGGTCGCCGTAGCCGGCCCGCGACATGGCGGGGGGCGCGCATTCGAGAACGGATCTCAACCAGAAGGTGGCCGCCACCTCCCGGGAGAGCTGTGTCCGCTTGGCGCCGTGATAATCGACGATGGAGAAGGCGGAGGTAAAGGCGGTGACGGTGAGGGCCGTAGGTACCGAGATGAGGGGCACCTCCAGCTTCTCCAGGAAGAGGGCGTGCTTCACCACGTCGGTGATGCTGCCCGAGCCGAGGACCACGGCCACGGAGGGATCGAGGGTCCGCACGACCTCGCGGGTTTTTTCCACAAACTCGAAGGACGCATGAAACGCCGGCGGGGCAATCCCGAGTCTCTCCGACAGGACCACCCAGTCCACCGGAACCCCAAGGGTGGAAAGGGCGTCCCTGAAGAGGGGGTCGATCGTGGTCCCCCCGGCCTCGGAGCACTGCTTTGCCACGCCGTCCACGAAGACGGCAAGACCCTTCCCCGTCAGGGAGCGGGCGGCCAGGTACCCTTTCAGTTGGCCCAGGAGTTCCGCCACCGTCTCTCCATAATACTGATGAGGGACAAGGCGGGCGAGGTCGGGCCGCGAAAAGACGCCCTCCTTGTCAAGGGCCCTTTCAAGGGTTTTCATCCAGGGGTTCATACAGACACCATACTACATCACCCCGTCCCGGGAAAGAAGAAAAAATCCTCCCCGTGGGGGACCATCGTCGAGGTTGTTTACAGAATGGGTGATATATACTACCTCCTTGTATTTTCTCATCTTTTCTGTTTTTGGTCTGGAAAGAGGGCGAGCGGCTGTAGGGACGCTTTACAGATCAACTCCCTTTCCAGGCCGGTCAGTCCCGGCAATAAAAGACCTCGTCCAGCCAAACCATAATTAAATCAGTAGAGTAAGACCCGATAGATCTGTATGGCACGACATTTGCTACATAGAGGCCCATGTCAATGTTGACCAGACTACCAAGGGAGGAAGGAACGATGAAGAGGCTGACCCTATTTGCGAGCGCGTTGATGGTATGTGCATTGTTACTCACGGCAGGTCCGGCAGTGGCGGCACCGCTCGTCGTGGACCCGGCGGCGCAACAGGATTTTACCATGGCCGACCTCATCGGCTACAACACTGCGGGCGGCATTCAGATCCAGGACAAGATCTTTCACAGTTTCTGGTACCAGGGTGCCGATGAGACGAGTTTCATCAATGCCCATCTGGTGTTTTCGAGCGTGGGGAGTGAGGACACCCATGGATGGATCTTCACGAACACGAACCCTGCTAACGGGAACAAGTGGGTGAGCAGTTTCAACCTCGGCTACACCATCACCGTGGCGCCTCAACACAAGGATGTGTGGATCGTGGCATCGAAGGATCAGATCAATGTCGGGCTCGTCCCGAAAGACGTGGTCATGACGGACCAGCAGACCATCGGTTTGCTCGTCATGGATGCCAATGCGTCCCAGGAGTCTGTCCAGAAGACCTATGCCGGCGTCAAGTCCGTCACCACCAGTTCTTCGGCGGTCATCGGCCCGAACGCGTGGATCCAGAGCTACGAGCAGAACTGGTTCGAGAAGACCCGGCCGGTACCGGAGCCCTCACTCCTCCTCCTTCTCGGCGCGGGCCTCCTGGGCATCGCCGGCCTCCGGAGAAAGTAACCCCCTCCCCCAACGATGAACCCGGGACGGGGTCGACCTTCGACCCCGTCTTTTTTTTGCCCTATTACTCTTTCTCTCGTATCCCCATTCCCTCTTTCACCCTTATACTCTTCCACCCTTTCCCCTATGAAGCTTGCACCTTGCCCCCGTCCTCAGTCAACTATTCAGCCAGTAGGCTATTCACCCATTCGGCTGTTCTTTTGAGGAAAGGGGAATGGTCCGGGCCGAACCGGCGGGCTGCTGTTTTGGAAGGGCCTTTTTGTGGTAGACTCACCTACAGAGATGCCGTCCCCTCCCCCGCCCTCCACAGCGCAACTCTTCCTCTCCTTCCTCCGCCTGGGCCTCACCGCCTTCGGCGGACCCTCCATGATCGCCTATATCCGCGCCCTGGCGGTGGACAGAAAAGGCTGGATGGATCAGGAGACCTTTCAGCGCGGGGTGGCCCTCTGCCAGATGATACCGGGGGCCACGGCCATGCAGACGGCGGCTTACGTGGGGCTGAAGACGCGAGGGATCAGGGGCGCGGCCGCGAGCTTCATCGGTTTCGGCCTGCCCGCCTTTGCCCTCATGATGATCCTGGCGGCTCTTTACTTTCGGTCCAAGAATCTGCCCGTGGTCGTCTCCGTCTTCAGCGGTCTCCAGGCCGTCATCGTGGCCATCGTGGCCAACGCCACCCTCGCCTTCGGCAAGACGACCGTCAGAGATTGGAAGGCCCTCGTCATTGCCGGCATGGCGGCCGCCCTCTTCGGACTTGCGGTGAGCCCCGTCCTCGTCATCCTCCTCGCATCCCTGACAGGCTACACGCTTTTCAAGCAGGCGCGGACTCCTCCCGCCCGGCCCGTCCCTTCGGGTCCCGCCCAGGCGGGATACGGCAAACCCCTCCTTCTCATCCTCGCGAGCGCCGCAGCAGGTTCCCTGCTCCTCTATCTTTTCCGGCCTGTCCTCTTCAGCCTGGCCGCCCTTCTCTTCAGGATCGATCTGCTCGCCTTCGGCGGCGGTTTTGCCTCCCTGCCCCTCATGCTTCACGAGATTGTGGAGGTTCGGGGCTGGATCGACCACGAGACCTTCATGAACGGGATCGTCCTCGGCCAAGTCACCCCCGGGCCCATCATCATCACCGCCACCTTCATCGGTTATCTCGTGAGCGGATTTGGAGGCGGCGCGGTGGCCACCGCAAGCATCTTTCTGCCGTCCTTCCTCCTCCTCGTGGCCGTCTCACCCCGCTACGACCGGCTCCGGGCCTCTCCCGCCTTTAACCGGGTCATCGGCGGCGTACTCTGTTCCTTCGTGGGATTGCTCTTCACCGTCACCATCCGTTTCGCCCTCAACGTCCACTGGGACGCGCTCCATGCGGTCCTGGCCTGTGGCGCTCTCGCGGCGGTGCTTCTCCGGGTCGATATTCTCTGGGTTGTCTCGGCGGGGACGGCGATCTCGGTGCTCCTGCTCAGGTGACCGCCGCAACGAGGCGCAGGGAGGCCACGACAAGCCCCTTCTCAGGGGAACATAACGGAACGCTGCCCTTATTGTCTCAGAATTGCCTCGAACTGCTTGCCCAGCGGCGACGGTTTCCCGAGGGCGAGCTTGAGGTATTCCACCATGAGGCCGCCTATCATCAGCTCCTTCGGGGCCCCGGCCAGGGAAGGTTCTTCTTCTTTCGAGGACCTGATCTTGCCGCTCCGGATGGCTGAAGACCGTTGCGACTCGTACAGGAGGGTGTACTTCTTGTTCAGTTCGCCGGCAGGCATGGTGGTGAGCCACTGGTAGACGGCCACAATCTGATTCGGAGGGGGCAGGCGGGGAGACTCAAGGATCAGGGTGGTGTCACGGGCGAACCGTTTCAGCCCTTCCAGGATATGACTCGGCTTGACAAAATTGATGCCCGACCATCCGGCCCGAAGCCACTGGAGGGCACCGATCCTCATGGTGGTCAAAGGGGCGGTCGATTCCGCGTAGACGACAACGGAGAAGTAGTCGTAGGTATACGACTTGGCCCAGCCGAGACCGGTCAGCCCGTTGCCCTGCTCCCCCGAATAAAAGTAGTTCCAGTCGTTGTCATTTCCCAGAATGTACCCCTTTTCACCCACGCTCGATTTATCGATTTGCTTGGAGACGGAGATCAGCACCTGCCTGCCCCTGTGGTTGAGGAGGATCAGGGTCCGTTTCAAATTCCGCTGATGGTAGGCGCCGGTATTGAGGTCGGGCGTATCGCAGTCTTTCTGCATGGCATGGACAATGAACGGCGCCCCTCCGGGAGGCACGGATTTCCAGCCTGGCGGCAACCCCTGCCCTTCTCCGCGGGGGCCGCTCCACACCGAGTAGCGTTGCGACGACGGTTTCGTGAGGTTGGATGGGATCAGGGGATTGAAGGAATACTCGAGAAACCTCGAAAAACCGACCCTGGTATCGAACTCGTAGTATGCCCCTGTCGCATCCATGACCTTCGGGAGGGGGTGCTCGTGGCCCTGCTTCGGACCTGTTACGTAGTCCACCACCGTTACCGCCGCATGTTCATCGAAACCGGTCCTGGGGTCGGTGCAGAAGTGCACCAGCTTCATGGCGGCCTCAACGACGCCGCCGGAAGGATCCGCGGCCATGGCGGGCGGTTGCAACAAAAGGACCAGCAAAGCGGCAAGAAAGGGCATCACGATGAGTGGGCAAAGGGCACGTTGTCTCATAAGAGGAGTGTTACGGAGTTCCCCGCATTGGTGGCTGATAGTCTATAACGAATGGTCATCCAGGTCAAGGCCGGTGGCGAGATGATCCGGAATCCTGTCTTCGGACAGGCGCTGCACCATCCTTTCAGGACCTGAGACGGCCAACGGATCGTGCCGTTCGCGGAGGCGTGAACCGCCGCCCCTAATAGTTCACCATGATCTCTTCGTCCATCTGAAGACCGCCCTTACGCGATTTCCCGTAGGAGAGAAAGACCGAGTAGGAGCGCATGTTCTTTACGTTCACCCTCATCATGTCGTGGCGGTGTGCCTTCTTCGACGTGTGCATGTACTTGTCCGGATTCTCCCGGGCATCCTCGATCCGCCTCTTCAGGATGTCCCGAAGCTGATCCTTGTCCCTGTCCCTGAAGGTCTTCCACACCTTTTCATAGACCACGAAGCTCATCTTCGGGTCCTGCGTCGATGCGCCGGAGAGGACAAACTGGCATTCCTTGTCCTTGATGCATTTTTTTACCTTTGGATTCGGGTAGTTCTCGGCGGCAAAGAGCGGACGTCCCAGAGCCACCAGCAGGATCAGCGAAAACAAAAGAGTCCTCCTCATGGTAACCCCCCTGTTTGTATTGTCGGCGACAGAATTCCATGGTACCAGAGGACTCTTTTTGAAGTCAAGCAGTTGTACTCCTTTTTGCCCTGTGATACAACTAACCCATGACACGAAACGAACTTCTGAGACGGATACCGAAGGTAGATGACATCCTCTCCCACGTGAGATGGCAGGGCCTTTTCGCCTTCACCTCCGGGGACCTGGCGAAGGAGGAGCTGCGCTCCGTTCTTGATGCCCTTCGGGCGGGCATCAAGGAAGGTCTCCTCCACGCCGTCCCTTCAGTCGAGGAGATTATCGACAAGACCGCAGCGATGGTGGCCGCGAGGACGAAGCCCGGCCTGAGGCGGGTGATCAACGGCACCGGGGTCATTATCCACACCAACCTCGGGAGGTCCCTCCTTTCCACCAGTGCCGCGCAGGCCATCCAGGAGGCCGCCTCCCGGTACTCCAACCTCGAATACGACCTGGAAATGGGGGAACGGGGAGACCGGTACGAGCATTCTACTTCCATCCTCCGGAGACTGACGGGGGCCGAAGGCGCCCTCGTGGTCAACAACAATGCGGCGGCCGTCTATCTCGTCCTCAACACCATGGCCGAAGGCAAAGAAGTGGTCGTCTCCCGCGGAGAATTGATCGAGATCGGAGGCAGTTTCCGCATACCCGACGTGATGAGAAAGAGCGGGGCAATCCTCAGGGAAGTGGGCACCACCAACCGGACCTATGTGGAAGATTACGAAAGGGCCATTGGTGCCGGCACAGGTCTCCTCATGAAGGCCCACCCGAGCAACTTCCGGATCCACGGCTTTATCCACGAGCCTGACATCCACGAACTGGCAGACCTCGGCAGGCGGTACGGTCTCCCCGTCTTCTTCGACGCGGGGAGCGGCCTCCTCACGCACCTTCCCCTGCCTGGTGTCGCCCGCGAGCCGGTCATCTCCGATGCCCTGGCGGCAGGGATCGACATCGTCTCCTTCAGCGGAGACAAACTGCTGGGTGCCCCCCAGGCGGGCATCATCGTGGGCAGAGAGGAGTATATAGAGGAAATGAAGCGAAATCCCATGACCCGGGCCTTCAGACCGGACAAGTTCACCCTCGCCGGCCTCGAAAGCACCCTCCTGCTCTACCTGGATAAGAACCTGGCCCGGCGCGAGGTCCCCACCCTGCGGATGATCCTGGAGGAACAGAGGGCGATAAAGAGAAGGGCGGCCCGGGCGGCCCGGAGGCTGAAGGCGGCCTGTCCCCGCCTCGAGGTGGAGGTCGTGGCGATTGAGTCCCAGGTCGGGGGCGGCACCCTGCCCGATGTGGTTATCCCCTCGGCGGGTCTTTCCCTCGCACCGGGGGCGGGAACGGGCACCGTCGCCCACCTGGAGGAACGGCTTCGCCGCTTGGCGGTGCCCGTGGTGGGCAGGATCGAAAAAGAACGATTCCTCCTCGATTTCCGGACCATCCTTCCCGACGAAGACGACCTTCTCATCTCCAACCTGCAGGACGCCCTCAAGGAATGAACCGGGAGTTTCGCATCACCTCCACGGAGGACGGGGTCCGTCTCGACGCCTTTCTCGCCGACCGGCTCTCCCTCACCAGAAGCAGGGTAAAGACCCTGATCGACGAGGGCCACGTCCGGGTGGCCGACAAGACAGCCAAGCCATCCCTCAGGGTGAAGAAAGGCATGCACGTGGAAGGGGAGATCCCCGAGGAAGCCCCTCTCACCCTGGAGCCAGAGGTCATCCCCCTGTCCATCCTCTATGAGGATGCATACCTCCTTGCCGTGGACAAACCGGCGGGGATGGTGGTCCATCCGGCCTTCGGCCACGGGAGGGGAACCCTGGTCAATGCAGTCCTGGCGCATCTGGAAGAACAGGCCCAGGGAACAAGATTCCAGGATCAAGGCGGGGATAGCCATCAGTCGACGCCCGAACCCCACCCCTTGCCCCTTGCCCCTTGCCCCTTGCACCTCGAACCTGGTGCCTTGCACTGTGCCCCTCCTTCGGTCCGGCCCGGCATTGTCCACCGCCTCGACAAGGGGACCACGGGGGTCATCCTCGTGGCCAAGGACTGGAAGACCCAGGAGATGCTCTCCAGCCTCTTCAAAAAGAGGGAAATGGAGAAGGTTTACCGTGCCCTCGTGGAGGGGGAGATGGGACAACACGGCGGTCTCGTGGAGGGGGCCATCGGCCGCCACCCGGTGGACCGCAAGAAGATGGCGGTGCTAAAGATGGGGGGCCGCGAGGCAAGCACCGCCTTTCGGGTCATCGAACGGCTCCGCGGGTACACCTACGTGGAGGCATACCCGAAGACCGGGCGTACCCACCAGATACGGGTACACCTCGCTCACGCCGGACACCCGGTGGTGGGAGATGATCTCTACGGACGCAGGGCACGCTTACTCGAGGCGAGACCCCTTCTCCACGCCTGGCGCCTCCGCTTCACCCATCCCGTCACCGGGATCCCCCTGTCCCTGGAGGCCCCCGTACCGGAGGACATGACAAGGTTTCTGGAGAAGAACAGGGGGTCGTGATGCAGGACAAGGAGGTTGAAGGGGCGTCATGAGGTTCACGGTCACCAAGAAGGACGGATGGTCCTACTTCAGCGTCCCCCGCCTTGAAGACGGGGGGATACGGCACGGCTTCTTCACCAGAGAGTCTCCCCCCCACCACCTTGAAGGCAAGGAGAAAGAGCGCTTCCTCCGCACCTTCGGACTGAAGGACCTGGTAATTATGCACCAAGAGCACGGCACCGTGTGCCACCTGGTCAAGAACGGCGAGAGACCGGGCCGGGGGGACGGCATCGTGCTCCTTGAAAAAGACGTGGCAGCCGTCATCAAGACAGCCGACTGTCTTCCCATTATCCTCTGCGACCCCGAGATCCCCGCAGCCGCCATCGTCCACGCAGGGTGGCGGGGCACGGTCAAGGGGATCGTGAGGGTGGCCGTGCGGACACTCCTTTCTCTCGGCGCCTCCCCCTCCACGATCATCTGCCTCCAGGGTCCGTCCATCAGCCCGTGCTGCTACGAGGTGAAGGAAGATGTGGAGCGCCTCTTCTCCGACGCACACTTCCCCCCGTCCGTCTTCCGGCGGGAGCAGGGCCGCCTCTACCTCGACCTCAGAAAGGCCAACCGTGAAGTCCTCGCCGCCATGGGTGTGGAGAAGATCTTCGACCTGGCCCGTTGCACGTATTGTGAGCCCGATTCCTTCGTTTCCTACCGCCGGGGGGAGACGGCGCACCGGCAGCTCAACTTTGTTTCCCTCCGGTGATGGGGTATAATGGAAGGCACGCTACGCATTCCGGGTTGCGTCCGTTCCTTGCACCTTGAGCCTTGTTCCTTGAACCTTGCAGTCCGGGCGGTTTAGCAAGCTTACGATGAAATACCGCAAAGAAACACTCCTCTCCCTTCTCGTGGCCCTCATCTTCGGGGCCCTCATCTACCTCGAGACCCAGTTGCCTTTCTTCAAGAAGTTCCTGCCCGTGGGGGAAAACAAGCTCATCATCATCATCCTCAATATCAACCTCCTCCTCATCCTGCTCCTGCTCTTCCTCGTCATCCGCACCCTCGCCAAGACGTCGATCGAGAAAAAGAGGGGGATCTGGGGCTCGGGCCTCAAGACCAAGCTCACCGTCACCCTTGTCCTCATCTCCGCCGTCCCTTCCTTCACCCTCTTCATCCTTGCCACCGGCTTCTTCAACGTGAGCATGGACAGGTGGTTCAGCCAGAAGATCGAGGACACCATCGAGAGCGCCCTCGATTACTCCCGGTTCTATTATGACGATATGTTCCAGCGATACGAGGCTGCCGGAGAGACCCTGGTCCAGGCCATCAGGAAACAGCGTCTCGCAGAGAGCGAAGGCAAACTCCAGGCCTTCCTGCGCCGGAATGCCGCCATCCACGGCGTCACCTTCCTCGCCTTCCACCGGTCCCAGGGCAACGGACTGACGACCAGCGGGCCCCTGAGGGAAGACATTGCCGTCCTTCTTGACGGGAAACTGAAGTCGCTCGCCAAGGGTGGCCCCTCGAGGGACATTATGCCCCTCAGGGACGGAGAGCTCGTCATCGCGGCCATACCCTTCAGGGACGATACAGGGTCTTCCGTGGCCCGGCTCCTGGTAGGCAACACGGTCAGAGTGCACGGGGCAGCAAGGATCAGGGAGATCGCCGAGGTACAGAAGGAGTTCAGGGAGTCGAGACCCTTCAAGAAAATCCTCAAGTACAGCTACATCATCCCCCTCTTTCTCATCACCATCCTCACCATCTTCTTTTCCCTCTGGGTAGGTATCAAGATGGCCACGGAGATCACGGTGCCCATCGAAAAGATGAAGGAAGGGGCGGAGATTATCGCCAAGGGCAAGTTCGACGTAAACCTCGAAGACCGGGGCAAGGACGAGATCGGCACCCTCGTGGGCGCCTTCAACAGTATGGCAAGGGAGTTGAAGGTGGCCAAGGAGGAGATCGAGGAGCGACGTCGCTACATGGAGGTCATCCTCGACAACGTGGCCACGGGCATCATCTCCACGGACAAGAAGGGCTCCATCCTGCTCCTCAACCGTGCTGCGAAGTCCATCCTGGGTCTCGAGGGAGAGGGCTGGATCAATACCCCCCTGAAAGAGATCTTCGGCGATGAATTCAGGATCCACCTGAAGGATTTCCTGCGGGAGGTGAGGATGGGGGACGGTACAAGCGCCACCCGGGAGATGCGGCTCAACCTGAGGAAGGACGTCACCTACCTGAGGACCTCCCTGACGATCCTCAAGGACGAGGCCAATCGCCTGGAGGGCTTCATCATCGCCTTCGACGACATCACCCACATCGTGAGGGCCGAAAAGCTGGCTACCTGGCGCGAGGTAGCCCGCAAGCTCACCCACGAGATCAAGAACCCCCTGACGCCTATCGTCCTCTCCGCCGAGCGCTTGAGGCGCCGCCTCCTTTCCCGGGCCCAGGGTCAAGAAAGGGAAGTCCTCGACGATACCACGTCGGTCATCATCCGGTCCGCCGGGGATATCAAAGGGATCGTGAATGAACTGACCAAGCTCACCCATACCTCCCAGGCCAGGACCATGGAGAACGTGACCACCATCGTGGAGGAGACGGTGAGGCTCTACCACAACCTGTACCAACACATTTCCCTGCGTTTTCAGGGGAACCCCATACCCCCCTTCCTCATGGACAAGGACGGGGTCAAGCGGGTGGTCATGAACCTCGTCGCCAACTCGGTCAAGGCCATGGAACAGGAAGGAGGCGAAATCCTGATCACCACGTCCCACGATGAAAAGCGAAACCTGGCCATGATCGTGGTGGCCGACACGGGCAGGGGCGTACCGGACGAAGACAAAGAGCGCATCTTTGATCCCTATTTCACCAAGGACAAGGACGGGACCGGCCTGGGGTTGGCCATCGTCCACTCCATCATCCTCGAACATCACGGCAGGATACGGGTGGAGGACAACGTGCCGCGGGGCACAAGCTTTGTCATTGAACTGCCCCTGATAACATAGTACATTACTGTACTGTTCGGCGGGATTCGGACAAATCCTTTGTCAGTGGTGTCCTGCCGGCATTGCAGCTATATCGTTCCAACACCCTCGGATCACGGAGGCTTGAAGAGGTTGAAGGCTAATCATACCGTGGAGTTGTACAGATGGTCGCGGTTTGACGTTATCAGTCTGATGATTCTGGCTCTCCTTTCTGCCATGGTGCTTCTGACGGGCCTGTCCTCTCGATCCCTCTGGGGTCAGGAAGGCCGTTGGGGCCTCATCGTCAAGGAAATGCTCGCCTCCGGCGACTACTTCATGCCCACCGCCAACGGAGTTCTTGACTGGGACAAGCCTTTGTTGAGCTTTTGGGCCATCTTGCCCTTCGCGTCCCAGGGGACCCTGAGCGAGGCCGTTCTTCGCATCCCGAGCGCCCTCGCGGGTACCGGGACCACCCTCCTTGTCTACCTGATGGGCCGCAGTCTCTTCGGGTCGCCGACGGGCAGCGTTTCGGCACTGATCTGCCTGACCAGCACCATGTTCATCTTCTGGTCCCGGACCGCTTCGGCCGAACTGATGAATGTCTTTTCCATATGGCTTATGCTCTGGATCTTTCTGGCAGGAGCCGGCACGGGACGCTTTCCCCATGTCATCGCTTTTTACCTGGTCGGTGCGGTTGCGTGCTTTGTCAAGGGACCGGTTGCTCCCGTCGTATCCATCTCGGCCGTCTCCACCTACAGCTTGTTCAGAGTTCTGACGGCGTTACGGGAGGCGAACCCATCGGGAAAATGGCCCGCATGGAGGGCAGTCCGGGCGTCCTTCTTCTCCCAATGTCCCTGGATTCTATCCCGGCAGGGCCTGGTGGGCATTCTTGCAGGAGCGGGCCTCTTCTGGGTGATCCTTCTCCTGACCGTATACCGGGCGGGCTCATGGGCTCCCGCTTCCCTCATGTGGAAGGAAAACGTGGTTCGTTACTTCTTTCCCTTCGACCACGAAGACCCCTTTTATGCATACCTGCTCTACATCCCCCTCTACGCAGCGCCGTGGACTTTCTTCATGATAAGCTCCCTGTGGAACGGAAGATTCTTCCGGACCTCCAGGGCCGCAGAGTTTATCTATCTGGTGGGTCTGGGCATTCTTCTCTTCTTCCTCCTTTCGGGCTCACGACGAAGCTACTACATCCTCCCCCTCATACCTGCCCTGTCCATCATCACCGGTCAAGGGATCAGCCGGTGGCTGGAGGGGGTCTCTCCTTCCGAAAAGGACCTTCTGCGCCTCTCATGCCTTGCCACCGCCGTTCTCGTGGCTTGCGCGGGCCTCGGCTTGCTGGGCATACATATCTACTTCGACGTATACCGGCACATCTCACTTCCCATTATGGGGATTGCAACAGTGGCAGGGGCGTACTGGTCCTTTCTGTTTATCCGGCAGGAAAGGCGGGGTCGGGGGTTCTTCCTCCTCATCATCACAGTCTTTGTCCTCCAGTTCTGGATATTTACCCAAGGCATGGCGATCGCGGAAAGAGGCCGCACGCTGCGCACCTTCGCCCTCCACACCGCGGGAGCCCTGCAGGGCGTGGATAAGAGCAGTATCGTCATTTATCAGCACGGCACCGCGTCCCTCCTTTTCTACCTGGGTCTCGGCACACTCAGGAGCGTGGACACGCCGCAGGCGCTGATGAGATTCGCAGCGGAGAACCCGGAAGGGCTGGTGATCATCGACCTGCAGGAATTCTCTCCGAGGCACGAGCCGGAACCTGTGATGGGCCGGATGATCCCCATAGTCCTCCAGGAGACAGCCCACGATGAACGGGCAGAGCGCTTTGCCCTCCTTGCCTGCTCGTTGAAGGCCCTCGCCCGCCACTGGCCCGAAGGCCCTCCCGGTACAAGCCACTACCAGCCCGGGCAGGCCGCCATGCAACCTGAAGACCGCCACCGGAAGACCATGCTGGAGGACCCATCGGCAGCCTCCCCCCTCCTTTAACCCAAGCCCTATTCTGTGCTACATTATGTGTATGCAGAGGTCTGAAAAAAGCATCTGTACGAACAGGAAGGCCTTTCACGATTACCACATCGAGGAGAGATTCGAGGCCGGCCTGGTCCTCACCGGTACGGAGATCAAATCCCTGCGGGAAGGGAGGGCCAACCTGAAGGACAGTTACGGCAGGATAAAGAACGGGGAGCTGTTCCTCGTGAACGCCCACATCAGCCCTTACTCAGCGGGCAATATCTGGAATCACGAGCCCAAGCGGGACAGAAAACTGCTCATGCACCGCAGGGAGATCGACAAGCTCTTCGGCAAGATCAAAGAGAAGGGGTACACCCTTGTTCCCCTGTCTCTTTATTTCAACAAGCGGAACAGGGCAAAGCTGGAACTCGCCCTCGCCAAGGGCAAGGCGGCCTACGACAAGAGAGAGGCGATCAGGCGGAAGGACGAGCGGCGGATCGCCGAAAGAGAGTTGAGAATAAAATGAAGGGGGCGACAGGTTTCGACAGGGATGTAAGAGGCAGCGAGGCGTGCCGGGTTACTGCTTACCCGTACCCAAGCGGAACTAAACACAATCGCAGACTCTCACGAGTATGCACTAGCCGCGTAACGCGGCTACGTCACCCGGGCCTTCCTCCCGCTTCAGGTTCGGAGTTGCGTCATCAAAGCGGGATAGTCTCCCTTGACGCCCATGG
>CAYOQF010000020.1:0-54841 GCA_964406055.1 uncultured Syntrophorhabdaceae bacterium
TAAGGGAATGGAAAGAAACATTGTTATGGTGAATAACATACAAGGTACAAGGAGATTCCTCATCTACCCTTCCACACTTTCTCTCATCTTCCGGTTTTGGACGTCCCCGTCGGGGTCTTGAGGAGGCACACCGTCGAGAGGCGAGAGAGGCGGAGGAAGAGTGAAAGGATGAACGAGAAGATGAGGAAGGGGCAGAAGGGTCGCCAGTAGGGCCGCCGGATCCGACCGGGCGTATGGAGGGGAGATCCCAGGCACAGATGGCGATCTCAACGATCGGCTGATTTGTTGACTGGTTGATGAGGTGAATGGCTGAATGAATCAAGGGGACGAGGCAAGGGCGGATGGGTAGAAGGGCGAGAGGCAAAGAAGTGACGAAGTGAGCGGTGGCCTGGGCCTTCCCTCTAGTTTAGGGGTTGGTGCTTAGGATTTACCTTCAGGGTCGATCGATCCTGAAGGGTCCGGGTCTCACCCCACCAATGCCTTGGCGAAGTCCTTGGCGCTGAAAGGGATGAGGTCGTCCATCTTCTCTCCCACACCCACGTACCTGATCGGTATCTTCATTTCGTAGGCGATGGGGAGGATGAAGCCTCCTTTGGCCGTCCCGTCCAGTTTGGTGATGACGATTCCCGTGATGCCGAGGGATTCGTCGAACTTCTTCGCCTGAGCGATGGCATTCTGGCCCGTCGTGGCATCCACGATGAGGAGTGTCTCGTGGGGGGCGCCGTTGACCTCCTTGCCTGCCACACGCTTGATCTTCTTCATCTCCTCCATGAGATTGACCTTGGTATGGAGCCTGCCGGCCGTGTCGAGGATCAGGACGTCCGTGCCCCGGGACCGGGCCGCGCGGGTGGCGTCGAAGGCCACCGCCGCCGGATCCGCGCCGGCGTGCTGCTTGACCACATCGATATGAAGACGGCCCGCCCATACCTCCAACTGTTCCACTGCAGCGGCCCTGAAGGTGTCGCAGGCTCCGAGGAGGACCTTCTTCCCTTCCCCGAGGTAGATATTGGCCATCTTCGCGATGGTCGTCGTCTTCCCCACGCCGTTCACCCCGAGGGTGAGGATGACGAAGGGTCTTTCCCCGTCAAAGGCGATCCCTTTTTCCACCGGGGCAAGGAGGTCCGCCACTTCTTCGGTGATGGCCGTCTTCATGTCCTCGGTACTCCTGATGAATCCCCGTTTCCACCGCTCTTTAAGGCGACCCACAAGAAATTCGGTGGTCTCCACCCCTGCATCGGCCAGGATAAGTGCCTCTTCGATCTCGTCGAAGGCCTCCTCTTCTATGGGTTTGCCCCTGACGAGCCACTCGACCCGGGTCGTCAGTTGGTCCCGCGTCTTGGTGAGACCCTGCTTGATTTTCTCAAAAAACCCCATGTTCGTCCTTTCCCTTGGTTGACTCAGAAGACCGACGTGTCCGTACGTCGGTCGAAATATCCGGTGCCGGTGGAACGAAACTCCTCCACATCCTTCTCATACCAGGACACCTGTGCTTCGATGAGATCAAGCAGCTTCTCCCGGTCCACCTTCCCGCTCTCCACCATCCCCTCCACATCCTTCAGGGATTCGAGGGGATAACTGTGACGGTACATATCCGCATACTCCATCAGGGCCGTCAGGCCGCCTTCGCCTTCCCTCCCCAGGAGAATCAATGCCCTGTACCCGGCAATGCGCAGGAAGACCGGACTTCCGGGGTCCACGCGCTCGGCCTCCCTGATACGCTCCGCAGCCCCCTCCAGGTCCCGGGCCCTGTACTGAATGGCGGCCAGATAGGCGAGGGTCTCCGGGTCCTTTCCGTAGCGCAGGGCCTCTTCAAGGTGTTCCCGGGCCTTCGCGTAGTCCCCCTTGCCGTAGAAATACTTACCGTGAACGAGGGCGCTCCGTTGCAGACCGTAGGTTCCGGTACAACCCGCGGCGGCCACAACGAAAAGGGTGGTTATGACTCCGGCACGTAAGGCTTTCCACATACCCTGCACAACCCGTTCTCCCCGATCACCCCGATGCACGCGCCGTCGCTGCAGAGTACACGGTTCTCCAGGTCAAGGGGATCCTCTTCCCTCTCACCGCGTACCTCCCCGCCCACCGTGCCCTGGTCAAGGGCGCCCCCGCAGATATAACAGTAGCGGCCCAGCTTACGCACCGCGATGCCGCATCCCGGGCACTCAACCGTATCCGTCTCTCCGCCACATGTTTCACAGATCATAGATCACCTTGCCCTCACGACCTTGACGACCCTGTCACCCTCAAACTCTATGTAGACGGTCCCCTTGTTGTCGGGGATAAGTTTCCACCCCGGTCTGTAGGTCCAGACGATCCTGCCGTCCGACTCCCTGCTCACCACGTCCGGCTGCCCCCCCATAGCCTTGACCACCTCTTCTCTCGTCATGGAGATCATCTTGTCCTCCCCCGCCGGGGAGGAGACCTCCTTCTTGCCCTTGAAAGTCCCGCAGGAGACGATGAGGGGGAGCATAAGGATCATGAGGCACAAGCCGAGAAAGACACGGTGTTTCGACCTTTTCCACATTCCTTGTTGAAAATCTGTGCAAAAACTGTAGGCAGAGGTTGACAACCCATCAATTTTATTCATCTTCCTACCCTCTCATTCGAAGTTCCGTGATCCGGGAAAATCCTGTATTTTCAATGCCTTTCCTCTACCGATCCTTCGTCGACCATGAAAACTAAGCTTATCATGGAATCTCTTGCTTATCAATGGGTTATGTGCCCGTACTTCCGGGCCGCCTTCCTGAGCCGCTCCATTATGGCCTTTCCAATGCCCTCTTCGGGGACCCTCTCCGCGTAGATGACCGACACGTCCTCTCTGTCGAGTTCGATGAGAAAGGAGAAGAAGTTGGCCGCCCCTTCCCGAAGGTCGCCCTTTGGGGAGAGTACCCGCACATGGGAAGAGCGGGGGGGTTCGTCAGGGGTCCTGAAGGCGAGAAAGGCGCTCTTCGGATCCCTCACCTCGTCCGGGCCCGATACGATTTTCAGGGGCCGATGGGGTGCGTAGTGGAAAGGCAGCTCCCCGGGGGCCTCACAGACACCACCCTCTCCCTTCTCATACACCTCGCCCGGAAGGTCCCTCAGTTCCTCCACCGTCACCGCCCCGTGGCGGTGCACGTACACTCCTTCGCCCCGGAAGGAGACGATGGTCGATTCTATGCCGAAGGTGCTCCTCCCTCCGTCCAGGATAAGGCCCGGCCTGTCCCGGAAGAGCCTGGCCACGTGGGCCGCCCTCGTGGGGCTCATGTATCCGAAAGGGTTTGCGCTCGGCGCCGCCACCGGCCTTCCCAGACCCCCGATCAGTCTCAGGGCCACGGGGTGGGAAGGCATGCGGAGGGCCACCGTTTGCAAGCCGGCCGTGACGATGTCGGGCACCTCGGGCCTCTTTCTCAGGATCAGGGTGAGGGGTCCGGGCCAGAATCGTTCCATGAGCTGAACCGCCGCCCGGGGCACCTCCTCGACAACCGACCCTATCCAGTCCCGATGGGCCACATGAAGGATAAGGGGATCGAATCTGGGCCGCCTCTTCAACTCGAAGATCCGCGCCACCGCATAAGGATTGAATCCGTCGGCACCGAGGCCGTACACGGTTTCCGTGGGAAAGGCAACCACGTCACCGTCCCGGAGCATCTCCACCGCCCGTTGCACCGCACCTTCGTCGAAACCGTCCATTACGTCCATGGCACCATTCTATGCTCAAGCCTTTTCGGGAATCAAGCAGGAGGCCGGAACCCCTTTCCTTGCAAAAGGAGCCGGAAGGGTGTACAAGACATGAAGGCTGGCAGCAGCAAGACGGAAGAAGGGACGAAAACAAGCGTGGAGGAAGATATGAAGAAGCTGCTGGTTCTACTACTTCTGGCTCTGGCGGCGGCAGGGTGTACCCCGGTCATCCGCGCCGACCTGATGGACAGGGGCAGTCGGGAAGTGCCCTTCCATGCCATGGCCAAATCACCTGCCTCCTTTACGGGGAAACCGTATATTCTGGGCGGCATTATCGCGGATACCAAACCTATCGACAAGGGACTCCTGATCGACTGTTTCTACGTGCCCGTGGACGGCAGGGGCTACCTCACGGGCCAGCAGAACTACAGTCAGCGCTTCCTGGCCCTCTATCCCGGCGGCAAGGGCAGTGCCGACACCACGGCCTACACCGGCGACCGCGCCGTCACCATAGCAGGCGTCTTTCGGGGGATCGCCAAGGGAAAGGTGGGCGAGATCACCTACGAGGACCCCCTCTTCGAGATTGAAGAGATCTACCTCTGGCCCAGGGACCAGTGGCCCCTTCCGCCCAAACCCTACTCTCCGCCGGTTCACCGGTACAACGTCCTGGACCGTATCCTCGGAGACCCGAACCCGTGGTAGGGGCACCCGTGCCGCGCAGGGACGAGGATCGCCCGGCGATGATGGCGAGAGGCTGACGGGGTGAGTGGTCGACTGACTGATCTGTTGCGGGGAAATGATCAGCCGATGACGCGGGTTCCGCGCCGGCGGCGGGCGATCCTGACCGGCAGGCGCCGCGCCCTCTGCTGTTACTGAGGCTGGGCGGGCTTGTTGTCCTGTCCTTTATCCTTTCCGTTTTTCGGGGTCACGTCGATTTCGTCAGGTTCGTTCACCGACTTTTTGAAGCTCCTGATGCCCTTTCCGATGGCACCGCCTATTTCCGACAATCTTCCTGCCCCGAAGATAATGAGCACGATGACCATGATGACGATAAGCTCCGGCATTCCGAGACCGAACATGGGTACCTCCTTTGGTTAGTAATGTATAGTACTTCCGCTGAAAATAGTCAACCGCACGGGCAACATCCGGTGACCGGTGTTTACATTCTTTCTCCATTTTGATACCATCACCTCTATGGTCATCATCCTGTTCCTCCTGTTGCTTTTCCCTCTCGGTGTCCACGGGCAGGTGGCGCCGGAGGACTGCCTGGGATGCCACGAGACGTACGACAAGGTCTCTCATAAGGGTGTTACATGTACTGCCTGCCACCGGGACATCACATCCCTTCCCCATGGCGAGAAACTCGCCAAGCCAGCCTGCAAGGCCTGCCACGCCCGGGCGGAAAGGGCCTTTGCCTCAACGGTTCATCAAAAGGCGGGGATGACCTGCAAGACGTGCCACCAGGCGCATGCCGTCACCGCCGACAAAAAAGAGTGCGCATCCTGTCACGGACAGGTCGCCCACAAGAGACTTCCGTCCAAGGAGAAACACCTTGCCGCCCTCACCTGTGCCGCCTGCCACGGAAGGGGCGGAAAGTACAGCGCAGTCCTGACCGTGACGGCTACGGACAAAGGCGCCGTTACCCGGCAGACGGTGGACGCCGACGGCAACAAGCGGATCGACCCGGCAGAGTGGAACAATCTGGCCACATTGCTCGAAAGGGACTTCAAGGGGGCCTTTTCGGTCAGAAGGGAGTACGGCGCCGCCGTGGACGTCCATTCGGTGGGAGGTAAAGCCCTGGCCTGCAAGGCCTGCCACGGGGAGAAGACGGTCTACAGGGAGACCTTCTTCAGATTCCAGGGGAAGACAACGTTCCAGATGGCGGCGGACAGAAGGCTTCTCATCCCGGCCCTTCCCTCCGCGGAGACCTTCAGAGAGACGGTCCACGGGAGGAAGGGAGTACGCTGTGCCGACTGCCATGTCTCGCAGGAGCGGATCAGCGACGGGGTCTGCGCGAGCTGTCACGAGGAGGTGGAGCGCGTCTACAGGGGCACGGTCCACGCGGTCAAAGGAGCCACGCGGTGCACGGACTGTCACAACCCTCACAATATCAAGTCCTACCGCGAGCTCAACGCGGCGGAGCGCCTCGGGGTCTGCGCCCGATGTCACAAGAACTACGCCGACACCCATCGCTGGCTTCCCAACACGAAACTTCACTTCGATCACCTCGAGTGTTCCACCTGCCACAGCCCCCAGTCCACCAAGAGTATCGTCTTCGAGTTCAGGGTTCCCGCGAGGGGAAACGGTAAAGAGCAGGGGAGACCCTTGTCATACCGGGACCTTGTCGACCTCTACGGCCCGGGGACCTCGGTTGTCCGGCAGGTCGACCAGGATGGAGGCGGCACGGTGGATTCCAGGGAACTCCTTTCCCTCTATCATGACCTGTCCCGAGGTCTGGGGAGGCCACCCGTCGTCGCGACATCGATCGTGGTGACCAAGGTCTTTCACGATTACTCACAGAGAAATCCGAAGGGCAGGGTCTGCCGTACCTGTCATTCCCTGGAGGCGCCTTTCTACGATTCCGTATACCTGATACTCCCCGACAAGCCCGGCAACACTTACATTCCTGCCAAGAACACCGTGCTGTCGGCCCTTCCCACCTCCGTATTCACCGACGTGGCAATCCTCGGGGGCGACCGCATCAGGGCGAGGGAACTCACGGCCCTGCTGCGGGGGACTCCGACCGAACGGGCGGAGGTGATCCGGGATCTGGGATTCAAGTGGCTCGACCTCATCGGTATCGGTCTGATCATCCTGACCGCCCTGTTCCTGGTCCTTCATGCCCTGGCACGAGGTATATTCAGACGATGAAGCGCATCTATCTCTACACCCTCCCGATCCGCATCTGGCACTGGGTCAACGGGGCGATCATCATGCTCCTCCTCCTCACCGGTTTCCAGTTGAGGGTTTCCGAAGCGGCCATATTCTCCGAGTACGGTTTCGTGGTCAGCTTCCATAAGTATCTCGGCTTCGCCCTCACCGCCTCCTTTGTCTTCTGGCTCATCTACTACCTTGTAACCGGAGGGTTGTGGAGGCACTACATCATGAAACCCAAGGACCTGAAGGGGACGGCGATACAGGCTGCCTATTACGGTTTCAACATCTTCCGGGGAAGGGCGAACCCCTTTGTCCCTTCACCGGAGGAGAAGTTCAACCCTCTTCAGAAGATCTCCTACTTCTCGGTCATGGCCATCTTTACCCCGGTAGTCATCATCACGGGCATCCTCTTCAGCGATGTCGTCTACTTCGCCGACGCCATACGCTTTCTGGGCGGGTTGCGGATTCTGGATGCCATCCACGTCGCAGCAGGCTACATCTTCATCATCTACCTCATTGTGCACATTTATATGTGTACCCTGGGTCCCACCATCTTCGCCCACATCAAGGCGATGATCACCGGTTTCGAAGAGGAACAGGAGCCCCCTGCTCCTTGATTTCCTGAGGGCAAAGAGCTATCCTGTGGTGAGGAGGAAACCATGACCGTAGGGATCGTTCGAGATGACATTTACATGGAGCACATGACGGATGACTATCACCCGGAAAACCCCCGGAGACTTGAATACATTTACGCCATGCTTCCTTCCGTGGACAAGAGCGATGTTCTTTATATACCGGCCCGACCCGCCACCCACGAGGAGGTGGCCCTCAACCACCTGCCCGCCTACATCGACTCGATTGCCGCGACCAGCGGCCGGACCCAAAAACGGCTTGACCCCGACACGGTGACCTCTCCCCGCTCTTACGAGGCTGCCCTCCTCGCCGTAGGCGGTCTCCTCGAGCTGATCGACGCGGTCATGACGGGCCGGGTCGAGAACGGATTCGCCCTCGTGAGACCCCCCGGTCATCACGCCGAGCCTTCCCGTGCCATGGGTTTCTGCATCTTCAACAACATCGCCGTGGGTGCCCGGTATCTCCTGGAGAAGTACGGCATGAAGAGGGTCCTCATCGTGGACTTCGATCTCCATCACGGAAACGGGACCCAGCACAGTTTCTACGGCGATTCTTCCGTCCTCTATTTCTCCACCCACCAGTACCCGTACTACCCCGGGTCAGGCTGGTATGAGGAGGTGGGGGAAGGGGAAGGCAAGGGCTATACGGTCAACGTGCCCCTTTCCTACGGCATGGGCGACGACGACTACGTCCACATCTTTCGGGAAGTCCTGGTGCCGGTGAGCGACCGGTTCAAGCCGGAGATGGTCCTTGTCTCGGCCGGTTTCGACACCTATTTCGACGATCCCCTGGGCGGGATGTCGGTGACGGAGGCGGGCTTCGGCGCCATGACGAGGATACTCCTTGAGATTGCGGCGAAGCACTGTAACGGGAGACTGGTCTGCGCCCTCGAAGGGGGCTACGATCTGAGGGGCCTCGCAAGTTCCGTGAAGGCCATGATTATGGAATTGAAGGGGACACCCCTGTACACATCTGCCCCACAGGCCGGACCATCACAGGAGACCGTCCGGACTGTGGGCAGGGTCAAAGAGGTCCTCGCGCCTTTCTGGGGCAGTTTTTAGTCCTTCGGCTGCCAGATCAGGTCCTTCAGCTCTTTTCCTACCTTGAAATAGGGAAGCTTCTTGGGTTCCACTTCCACCACCTCACCGGTCTTCGGGTTTCTTCCTTTGTAGGCCCTGTACTCCCTGAGGGTGAAGCTCCCGAAGCCCCTGATTTCAACCCTCTCTCCACTGGCAATCGCCTTCTTGACCGTATCCACGATGGTGTCCACGGCGATCTTCGCCACCTTCTGATTGAGTTTCACATCTTCCGAAAGCTTGTTGATAATGTCCATCTTGTTCATCCCGCTTCCTCCTGTCCATGTTCTATCATATCTTTCCAAGTATCCTGAAATACTTTTGACTCTCTGCCTCGGTTCCGGGGAGTTTCCGTTCTTGCCCCTTCCTCCTGCTAGGTCGCATAGCTATGGAGACCGGAAAGGATAAAGTTTACACCGAAGTAGGTAAAAATTACACTCATAAATCCAATAATCGACAGGACCGCTATCCGTTTTCCCTTCCAACCCTGCACCAGCCGGGCGTGGAGAAAGAGGGCATACACGATCCAGGTGATGAGGGACCATGTCTCCTTGGGGTCCCAGCTCCAGTAGGAACCCCAGGCATAGTGGGCCCAGACCGCACCGGTCAGGATACCTGCGCTCAGCATGGGGAAGCCCACCATGACGCTCCGGTAGTTCACCTCCTCCAGCACATCCTCAGACGGCAGGGCGCCCTTTTTCCCTCCGACAAGGTAGAGGGCCCCCGCTATGAAGGAGATGGCAAAGGCCGCGTAAGCGAGGAAACAGGTGGCCACGTGGATGTGAAGCCAGTTGCTCTGGAGGGCCGGCACCAGCGGCTGAATGGTCCGATCCACAGACGGCGAGAGGGAGGCGTAGGCCATGAAGAATAGGGTGATGAGGGCCGCCGCCATGGTGATCACGGGATAGGAGATGCGCCTTCTCATGACGATGAGAATCAGGGAGAGGCACCAGCCGTAAAAAATGAGAGACTCGTAGAAATTGGCCAGGGGAACGTGGCCGATATTGAGCCGGTAGGATTCGACCCAGCGGAGGACGAGTCCGCCTGTGTGGACGGCGAAGGTTAGGTACAGACATAACCGGATCGCCCTGAGCACCCCTTCTTTCCTGGTGGCGAAATAGACCAGATGTCCCAGGAAAAGGACGAGGTAGAGGAGGGTCGCCACCCCGAGGAGCTTATGATTCCACGCCATCGATCCTCCTCCGTATCCCTTCCAGCTCTTCCCTGAAGACCTCTCTGTTCTTCTGGCTCATGCCGGCCGCCAGGGCACCTCCCCCGACGTCCCTCACATAGACAGTCCGGTGGCGTACGGTGAAGGTTATACAGAGGCCGAAGAGGATGCCGGCAAATCCCGCCCACACGATCCAGACGCCCGGGTCGTGGGCGACCTCAAGCCCCGTATAGAGATCCTCCTCCATCTTCTCGAACCGGACCGGTACACCCTTCAGGTCCCTCTGCCGCATCTTTTCCACGTCCCGGAGGAGCCACAAGGTCTTCGGCTCATTCTCCGCCAGGTAGGCCACCATGACCCCGGGGCCGAAGTTGTGGATATTCTCCTCAACCCGGACCACCATGAGGACAAGGTCGCCCCTCTGAAAGGTCTCCCGTTCTCCCACTGTCATCGTCTCTCCCCCCACGGTGAAGTGGATGAGGCGGTGCGTCCCGTAGGTTGCCTGGTAGATGCGGATCCCCCGGTAACTTAAGGGGTCGTTCACCCTGATCTCCCGCTCCATAACCGCTTTGCCGCCCTCCAGGACCTCCAGGGTGCTCACGTAATCTTTCGGTGCGCCGCCCGGGTAGAAGGTCACCCTGAAATCCTTGCACTTGACGGCAAAGGGGAGTTGTATCTCCTTTCCGCCGGTGCCCCGCACCAGAACCCGGTCACCTGTTTCACCCTTGTGGAGGGTCAGGGCGCCACGGAAGCCCGCGGTGAAACCGATGAACCCCCCGAGGAGGATAAGAAGGATGCTTCCGTGGACAATAAAGACCCCGTACCTGCCGATCCTGCCTTTCTGGAGGATGAAGCCTCCATCCGCCTCGTACGTCTGCCTGTATCCGGCTTCCCGGAAGAGGGCCGCCACTTCCCTGGCCGACGCCGGGGTTCGGAAGCTCAGAGAAAAGGAGCTGAGCCTCTTCTCGTCAGGAATGGCCCGGTCGCGGCCGGTCCTGAGGAGCCTCCCGAGCCTCTCGGCGGAGCACAGGATGAGGTTGAGGGCGAAAAGGGCAGCAAGGACCGTAAACCACCAGCTTCGGAAGACGTCGTCGAAACCGAGAAACCGGAGGAGCCGGTAGGTTCCCGGCGAGTAGAGGGCCTCATACTCGTGCGGCGACCCGCCCTGCTTGACTACCGTACCGATGACCGAGGCCGCCGCGATCAGGCAGAGGAGGATGAGCGCCAGTTTTACCGATGACAGGAATCGAAATGGTGTGCCGCCCGCGTCTTTACCGGGTGCGGATTGTCCGCTCTCCTTCTTACCGCTTGTGGCACTCATTACATTTCACGGGCGCGACAACCCCCTTCTTCACGCCCTCTTTATGGCACTCGATACACTGTTTATGGAAGGCATCCTTGGCAATGGACGCCCCGTCCTTGACCGCCTTCACGTCGTGACATGACACGCACGGTGCGGGGGCCTTAGGGTCCTTATCCTTGTGGTGACATACCGCGCAGTCTATCTTGGCCTTCTCGATGTGGGTCTTGTGGGAAAAGGGTACGGGCGCAAGTTTGCCGCCTTCCAGCTTGATGGTGATCGAATCGGGGGCCTTCTTTTCCTGGGCCGCTCCGACGACAGGAAGGGAGAGGACGCAGAGAAGAAGCAAGAGCACCGGTACCGTATATCTTTTCATGGGCACCTCCTTGAAATTGCACACATATTATCCTAAGCAGAGTGCCCAAGTCAAGAAATTGGAAGGGCCCTGTGTAATTGCAATCGGTGCCGTTGTATGGGATACTGAACCCTTATGGGTATGCTGAACCTCCTGCTCCATGACCCCGTCGCGTTCATCCTCCTCGCCATCCCCCTGCTCTATTCCATCATCATTCACGAGCTGGCTCACGGGTGGGTCGCAGACCGCATGGGCGACTCCACGGCACGGTGGCTCGGGAGGCTGAGCCTCAACCCCCTGAAACACCTGGACCCCATTGGGACCGCCATGCTCTTCATCTTCGGGTTCGGTTGGGCAAAACCGGTGCCGGTCAACTTCAACCGGTTGAGGGATCAAAGAAAGGGTCTCATCTTTGTTTCCGCCGCAGGCATTACGGCAAACATCATCGTCGCCTTCCTGAGCCTGTTGCTGCTCAGGCTCCTGGCGCCGTCGCCCTTCGGCATGGTCCCCACCATCCTCTCCTATCTGGCGAGGATCAATGTCATGCTTGCGGCCTTCAACCTCATCCCCGTGCCGCCCCTGGACGGCTCAAAGATCCTCATGGGCTTCGCCTCCCCGCGCCTCCAGTACAGCCTGGCACGGCTCGAGCCTTACGGGATGTTCATCGTCATCGGCCTTCTCTACCTGAGGGTGCTCGATCCCGTGATCGCCCTCTTCCAGTGGATCATCCTCGGGATCATCGGCCTGCTCCTGCCCTGAGGCCTATTTCTTCACCCCGTAGTTCTTCGCGAGATACTCGATGATGACTTTGGCCTCGCCATCGGAGATGGCTGCCTTGTTCTTCTTGATCATCCGCATCACCGTCTCCTCCCAGCCGGCGGCGTCCTTCTTCTTGGCCGTTGCCTTGTCAGCCTTGTGGCAGGCACTGCACTTGGCCTCAAAGAGCTGCTGAGGGGTGGGCGCCTTCTTTTCCTGGGCCACTGCCCACGTCCCGCCGAACACCAGTCCGCACATCACCAACACCATGATGATCGCCTTCATGGATCCCCTCCTTTTTATCATAGTAATCTCTACAATAATCCGTTGCCCCCTTCTTTGCAAGTATCCTTTCCCGGCCGGGACCGGACTCCCTGCTCTGAGGCCCCATAACGGGCTTGCACATCTTCCTGCCTCATTATAGAATGACCTTACGATGGAGCCCCTGACCGCTCCCAAGCGCCTCGCAAATCTGGGGCTTGCAGGGATCTGCCTCGCCGACGTGATCCTTTACACCTACTGCGGAGAGCTGTGCACCTACGTGGAGGCAAGCCTTCTCGGCCTCCCCCTCGAATACCTGGGGATCGCCTACGCCCTGGCCCTCATCGTCCTCAACCTGTTCAGAAGGGATGTCCGCCTCCTCGCGCTGCTCTCCATCGGCGTGGGTGCGGAGATCTTCCTCGTGGGTTATCAGGTCTACCACGAGGTCTCCTGCCCCTACTGCCTCGTCTTCGCCATCCTCGTCCTCTTCCAGTTTATCCTCAACGTCCGGCGCGAAAGGACAGGCCTGACCGCCGCCTGCATCATCGCCGGCTTCCTTGTCTTCTTCATCCTCTTCGAGGGCGCCGGCACCGCGGGCTACGAACTGGGGCACGTACGGCAGCACCTCGCCTCCCGGCAACCTTATTCCCGGGAATCCCGCTGCCGCTGAAGAAAATACCCTCAACCGTCCTGCAATATGGCCGCCGACAGGCACCTCTCACGGTTATGCCAGGTATCTCGCGGGGTTCTCTGTAACGGCGGCATAGACCTTATCCCGGGGTATGCCGAGGCCGATCAGGCGATCGGCGGCCTCGGTGACGGTGAGGGACCCGCCCGAGAGCACCCCCCTCTCGTCTCTCATCCCCGCCCCGCCCGGTCCCGTGTGGACCTCCCGGACCGTGTCGGAGACGACCATGATCCGCGACGGCTCCTTCACGGCGAAGATGAGTTCCAGTGTGCGCCGGTCAAGGTGATGGGGATCGGCGATCACCTCCACGTAGACGTGGGGGTTGAGAAGACCGAACCCCGCAAGACCCGGCTCCCGGTGGTGAAAACCCCGCATGGCGTTGAAGAGGTGGGTCACGCCCGGGGCACCTGCATGGAAGGCGGCCTCCGCCTCACTCCAGGTGGCGTCGGAATGACCCATGCTCACCCTGATGCCCTGCTCCGCCATGAGGGTGATGAGGGGAAGGGCGCCGGGGAGTTCGGGGGCGATGGTGACGATGCGGATCAGGTCCTCAAAACCCTCCGCAAGGCGCATGAAGAGCGCCGGCGAGGGGTCAAGGAAGGTCGAGGGATCAAGGGCCCCGCACCGTGACGGGTTCAGGAAAGGACCCTCGAGGTGGACGCCGAGAACCCGTGCGGGACCGCCAACCGGGGCCGGCGGTTCCGATGGGGGCCCGCGGAGGGCCTCTCTGACTGCCCCCATCTGGCGGCGCATCTCCTCCACGGTGCCGCTGAAGATGGTGGGCACCAGGGCCCCCACGCCGTGCCTGCC
The DNA here is from genome assembly GCA_964406055.1 of uncultured Syntrophorhabdaceae bacterium. GTDB lineage: Bacteria > Desulfobacterota > Syntrophorhabdia > Syntrophorhabdales > Syntrophorhabdaceae > CAYOQF01. Next base: position 13,585 of record CAYOQF010000020.1, read on the forward strand.
CTGGGCCATCGCCATACCGAGGATCGCGGAAGGATCGCCGCTTCTCGTATCGAATCCACCTAAGCCGTGGGTATGGACGTCGATGACTTCGGGCGTTCCCATCACGAAGAGATGATACCAGAAGGACCGGGGCTTTCCAATTGCAAAGGCTTGAGGTCCTGTACTACAGTGGATGGTATCGAGGAGGGCATGGAGAACAGGGTAGGACGGGATATACTCGGTCACTGGACCGAGGAGGAACTGGACGGGATCATCACCAGGGGCTCCCGGATCCCTCATCCGGGTGAGAGGATCGTCTTTCTTTCCGCCCATTTTCTCGGGACACCCTACGGCGAGTCCACCCTCCAGGGCGGACCAGACACCCCCGAGGTCGTGGTCGTGAACCTGGCGGCCATGGACTGCTTCACCTTCCTCGACTACGTGGAGGCCATGCGCCGCTCCGATTCCTATGCCGCCTTCCGGAACAACCTCCCCCCGGTGCGCTACCGTGGCGGACAGGTGGGCTACGGGACGCGGAACCATTTCTTCACCGACTGGATGGTCCACAACGCCCCCTGGATCGACGAGGCAACCCCTTTGCTGGGGGGAGAGGTGGCGGAGGTGGAGAAACAGTTGAACGACCGTGGAGACGGGACGGCCTATCTCGAGGCCATCCCCGTGACACGGCGCACCATCGCCTATCTCCCTGCCCGCACCATAACGGAAAGGGTCCTGGCCTCCCTCCGTCCGGGCGACTACATGGGCATCTACACCCCTCGGCTGGGCCTCGACGTGTCCCACGTGGGGATCGTGGTGGATCGCACCGGAGAGCTTTTCCTTCGCCATGCCTCATCCCGGGCCGATTTCCGCCGAGTGGTCGATGAACCGCTCAGGGAATACCTGGCCGACAAACCGGGGATCGTGGTCCTCAGGCCCCGCTGAGACCCGTCACGATCCCTTCAATGCGCTGATCTCACCCCGTATATACCAGAGCAGGAAGAGGCCCGGCAGGGCCGTGAGGGTACTGATGAAAAAGAAGAGGGCCCAGCCCACGGCGTCCACCATGAACCCCGATGTGGGGGCCACGAGGACCCGTCCCAGGGAGGCGAGAGATGAGAGGAGGGCGAACTGGGTGGCACTGAAGCGGGCGTTACAGAGGGTCATGAGGAGGGCCACAAAGGCCGAGGTACCCATCCCCCCTGCGAGGTTCTCAAATCCCACGGCGAAGACCATGACCCCGTAGTTCTTCCCTGTCCACGCCAGGACCATGAAGGAGAGGTTTGAGATCATCTGGAGAAAACCGAAGTAGAGCAGGGACCTGACGAGGCCCATCCTGACCATGAGGGCGCCCCCGAAGAGGGCCCCCACGATGGTGGCCACGAGGCCCATGCCCTTGTTGATGGTACCCACGTCGGTGACCGAGAAGCCGGCCCCCCGTATGAGGAAGGCGGTGGTCATGCTCCCGGCGTAGGCATCCCCGAGCTTGTAGAGGACGATGGTGAGCAGGAAAAGGGGCGCCCCTTTCCGGGAAAAGAAATCCCGGAGGGGTCCCCAGGCAGCCTCCTTGAGGCTCCGGGGCGGGACCACGGCCCGATCCGGTTCGGGACCGACGACGGTGGCCGCCACCGCGGCAACCATGAGGGCCGCCATGAGAAGATAGGTGGAGTGCCACCCTATCCTCTCCGAGAGGATGAGGGCGAGGGCTCCCGCCACAAGCATGGCCAGCCGGTATCCCAGGACGTAGATGGCCGCACCGACCCCCCGCTCCTTCTCGGGGAGCACATCGGTGCGGTATGCGTCGATGACGATGTCCTGGGAGGCTGAGGTGAGGGCAACGAGAAGTCCGAGGAGGGCAAGGGCGATCAGGGCGTGTTCGGGAGAGAGGGCGCCCATGGCGGCGATGAGGACGGAGAGGATCACCTGGGTGGCCGCGATCCATCCCCTTCGACGGCCGAGCCACGGGGGCACAAAGCGGTCCATGAGGGGAGACCACAGGAATTTGAGGGTATAAGGGATCCCCATGGCCGAGAGGAGGCCGATGGTGCGAATGTCAATCCCGGAGACGGTGAGCCAGGCCTGGAGCGTGCCGCTCGTCAGGGGCAGGGGCAGGCCCGAGGAGAAGCCGAGAAACAGGATCACCGCCATGCGGCGGCTGGAGAAGACCTGGAGATAGTCCTTCATGGGTGGCTGAAGTCTACCAGATAGGCCGATACAAAAAAAGGGTAACCCTCAGGCTGCGCAGGGGCGGTCCAGGATCTCCCGCACCTTCTTCCCTAGCAGCTCGGCGGAGTACGGTTTCTGGAGGGCGTCGATGCCCTGTTCGAGGATAAAGTTGGTGTGGATGCCGCTCAGGCTGTAACCCGTGACGAACAGGGAGTTCATGGAGGGCTTGATCTTCTTCATCTCCTCGTAGGCCTCTTTCCCGCCCAGCCTCGGCATGACCACGTCGAGGAGGACGAGGTCGATCTCATCATGTTTTTCCCTGAAGATGTGGACCGCCTCTTCGCCGTCCGAGGCAAGCACGGTCTGGTATCCCAGGGCCGTGAGCATGGCCGAGGCAACCTCCCTGAGTGAAGGTTCGTCTTCAGCGATGAGAATCGTCTCGCTCCCCCCCTTCATAGGCTCCTCCACCGTCTCCATGGCCCTCACCGCCTCGGCCACGGCCGGGAAGTAGACCTTGAAGACGGTGCCCTTGCCGGGCTCACTGTAGACGTTGATGAAACCGCCGTGTTGCCTCACGATGCCGTAGACCACCGAGAGCCCGAGGCCTGTCCCCTGACCCAGTCCCTTGGTGGTGAAAAAGGGTTCGAAGATCTGTTTCGCCGTCTCCTCGTCGATCCCCGTTCCCGTGTCCGAGACGGTGAGGACCGCATACCGGCCCGGCCTCGCGTCGACGTTCAGCCGGCAGTAGGCCTCGTCGATCGTTTCGCTGCGGGTCTCTATGGTCAGCTCGCCCCCGTCCGGCATGGCATCCCGGGCATTGACCACCAGGTTGAGAAGGACCTGGTTGACCTGGGTGGTATCCACCTTCACCCTCGGCACCTTCCGGCCCGAGCGGAGCCTCATTTCGATATTCTCCCCCACGAAGCGATGGATCATCTTGGCAAAATCAGAGACCACGTCGTTGAAGCAGACCACTTTCAGGTCCAGCACCTGGCGGCGGCCGTAAGCGAGAAGCTGTTTCACGATGGCCGCGGCCCTCCGCACCGCCTCCTCGATGGAAAGGATATGGCTGGAGACGTCACCCTTCTTTCTCGCCGCCATGCGGGCGAGTTGTGCATTCCCGAGAATGATGTTGAGCATGTTGTTGAAGTCGTGGGCCACCCCGCCGGCCAGCCTGCCCACGGTCTCCAGTTTCTGTGATTCGATGAGCTGGTGTTCAAGCTGCCTGATGCCGGTGATGTCCCGCACGATGCTCCGGTAGCTGACGATCCGGCCAAAGCCGTCCCGGATCGTGTTCGCACTCAGGGACACGACGGCAATGCCTTCCTCCCCTTTCCTGAGGGAGAGCTCAAAACCGTTCACCAGGCCCTCCCTTTCCAGGATATCAGCCAGCCGGGCCGCCTCGTCACGGTCGGCGAAGAGGTCCTCCATGGTCACCGACATGAGGTCAGCCCGGGATTCATAACCGAGCATCGTTACCGCCGCCGGATTGGCATCCACAAGGACCCCTTCCGGGGTATGGATCAGCACGCCGTCGATCAACTCCTCAAAGAGGGTCCTGTACTTTTTCTCGGAGGTCTTGAGGGCCTCCTCCGCAGTCCTCCGTTCCCTGATCTCCTGTTCCAGCGACCATGTCCTCTGCGCCACCCGCTCCTCGAGGCTTCGGTTGGCCTGCTCCAGCTCCTGGTAGGCGGCCTGGAGGTTATCCACCATGGTATTGAAGGATCGGGCGAGGTTCCCCACCTCATCCTGGGAGGTCACCCGGACCCTTTTGTTCAGGTTCCCCTCGGCGATCTCCCTGAAGGTCTGCACCATCCGGTTGAGGGGCTTGATCACGATGGTGCTGATGGTGAACATGACCACCATGCCGAAGATGAAGATCGCAATGCTGATGGCGGCCGTGGACCTCCTGAGGACGCGCTCCTGCTCCCGCAGTTCCTTGAGCGAAAGACCGAGATAGACCCGTCCCCCATGCCTTTCCGGTGGTCCGGCGGGAACCGATACCCTGTAGATGGAGCCGTCGGCAGAGACGGGGGTCCGGGCGGAGGTGCGAAGGTAGGAAGCCCCTTCGGCCAGGTCTCTGCCTGTGGCGGCCACCACATGCCCCGAGGCATCGAGGATGACCGCGTAGGAGATTTCTTCCCCAAGCCCCACGTCGGCGAGCTCCTTTTCCAGGTTGACCCGCTGGCCCGCGGTCACGGATTCAGACACCTTTGAAGCAAGGACCGAGGCCGCCTGGTTCGCCTTGCCCTCCAAGGCCTTCAAGGCCTGCCTCTCCAGTTGGGCGGGGAAATAGACGAAGATGAAGAGGGAGATGGCACCGATGAGGGGTATGGTAAGGGTCGCCAGCTGGGACGTGATCTTCAGGTTCCATTTTTTCAGCAGAAGAGCGGACAGACCGTCCATGAAAGCCCTTAGCCTCCCGGCGGCCAAGCCATGAGCCTCCCGGCCCATGGCCGTGCACGTGTTTTTCCCTTTATCGGCAACCGACCGGGAGAATTAAGGAAAGACGGGCCTCAGGAGCCCTTTTCGATGAGCTCCACGAGGAGCCTGCCCGGGGTAAGAAAGAAGGCGATCCTTGTCGGGGTGGTGCAGGGGCCGTGAAAGCTCTTGTCATAAGCGGGGCAGTCGACAGGCGCGCAGACCGTCCTGAAGCCCTTCGCCTCGAGCCTCCGCGATCCTTCGTCGATGTCGTCCACGGTGAAGCAGAGGTGATGGAGGCCGCCGCCCGTGCTCTCCAGGAACTTGACGATGGGCGAATCGGGGGCCGTGGGCTCCAGGATTTCAAGGTACACGTTATTGCCCCCGGCGATTTCAATGAAGGAGGCGGTCACCTTCTGCGTCTCGTCCGGCTCCGGGCCGATGGCCCCCTCGAACCCGAGGGCCTCGAAGATCCCCATGACCTCGTCGATCCTGGGGACCACAAAACCTATATGATCAAGTCTCAGCTTCACTCATCCTCCTCCACGGGTTCCATACTGCCACAGTATACCAGTTCTCGCCCCCTCAGTGCCAATTCCCGGGCCGGGAAACCTCTCCAGGGTGGAAGGGGTTCCGGGGTTCCGCACGTCCGACCGGTCCCAATCGCTGAACGGCCGGTTCGTTTGGCGTTTCAGAGGCAAGGTGCCGGTGCTATACTACGGGCAGGCATGAAGGTGGACAGGAAGGCCCCCAACTGTTTCCAATGCATGCATTTCTTCGTCACCTACGACAAGAACTGTCCCCGGGGCTGCAGGGCCATGGGCTTCAAGTCGAAGGAATGGCCGTCGCTGCTCGTTCGCCGTTCCTCCGGACAGGAGTGCCTCCGGTTCCAGGAGAAGAAGGACCCTGTCCGCCACTGACCGTGGTTCAACTTACTCTCTTGCCGATCTCCGAATCGTCAGAAGCAGGGCGAGGAGGAAGCTTGTCAGGCCGCCCCCCAGGAGAAAGGGTTTCTGGTAGGTCCATCCGCCGAGCCCAAGGCTCTCCTCGGAGCCGCCGGATAGAATCCCCGTGTGGTGGGAGATGACCGGAATGAGGATAAGCCCGGCAAAGAGAACCAGGCCGAGAAGGAGGGCCGCCCTCCCGGCGAACCTGAGGCAGCCCGCGACCAGGATCTCCCGGGCCTTCGCCTTCTCGATCCTTGATTCAACCTTCTTGAGGGCCCGGGAGATCTCCTCCCACCCCTCGCTCCATTCGCCCATCTCCTCGGGGGAAAGGGGTCTGACAGGAACGTGGAGTGCCGCCACCCGCGCCCCGAGCGCCGAGACTTCCTGGGTGAGGTCCTTCACGAGCTTGGGGTAACGGCAGGCCGCCAACTGCCGGCCGGCCAGGTCCACCCCTCCTTTGAGCTTCTGGAGGCGCACCGACACCTCGCGGGTCCGCTCCCGTACGCCTCCGTGACAGATAGAGACCACCATGGTTCCATACCTGACGGCGTCGAGGTATCCAAAATAACTCCGGCTGTCAACTCCCGCCTTCACCCGTGAGAAGAGGGTTTCCACTTCCATCTTCTCTCTGCTTCCCAGAAACTTGATGGCCTCGTCCATCTCCTGTTTTGCCTGGCGGTATGCCTCGTCGGCCCGCTCCCTCGCCCCCTCCAGTATCCTGTCCAGATGATCCGCCATGGTGTCACGGAAGGGCGCAAGGTCCGGATCGATCAGCGCCTGGACATACCACTCCCTGTCATCCTCCACGAGATGGCCGATCCTCTGGAAGGCCCCCTGCTCCTTTCCCGTGAGGAGCCGGAGGAACACCTCCTCATAGACGGCCTCGGGGCACAGCGGGTTCAGGGCCAGAAGTCTCCTGATGTATGCCAGGGCGCCGCTTGCGTTGCCGGTGAGATAGGCAAGCCGGCTCAACTGGAGAAGGGTAAAGGTCTGATGGCAGGACTTCGACGCATGGCCGAGGGCCCGCTCAAAATGGTCCAGGGCCTCAGAGAGGCTGCCCCGCTCTATGGCCGCGTAACCGTGGAGACAATCGATACGATAATCCGTGGGATGCTGTGCGGCGGCCTCCTCGAGGATGGATGCGGCAGTCTCCAAGTCGCCGACCCTCAGAGAATCGAGGGCAAGCCAGGCGAGCCCTCCCCGGCTCTCCGCCCTGCTCGCCCGCATCCTCGCCCAGTCGTCTCCCTCCGCATCCCAGATGGATCTCAGAAAACGGAGCTGATAGACCCTCTTCACCTCGTGGAGGGCGTGGTGGACCAGTTCCCGGTCCTGCTCAGGCCCCTCGTCTGTGAAGTATCGGACGAAAAGGGCATCTATCTCCCCGAGGGAGAGGTATCCGAGTCTCGCAAAGGACCTCGTCAGGTCGGGAAGGTCCTTCGAGGGGCACCGGGCCGGTTCATGACCGCCCCGGCCGCAGTAGTAGCACGGAGGAAGCGGGCCGCTACGCCACAATCCTTTCCAGATGGTGAAGTCATGATCCTCCTGTTCCTGCCCTTCATACAGGGCCACCTTGAAGAGCCGCAACCCTCCTGCATCGACCGGGTCAGGCTCCGTCCCGATCACTTTTCCCTCAGGAAACCGTTCGAGGATCTCTTCGCTCACAAGGAGGAAATGAGGATCCACGACGGCCCGGAAGGATGTCTCCCTCGTGAGGCTCATCTGTACCGGCACCCGGGGGCTTCCCCTTAAGCCGCACTTCTCCCTGAAAAAGCGGGCAAGGCGGCGGGCACCTTCGAGGGCGCCCGTCTCTTCCTGAAAGACATAGTCGCACCCCTCGCCCCCCGTCAATTCCCCCCGTCGGAAGGGACCTCCGATGATCGTGGCTTCCTGCTCCCGGAATGTCCGCCACACCTCCTCCAGGTCTTCACCACCGAGGGCCCACAGGGGATGAACCGAAAGGACCACCCTGCCTTGCTCCTCTCCCCGGAAGGGGGTTTCACAGACCACCCGGTACACGGCGATCTCTTCAGGCAAGGGCCCCCTTTGCCAGGGATGGATCGGTTCGAACCGGACCGAAGGCAAACCCGCCGCACCCTGGACCACGGTCTCCGAAACGAGGATCTGCGATTCCGCGGCCAAGCCGGTCAGTTTTGCACCGGTGTTGACCACGTCGCCATAGATATCGTTCTCTTCGGCCAGCACCTTTCCGGCGTGGATGCCCACCCGGACCCTCAACCCTTCTCCCCCCGCCTCCCGGAACCTGCCGAACTCCTCCTGCATCCGGATGGCCGCCTTGAGCGCTTCCCGGGCACCGGCAAACCAAGCCATGACCGAATCGCCCACCACCTTGACCAGGGTGCCGCTGTGGCGGGCGATAATGGATGAGGCGATCTCCTGATGCCTCCTCAGCAGGGCCCTTCCCGCCACATCCCCGTGGGCCTTGAAGTATCGGGTTGACCCGACCACGTCGGTAAAGAGGACGGCCACGTAGCGCATGCCCCCTCCGTCAGGACAGGAGGTCTCGGGGACAGATGGCTTCGTTGGGGAATCGGCTCGCAAGATCATGACTTTACGAGCTTTATCGGTGGATGGACAGATTTCTTAATTCAGTAGTCTTCGAGGTCGGGTTCGTGGGATCTGGACTTTTTCTTCTCAGAGTGGAGGTGTTTGAGATGGAGCACCTTCTCCTGGGCCCGCCTGGACCGTTTCCGTTTCTGTCTCTTGATCTTTTCGATCCGCTGCCGCTCCCGGCTCTCCCGGCCGAGAAGGAGGGCCTCTACCTTGTCGGCCAGGATACGGCGGGCCAGGTAACGGTTGATGGCCTGGGAGCGCTCCCTCTGGCATTTGACCTCGATACCCGTGGCCAGGTGGCGCAGATAGACGCAGGAGGAGGTCTTGTTCACCTTCTGACCCCCGTGCCCGCTGGAACGGACGAAATGCTCGATGATGTCTTCCTCTCTGATTCCGAGCTTCTCCATCCTTTCCCGGAGCTGTTTTTCCTTGTCCGGGCCGACGATGGACCGCAACGCCGTCATGGGGCCTCTGTCATACCCCTTCCAGGGCGAAGCGGGCGATGGTCCGGTTCACCTCCCCGGGTTTTTCCAGCATGACCATGTGGCCTGCTCCGTCGATCAGCTCCAGGGACGAGCCGGCGATCTGCCCGTGGAGGTATTGGGAATAGGCCGGAGGGGTCAGACGGTCGTCACTTCCGCAGACGATAAGGGTAGGCACCCTGACTGCCTTGACGCCGGCGAGCATGTCGAAACGGTCGCAGGCGGTGAAGTCTCTGAAAATGGTTTCGCTGTCGCATTTCATCATCTCCGAGAAACCCGCCTCTTTCAACTCCGGGGATGCAGAGGAGGAAAAGGCGAAGTCCACGATGGAGCGCACCGTCGCCTCTTTTGCATGCCCTATATTCCGGAGGATGGCGGGAAGGACCTTCAGCCTCGCTCCGGTCCCCACCAGGATGATCCCCGACAGGACCTCGGGCCTGGAGAGGGCCAGCGACATGGCGATAGCCCCGCCCATGGAGTGGCCGGCGATGATACAGCCCTCGATTCCCATCTCCCTGATGGCCGCCGCCACTGCCTCCCCGTGGGCCTCTATGGCATCGGGGGCCTGTCCGGGGGATGAGCCGTGGCCCGGCAGGTCGATGAGGACCACCTCGAGGGTGCGCCGGAGGTCCTCTTTCTGGTAGTGCCAGGCGAGGGTGCTTCCACCTGCGCCGTGGATGAAGAGAACCGGTTTCCCCTTACCGTAGCGCTCGAAATAAAGACCCATGGCACCTCCCCACATTAGCTGTTGCATTAAATTTGCAGGAAATTATAGTATGACGATATGCGCCTTTTTACAATAGCCCTCCTCCTCATGCTCCTTGTCTCCTGCACGAAGGGGACCGAGGTGGCCCCGGCGAACAAGAGCGCGGGTGCCGGCGCTGCCGAGGAACAGTACAGAAGGGAGCTTGAGGAGATCAAGAAAGGTATCAAGGGGGACGTGAAGGTCAAACTCAAGAGAGACGGAAAGGGGAACTACACGTGGGAGATCACGGGCAAGGACCCCCAGGAAATCCTCAAGGCCAACGAGGCCCTTCGAAAAAAACTGAGCGATTAACCGAACAGTACAGTCCGGTCAGTGGGCACCGCTGCGACAGAGGCCTATGGCGCGGCCGAATTCCACCACCTCCCGAAAGGCCTCGCGGGAAGGCCTCCCGTTGATCTCGGGAAAGAGGGAGGCCCTGTGGCACGGGTGGTACTGGGCCATCACGTTCACGTAGGCCCCCGCGGACACTTCGTCCCTTACGAAGCGGAGCACCGCCTTCGAGTCCTCCTCGCAGGAAGGCATGACGAGGTGACGGATCAGGAGGCCCCTTGCCGCAACCCCCTCTTCGTCCAGGACCAGATCGCCGACCTGCCGCTGCATCTCCCTCACCGCTTCCCGGACCACCCCGGGATAGTCTTCAGCCCTGCAGTATCGCCCCGAAAGCCGGGGATCGAGGAACTTGATGTCGGGCATGTAGATGTCCACGATGCCCTCGAGGAGCCTGATGACGTCCAGGGATTCGTATCCACCGCAGTTGTAGACCAGGGGGATGGTGAGACCTTCTTCTGCGGCGAGAGAGAGGGCCTTCAGGATTTGGGGCACGTAGTGGGTGGGGGTCACCAAGTTGATGTTATGGCAACCCCTTTCCTGGAGGTGAAGCATGAGGCCAGCGGCCGTCCGGTAGGAGCAGGCCTCCCCCTCCCCGCCGATGCTGATCTCGTGGTTCTGGCAGAAGACGCATTTCAAGTTGCAGTGGCTCAGGAATATGGTGCCCGAACCATGGCGCCCCACGAGGGGCGACTCTTCGCCGAAGTGGGGAAAGGCGGAGGACAGGACCAGCCCGTAGGGGGCCCTGCAGTACCCGAGTTCGCCCGCCATCCTCTGGGCGCGGCACTTTCGGGGGCAGAGCATACAGGGGGAGAGGAGGCGCTCCAGCTCCTCTATTTTTTCGTCGAGGAGGCCCCGGGAGGCGGCCTCCACATATGAACCTACGCTTTTCATGGCCCTTTAAAAAGGATAGACCCTGCATTATTATAACTGAGGCGCACACAACATTACAGATCGAGGTCGGAACATGGCATACGAGTATAAGGTCAGGATTTTTTCCATGCAGGAACTGAAGGGTCACGGTGTGGTGGTCGACCCGGAAAAAAACATCGTTTATGCCTGCAGGCCCGACGGGGCCTGCGAAGTGCACGATGTGGCCATGGATCAGATGGAGAGCCTGGCGGGGCTCTTCAACGAGATGGGAAAGGAGGGATGGGGACTGGTGCAGCTCGTCTTCCGCCCTCTCGGCATCGTGAGCTTCTGGAAGAGACAGGCCCGATAGTCCCTTGCGGACAGCACATCTGAGGAGGTAGGGATCATGGTTCTGACACCGTGGAAGGGTATGTGGGATACAAGGTTTCCGTCCCTGAGGGACGAGATGGACAAACTCTTCGAGGACTTCTTCGGCAGAAGCGGATTTCCGGTGTTTACCGGGTCAGGCTGGATGCCTCCTATGGATATCCTGGAGACGAAGAAGGACGTGGTGGTGGCCATAGAGCTGCCCGGCATAAACCCGAAGGAAGTCTCTATCTCGGTCATGGAAGACCGTCTGACCGTAAAGGGAGAGAAGAAACAGGAACAGGAGCTGAAAGAGGAGGCTCTCTTCCGGAGTGAGCGGAGCTTCGGTGCCTTCCAGCGGACGGTCCAGCTTCCCGGGGAAGTGGTGGGCGACAAGGCCAGGGCAACCTACAAAGACGGGGTGCTCACCATCGTTCTGCCCAAATCGCAGAAGGCCATGCCCAAGGAGATCAGGGTAGAGGTGGAGTAGGAGAAGCACACGCGCGAAGGAGGTTGACGTGAAAGAGAAGGTGGAACAGGCTATCAGCAGGATCAGGCCCTTTCTCCAGAGGGACGGGGGCGACATTGAGTTGGTGGACGTGGAGAACGGGGTGGTGAAGGTGAAATTGAAGGGTGCCTGCGGGAGTTGCCCCATGAGCATGATGACCCTCAAGATGGGCGTGGAAAAGACGATCAGGGAAGAGATTCCCGAAATCAAAGAGGTTGTGGCGGTGTAAGTGTTGACAAAAGGGGTGGGTTCACATAATATGGAAGCAAAAAGGAGGTCCTACAATGGTCATGAGTTGCGCCAGGTGCGGTTCCGGCAAGAAGGACACCAAGAAAACCTCCGCCACAAGCACAAAAAAAGATAAGCAGACCAAAAAGTGATGCAAGGGGAGAGACGGCTCTCCCCTTTTTTTGTTTCCATGGATCAAGAGAGACGCATTTTTATCATTGACGACGAGGTGAGTCTCCTTTCCGTGCTCAAAGAGTATTTCGAGGGGTGCGGAATCAGGACCTTCACCTACGAGGAGCCCCCGGACCTGGCCCGGGAGATCGGGGAGAAGAATCCCCATGCGGTCCTTCTCGACATCATATTCCCGAATACGTCGGGCGTGGAGATCATCCAGAAGATAAAGGCGGTGCGGCCCAGCCTGCCGGTGATCATGATGACGGGGTACGCAGACGGGTCCATGAAGATCGAGTCCCTGAGAAGGGGTGCCTACGCCCTGCTCAACAAACCCTTCGAGAGCTATGAGGAGCTTTTCCATACGGTCAACAATGCCGTCAGCCACTATATCGAGACACAGCGGACCCTGGAGCTCACCGGCAAGATCCAGGAGCGCTACGAACAGGAACGGCTCAACCTGCTGGAACTGGATTTCCTGAAGGGTCTCCAGCACATGATCGGCGAGACGGAAGATGTGACCTTTGTGCTGAGGAACTTTTCTTCTCTCCTCAAGAGTTTTCTCTCCTTCGACATCTTCGCCGCCCTCATCAAGGACCAGGAGGAGATCAACATCCAGATCTACCCCAATATCCAGGCAAACAAGGAGCTCGTCTCCTTTATATCGGGGACCCTCTCCGAAAAGATGCCCGGCCCCCTGACCCACGACAACAGCGCCGTGGTCGTCACGGAGGGTGAGGGCGGCGCGGCCCTGCCAGACGGAACGGACTATAAATTCGTGACGGTGGACCTCTCCACCACAGGCAGGATATACGGTTACGCCGGCCTTTACCGGACCTCAAGCTTCAGCCCGAGCGAGGAGGCCATCTTCAACCGATTCTGTTCCCACATCGCCCTGACCCTTGAAAAGATAAGCCTCTTCAGGGAAATCAAGGCCCTTTCCATGAGGGACGGCCTAACAGGACTTTACAACCACGCCTTTGTGATCAAAGCGCTGGAGGAGGAAATCGAACGGTCGAAACGGTACAACTCCCAGCTTTCCATCCTCCTCGTGGACATCGACGACTTCAAGAAGATCAACGACACCTACGGCCATCTCGCCGGGGACTACGTCCTTTCCAAGGTAGCTCAAATTCTGAAGCAGGGTCTGAGGACCATCGATACGGTCTCCCGCTACGGGGGGGAGGAGTTTCTTGCCATTCTCCCCGAGACGGACGGCCCCAGGGCCCTCACCGTGGGCGAGCGCTTGCGTCGTGACGTGGCACGGGAAGACTTCACGTACGGGGGGGAGAGGATCAACCTCACCATCAGCGGCGGGGTTGCGGATTTCTCCTTGGGCGGCGACGTGAACAAGATGATCAAGGAAGCCGACGACAACCTTTACAAAGCAAAAAGAGAGGGCAAGAACAGGATCGCTTATGATTGACCGCAAAAAGGCAGTTACCCTTCTTCAGGACCTCATCCGCATCAACACGACCAACCCCCCCGGCAACGAAGAGGAGGCCGTCCTCTTCCTCGAATCTCTTCTCAAAGCAAAGGGTATCCGGGCGGAGATCCATTCCCCTGCGCCGAAGAGGGCGAACCTCATGGCCCGGATCAGGGGCAAAAGGCCCGGAAAACCGGTCGTCCTGCTGAGCCACCTCGATGTGGTGCCGGCGACGGAAAAGGGCTGGGAAGTGGACCCCTTCGGCGGAGTCCTGAAAGACGGCTTCGTATACGGCAGGGGAGCGGTGGATATGAAGTCCCATACCGTCTGTCACTTCCTCGCCTTCACGGCCCTCCACGAGGAGGGCGTGGTGCCGGAGACGGACGTGGTCTTTCTCGCCACCTGCGATGAGGAAGTGGGGGGTACCAACGGCGTCGATTTCATGCTCAAACGGTCCGAATACCTCCGTGACGCCTCCTTTGTGCTGAGCGAGGGCGGTTTCATCACCGAGGAGGAAGGGGTGCTCCACGGTCAGGTGACGGTGGCGGAAAAGGAGCTCAGCCAGTTCACGATCAGGGCCCGGGGTACCGGGGGGCACGGATCCATGCCCCACAACGATAACGCCAACGAAAAGATCGTCACCGCCGCCACGTCCATCCTCTCCCATCCCTGGCCCCTCAAGGCGACGCCGATCGTAAGCGCCTACATGAACGGCATCATGAAAGGAAGGAAGTGGAAAGGGTTCACTTACGCCACCCTCAGGGAGGCCCTCAGGGAGAAACCTTTCCGTGATTTTGTGGAGTCCAACCGGGTCTATAACTCCCTGCTGCGAAACACGGTGACCCTCACCATACTCCAGGGCGGTTCCAAGACAAACGTGATCCCTACCGAGTCCACCGCCACCTTCGACGCCCGCCTCCTCCCCGACGAGAACCGCGAGAGATTCTTGGCCCGCATCAAACGTCTCGTGGGGCCTTCCATCGAAGTGGTGCCGATAAACCCGGACATGGGCGATGCGAAACCATCCCGTCACGGGAGCCGGTATTTCCGGGCCGTCGGCAGGGCCGTGCGTGCAGCGAAGGGGCCCATCCCCGTTCTTCCCTCCATCACCACAGGGGCTACCGACCTCCGTTATTTCAGGAACCTCGGCATCCCGGCCTACGGCTTCTTCCCCGCCACCCTCTCCAGGGAGGAACACATGGGCATGCACAGCGTGAACGAGAGGATAGCGGTGGAGCATCTCGAAGAGGGCGCAGAGGGCACGTACACCCTGCTCAGGTCTCTCGCCGCCCTCACGGAAGAGTGATATTTCCCTCAAATTTCTTGACAAACCTCTCTGGTTCTGTAGAAAATAATAAGTGAATTTATTAACAAGCGTTAAAAGAAAGCCGGTGTACATCATGAGTCCAGAAGAAGGAGGTGAAGGGTTTATACTTTAAAATTCAGGCGTTACGCCATATGGGGGAAATATGAAAGAAATAATGCAGGGAAATGCTGCGATCGTAAGGGGTGCCTGGGAAGCCGGCGTCAAGGTGGCGGCCGCGTATCCGGGCACACCGAGTAGCGAAATCCTCCGGGAATTCGCTGAGAACTATCCGGATGTCTACGCCGAGTGGTCACCCAACGAGATGGTGGCGGTCCAGGTGGCGAGCGGTGCCGCCATCGCCGGCGCCAGGGCGATGGCCTCCATGAAGCACGTGGGCATGAACGTCGCCGCCGACGCCTTCATGACCCTCTCCTACACGGGTATCAAGGGCGGGCTCGTCATCGTGGTAGCCGACGACCCCAACGTCCACAGCTCCCAGAATGAGCAGGACAGCCGGAACTGGGCGCGGTTCGGTAAGGCGCCCATGCTGGAACCGGGCGATGCCCAGGAATGTTATGATTTCACCAAGATAGCCTTCGAGATCAGCGAGAAGTTCGACACACCCGTCCTGTTGAGGACGGAGACAAGGGTCGCCCACTCCGATTCGCCTGTCACCCTGGGCAAGAGGGTGGAGTCGAAGATGCCTGTCGGCCTCGACCCGAAGGAGGCGCCGAAGTATGTCATGGTGCCCGTGAACGTCCGGGTGCGGCGCAAGGCAGTGGAAGAGAAGATGAAGAAACTCGAGGAGTATGCCGAGACCTTCAAGTACAACGTAATGGAAATCAACGACCCCAGCGTGGGCGTGATCTCCAGCGGCGTCTCCTACATGTACACCCGCGACGTCTTCCCGGAGTGGTCCTACCTGAAGCTGGGCATGGTATGGCCCCTCCCCAAGAAGATGATCGCCGAGTTTTTCAAGAAGGTGAAAAAGGTCATCATCGTCGAAGAGCTGGATCCCTTCCTGGAAACAGAGATCAGGGCCATGGGATTCAAGATCTGGCACGGCAAGGACCTGATCCCCAATATGTACGAGCTCTCCCCTGAGATCGTCGAGGCATCGCTCAAGGGCAAGAAATACAAAGCACCGAAGATCAGGGTAAAACCTGAGGACCTTCCCAGGAGGCCGCCGAACCTCTGTGCCGGCTGCTCCCACAGGCCGCTCTTTTACGCCCTCAAGAAACTGGGCGCCTTCGTCTTCGGCGACATCGGCTGCTACACCCTCGCCACTGCGCCACCCCTTCAGGCCCTCCACACCACCATCTGCATGGGTGCCGGCGGCGGTCAGGCCCACGGCGCAAGCAAGGTCCTGAGCAAGGAAGCCAACAGCAAGGTCTGCGCGGTCCTCGGCGACTCCACCTTCCTCCACGCCGGAATCGAGCCCCTCATGAACGCGGTCTACAACAAGGGCAACTCCACCACCATCGTCCTCGACAACAGGATCACCGGTATGACGGGTCACCAGGAACACCCGGGGACCGGTTTCACCGCGAGGCAGGAACCGGCCAACATGGTGGATTATGCGGAACTGGGCAAGGCCTTGGGCGTCAAGCACATCAAGTACGTCGACCCCTACGACATCAAGGGCACCATGGAGGTCCTCAAGACGGAAATGGCAAGGGACGAGGCATCCCTCATCCTCTGCAAGGACAGCCCCTGCATGCTCCTTCGCAGGGCAAAACCCCTGGAGAGGTTCAAGAGCCCCCTCTACGTCATCGACACGGACAAGTGCCGGGGCTGCAAGGCCTGTCTCGAGATCAACTGCCCCGCCATCAGCTGGAAGGAAGGCGCAGGTGTGACCGTGGACGGCCACAAGAGGAAAGGGACCGTCTATATCAATCCGGATCAGTGTGTCGGCTGCGAGGTTTGCGCCCAGGTGTGTAAGTTCGAAGCCATCAAACCGGGAAAGAAGTGAGGAGGCAGACCATGAAAGAGAATGGAAAAGTGACGAACATATTTCTCTCCGGTGTGGGTGGCCAGGGTACGATTCTCGCCAGCAACATCCTCGGTGAGGTCTTCCTCAAAGCCGGGTACGACGTGAAAAAGGCAGAGGTCCACGGCATGGCCCAGAGGGGCGGTGACGTGACAACCCACTTCAGGTTCGGCAAGAAGGTGTATTCACCTCTCATCCAGTACGGGCATGTGGACTTCCTGCTCTCCTTCGAACTCCTGGAGGCGCTGCGCTACATCAACTGGGTGAAACCCGAAGGCAAGATCATCATCAACAAACAGGAGATCTATCCCCCGTCCGTCAACCTCGGCCAGATGGCCTATCCGAAGGATGTGGAGAAGACCTTCAAGAAGTTTTTCAAAGAGAATGTCTACGTCATCAACGGCCAGGAGATCGCCCGGAAGCTCGGGAACGTCCAGGCCGCGAACGTGGTGCTGGTAGGCGCCTTCTCAAACTTCTTCCCTCAGATGAAGGAACAGCAGTTTATCGACGCCATCAAGGGACTTCTGGCGCCCAAGCTCCATGACCTCAACGTCAAAGCATTCTACGAAGGAAGAAAGGCCCTTTAGTTGTATCGGGAAGGAAAGGCCCCATGAGGGGCCTTTCCTCTCCTTTTTTTCAGCCCTCTGTGTCGCCCTTCTCCTGAATATCCTTTTACCTTGGCAGGCGGACAGCATGGATCTTTTCTCCCTCGACAACCGACTCCACTATGCCTTCGAGAAGAGACCCGGGACCGGTGTGGCGACCGCCCAGGTCTGGGTACAGGTGGGGAGCAAGCACGAGGACCCCTCGGTGGCCGGCATCACCCATTTCGTGGAACACCTGATCTTCAAGGGAACGGAGAAGACGAAGGGCAACGAGATGGCGGCCATGATCGAGGCCATGGGGGGGCTCGGTAAACGCCTTCACCTCCTACGACAACACGGTGTACCACGTGGTCATCCCTTCCAGGACCTTCGGGGAAGGACTGGGCCTTCTCCTTGACGCCGTGGCCAATCCGGCCTTTCCCGAAGAGGAGATCGGCAAGGAGAAGAGGGTGGTCCTTGAGGAGATCAAGATGGGGGAGGACGACCCGCAGAGAAAGCTCTTCAGGGAACTCTTCTCCCTCGGCTACGCAGGTCACCCGTACGGCCGGCCCATCATCGGTTTTGAAGAGACCGTCAAGAAACTGGACCGGCAGACGATTCAAGCCTATTTCAAGACCCACTACACCCTGGAGAGGATGTTCGTCGTCGTGGCAGGGGATTTCGATGAGCAGAAGGCAGCGGACCTCATCGCCAGGCACCTCCTTGGAGGAAAAGGGACGGCCCGGAAGGTGGACACCCTCCCCGCGGCACCAGCCCCCGGCGGCCCTGCGGGGCAACGGGGTGACGGCGGCCGCTCCAAGGTCGTGGAGCGGGACCTGCAGGAACATTACATCGCCCTTTCCTATCCCGTCCCCTCCCTCGGTCACGAGGATATGCCGGCCCTCTCCGTCCTCGCCACCCTCTTGGGCGACGGCGAAAGCTCCCGTCTCCAGGAAGAACTGAAGCATCGAACAGGCATCGTATCCAACAGCGCCACCTATCTCTTCACCCCCAGGGAGGCGGGCCTTTTCATCGTCTACGCCACCTTCAGAGGGCAGGACCAGGACCGGGTACGCCGGTCCATCCTCCGTGTCCTCCACGACACCCGCGAAAAGGGGTCGACCCCGGAGGAGTTGCGGAAGGCGAAGAATATCATCAGGGCCTCCTTTGTCTACGGGGCCGAGACGGTCCAGGGCAAGGCGCGCCAGATCGGGAATTACGCGACCCTCACCGGGGACCCGGCCTTCATCGATCGGTACCTTGAACAGATTGAGAAGGTAACGGCGGAGGATGTGCAGCGGGTACTGCTCCGCTATCTGTCCGGAAAGGAACCGAACGTCGTCGTCCTCAAATCCTCCGCCAAAACCAACCCCCACACCCACCGGCTCGGAAACGGCCTCACCTGGGTCTTCAACAGGAACGATGCCTCCCCCAGTTTCGCCTTCCGCATCGGGTTCGTGGGGGGAGTAAAGGAAGAGACGAAGGAGACGAACGGCACCTTCAACCTCCTCTCCAGGATGCTCCTCAAGGGGACCGCCGGGAAAGATTCAAGGGACATCGCCAGGACCATCGACACCCTCGCGGGAGATCTCTCTCCCTTTGCCGGGCGGAACAGCTTCGGTCTTTCGGGAAAATTCCTGGCCAAAGACAGTACTGAGGTCTTGTCTCTCCTGAAAGAACTTCTCAGCTCCTCCACCTTCCCCGAGAAGGAACTCGTGAAGGTCAAGCGGGAGGCCCTCTCGGAGATCAGGCAGAAACGGGACGATCCCGTGAGCGTCACCTTCCAGACCTTTAACGAGGTACTCTACGAGGGACACCCCTATGCCATGGACCCTAACGGCTCGGAGAAGAGCCTGAGGGGCATCGACATCAGCCGCCTGAAAGCGGCATACCGGGACTACGTGACGCCGGGAGGCGCGGTCCTCGCCCTGTCCGGAAACCTCGACGAAGAGGAGCTCGCCATCCTGATGAACGATCTTTTCTCAGACTGGAAGGGCAGCGCCCGCACCATGGAGCGACGCATCCCCGGTCCGGGAAAGGCACACCGGGGCAGCAGGACCAGAGATATCCTTCAGACCCATCTGATCTTCGGCTTTCCCGGGCCCGGCCTCGCCGACGAGGACCGCTACGCCGTGGAAGTCCTCGACGCCATCCTCTCCGGCATGGGTGGCCGGATCCACAGGATCCTCAGGGAGGAGAACCCCTTCGCCTATGCCACCACCTTCTTCAACCACATGCTCTTCGAGGCGGGCGCAGTGGGCGTCTACATCGGCACGGACAGAAAATACGCGGACGAGGTTGAGCGTCTCGTAAAGGCAGAGATCGAGCGGATCGACCGCGAGGGCTTCACGGCCAGGGAAGTGGAAAACGGCAAGAGCTACCTCGTGGGGAACCACTACGTGCGGATGCAGTCGAACAGTGCCATCGCCACGAGCATGTGCCTCGACACCCTCCACGGCCTCAAGGCCAATTATTTCAAGACCTGGCCCTCCCGCATCGACGCGGTCACCCGGGAAGACGTGAACCGGGTCGCCAGGAAATATCTCTCCCTTGAAAAGATGGTGAAGGTGAGGGTGGGGAAGGACTGACGGGTACCAGGCACAAGGTTCGAGGCCCGAGTAAGGGCAAGGACCTTATAACCCATTCAACGTTCATGCCCTGCAGGCACCCGCGAAGGGCATGAAAACGGACATGACCACCATTCTCTGAGTAACCAGTCACCTAATCAACCGGTCAACGAGTCAACCGTCTCAGCGGGGGCTACTTCGCGAAGAACTCCCTGACGGAATCGACGACGTATTTCCTCTCCGCCCTCTTCAGTTCCGGATAGACGGGCAGCGCCAGGCTCGTCCCGGCCGCCTCCTCGGCCACCGGGAAGTCGCCCCTTTTGTAGCCCAGGTAGGCGAAACAGTCTTGGAGGTGGAGGGGCACCGGGTAATAGATCCCCGTTCCGACGCCCTTTTCAGCAAGGAACTTCTGGAGGGCGTCCCGTTGGGCCAGGCGCACCACATAATGGTGGAAGATGTGGGAGTTCCCCTCGGTAATAACCGGGAGCCGCAGGGGGAGACCGGTGAGTTTTCCGTTGTAGTATGCCGCATTCTCCCGTCTCTTCCGGTTCCATGCCTCGAGATGGGGAAACTTCACCGTCAGGGCGCAGGCCTTGATTTCGTCGAGACGGCTGTTGATCCCGATCAGCTCGTGGTGATAGGCGTTGCCGCCCATGCCGTGGACCCGGAGCTTCCGCACCTTCTCGCCCAGGTCATCCCGCTTGGTGAGGACCATGCCTCCCTCGCCGATTCCGCCTAAGTTCTTGGTGGGATAAAAGCTGATGGCCCCTAAGTCGCCGAAGGCGCCGCACATGGTGCCTTCACGGCCTGCGCCCAGGGACTGGGCCATATCCTCGACCACGGGGATGCCGTGGGCACGGCCGATCGCGCAGATCTTCTCCATATCGCAGACCTTGCCGAAGAGGTGGACCACCACGATCGCCCGGGTCTTCCTGGTGATCACCTTCTCTATGCCTTCCGGGTCGATGTTCAGGTCGTCCTCCCTCACATCGGCAAACACCGGCTTGGCCCCCATGAGGGCGATGGAACTGGCGGTGGCGAAGAAGGTGTAGGGTGTGGTGACCACCTCGTCACCCTCTTTGATCCCCAGGGCCATGAGGCAAAGGATCAGGGCGTCCGTTCCGTTGGCGCAGGAGATGGCGTGGGGGACGCCCGAGTACTCCGCCGCCATCTTCTCAAGGAGGCTGCAGTATTGCCCCAGAATGAGCCTCTGCTCGGCAAGTATCTCCTTGAGGCGGGGAAGCATCTCTTTCCGTACCGTGGCGTACTGCGCCTTCAGATTGATCATGGGTATGTTCATGGGGGTGTGCGCTCCTCTCCTGTGTGGTCGTGAGATCTCCGGAATCGGACCGACTGTTCTTCCCTACGGGAAATAGGGCTCGCCGAAGGAGTTGAGAAAAACGATGTCCCCGAGGGCCTTTCTCGGTGTCGCCCGGGAGGGTCCGTCGAAATATCCCAGGGGGGTCATCTCGGTGATGGCGAACCCTTCCGGCACCTTCAGGATCCCCTCCGCCTTCTCCGCGTCGAAGGCGCCCACATGGCACGTGCCGAGGCCGAAATTCCACGCCGCAAGCACGATGTGCTCCATGGCGATGCCGGCGTCGAACATGAACCAGTCACCCTTGTTTGTGGACGGGCTGCCCTTGAAGAACCCGGACACTCCCTTCTGGGCTATCAGGCAGATAACGACGGGCGCCTTCACCAGGGCCTTTCTGGCCGGGTTGGTGGGGGTCAGGGTGTCGGCGAGGAGGTCCTTCGTCGCCCGGTCCTTCACCACCACGTACCG
This sequence comes from uncultured Syntrophorhabdaceae bacterium, assembly GCA_964406055.1. GTDB lineage: Bacteria > Desulfobacterota > Syntrophorhabdia > Syntrophorhabdales > Syntrophorhabdaceae > CAYOQF01. The sequence continues at coordinate 35,025 of CAYOQF010000020.1, forward strand.
GCACACCTGGGTGTTCGCCCACGACGGGGACCACCGTGCCGCCTCGAGAATTTCCCTCAAGATCTCCTCCGGTACCGAATCCTCCCGGTACTCCCGGATACTCCTTCTTTCCTGTATGATCTTCATGAGGTCCATGACCTATGGTAGCACATCCGGCGTGCCTTACTCAAGAGACTCCTGGAACAACCGCCTTGTGGCACGGACAGGAGATCATTGCTTTTCCGGGATGGTTCAGGATAGAGTGAATCCGTGGAACGATTTCGGGGACTCGGCGGCGCAGCCCTCCCCTTCCTCCTTTTCCTCTGGTCTCTCTGGTTCATGAACTTCACCTGCAGGACCATCTTTTCCCCCCTCATGCCCCTCATCGAGGACGAGTTCGCCATCAGTCACGCCAGGGCGAGCAGCCTCTTCACCCTTATCTCGGCAGGCTACGGCTTCTCCTTGTTCTTTGCGGGCCTCTTTGCAGGCCGGTTCGGGTACAAGCGCTCCATCTTCCTTTCCCTGGCAGGCTCGGCCATCCTTCTCATCATCGTTCCCTGGCTCAAGACCTTCTCCAGCCTCGCCCTCTGCGCCGTTTTGATCGGCATTTCCACAGGCATCTATCTCCCTTCCATCATCCCCATCATGACCGAATACTACGAGGAGCAATCCTGGGGAAAGGCCATCGCCATCCATGATTCCGCCGCCTCCTTGAGCATCTTCGGGGCCCCATTCATCGCCCTTCTCCTTCTCAGGTATATGGAATGGCGGCACATGTTGCTCATCTTCGGCCTCTTTTTCGCCCTCTCGGCCGTCTCTTTCCTCTTCCTCTGCCGGGAGGTCAAGGCGGTCACTCCGGTGGGCGGGACCTTCACCTCCCTCCTTTCGAGCCGTTCCCTCTGGGCCTTCGGCACGGTGTGGATCTTCGCAGCCGCCGCCTGCCTGGGCATCTACTTCGTCATTCCCCTCTACCTCACCAAGGAGATCGGCATGGACATCCGTTACGCCAATACCATCTTCGGCATCTCGAGGATCGGCGGGGTCTTTGTCGCCCTCGTGGCGGGATTCCTGGTCGACAAGGTGAGCCTCAGGAAGACCATCTTCGTCCTCACTCTCTCCACCGGCATCCTCACGGCTACCCTCGCGTGGGGAAACCCGTCGGCAATAACCTTCATCCTCTTCGCCCAGGCCAGCATCGCCACCGGTTTCTTTCCCATCGGCCTCGTGGCCATCTCCCGCATGTTCACCGGGGGTCAGCGGAGTATGGCGACAGGGCTGATCGTTACCCTGGGGGTGATCTTCGGTCTCGGGATCATCCCCTATCTCTTCGGTCTCGCCGGGGACCACCTGAGCTTCCGCTTCGGCATCCTGGTCTTCGGGTCGGCCATGATCGCGGTCAGCGGACTGACGGGGTTTCTCAAAGGGCTGAAGTGAGAATGGCGAGTGATTTGGTTGATGACTTGACTGGCAGAGGAAGCCAGGGTATATCCTTCCATGATTTCTGAGACTGCCGCACTCATGGAAGCGTCGCGTCCCGCATATGCGGGACGGTAATGCCCCGAAGGGCGGAACCGTGCCGGGAATGGTGATCTCTCCCATTCACGGCATTATCTATCGTGCTGTTCTCTGTGTCCTTTGTGGACTCAGGTGAGTCTCGCAGAAGGCGGGGCGAACGGCCGTGAGAAACGCTCTTGAACCTTTGTTTCTTAGACAATGGTCACCATGTCCTTTTCACCCCCTCGAGGGTGCCCGAAGGGCATGGAAGTTGATTCGTTTCAGCTAATCAGCTACTCAGCCGGTCAGCTATTTCGACTGTTCCTCAATGTCCACCTGGTGCGGCCGGAGTTCCCGGCGGGCGTAGTCGAGATGGATGCCCTTATTGATGAAGAAGTCAAAGAGGTCCTTGTCGATGTGGCGGTCCTTCGCCATGAAGGCCATGATCTTCAGGGCCTCCGAGAGGGTCTTCCCTTTTTTGTAGGGCCGGTCGCCTGCGGTCAGGGCCTCAAAGATATCGGCAAGGGCAAGGATCCGCGACTGGATCGGCAACTCAGCGTCCTTGAGGCCCAAGGGATAGCCGGTCCCGTCCGGTCGCTCGTGATGGGTGGCCGCATAGGTAGGGACGCGGGAGAGCTTCTTGGGAAAGGGGAGCTGGGAAAGCATCCGGTAGGTCATGACCGCGTGGTTGTTGATGATCTCCCGCTCCTCGTCGGTAAGGGTCCCCCTCCGGATGCTCAGATTGTAGACCTCGTCATCGGTGAGAAGGGGATGCCACTCTCCCTCCTTCATCCACCGGCGTCCCGCAATCTCCCTGAGGCGCTCGATCATCCCGTCGGCCATGAATTCGCCGCCGGCATTCACGGACATGAGGAAATCAAGGTCCGACTCTATGCTCATGAGGGCCTCGTCGGTAAGATCCGGCGTCTTCGGGCCCCCCGTATCGCACCCCCCGCCGCCTCTCATCATGGCGGCGATCTGCCGGTCCCTCTTGAGCACCTCGAACCGCGTCTTCAGCGCGTCGATCCGGTCGTAGACCGTTTCCAGCTTTGTTGCCTTGTCCACGATGTGTTCCGGGGTGGTGATCTTGCCCACATCGTGGAGCCACGCCGCGATGCGCAACTCCTTCATCTCCTCGTCGGAAAACCGGATGGGGGCAAAAGGTCCCTCCCGGGCTTCGTTGATCCTACCTGCAATGGCCATGGTGAGCTCGGCGACCCTCCGCACGTGCCCGCCCGTGTAGGGAGATTTCTCGTCGATGGCCGTGGCGATGGACTTGATGAAGGACTCGAGCAATTCCTCGAGCCCCTGGATGAGCCGTTTGTTCGTAAGGGCGACGGCGGCCTGGGAGGCGAGGGCCTCGGTCATCTTCTGCGATTCCTCGGAAAAGGGGATGACCGCCCCCGTGGTCTGATCCCGGGCATTGAGGAGCTGGAGCACGCCGATGATGTCGTTCTCGTGGTTCCTCAGGGGCACCACCAGCATAGACTTGGAGCGGTAGCCCGTCCCGGCGTCGAACTTCCGGGTCCCCTCGAAGTTGAAGCCCTCCGCATCATAGACGTCGGGGATGTTGACCACCTCCCCCGAGAGGGCGGCATAGGCGGAGACATTGGCGTGATTCGGCGTGCCGTCAGGGTTCTTCAGTGGTACGGGCGGCCATGTGATCGTTCCGTTCCTTCCACCCATCCGGATATTCAAGGTTCCGTTGTGGACGATGGCGAAGAGGAGCTCCGTTTCATCGTCGGACATGATGTAGAGGGTTCCGCCGTCGGCGCCGGTGAAGCTCCTCGCCTCCTCCATGATCAACTCGAGGAGCCTGTCGAGCTCCTTTTCCGCCGAGAGGGCAACACCGATCCCGGCCAGTCTTCGTATCCGGCCGAGCTGGTTTTCCGCGAAGGCCTTCACGTCTTTCACAAGTTTCGCAAGGAGCTGGTTGATCTGCTCGTTATCCGTGAAGGAGACCGACTCTTCCCTTCTTTCGTCCTTGTCCATGATTCCTCCATTCTACCACAGAACGGGAAACGGCGGTGCGATTCCTCATCCCGCCGCTTTGGACAAGGTTCTTGACTTTGGGTCCCTTTTGCTTTAAGCTAACGATCTACAGCGGGGTGGAGCAGTCCGGTAGCTCGTCGGGCTCATAACCCGAAGGTCGCAAGTTCAAATCTTGCCCCCGCAACCAATGACTGCAGAAGGTCAGGGTCGTCACCCTGACCTTTCCTTTTCTTCTCTCCGGCCCTTGCAGGACCGCCCCTTCACGGCTCCCCACCCCTTGGGCCGCCGGATCATCCCCGCTGAAAAGGCCCGGAGATGTCTGGTGCGTTTCCTTAATTATTTCAATAAATGACAGATGTCATGAGATTTTCCTTGACAAACCAGTTGGCTAATATATCATTAGATTATAGCTATTATTTAACTATGCATCGTCGCCTGAGAAAGGATAACCTATGAGTGCAAAGATACTGGAATCCTCCGACGAGCTGAAAAACGTCCTAGCCAAGGTGAAGTTCGAGGTCTATGGCGAGGAGATGCTCGAGAAGGCGGTGAAGCAGAGCGGCAACTCCGGGAGGGTCTACCTGCCCCCCGAGTGGATAGGGAAGCACGTCAAGATCATACGGATCGACTGAGGAGACGGTGATGATGAACGGGGTCAAGGTGAGGAGGATTACCGAAAAGGATGTTCCCCAGATCATAGAGATTCAGGAGTCCATTACCAAGAGGAAAATCTCCAAGGCCTGGACTCAGAGTATCCAAAGCCACCTCAAACGGCATGATGTTGCCGGATTTGTGGCCCACAACAGCGAGGGCGTCCTCGGATTCATCATAGGAGAGATCAAGGGGCCTGGATTCGGGATCGAAAAGAGCGGCTGGATCGTGGTCGTCGGGGTCTGCGCCCGGTGCATGGGCATCGGCATAGGAGGCAAGCTGGCAAAGAAGCTTTTCGAGTACTTCAAGAAGAAAGGGGTTAAGGACATCTACACGGCGGTGCGGTGGGACGCCATAGACATGCTTTCGTTCTTCAAGTCTATCGGCTTTGATCGTTCAGAGTTCATCAACCTCGGAAAGCATTTGGAGTGAGGGGAAACCGTTCCTGGTCAGCTTGCTTTCACGATCAGTAGCCGGCTCTGGGTGGAAGCCGGAAAGGAAGAGGGGGGCGAGACATGTGGAAGAACATAAGCTCCAAGAAGACCGAGTCCTACATTGAACGGCACTTCGGCCCGAAGGCCAAGGAGGCCCGCGGGGCCGCCCCGAGACCGGCGATCACCATTTCCCGCGAGGAAGGGGCGGGAGGCCATACCGTTGCCTCGGATCTTGCCGGTTACCTGCAGACGCACACCGCCTCTCATGAGGTCTGGACCGTGTTCGACAGGAACCTCATCGAACAGGTACTGGACGAGCACCAGCTCAGCAAGCGGGTGGGCGAATACATGAAGGAAGGCCACAAATCCATGCTCATCGACGCGGTTGAGGAGTTGCTCGGCCTTCATCCCTCCACCTGGACCCTTGTGGAGAAGATCAATGCGACCATCCTGCGTCTCGCAGAGACGGGTAACGTGATCCTCGTGGGTCGCGGGGGCAGCATCGTGACCGCCGAGATGGATAACGTCTACCGCGTGCGCCTGGTCGGGTCACTCGAAAAGAGGGTCGAGCAGATCATGAAGGTCTTCGAACTCGACGAAAAGGCGGCCCTCAAGTTCATCAAGAAGGAGGACGAGGGGGCCAGGCGGTACGTAAAGGACAACTTCGATGCGGATATCGCCGATCCCCTTCTCTACCACATCACCATCAACACGGACCTCATCAGGTACGACGAGGCGGCCCAACTGATCGGGGACCAGGTCATCAAGCGCTTCAACCTTGACAAACCCCTAAAATCGAAGACGAGTCCGTGCCCGGTTTCGGGGGAGGTGCAACCTTGCGCGATATAATCCAGGGGATCATCGCCACCGAGGGTGAGGCAAAATCCGTCGTCGAAAAGGCCAGGGCCGAGGCCGATCGCATCCTGTCGGAGGCCCAGAGAAAGGGCCAGGAGATCCTTGATCATGCCCGCATGGAGGCCTTCGCCGAGGCGGAGAAGATCGTGGAGACAGCGGTCGCGTCGGCCGAAGAGGAGAAGCAGGATCGCCTGGCCAGGGCCTCTTCAGACATCGAGAGGCAGATCCAGATCGACGAGGCCACCAAAAAGTGGGCAGTCGAAGAAGTCGTACGGTGCGTATGCAGACTGACATGACCGTATCCCCTGCCTCGTCGACCCCCCGCACGAAGCGCCACATCGCCAAGGACCTGGGGTATCTGGCCGCCCGGCTTCACGGCCGGCGCAGCCGCATGGCCGAAGGGGAGCGGCTTGAAGCCCTGTGCCGTCTCGGGGGCCTCGATGAGCTGTTTCGCACCCTTTTCCCTGACGTTGATCTGGTCAGTGCCCGCGACTTCCAGGGCTACTGCGTCCTGGAGCTGGTTCGCGAGCTGTCGGGCTTCCATGCCTATCTCGCCGGCCCGGGGGCAGACCTCCTCGACTACACCTTGGTCCGTTTGCAGGTGGAAAACCTGAAGACCGCGATCCGCGGGTGGCAGACAAAAACCCCGGCCGGTGAACTGGGAGGTCACCTCCTTCCTCTTCCGGCCGAGCTGACCTTTGACTACAAGGGCCTCGCCGGGGCCGAGTCCCTGGAGGACTTCGTTCATCTGGTCCCCAAGGGGGATCTTAGGGAAAGCCTTGAACATGCCCTCAAGGTCTATCCTGATCATCCACGACCCTTCTTCCTCGAGGCCGCCCTCGACCACGGCTATTTCCAGAAGCTCCTTTCAGTGGCCGGGAGGCTCCCCCGGGAGGACCAGGACACCGTCCTGCCCGTGGCCTGTCAGGAGGTGGACACGTTCCACCTCATGCTCGTGGCCCGGGGAAAATTCCACTACGGGCTCGCACCGGACCTCCTGCGGCCTCTCCATGTGGGGGGCACCAGGATTCCCCGGGGCCTGTTCGTGACCATGCTCGCCGATCCCGATCTGGCTTCCGCGGCGAACCGTGTCGCGGGACGGGTCTTCGACGCCGCCTATTCGGACGGCGCCTCGTGCGAGACGCCCATGTCGGCTGATTCGGCGGCCCTCGAGCGTCTCGCGTGGAAAAGGTTTGTCCGCCTGGCCAACCTGGCCTTCCGCAAGAGCCACATGGGGCTCGGGGCCGTCTACGGCTATGTGGGCCTCAGGAGGGTGGAGGTGGCCAATCTTATCACGATCTGCGAGGGAATCCGCGGCGGCTTGGCGGCAGAGACCATACGGGGGCGTATGATCCCGGGTACCTGAAGGGGGGCATACATGTTCAGTGCCGTGCCCATGATGCGACTGCAAGCGGTTGTCCTTGAACGGGACGAACGCGCCGTGCTCCGGGAGGTGGGCCGGCTGGGAGCCCTCCACCTGACCCGGGCCGGAACGGGGCCCGACGATTCCCTGCCCTCTCCGGAATGCACCATCGAGACGGCGCGATGCGATCGCATCGCCGCCCGCATCGAAAGGATCCGCCAGGCCCTGGAAATGCCCACCCTGCCCAGAAATCTGCCGCCCACCGGGGACTCCCTTTTGCCCCTCAGCCTGGATCAGGCGGAAGAGCGACTCCGCCCCATGGAAGAAGAGGTTGAGGACCTTCTGGCACAGCGGCGACGGCTCCAGGAACGTCAGAGGGAGGTGGCGGCCACATGCAGACAGGTCTCCTTCTACCGCGGCTTCGATATCCCTCTCGACGGGCTCGACCGTTATTCCTTTCTCCATTTTGTTACCGGGAGCCTGCCCGCGGAGAACCTCGGCCCCCTCACCAAGGAGGTGGGCGATAGAGTGGCCGTGGTACCTCTGGCCCGGGAGAAGGGCCGGCAGGCGGTTATGGCCATCACCACCCGTCAGGGAAGGCTTGAACTGGAGAGGGCCCTCCAGGAGGCAGGTTTTGAGCGGGAAAACCTTCCCGTCCTAGAAGGGGAAACCGTGGACCGCCTCACCGAGGAGGGAGAGCGGGAACAGGCACAGATAGCGGCGGATCTCGCACAGTTGAACGAGAGGATCAGGGCCCTCGGGGCCTCGCTCACCCTGCCCCTGGCGCAGATCGACGCCTTCGTGGCCAATGAGCGGGGATTCGCCGAGGCGGGGCAACAGTTTTCCCGCACCGAATCCACCGTCCTCCTGGCCGGATGGGTCCCGGCCGATCGTGTGGCAGCCCTCCGGGAGGGGATACGAAAGGTGACGGCGGGCCGCTGCATCGTCCGGACCTCCCCGCCTGATCAGTCGAAAGAGGGGGAAATCCCGGTCCTCCTGAAGCACTCCCGCCTCCTCCGCCCCTTCGAGATGCTGGTCTCCACCTACGGCCTCCCGGACTATCGGGAGCTGGAGCCTACCCTCTTCGTCGCCCTCAGTTACGTCATCATGTTCGGCATGATGTTCGGTGACGCGGGACACGGCGCGGTCCTGGCGGCCTTCGGTATCGTCGCCCTCCTCAAAGGCAAGTCGGAGAAGGTCAGGGACGTGGGGGTGCTCCTTCTCTTCGGCGGCTCATCGAGCATCATTTTCGGGATCGTGTACGGGAGCTACTTCGGCATCGAGGAGTTCAAGCACTATGCAATCTGGCACGATCCCATCGAGGGCGACCCCATGCACCTCATGTACGGGGCCATCGCCATCGGCATCATCATCATCAGCATAGGGCTTATCCTGAACGTGATCAACCGGTTCCGGCGGGGGGACGTGATCGGCGCCTTCCTGGACAAGTTCGGACTCATGGGTCTCCTCTTTTACTGGGGGGCATTGCTCATCCTCCTGAAGGGGGCGGCAATCCAGTCCCTGGGGCTCATGACCCTCTCCCTTGTCATCTTCTTTCTGGTTCCCATCGTCGGCTGGTCCCTCAAGGAGCCCCTGGAACACGTCAGGTACCACGGCAAAGGGCACGAGGGCGGCCAGACAGGGGGCATGGGCGCGGCCATCGCCGAATCCTGCGTCGGTGCCTTCGAGGCGATTCTCAGCTACCTGGCCAACACCATCAGTTTTGTCCGTCTTGCCGCCTATGCCATGAGCCACGCCGCCCTGCTCTTCGCCGCCTTCATGCTGGCCGAGGAGGTAAGGAAGCTTCCCTTCGGGGGCAGCGTTGCCGGCATCGTGGTCATCGTCCTCGGCAATGTCGTGGCCATCGTCCTGGAAGGGATCATCGCATCGGTCCAGGCGTTGCGTCTCGAATACTACGAGTTTTTCGGCAAGTTCTTCTCCGGCAGCGGCCGACCCTTTGAACCCTTCTGCCTGGTCGGCAACGATCGGGCCTCCGGGTCGGAGGAGGGCCGGCAATGAGGACAGGAGGATCGAGGGGGAAGTATCAGGCTGGTTGAGGGGACGACGTGAGCCCCAGAAAATAGGGAGGTGTCGCATGATCAGGTGGTCGTACCGGCGAATTGGTTCAATGGCAGTGGTCTTTGTGGGGACGGTCCTCATGGCAGCGCTCGCGATGGCTCAGGAAGCCAAGGGAGGCGGATCAGGGGATCCCGTATCGGTCTATCGGGCCATAGGTCTGGGCGCGGCGGCCGCCTTCGCCATCGCCATCAGTATCATCGGGGCCGGGTATGCCGTGGGACGGATCGGGTCCTCGGCTCTCGGTGCGGCAGCGGAGAAGCCGGAGCTCCTCACCCGGAGCATCCTCTTTGTGGCACTGGCGGAAGGACTCGCCGTTCTCGGATTCGCCATCGCCATGATGCTCATACAGAAGATATAGGGAGCCGACCGGTGAAGTTCTATTGCATTGCCGACGAAGACACGGTACGAGGGTTCCGGCTGGCAGGCGTCGCCGCCCGCGTCGCGGAAACGGAACAGGAGGCCCGGGACGCCATCGAGGCGACCGCTCTCCTGCCCGACTGTGGCGTCGTCATCGTGACCGAGACCGTGGCAGCCTGGATACAGCCGCAGATCGAACAGATCCGACTGGAGCGGGACCGGCCCCTCATCGTTCAGATACCGGGACCGGGGGGACCGCTTTCCGGCCGGAAAAGTTTGCGCGAACTCGTGCAGGAAGCCGTGGGTGTCCGTGTCGGCTAAAGGGGCGTGCCTATGACGACGAACGCAGATTCCACCGAACTATTGCGCGAAGAAATCCTCGTGGAAGCCAGGAAAGAGGCCGAGGAACTGATACTTCGCGCCCGACAGGACGCAGAGGCCTTTCTGGCCAGGGCCGCCGCCGAGGCGGAAGAGATGCGCCGGGAGAGGATCGATCAGGCCCGGAAGGAGGCTGCCCGCCGGAGCGAGCTGATCCTTGCGACGGTCCCCGTGGAAACAGGCAGGCTGCGGGCGGCCCGGGTCGAGGCGCTGCTCGGGTCCGTGTACGAGGAGGCACGCCGGCGTCTGATCGAACGCACCGGTTTTGATTACCGGGAGGTCCTTGTCACCCTTGCCTCCGATGCCATAGGCCGGATGGCCGGCAACGGCTTCACGGTCAACCTTTCAGAGACGGATAGGGCCGTCGTGGGTGACCAACTGGCAGGGGAGATTGAGAACCGCGTGGGCCGGCCCGTCACCATCACCGTTTCTTTCCGCCGGGATATGGGGGAGAGTGGTGTCGTCATTGAAGACGGTGACGGTCGCCAGGTGTGGGATAACCGTCTGACGAAGAGGCTCGAGCGACTGTGGCCCGAGATGAGACGATTTATCGCCGTCCAGGCGGCCTTTGTCCCGAAGGCCGGATCAGGGGGAGATGCGCTATGACCGTCGCAAACAAGACCGGTGAGCCGGTAGCCACCCGTATCAGCGGCCCCATCGTGACCGCCGTGGGTATGGGCGGTGCGCAGATGTACGAGGTGGTCCAGGTAGGCAGCCTGGGCCTTGTGGGGGAGGTGGTCCGCCTCGTGGGCGATCACGCCACCATCCAGGTCTACGAGGATACGACCATGCTGAAGCCCGGGGCGCCCGTCCTCTGCACGGGTGCACCCCTGTCCGTCTGGCTCGGGCCCGGGCTGGTGGGGAACATCTACGACGGCATCCAGCGCCCCTTACCCGGTATCCAGGCCAGGAGCGGGGCCTGGATCCGCCGCGGCGAGAAGGTGGATGCCCTGGACACGGAAAAGGAGTGGCCCTTCGAGCCCCTCGTGGGCCCGGGCGACAAGGTGACGAGGGGTCAGTCCATCGGCCGGGTACAGGAAACGCCCCTGGTCACCCATATGATCATGTCCCCCCCGGACGTGGCGGGCACGGTCCTGTCCATCGTGAACAAGGGGAATTACAGGCTCCTCGACCCCATAGCCGTCATTGAGACCGAGACGGGTCCCCGGGAGATCACCATGCTGCAGAAATGGCCGGTGCGGGAGCCCCGTCCCATCTCGGAGCGGTTGCGGATCACCGAGCCCCTCATCACGGGACAGAGGATCATCGATACCTTTTTCCCCATCGGGAAAGGGGGTGCCGCGGCGATCCCGGGCGGATTCGGCACGGGGAAGACGATTACCCAGCACCAGCTCGCAAAATGGTCGGATGCCGAGATCATCGTCTTCATCGGCTGCGGGGAGCGGGGCAACGAGATGACCGAGGTGCTCCGGGAATTCCCGGAACTGAAAGACCCCCGTTCCGGGCGGCCCCTCATGGAGCGTACCATCCTCATCGCCAACACCTCGAACATGCCGGTGGCGGCCCGGGAGGTATCCATCTACACGGGCATCACCCTCGCCGAGTACTACCGGGATATGGGCCTGAGCGTGGCGGTCTTCGCCGACTCCACGAGCCGGTGGGCCGAGGCGCTCCGGGAACTGGCGGCCCGCCTGGAAGAGATGCCCGCAGAGGAGGGTTTTCCCGCCTCCCTGCCCACGCGACTGGCACAGTTTTACGAAAGGGGCGGTGCGGTGACGACCCTTGCCGGCCAGCCGGGCTCGGTGAGCATCGTGGGTGCCGTCAGCCCCCCGGGCGGCGACTTTTCCGAGCCGGTCACCCAGCACACCCGACGGTTTATCCGGTGTTTCTGGGCCCTCGATACGGTGCTGGCCAACGCACGCCACTACCCCTCCATCCACTGGCTCCACTCTTACTCCGAGTACGCGGAAGACGTGGGCACCTGGTGGCAGAAGCAGGCCCCCGACTGGGTGGAGCTGCGCACCGAGGCCCTCACCCTTCTCCAGCGGGAGGACCGCCTCCAGCAGATCGTCAAGCTCGTGGGGCCCGACGTCCTTCCCGATAGTCAGCGACTGATCCTCTTCATTGCCGAGATCATGAAGGACGGGTTTTTGGCCCAGAGCGCCTTCGATGAGAACGACATGTACTGCACGCCCGAGAAACAGGTCGATCTGCTCCGGGTGATCCTCACCCTTTACCGGAGGGGCAGGGACCTGATCCAGCGGGGCGCCCCCCTGGCGCGGATCCGCTCCCTCGCCTGCGTACCCCAGATCGTGCGGGCCAAGTCGGCCTTCGGTAACGAAGAGCGGCACAAGATGGACGGATTGAAACAGATGGTCATCGATGAAACGGAAGCACTTGGCAAGGAGTACACGAGAGAGGCGGGTCAGCTATGCACACCAATTTCGACGTAGAAGACCGGGGATTACAATATGTCGGTGCGTCGCGGATCGAAGGACCGCTGGTCGTAGTGGAGCGGATTCGTGACGTGGGGTACGATGAAATCGTCGAGATCGTCGATTCCACGGGCCATCACCGGATGGGCCGGGTCCTCGACGTATCGGAGCGTCACGTGGTCGTGCAGGTCCTCGAAGGCACCACGGGCCTCTCGAACCAGAATCTTCGTACCCGTTTCCTGGGGGAGAGCTTCCGCCTTCCCGTGTCCAAACAGATGCTGGGTCGCGTCTTCGACGGACTCGGCCGGCCGGCCGACGGCGGCCCTCCGGCCCTCTCAGCAGAGCGGTGCGATGTGAACGGCATGCCCATCAACCCTCATGCGCGGCGCTATCCCCGGGAGTTCATCCAGACCGGCCTGTCGGCCATCGACGGGATGAATGCCCTGGTCCGGGGCCAGAAGCTGCCCATCTTTTCCGGGAACGGGCTTCCCCATGACCGCGTCTCGGCCCAGATCATGAGGCAGGCCCGCCTCCTCGACGAGGAGGTGGAGTTTTCCATCGTGTTTGCCGCCATGGGGGTGAAGCATGACGTTGCCGAGTTCTTCATCCGGAACTTCAGGGATTCGGGCGCCCTTGCCCGGGCCGTCATGTTCTTCTCCCTCGCCGACGCCCCCAGCGTGGAGCGCCTCCTGACGCCGCGGGTGGCCCTGACCCTGGCGGAACACCTGGCCTTCGACTGCGGCCAGCACGTCCTCGTCCTCCTCACGGATATGACCAACTACTGCGAGAGCCTGCGGGAGGTCGGCACGGCAAGGGGCGAGATCCCGGGACGGAAGGGCTATCCGGGCTATCTCTACTCTGACCTCGCCAGCATCTACGAGCGGGCGGGGCGGATCGAGGGCTCCCCCGGCTCCATCACCCAGATGGCCATTCTGACCATGCCTGCCGACGACATCAGCCACCCCGTGCCCGACCTCACCGGCTACATTACCGAGGGACAGGTGGTGCTCGACCGTGACCTCTTCCAGCGCGGCGTCTATCCTCCCATCGCCGGTCTTCCGAGCCTGTCCCGGCTCATGAAGGACGGGGTGGGAAAGGGCTACACCCGGGAGGACCACCCCATCCTCGCAAGCCAGCTCTTCGCCTGTTATGCCTATGTCAAGCGGGTACGGGGGCTGGCGGACGTGATCGGGGAAGAAGAGCTGAGCACCCTCGACAAACAGTATCTGAAGTTCGGTGAGGCCTTTGAAACCCGTTTCCTTAACCAGGGCGAGTACGAGAACCGCTCCATCGAGGAGACCCTCGAGTTGGGCTGGGATGTCTTATCCACCCTGCCCAGGGACGAACTCCACCGGGTCAGCGACGCCCTGCTGGATAAGCACTACCGCAGCCAGGAGGCCCCTGCGTGCGAGGCGCCCCTGTGAGTCCGACAGCCATGTAGAGGGGAGAAATGGCGAAACTGAACATCGCACCGACCAAGTCAAACCTCCTCGTCCTGAAGCGGCAACTGGCCTTCGCGGAGGAAGGGTACGACCTTCTCGAACAGAAACGGCAGATCCTCATTTTTGAACTCATGAGCCGTCTGGGAAGGGCCCGGGAGGCTGAAGAGGGCTCCGCCGAAGCCCTCCGCCGGGCCTTCAGCGCCCTCCGGGAGGCCGAGCTCGACATAGGATCGGAGGCCCTCGACAGGGCCGCCCTCGCCGTAAAGATGGAGCACCGGGTGGACCTCTTCGATCAGCACCTCATGGGCATGAAGATACCCCGCGTAACCGTTCAGACCGAGCCGGTGAAGGCCCAGTTCGGCGTAGGCGGCACCTCGGCCAACGCCGATGCCGCCATGAGCCGATTCATAGAGGTCCTTCCTCTCCTCGCCGAACTGGCGGAACTGGAGAACGCCGTGTTGCGCCTCGCCACCGAGCTGCGCAAGACTCAGCGGCGCTGCAACGCCCTTTCCAAGATCTTCATGCCCGACTATCGGGAAACCATCCTCTACATCACGGGTTCTCTCGAGGAGCGGGAGAGGGAGTCCTTCGTCATTCTCAAGATGATTCGGGACCGTCTCGAACAGCAACCCCAGGAGGAGGGCTGACCGGGTCAGTCTGCCGGACAGCCGAGCCTCTCAGGGTGTGAGTAGACGGAAAGACGCATGCCCCTGACCCTTCCCACCAGGGTGATCCCCAGATCATGGGCCAGCGAGACGGCGCTCCCCGTGGGGGAGTGGCGCGACACCACCACCGGGACCTGCATCCGTGCCGCCTTGAGGAGCATTTCCGAAGAGATACGGCCGGTACTGAGGAGCAACCGGTCTTTGGTGGGAAGATTCTTGAAGATACACTCGCCCAGGATCTTATCCAGGGTATTGTGCCGCCCGATGTCCTCGGCCACCATCAGGAGGCCCGTGGTGTCGGCAAGGGCCGAGGCGTGCACGCCGCCGCTCAGCCGGTACAGGTCCGCCTGCTCCTGGAGTTGTCTCATCAGCCCAAGGACCTCCTGAGGGTTGGCCACGAAACCGGAGTCCACCTTCCGGGCCTGGGTCGTGAAGGACGCGCCGCCGCCGCATCCGGAGGTGAGCCTTCTCTTCACGGGCAGCTCGAAGTTGGGGTTGGAGAGCCGCACATCGACCTCCGACTCCTTATCGCAGACCCGCATCATCATCACGTCCCCCATTCCGGAGATGATCCCCTCGGAATAGAGAAACCCGAGGACGAGAAAATTGAGTTTGGTGGGGGTGCAGAGGATGGTGACCAGTTCCCTGAGGTTCACATAGACGGTCAGGTCTCGTTCCAGGGGCACGTGCACCGAGACCGTGGCCCATCCCTCCTCGGAAAAACGGTGACAGGCCACCTCTGCTGCGACACCTTCCTTACCGGGTATCTCCATGGGCTCATCCATGTTCAGTCCTTTGGGCGAGATAGATATGGGGTGGCAGGCGCCACCCCACGGGTTGACCTTGAATGCGGAACACTCGTCGCACACCTTTAGACGGGACTGCTCCCGGGTTTCCGACTTACTTGCCCCTGAGCTCCTTCATCTTTGCGGTCAGGGCGGGCAACACCTCTTTCCAGTCCCCCACGATGCCGAAGTGGGCTACGTTGAAGATGTTGGCCTCGTTATCCTTGTTGATGGCCACAATATACTTGGATCCGAGACACCCGGCAATGTGAGCCATGGCACCCGAGAGACCGACGGCAATGTACATCTTGGGGCTTACCACCTTGCCGCTCTGGCCGATCTGGAGGGTCGCAGGTGCCCATCCCTCGTCGCAGGCAACCCTGGTGGCACCGACGGCGCCGCCCAGTACGTCGGCAAGCTCGCGGAGCATTGCGAAGTCTTTGGCGCTGCCCATACCGCGGCCGCCGGCCACCACGACCTCGGCGTCCTCGAGCTTCACGCCTTCCACCTCTTCTTTGATCCGTTCGACGATCTTCACCTTCACGGCCGTCGCGTCAAGTTTGTCTTCCACAGGGGCAACCTTGCCCTGCCGGGAGTCGTTGCGCTCCGGGGCGGGAAATACCTTCGCCCGTACGGTAGCCATCTGGGGCCGGGCAGCCTTCGCCACCATGGTGGCCACGGCATTGCCGCCGAAGACCGGCCTGGTCGCAACGAGAAACTTCGTCGCCGGGTCGATAGCGAGGGCGGAGCATTCCATTGCCAGCGCGCCGCCCAGTCGTCCGTTCAGCCTCGGAGACATATCGCAGCCCACGTCGGTATGGCCGAAGAGCATGACGGCGGGAAGGATTCTTTTGCACAGATTGGCTGCCACCTGTGTATAGGCGTCGGAGTTGTAGGCATCCAGCGCCCCGTCGTCGGCAATGTAGACGTTGTCCGCCCCGTAGGCGATGGCGTCCTGCCCGAGGGCCGCCGCCTTGCTGCCCATGAGGAGGATGCTCAGTTCCTCGCCCAGGTCATCGGCAAGTCTTCGCCCTGCACCAAGCAGCTCTATCGTGACCGGCGCCAGCTGGGCCCCGGCGATCTCACCACAAATCAACACACCTTTATGATTATCCATTGATCGTCCTCCGTTCGTTATAGCAGGCTCGCGAGTTTTGCGGCCAGGGTGGCGGCAGCGTCCGCGGGTGCGCCGGGAATCAGCTCACATTCGGTTTTCCGTGTGGGTACGGTAAGGCTCGTCACCTCGGTATGGGCGTTGCCCTTGTCGAGGAGGGCCGCGTCGGCGCCGATATCGGCAGCCTTCCAGATGGGAACCTGTTTCTTCCGGGCCATCATGAGGCGCATCCCGGCGGGGAGTCGCGGCATGCCAATTTCGCTGCTCACGGTCACCAGGCTCGGCATGGGGGCCTCAACGATCTCGTAGCCGTCGTTCACGATCCTTTTCACCTTTACGTTGGTTCCCGCCGCCTCGATATCGCAGGCAAGGGTTATGACGGGGACGGAGAGCATTTCGGCAAGGATGGAGCCGACCTGGCCGGCGCCCCAGTCAGCGGCCTGACGGCCGCAGAGCACCAGGTCAAAGGCACCGATCTTCTGGATGGCCTTCGCCAGCACATGGGCAGTGCCGAAACTGTCGAGATTCTCGAAGCTGGGGTCGCAGAGCACGAAACCGTCGTCGGCGCCCATGGAGATGGAATGTTTGATGACATCGGCGGCCTTATCCGATCCCATGCTGATCACGGTGATCTTTCCTTTGTACTTGTCTTTGAGGCGACACGCAGCCTCGACGGCACGTTCGTCGTAGACGCTTATGACCGGCGGCACTCCCGGCGGGGGAATGACCTGCTTCGCCTCCGGGTCAATCTTGAACTTGGCGGGAGGTATTTCCGGGTCCAGTACCTGTTTCACACAGACGATAATGTTCATATAGTCTCCTTTCCTGATTAGGATTGCTTCATCGCTGCTTCAACGACCTCAATGAGGTCCTTCGCCTTTAACGAATCCTTCACTCCTTTCTGTTCGATGCCCTCTTCCAGCATTTGCAGGCAGTAGGGGCATGAGGTCACAACCGTGTCGGCTCCGGTCCCGATAACTTCGTCCATGCGCACGTGGTTGATCTTGGTCGTCCCGTGTTGCTCCTCGATCCACATATGTCCGCCGCCGCCGCCGCAACAGAAGGTGGTGGTACGGGAGCGTTCCATCTCCCTGACCCTCGCCTTGGGCATGGCCTCCATTATCCGGCGCGGCTCCTGGTGAATGCCGTTGTAGCGGCTCAGGTAGCAGGGGTCATGGTAGGTGATGAGGGAGTTCACATCCTTCGTCAGTTTGAGCTTGCCCTGCCGCATGAGGTCGGTCAGATATTCGGTGTAATGGACCACCCTGAACTCGGCCCCGTAGAGGGGATACTCGTTCTTCAGGGTGTTGTAGCAGTGAGGGCAGGAGGTGATGACCTCCTTGACACCGTAGTTCTTGAGTACCTCGATATTCTCCTCGGCGGAGATCTGGAACTGGAACTCATACCCTGCCCGCCGTGCCGGGTCTCCGCAACAGCCTTCCGCGTCTCCCAGGACCGCGAAGTCCACGCCCGCCGCCTTCAGCACCCGGGCGAGGGAGAGGGTGGCGGCCACGTTCCGCTCGATGAGAGCCCCCGTGCAGCCTACCCAGAGCAGGGTCGTCGCCTGTTCGTCCGTCACCCCCAGCACTTTGAGCTCCACCTCGTTGGTCCAGTCACCCCTCAACCTCAGGGACTGGGCACCGGCCCAGGGGTTACCGCGGGTCTGGAGGTTCCTCAGCATGAGCTGGGCGCTCTCCGGCATCTTATTCTGCGCCAGCACCAGGTTTTGCCTCATCTCAAGGAGCTTCCGTATGTGCTCTATGTTGACCGGACACACCTCCTGGCAGGCACCACAGGTGGTGCAGGCCCAGATCTCGTCCTCAGTCACCACGTCGCCGATCAGGCTCCTGCCGTTGCCCTCTTCCGGCTGCTCCTCTTTTCCGGCGAGCAACTCCGGCCCCACGTCGAGCAGGTGGTCCTTCATGTGGCGGAGGAATTCCCGGGGCGAGAGGGTCTTGCCGCTTGTCTGGGCAGGGCAGGACACATGGCAGCGCCCGCACTTCGCACAGGCATAGAGGTCGAGTATGTCCTTCCACTTCAGGTCCCGTATCTTCGACACACCCAGATCCACAGGCTCTTCGCTTTCCAGGGCCTCCAGGGGGATGGGCTCGAGCACGACTTTCCGGTCGAGGGGTCTGAAGAGAACGTTGAAGGCGGAGGCAAGAACGTGGAGGTGCTTGGACCGCGGGATATAGATCGTAAACACGAGGATGACGGCGTAGTGAATCCACCATGCCCCGTGGGAAACGGCGATAAGGGTATCCTTCGGAATGGCCGCCGCCACCAGGTAGCCGGCTATGGCCGAGCTCACCGGGGGCCAGCCGTGGGTCTCGCCCAGGGCCGCGTGGCCGAAGGATTCGACGATCAGGTGGAGTACCATGAGGCTGAAGACCATGAACATGATGAAACCTGCCTCGAGGCTGATTTCCAGTCTGGCCGGCTGCACGATATACCGTCTGATGGCGGCCCATATCATGGACAGGATGACGAGGATAGCCGCGATATCGAGGACCGAGAGGAAAAAGGTCTCGAAGGCGCCTCCCATGATGTAGGAGCGCAGACCCAGGCCTTCAGCTATGCCGATCAGGAGGATATAGCTCGCCAAAAAACAGCTGAAACCCCAGAACATTATGGCGTGGCCGATGCCGGCAAAGTCCTTGCCCGTCACGCTCTTCAGGGTACACCACTGGGGGATGACCACAAAGATCATGTTCTTGATCCTCTCCCCCATCCGGTCGAAACGGTTCTCCTCCTTGCCCAGGCACATGAGGCGATAGAGGAAGATCATCCTCGGTACGAACAACACCATGGTAACAGCGAACATGACCCAAAAGATGACATACCCCGGTATGCCCCAGTAGGTCGCGCTTACAGGCGACATGATAACCTCCTCATGTAGTAACAAGCCTATCGGATATGTGAATTATTTAACAATGTATTTTTTATCCTAAGCGCCTACAATCTGTCAAGATAAAACAGAATGGCCCCGCCTTGCAGCGGGGCCATCGGATTCACCACTGAGAACCCTGTATCTTAGGCTACTTCCTTTTCCTTGCCCTTCCTCACGACCGCCCTCTGATCCTCAGGAAGCGGCGGCGGCACCGGCGCTCCGACGATCTTGGTCACGGCGGCAAACCGGGGAGGACATGCCTCGAAACAGGTGCCGCACTTGATGCACTTGTCCTGATCCACAATATGGACCTGCCCCTTGGCGCTGATAATGGCCTCTACGGGGCATCTTCTCGCACAGGTCATACAGGCCTGGCACTTCGCGGGATCGATGTAATAGGAAACCACGTCCCGGAAGAGGGCCTCTATCTCCTCTTTGGTGAAAAAGCTCTCGTACTGGTCCTCCTTCTCGAGCCGGGTCGTGAGTTTGTCATTCATGACCACCTTGATGTAGGGGACCAGTCTGGTAACTTCTGCGAGTCTCCTCGCCAGCTCCTCCTCGGTCAGGGATTCCCCCTTGCCCTTGCCGAGGGGTCCCACTTCCTTGATCTTTTTGACGAAGCTGTTCGTGGACTCCACGAAGACGTTCGCCTCGGCACCGGACATAAACTGGATCCTGAGTCTGTCGGGGTTGAGCCCGATGTACTCCAGTATCCTCTTGCCGAGAAGGACCGTGGTCAGGGCATGGTAATTGCCGTGGGTGATATAGTTACATTCATTCAGATGGCAACCACCGATAAAGACGCCGTCTATGCCCTTCGAGAAGGCCCTCAGTATGAACGAAAGGTCCACCCTCCCGGAACACATGACGCGGATGATTCTCATTTCCGTTGTATATTGCAGTCTGGAAACTCCAGCCAGGTCAGCAGCGCCGTATGCTCACC
>CAYOQF010000021.1:0-44991 GCA_964406055.1 uncultured Syntrophorhabdaceae bacterium
CCGATACAGGGACCGAGACCTATTCCCATCCCAACCATTTAGGGTCCGCCTCCATCACCACCGACGGGAACGGGGACCTCATCGAATCCATCGAGTACTATCCCTATGGCACCTACCGGGGTCAACCCCCGGTGAGTACCCGGTATACCTTTACCGATCAGGAATATGATGATGAGTTCGGCTTCTATAACTTCAAGGCCAGGCTCTATGATCCTCTCCTGGGCAGGTTCCTCTCCCCTGACTCCATAGTCCAGGCACCGGGGAATCCCCAGACGCTCAACCGGTATAGCTATTGTACAAATAATCCGTTAATCTATGTAGATCCGAGCGGACATTTTATAGAAACACTTGTTTTTGCCATCGCGATCGGTGCCGCGATCGGTGCCGCGATCGGTGCCATGGCAGGCGCAGTATCAGGCATAGGTGGTGTACAGGGAGCCCGGATGGGGGCCATAGCAGGTGCATTCTACGGTTGTGCCCAGGGTATAATAGTCTCCTATGAGGGGGCAGGGGCGGCGGCGACAAAACTTGCCGCGTCCACCAAGGCGGGTCTCTATATCGGTGCCGGAACCCTCTCCGGTGCTGCCTGTGCAGTGGTGAACGGCTCAGACATCGGCCTTGGCGCCCTCTACGGGGCCATCGGTGCCGCAGCAGGGTATGGACTGGGTCAGTTGGGTCTCTTCGCCGGGAATCCCGCCCTTGAATTCGCGGTCCAGGCGGCAGGAGGGGGATTTGTCGGAGGAGGCATGGCAGAACTTGCCGGAGGACGCTTCAGAGAGGGCTTCTTCGGCGGACTCATCTTCGCAGCCATGGGGTTCATGGTAGGGAAGCTGGTGAATGTGGCGGATGAGGCACAGACACTGCAGGATAAGATAACCTACGAACTCAATCAGGGCCATGAGACGCTGGCCAGAGTGTCGGCCGAGTGGAGGAGACCGCCGCTGAATGGATTAGAGCTTAGTCCTAACGTTTGTAAGGGTGAATGGAGGGTTGTTGGATGGTTGCCGAAAGAGTTCTACAATATCACTCGTGCATGCGAGTGCTACTTCATGTGCATGCCGTGCAGAGGAGAGGTTTTATGGGACGGCAACCTTCGAATGAGCAGCGCCGTGGTGCGGTCTAGAGGAACCATTGTCCAGACGGGGAGGGGCGAAACCTGTTCCGGTTGTTTTGGAAAGCCAGGTTATCAAACTGGCTGTTCCTATTAGGCCTACGCAGGAGGCAAATGTGAAATCACTTCGGAGAGTTGTCCGGGTCTTTCTAGTCACTCTGGGGTTCCTCCACGTCGCACTCTTTGGGTGTACTGACTCCCTTGAGCCCCTCGTGCGAGTTTCAAATCCGATTTCCTGTGGACCTTACACCTTCAACGCTCCTAGAGACTATTGGTATCCCCCTCGTATTTGCCCGCGAGAGATAGTGTCGGTGAATGACACGTTTCGGCTGACCTTTTACCAAGACAAAACTGATGTTCCCTCGGATAGCGCCAAAAAGAACCGGCGCGGCCCTGCCCATCCGTTCTTTTCATTTGTAATAACCCCTAAACAGTATGACGACCCAGAAACCTATTGGCAGGCTATCTCCAGGCATAGGGATTATCAGGGATACTACAGCAAGCTCCCTCCAGAAGTACAAACCATATTGCACACCGCTTCTTCTGCTTGGAGCTGCAAATATGTTTCTTATCAGGCTCTGTATGGAATAGACTGCATCACGGTACTTGATCATGTCGTGGTTATGGCGATTAACGGAACAAACGAAAAGGAAGTCCTTGAGGGCGTGCCCCAGTTAAGAAACATGCTTACGTCATTCAGAGCCACGAAGAAGCTTGTAGGTCAAACAGGTTTCGACAGCAAGTCAAGATGACGCGTGATCCCGCCTCAAGGCAATGAGAGATCTCCTAATCCAACCAAGCCAGGCCATCAATGCCAACCCCTACTCCCTTCACCTTTACCTACGATCAGAACGGGAACATGACCCAGAAGGTCACTACGCGAGATACCATCACCCTTGCCTGGAACGCCGACAACAAGCCCTCCTCCCTTACCCGAAACGGTCAGACCACCACCTTCACCTATGACGGAAGGGGGAGGACCCTGCCCTCCGTCTTGCCTTTGGCGAGGCCGCTGGATTACAATGAGGGGCGGAACCATTTTCAGTGACGAGGAGGCTGCCATGGAGAAGGACAGAATTTCCCAGCATGAGTCGGTCAGGAAGATGTACGAGAAGATCAGGAGCGACACCATGACCAATATCTGGGACCGGTACGAGGCCCAGGGTCTCGGCTCAGGTCCCGACCAAAGATGTCCCTTCTGCCAGGGCGGGGTGCGGTGTGACCTCTGTTCCAACGGCCCCTGTCGCGCCGATGTGGCAAAAGACAAACGTGGTGTCTGCGGCATCACGGGGGACGGCATGGCCATGCGTATGATGCTCCTTCGCAACGTCATGGGCGCCTCCACGTATCAGTACCACACGGAGCAGACCGTCCGGACCCTGAGGGCCACCATGGACGGCGAAACCCCTTTCACCATCCGGGACGAAGAAAAACTCCTCGCCTTCGCCGACCGCTTCGGCATCCCCCCTATCCTTTCCCTGGAGGACGTGGTGAATCAGTTGTGTAATTATGTGGAGACGGACTTCTCACGAAGACATGACGATCCGAGCCATATCGTACAGACCCTCGCCCCGAGGGAGCGCCAGGAGGTCTGGCACAGGCTGGGCATCTTCCCGGGAGGGATCCACGGAGAAATCATGTGCGCCACAAGCGCCTGCCTGACCAATGTGGACGGGTATTACGTAACCCTGGCCTTGAGGGCGATGCGCCTTTCCATCGCAATGGCATACCAGAGTCAAATCGTCAATGAATTCATTCAGGATGTGCTCTTCGGGACGCCGAAGCCCCACCCCATGCGGGTCGATCTCGGCGTCCTCGATCCCGAATATGTGAACGTCCTCCCCAACGGCCACGAACCTTTTCTCGGTTTCGCCATGGTCCAGCTCGCCCGCACCCCCCAGTGGCAGGACAAGGCGAAGGCGGCGGGCGCAAAAGGCCTGCGCATCATCGCCAACATCGAGACAGGCCAGGAGATGATACAGAGATGGGAAATGGACGACGTCTTCTACGGATTCACCGGGAACTGGATCTCCCAGGAGGCGGTGCTCGCCACCGGATGCGTCGATCTCTTCGCCTGTGATATGAACTGCTCCATGCCCATCGACCCTGCCTATGCGGAAAAGTACCACTTCAAGCTCGTCCCGGTGAGCGACCTCGTCAATTTTGCGGGGGTGAGGGAGCGGGTGGATTATATACCCCGGAAAGGGAAAGAACAGGCGGAGCAACTCCTCCAGATGGCCGTTGACAATTTCTCCGAGCGAAGGAAGACGATCACTCCGGTCACCGGCCTGCCCATGGCCGAGGCGGTGGTAGGATTCTCGGCAGAGAGCATCAAGACGGCCCTCGGGGGCAACCTGACTCCCCTCCTCAAGGCCGTTTCGGACGGCACCATCCGGGGAATAGCGGGCCTTGTCTCCTGTACCAGTCTCAGGGATTCAGGCCAGGATGTCCACACGGTGAGAATGGCGAGGGAGTTGATCAAGAGAAACATCCTTGTCCTCTCCATGGGATGCGGAAACGGAGCTCTCCAGGTAGGAGGCCTCTGCAGCCTCGATGCAAAGGAACTGGCCGGGGACAGTCTGCGGGCCCTGTGCGAGGTCCTTCGCATTCCTCCCGTGCTGAGCTTCGGCACCTGCACCGACACGGGACGACTGGCCGATCTCCTGGCCACCATATCTCACGTCACGCAAATCGCCATTCCCGACCTGCCGGTTGCAGCGGTAGCCCCTGAGTACATGGAACAGAAGGCCACGATCGATGCGGTCTTTACCCTTGCCCTCGGTCTCTACACCTATGTGAACCCGGTGCCCACGGTGACCGGTGCACCGAACCTGGTCAGACTCCTCACCGAGGAATGTAAAGAGGTGACGGGTGGAATCCTCAGCGTGGAAAAAGACCCCGAGGCGGCGGCTGACGCTATCCTCGCCCACATGGAAGCAAAGAGACAGAAATTGGGGATATAGAGGCGCAGGGCGCGGGGGATGGGCGGAAGGGTGACTGAGTGAACGGGAAGATGGGTAGATGAGGGAATGAGGGGTGGGGAGTGTGAAACCCACCTCCTGTGCGTGAGAAAAGAAGGGGGGGTATATGTCCCGTCGGTCCGATCCGGCATCCGGGATTCACTGGGCGTGGATTATTCTGCTCATCTGCTTCATCAATCTTTTCATCAACTACGGCATCCGCCTGGGATACGGCGTCCTGCTCCCGGAGATGATCAGGACCATGGGTATCACGCGGCGCGAAGCCGGGGATATCTTCAACGCCTATTTCTTTGCCTACGTCTGTTTTTCGCCCTTCACCGGATACCTGACAGACCGGCTCGGGGCAGCCCGGGTGATCCCGGTCTTCGGGCTCCTCCTCGCCCTGGGTACACTCCTCATGGGTATGGTCAGTCAGTTCTGGCAGGCCTGTCTTGCCTTCGCCCTCGTGGGTGTGGGCGCATCAGCCATGTGGACACCCGTCATCACCCTGGTGCAGCGCTGGTTTTCGATCAAGAAGAGGGGCATGGCCCTCGGCGTCCTCTCCACAGGCTTCGGCCTCGGTTATGCCACCATGGGAAGGCTCTATCCCGTGATCGTATCGAAATGGAGCTGGCATTACTGCTGGTTTATCCTGGGGGCGAGCGCCCTTCTCATGATCGTGGTGAACCGTCTGTTGCTCCGGAGCAAACCGGACGATATGGGACTCTCTCCCTGGGGTGACGCACCGGGGGAACAGGGCCCGCCCCAGCCCGCCGCCAGGGCCAGAATCAACTACCGGGAGATCTTCGCAGTCCCCCGTTTCTGGATGATCGGTTTTTCCTACTTCTTCATCGCTGCGACCCTCTACGTCACCAGCACCTTCATGGTGGACTACGCCCGCCACGAACTTGGCTTCCCCTACGACAAGGCATCCCTTCTCGCCACCATTCACGGCCTCGGCCAGATTGTCGGTGTTCTTACGATCCCCATGGCCTCCGACCACATCGGCCGGCGGATGACCATCCTTCTCTCGAACCTCTGCATTGCCGGCTGCACGGCAGGGATCGTGCTCTCCGGGGGCAGCGTGGTGGCCCTCTTCTCGAGCGTCGGGTTGCTCGGGGCCTTTTTCGGCGCCACCTTTCCCATGTACGGCGCCTCGGGGGGAGATTATTTCCGGAAGGAGATCGTGGGCTCCGTCATCGGGCTCCTCACCTTCTTCTACGGTGTGGGGGCCATCGTGGCCCACCGTTTCGGCGGCCAGATACGGGATGTAACGGGCTCCTTCTTCGCGCCCTTTATGGCGGCCATAGTCGCCGCGCTGGTTGCGGCCCTCTTCATGCTTTTTGTGGGACGAAGGCCGCGGGAGGGACAATAAATTCTGTTTCTTTGGGTTGGCGGTTATGATAAAAAATTGGGCGGAGACCACTGGTGACGGAAAAAACTCATTCCACCAACCTGATTGAACAACTGAAGGACAGAGAATGGGAGACCCGCCTCAGGGCAGCGGAAATCCTGGCCAAGAAGAAGGTGAAGAAGGCGGTGCCTCACCTCATGGAGGCCCTGAAGGACGAAGACGAGTATGTTCGCGAGGCGGCGGCCTATGCCCTGGGCGAGATCCGGGACAAGCGGGCCATACCGGTCCTGATCGAGGCCCTCGGGGACTCGGATAAGTACGTGCGGGAAAGCGCGGCCCTGGCGTTGAGCAAACTGAACAGCAAGAAGGTGATCGATCCCCTCATCGCATGCCTCCGGGATGAGGATGAATCCATGCGCCACACCACGGAACTGGCCCTGGGAAACCTGGGCGAACTGGCCGTTGAACCGGTGATCGGCCTGCTTTCGGACCCTGAGTGGGACGTGCGCTGGAGGGCCACCCACATCCTCGGACAATTAAAGGATCGGCGGGCGGTGGATCCGTTGATCGCCGCCCTGAAGGACGAAGAAAAGTACGTCCGCGAAGGGGCTGCGTCGGCCCTGGGAGAGATCAAGGACAGGAAGGCGGTGCCGGCCCTGGTCGAGGCCCTCAGAAACGAAAACAAGTACGTCCGGGAAGAGGTGACGAGCGCCCTCGCCGAGATCAAGGACCGGTCCGCGGTGCCGGCCCTTATCGAGACCCTGGCCGACAAAGACTGGGGTGTGCGGTGGGGCGCGGCCAATGCCCTGGGCGAGATTAAGGACCCCTTTGCGGTAGATCCTTTGATCCGCACCTTCGGTGACGAGGTGAGATACGTAAGGGAGGGGGCTGCCGCGGCAGTGGCCAGGATCGGCAAGAAGTCCCTTGAGTCTCTCATCCTGGCCCTTGAAGACAGCGATCCCAACGTACGGAGATGGTCTGCCTGGACCCTGGGCAGACTCAAGGACAAGAGGGCGGAGAAACACCTGGCCAAGGCCCTTACCGACAAGGACAGCGGGGTCCAGTTCGCCGCGGAGATAGCCCTCAGCGAGTTGGAGGGATAGGCGCAGGTCCGTTTCACTGGTTTCATTGGCTGAGCCGGTTCGGCCGGTATCATTGATGTAACCCTCATCTTCCATGCCTGTTATACCGAAACAAGCATCCACCGTGATTCTCCTGAGAGAAGGTCCCTCGGCCGGACCGGAGGTGTTCCTCATCAAGCGGCACGAGAAGAACCCTTTCATGGGGGGCATGACGGTCTATCCCGGCGGCAGGGTTGAGGAGGCCGACCGATCGCCCGATCTGCTGCCCTTTGCCGGGACAGGACCAGGCGGGACGGATCCGGTTCCCGGGCTCGGCACGGACGCGGTGCGGTCTTTTAAGATCGGGGCAGTCCGGGAACTCTTCGAAGAGGCGGGGGTGCTCTTCGTCTCCCATGGAACGGGGGGCCTTCTTTCCCTGGAAGATCCGGTCACCCGGAACCGGTATGGCCGTTACCGGGCGGCCCTCAGCGACCGCACCCTCACCCTTTCCGCCATCCTCGGACCGGAGGGGGGTCTTCTTGCCCTTGACGAACTTGTCTTTGCGGGAAGATGGCTGACCCCGGAGGCACGATCCATGCGCTTCGACACCCTCTTCTTCGCCGCCCGGTTGCCCGCCGGCCAGGAACCCGCCGTCGACGCGAAAGAGGCCACGGAAGGCCTTTGGATAGAGCCCGACAAAGCCCTCCGCATGAACCTCGAAGGAGCCCTCGTCCTGAGTCCGCCCACCCTCATGACCCTGGAGGACCTCTCCCGATTCCGGAGCGTTGATGAAGCCCTCGACTCGGTGGGGCACATCTACCCCGACCCGGTCCTCCCCATCCTCCTTTTTCTCCCCCACGGAGAGCTGATCCTCTTTCCCTGGGACGGTGACTACGATCGGGCCCGTGCGGGCGAACCCCCGAAGACCCTTGCCCCGAGCCGCCCCGCCAGTCCCGGCGAACGGACCAGCCGCCTTCTCCTCCAGGGCAACCGCTACCTGCCCTGTGTCAGAGACGGGAACCCGTAACTGCAGGCGTCGATCATTTTGTCCGTCCCGGCCGTTTGGCTTCGGCTATGGGATCTATGGTCCCGATGGTACCTCCCGCCACCTTCCTGAGATCCTCTTCGCTCAGCTCCTTTTCCTTCCTTTCTTTTTTCTCCTTCTCCTTCTTCTTCATCACCCCTCACCTCCCTTTTCCGATAGCGTCCCTGTTCTGCAATCGTAGCCCCGCGCCCCCGTCCTGTCAAGAACGCTTGGGGGGTGGCGGAGCCTCCTGACCGACGTCAGGGGGAGGCAAAAAAAAGGGGGGGCCACGCGCCTATATGGCCTTTGTCATTGACATGTTGGAAGATAGCGGATAAGGTTCCCTTACCATCGAGACAGAAGGAGGCGAAGACCGTGGAGCTGAGGGGCGGAAGGATCACCGACCAGGAGGTACTAGAAGAGGTAGCGGGCGGCATGACCAACCAGAACATCCAAGCCATGAGCGGAGGCGGATCCCTGACGAAAGGGTATTACGTTCTCTATGGGGTAATAGATTGACCCAAACCTACCTGGATTATACCCCCCCTTGTGGCGGTATGGGAACTGACGATGGCCTGCAACATGCGCTGTCTCCATTGCGGCAGCGCATGCGCCGAGGCCCTTCCCGACGAACTGAGCCCGGAAGAAGCCCTGCAGCTTTGCGATGACCTAGTAGAATCGGGCCTTCTCCGCCTCACCCTGTCCGGCGGCGAACCCCTGCTCCGGAAAGACTGGGACGCCATTGCAAGGCGCCTCTCGGGCCAGGGCGTGGAGGTCTCTATGCTCTCCAACGGCTGGCTCATGAACAGGAGCACCATCGACAGGGCTCGCAGCGCCGGCCTCCGGGTGATCGGCGTAAGTCTCGACGGCATCGAGGAAACCCACGACCACCTGAGGCGAAAGGGCGCCTTCCGAAGGGTCCTCAAGGCCCTCGCTGCCATGAGGGAACTGGATTTCCCCTCTGCGGTGGTGACCACCATCATGAAAAGGAACCTCACCGAATTGGAGGGGCTCAGGAAAATCCTGATTGCTCACGGGGTCCGTCAGTGGCAGCTCCAGTTCGGGAATCCCATGGGCAATCTGGCCGACCATCGGGAGGAGTTGATCGAACCACGGGACGTGCCCGCCATTCTCAACTTTGCAGCACAGGTAAGCGAAGAGGGGCATCTCCGGGTGGACCTCGCCGACTGTCTCGGCTACTTCACCAGGATCGATACGAAACTGAGACAGACGCGCTTCTTCGACCGTGTGACCTGGCAGGGATGCGGTGCAGGCAAGTATGTCGTCGGTATCCGCCATAACGGGGACATCTGCGGCTGTAACTCGATTCGTGAGGAAGGGTTCATCGAAGGGAATGTACGCGCCATGCCCCTCGAGGAACTCTGGACCCGTCCCGGCGCCTTTTCCTGGAACCGGGGGCGCACCCGTTCCTCCCTCAGGGGGTTCTGCCGTCTCTGCCAATACGGAGATCTGTGCCTTGCCGGGTGCACGGGCACCCGCAGGACCCTGGGCCGTTCTGACGGCGAATACCGTTACTGCGCATACCGTATCGCCATAGAGAACCTCTTTCCCAAGATAGATGCGATCAGAGACCCACGGGTCCTTGCCGAAAGGGCCGAAAAGGCGGTGGAACTCGGACTCCCCGAGGTGGCCCACCGGTGCCTGACGAGGGCGGCGGCGATGGAACCGCACAGTGTGCGTCTGAGGGACAGACTCGCCCTGGTTGCCGGCCGTATCACGAGGGCGCAGACGAAGGATCCTCAGGGCGATGGGGAGGCCTCCCTGGCGGGGCGGGCACATGACATCCCACATCCCTTGTAATCGGCCCGGAAAGAGGGGACCGAGGAGGGTGGCCCTTGTCTCCATGCCCTGGCACAGTCCCCAGCGGCCCTCCGCCCAAGTCGGGGTTCTCTCGGCCTGGCTTAAGAAGGCATTGCCTGACATCACGGTCGACACCTTCCATTTTCATCTCAGCATACTGACCAGGCTGCGGTATCCCGTAGTCAAGGCCATTTCCGAAGGGACACACGGGTTCCTCTTCGGCGAAGCCTTGAGCGCCTGCCTTCTCTTTCCGGGCCACAGGGATCGCATCCTTGCCTACCTGCACGATTCGCGCTTGAAAACACAGGCGCCTGCGGACCTGGAGCAGGACCTTCTCCTGCCCTACGAGAGGTTCGTGGAGGAGTGCGCCCGCACCGTGGAATGGTCCTCCTACGATTGCGTGGGCTTTTCCGCAGCCATGGCCCAGACCCTCAGCTCCCTGCTCATGGTCAGGATGGTGAAGGAGCGCGCCCCTTCCACCCTTACGATCCTTGGCGGTTCCGAGGTAACCGGCCCCATGGGGACCTCTCTGCTCCGGGTCTTTCCGGAAATAGACCTGGTAGTCAGCGGAGAAGGGGAAAGGCCCCTGACCGCTATTCTGGAGACCCTTCAAAAGGGGGGCGATATGGCCCTCATACCGGGCGTCCTCACCCGGCACTCCTCCGGGGCACAGGAGCTGAAGAGGTCCCAGATCAGTGATCTCGACACCCTTCCCGATCCCGACTACCGGAGTTATTTCAGACTTCTCTCGTCTCTTCCCTGCCGCCACGAAATTGAGGACGATTTGGCCGTACCGGTGGAGGGGTCCCGCGGATGCTGGTGGGCAAACAGAAAGGGCGATCGGAACACCTCCTGTGCCTTCTGCAATCTGAACCACCAGTGGAAGGGGTATCGCGAGAAGACGCCGGGTCGCTGGGTGGGAGAACTCAGGCGCCTCTCGGATCGCCACCCTGTCCGTCGCTTTCTCTTTCTGGACAATGTTTCGAGGAAACACAGAGGTGGGATCACGGCCCTTTTCACCGGGATCAGGGATGGCCTTCCCCGACCTCTGGAAATTGTCATGGAGGCCCGGGCCGATACGGTCGCCCGGGCTGCCGGGCTTCTCAGGGAGGCAGGGGTGGTGAGTTGCCAGACAGGGATCGAGTCTCTCTCGACCCGGTTACTGAAAAGAATCGGCAAGGGGACGACGGCCATCAGGAACGTGGAAGCCATGAAGGCCCTTGAACAGCGGGATATCATCAACCCGGCGAACCTCCTCTATGGCCTTCCCGGGATTACCGTGGACGAGGTGGAAGAGAATATCCGCATGATCCCTTTTGTGAAGGCCTACTACCCCCTTCGGCCGGGCAGGTTCTCCCTCGTCTATGGAAGCCCTTACTGGGAGACCCTGTCGTGCCTTGAGGAAGGCTTCGGGAATGACCCGGCGTGGAAAAGCATCCTCCCCGAGGAGGTGGAGCGGCAACTCTTCTTCTCCAAGAAGGCCTTTCCGGAAGAGACCCCGGAGTCGGCCTCCGCAGTGGAACGACTGAAGACCGTCTGTGATGAGTGGCTCCACCATTACACGGAAGCGAAGCGGAGAGGGGTGAGATATCTCCTTGGCTCGACGCCGGACGGGACACGCCCCGGCGGACTGATCATTCGCGATTTCCGGGAGAGGCGGTTTTGCATCCATCGCCTTGCGGGCACGGAAGCGGAGGTGTATCTGTTTTTCGAAAAATGCAGGACGGTCAGGCATTGCGGAGCCGCCCTGCCCCATATCACCGGTGACACGATTGAACGGCACCTTTCGAAGTTTGTGGATGAAAAACTCCTCCTCAGGGAAGGACCCTACGCCCTGAATCTCGCCATCCCGCTTTCGGAATAGAGGCCGGGATTACCGGGTCTTTACGGCACGGGGGTGGACCATCTTGGCCGGGTCCAGAAGGTCGTCCAGTTCCGCTTCACTTAACAACCCCGTATCGAGGGCGATCTCCCGGACCGTCTTGTTCGCCGAGAGTGCCTCCTTTGCGATGCGCGCTGCGGCCTCGTAACCGATGGAGGGTACCAGCGCCGTCGCGAGGCCGATGGAGCATTCCACCTCCTCCCGGCAGCGGTTCTCCTTCGCCCTGATACCCACCACGCACCGCTCCCTCAGAACCGTGAAGGCCCGCTCCAGAAGCTGGATCGATTCAAGGAGGTTATAGCCGATGAGGGGTTCGAAGGCGTTCAGCTCAAGCTGTCCCGCCTCGGCGGCCATGGTGATGGTCACGTCGTTGCCGATGACCTCGTAGCAAACCTGGTTCACCGCCTCGGGGATCACCGGGTTCACCTTCCCCGGCATGATCGTGGACCCGGCCTGGAGGGCAGGCAGTTCGATCTCGCCGAAACCCGTCCTCGGGCCCGACGAGAGGAGCCTCAGGTCGTTGCAGATCTTCGAGAGCTTGACGGCCACCCGCTTGAGCACGCCGGAGAGCTGGACAAAGGCCCCGGCGTCGGAGGTGGCCTCCACGAGGTTGGGAGAGGTAACCAGGGGGAGGCCTGTGGTCGCCCTCAGTTTTTCCCGGACCAGATCGCTGTAACCCTCCACCGTGTTGAGGCCCGTACCGATGGCCGTAGCCCCCATGTTGATCTCGTGGAGCAGTCCCGCCGCCTCCCTCAGTCGTTCCATATCCTCACCCACCGTTACCGCAAAGGCGGAAAAGGTCTGTCCCAGGGTCATGGGCACCGCATCCTGGAGCTGGGTACGACCGATCTTGATGACATGGCCGAATTCTCTCCCCTTCTCCTCCATGGCGTCCCGAAGCCCCCCCATGGCCTCTACAAGGCCGGTCATGCTCCAGATGGCAGCGATCTTGAGGGTGGTGGGATAGACGTCGTTGGTTGATTGAGAGAGGTTCACATGATCGTTGGGATGGCAGAAGGCGTACCGGCCCCTCTCGTGGCCCAAAAGCTCGAGGGCGCGGTTGGCGATCACCTCGTTGGCGTTGGTGTTCGTCGATGTGCCGGCCCCGCCCTGGATCACATCGACCACGAATTGATGGTCGAAGAGGCCCGATTGCACCTCGGACGCAGCCTGCACGATGGCCTCCCCGATTCCGGGGGCGAGAAGACCCAGTTCCAAGTTGGCCAGGGCCGCGGCCTTCTTGACGGATGCTATGGCCTTGATCAGAAGGGGGAACCGGGCAATGGGGATCCCGGTAATGGGGAAATTCTCGATGGCCCTGAGGGTCTGGACCCCGTAATAGGCCTCGGCAGGGACCTCCCTTTCACCGAGGCTGTCATGTTCGAGACGGAAGGTCACTCGGGGATGTCCTTTCCCAGGGAAAAGGCCTTCCCGAGGGCGGCGCCGAAACCGTAATAGCGTCGTATCTCAGGGGCATAGACCATGGGTCGCATCTTCTCCACCTCGGGTAACCCCTCTGCCCCCATGATCTCTTCGTCCGCCTTCACATCGAGGATCTCCCCCACAAACTGCGTGTGGAGGCCAAGCTCGTGCGTATGGAGGAGCCCGCACTCCATGATGAAAGGGAACTCCTTCACGTAGGGCGCATCCACGATCTCGGACCTCTCGGCGGTGAGGCCCGCCCTCGACAGCTTATCTTCCTTCTTTCCCGTGGCGATACCGAAGTAGTCAGCCTCCTTCACGTACCGCTCCGACGGGATGTTGATGGTGAAGGCCCTCCTGTGGAGGATGTTGCCGTAGGTATAGGTTGCCTTCCTCAGAGAAATGGCAACGCAGGGGGGCTGGGAACAGCAGATGCCGCCCCACGCCACCGTCATCACGTTTGCCTTCCCCTCCCTGTCGTAGGTGCCCACCACCAGGACAGGGCTCGGAAACAGCATGGTCCGGGGACCCAGTGTCTTTTTCACGATCCTTCTTCAGCCTCCGTCAAAGGTATGGTGCTCCATTTTCCGGAACCACCCCTCGGGATCGCTGAAGTATTCCTCCACGTTCTTGAGGGACAGATAATGTTCGTGCTCGATCATGGAGAGAAGGTCAAAAAACTCCTTTTCCCGGGGGTCCGTCACTGCATCGCGAAGGTCACCGTAGAACTTCGAACCTTTCGCCTCGAAGTCGATGGCCTTTCTCACCGCCTCGAGGTCGCCCACATCGCTGTCCGGCGAGCCCTTGACCGTGGCGATCACCTTGTTGAGCACATCCTTGACGATGGTATCGCTCACCCTCAGGGGCACCGTCTCCGGCCATTTGTCGGTCTTTTTCCATCGCCCGTGGATCTCTTTGAGGCGCTCCGCGTGCTCCAGTTCCTCGCGGGCAAGCTGATCGAAGACCGCCTTGCCCATGGCATTCCTGGTGCGGGCCGAGCTGGCAAGATAGAATTCCCGCTCCTGCATTTCGTTGTTGATGGCTACCTCAAGGGCGTTCAGCCGTTCCTGCTCCTTCATGGGTCACCCTCCTTGTGCAGATCTCTGCTCCTGAAAAGGCTTGTGCCGGTTACTTTCTCAATGTAGCCACTGTGCCGGGCCTTGTCAATGCGCCGGGCCGGCCCCTGAAACAAGGATCTGGGCCTGCGTCACCGTCCCAGACAGTCGTTGTACCTGCGCACTTCTTCGTTATACTGGTGAACCGCCTTTTCCAGTTCCTCCTGGCGGAGGGTAAGGGTATTCACCAGCCTGTTGTGCTCGTGGACCTTCCCGTTATGCTCCTCCATGAGGGTGGCCCGGGCCGGGTCTCTGGTTCTCGGATAGCCCCGTGCCCCCTGTCCCATTCCATGGGCCTCCAGCTCCTTCGCCTTCTCGTCGATCTCCCCCCTCAGCCTCTTGGCCTTCTCCGCCAGGTCGGCCAGCTCCTTCTTTTCCCTGTCGATGGCCTCTTTCAGGGCTTCATCCGGTTTTACACAGGAAGACCGGCGATCCTCGGAAGAACCTGCCGATTTTCCTTCTTCGCCCACCGGGAGAGAGGGCTGAGCAAAGATCTGGACCGCCACGAGGGTCTCTCTGCCCTGGAGCGATCCCTTCATGAAGGCCACGCCGATCTCCGAGACGCCCTCGAGGAGGATGTTTTTCCGGTGTCCCGGGCTTTGCATCCAGCCCTCCACGATCTTTCTGTCATTGAGAAAGAAGCCGGACGCGATGTTTTCGGAAAGCACCCTGTAGGGATATCCCACCCTGTGGGCCACATCGGTGGCCGCCTCGCCGGCGGGAGAGACGTGGCCGATATAACCCTTTTCAAACATATCGCGAACCCTCGCCTCGGCGATGGCGTTCAGCTTTCCGTTTTCCCTGAGCGGTGCAAGCCCGCCCTGTTCCTTCCGGGCCTCGTTGGTGAGGCCGATGATGCCGCGTACCGTAAGCTCCTCTTGCGGGGGCATCACCGTGTTCAACCGGGGCCTCTCAATCGCCACGGGCGGTCCGGACACCCGCCTTCCTGCCTGGGTATAGTAAAGGAAGGCGAGGAGGCCGAGGATGACGAGGACCGAGAAGACGAGGAGCTGGACGGGGCGTCTCATTCCACCAGGACGAGACCGTACATGTCCCGCTCTTCCTCGTGAGTGGTGACTACGCGGATGGGCAGGTTATGGTCCCGGGCTGTCTTGAAGACGTCAATTCCGCACGCCTCCATGGAAGGGCGAGCCTTTTCAGGATGGTTGCAGGGCATGGCCGTATCGCAGGTGTGGCACCGGGTGCAGGGTCCGCTCCCCAGACCCCAGGCCTTGTGGAAACCGGCCAGAAAGATGAACCGCTCCAACTCCACCACCGTGTCGTTGAACCGCCTGACCGCATCGTACCCCTTGCTCCAGTGCTTGTGCAGCAGGAGGGCCGTCGAGTAGGACGCCAGTATCTCGCGGGTCTTCTCGGGCGTAGGGGTGAAGGGCGGACAACACAGGCCTCGCCCGTAACCACCGCAGCCGAACTGGCATTTCATGCGCACCCATGGCGCCGTCACCACGGCGGAGGTCCTGATGACCAGGGCGTCATCCACTCCCGCCCCGAGGGCCCTTGTCACAAAACCTCTCAGTTTCTCCATAAACCTATTCTATGCGGTAAGGGCGGAGAGGTCAAGGACGGACGTCACCTCCAAGCACACCATCCCGGTAGCGTACCCCCTCCTCTCGACGGTGTGCTACGGGAACCCCGCCGGAGCAGGCGTGGACCGGGGGAAGAGTGAGGGAGTGGATGGAGGGTGTTCCTTTTTAACCGGTCAGCCGGTCAAATGGGTTCGGTGGTAATGACCGCAGGGGGCGGCATGTAGTATAATAGCCGGCGGAGGTGCGAACATGAAACTTCTGTCTATCAAGAGTTGCGATCCGTTTGTTATCTCGGGTTACGTTGAGCGGGACGACGATTACGCCGAGTTTCTCCTCGTGAAGGGCAAGGAACCCTCCTTCTCCAATATCGCCTCCAAGAACCTTTTTCGCACCTACCGTCACTATGCCGCAAGCCTGGGCAAGGAACCGCCCCACATCTATTTCCTCAACGACCCCATCGAGCTTACTGCCCTGGATTTCGATCAGCTCACGGTGATCTACGAAGAGATCCCGGAATTCAGGATCTTCCGCAGAGAAGCCACGCTGGTGCCCGAGAACAACTGATCCCGCCCCTCACTTCACCTCGTCCTTCACCGCGAAATACCTGCCCATGGACCACGCCAGGGGTGTGGACTTCTCCTCCATTCCGAAGGCCACGGCTTGACCCAGGTACATGGTGTACGTGCCCGCAGGGAAGGAGGTGACCACCTTGCATTCGATGGTGGCAAAGGAACCCTTGATAAGAGGGGCTTCGACCATGGTCCCCGCTTCGGTGGGTACGTCGAATTTCTTGAATTTGTCCACCTTGGCCCCGCGGGTCATACCGAGCCCTCTGGCCAGTTTGGTCTGGCCGGCGGAGGCGATGTTGAGGACAAATTCGCCGCTCTCTTCGATGAGCTGATGGGTCAGGCTGCTCTTGGCCACACTCACCACAAACAAAGGCAGGTCCTCGGAGACGAACATGGCCGTTGCCGTCATGGCATCCCTTTTCGCCCCGCTCGCAGCACTCAGAAGGACCACAGAACAGGGCATGATGTGGCTTACGTTGACGGAACCCTTTTTCTTCATGCCTACCCCCTCACGAAATGGTGTGGCCTTTTCAAGGTCGGCCCCTACCTCAATCGTACTGCTTTTTTTCGCTCTGTCAATGGGTTGGGGGAACTCGCCGGTGTTTGCGATCGGCTCCCGAGCTGTGTTAGGTTTGTACCAGGACCGCACCGCCCATGGACAATAAACAGAAGGCCTCTCTCTTTGCCGTTCTGTCCGCTTCAGCCCTGGCCCTGAGTAAATTCACCGCCGGCATCATGTCGGGTTCCATGGCGGTTGCCTCGTCCGGTCTTGACAGTCTCCTCGATGTGTTCATGTCGGCCATGAATTTCTTTGCCATCAGGAAAGCGGCGCAACCCGCGGACGAGAGTCACCCGTACGGTCACGGGAAAGCGGAGGACATTGCAGCGGTCATTCAGTCCTTTGTCATCATCTTCTCCGGGGTGGTGATCGTCCACAAAACCTGGGAGCGTTTCTTTGCGAAGACTACCATCTCTTATTCCTCCCTCGATTTCGGGGTCATGCTCTTGTCTCTCGCCGGCAGCTTCGTCATATCACGCGTTCTTCTGGCCGTCGGGAAAAAAACCGATTCCAACACCCTCAAGGCGGACGCCCTCCACTACAGCAGCGACCTTTACTCCAACTCGGCCGCCCTGGTCGCCATCGCGCTCGCCTTCTACACGGGCACGACCTACATCGACCACATCTTTGCGGTCATCGTGGCCGCCATCATCATCTTCTCCGCACTCAGGATCCTGAAAGACGGCATCTCCGGCCTTATGGACTCCAGCATTCCGGTTCAGGTGGAAAAGGAGATCACGCGGATCATCGACGCCATGCCCTATCCCTATGCAGGTTTCCACAAGCTCAGGTCACGCACCTCCGGGACACGGAAGTACATGGATTTCCACCTCCTTACCTGCAGAGGGGCCACTATTGACGAGGCCCACGCCCTCGCCCACAGGGTCGAGCACGAAATAGAGTCGGCCGTGACAACCATCGACGTGGTCATCCACATCGAGCCGTGCGCCTACGGGTGCGATATGACCCGAGACTCGTGCGTGATCCTGAAGATGAGGGCGGCGAGAAAGTAGCGCCTTTTCAACCCAGGCCGAATTCGGCGAGGAGTTTGTCTATTTCATCCTGAGAGAGTGATTTTCCCCCGTCCTGTGGTGCCGGTTCGTCTCCGCCGAGAGTCGGTGCCGCCGATTCGGAGGAAACCGGGGGTGAGGTCAGGGCGCTGAAGAGGGCGTCCATATCGAGATCGGGACTCTCCGGGTTACCGACCACAAGGGCGGGTTCGCTCACCGCCGGAGCGGGGGGTGAGGTGAGGGCGCTGAAGAGGGCATCCATATCCTGCTGGGTGAGCTGCTCAGCCACTCGTCACCTCCCCGGCCTTTGACGGGGGGAATCCCCTGATTTCCGAAAGAAAGGCGGGGCGTGACCCGGGGCGAGCGAGACGGAACCTTCCGCAGCAAAGGGCATGCATATCTTTCGGCACCCTGCCAAATACCTTAAGACCACACCGTGTTGCAGGTTACCCGTTCACAGCCTCCCGGTTCCTGGTGTTACCTTTCCTCCTGCACCGTGCACCGCGAGCCTTGCGGTCGGGGCCCGGAAGGCCGCTGCCGATCCACCTGGAACACGTAACGTGGTATAATCCCTTTGAGGAACCCCATGGTCCGTCTGAGCGATAAGGAATTCGACAGGATCGTCAAACAGGCTGTCCGCAGAATACCGGAAGAGATCCGGGAGCACCTCCACAATCTGGTGATCTCGGTCCGTAAGCGGCCGTCCCGGGCAATGCTGCGGGAGATGGGGTTGCCTGAGGACGAACCCCTTCTCGGGATTTTCGAGGGGGTCTCCCTGCCGGAACAGTCTTTCACGTCGCCGCCCCTGTATCCCAACACCATTCTGCTCTTTCAGGAGCCCCTGGAAGAGATGTGCGCCACCCTCGAGGAGCTGGCGGAGGAGATCGAGATCACCGTGGTACATGAAGTGGCCCATTATGTGGGTATGGACGAGGAACAACTTGCCGAGCTGGGGTACGACTGACCGGCGGGCCGGCGCCCCGGAAAAAAAGGGAGGAGACGATGGACAACGCGTTCCCGCGGATAAGGATGGATCTCGTGATTCTCTCGCTGCTCTTTGCCTGTGCCGCCCTTGGCCCGACACACCTCTCCGGGCAGGAAACGAACTTCCTGGCGCCCCAATCCATCCAGGCCACGGGCACAAAAAGGATACTGGCCTTGGCGGTCCAGTTTCCCGACGCGAAACCATCACGGTCCCTCGAGGACATCAGGCGACGGACCTCGGATATCCTGAACAGGTACGTGGAGGAGCAATCTTTCGGCCTTGCGTCCGTCAAGGTCGATCTGAAGGGTTGGATCATGCTTCCCCATCCCCTCACCGATTACCGGGTGAGCCAGTACAACTTCAAGGTAGACAGGGGTCGGGTGCGGAAACTGATTGAAGACACCATGACCGCCGTCGAGAATGAAGTGGACTTCTCATCCTACGACCACATCCTCATCGTTCCCGGGGTCCACACCACGGCCGGGAAGGGGTACGGGATGATCTGCTACTGCGCCAACCCGGGCATGCTCTCGGGGACAGGGAGGAGATCGGTGCCCCGTTACGAGACTCTGAGGGCCCGGGGTGGCAAGGAGTTCGGCGGCGGCGTCTTCATGGGCACGGAGAACGCCCATCTCGGCATGTTTGCCCACGATTATTTCCACGCCCTCGCAGGGGTGCACGAGGGCAAACGCCTGGCCCCCTGACTCTACGACTTCGAGCGTCAGTCTGACGCTTCCGCTGCCGCCACCTCCTTCGAACACCACACCATCTATATGGGTCCCTGGGATATCATGTCCCAGCATATCCCCAAGCCCGGACTCCCTCCCCCCGGACTCTCCTCCTTCACCAAAATCCGCCTGGGCTGGATCACCACCCGGGAAGCGGTGCTTGCGCGGCCGGGCGAGACCGTGATCTCCTTTCTCTCACCCCTGTCGAAAAAGGGTGAGAGACTGGTGGTAAAGATCCCCCTGAGGGATGGTACCTATTACCTCGTGGAAAACCGCCAGCCCCTGGGCTTTGACCGCAACCTCCCCGACTCGGGGATCCTCATCCTCAGGGTCGATCCCCGCGCCCAGGAAGGATACGGCACCGTAGAGGTCATGAACGCTGACCCGAGGGCGG
This sequence comes from uncultured Syntrophorhabdaceae bacterium, assembly GCA_964406055.1. GTDB lineage: Bacteria > Desulfobacterota > Syntrophorhabdia > Syntrophorhabdales > Syntrophorhabdaceae > CAYOQF01. The sequence continues at coordinate 19,543 of CAYOQF010000021.1, forward strand.
TCCATTTCTCCCGGGCCACCTTCCGGCTCGACGATCCCGGAAGAACCCTCTACGTGGACCGGAAGAACGGCGTCGCAATTGTTCCCCTCTGGCAGGATGGTGAGAACCTCGGGGTGCTGGTCACCACCCCGGAACAGTGCGACCAGGCGGTCAAGGCCGCAGGGGCCATTGGAGAACTCCTCCGGCAGGGCAAGACAGGCGGCAGCCTCAAGGAGGCGATGGCCGCCTTCAGGGCCTTTGATTTTTCCAAGGCCTCGGCCCTGGCCGCCCCATAGCGGCAACGGGCCTTCCGGCCTGCCGAAGGCCGTACGCAGCCCGGCTTGCCAAGGATAGGGGCAAACTGGTAATATCAGTGCCACACCATGGACATATCGGAGAACCAACTCGTCAGACGGATCGCCCGCTTTCAGCGCCCCTCGGAAAAAGTGGTCCGGAAGATCGGCGATGACTGCGCGGTCGTCGATTTCGAGGGCGGCCGCTACGTCTTTACCCAGGACGCCCTCGTGGAGCATGTCCACTTCGAGCTCTCCTTCACGGGCCCCTGTGATCTCGGGAAGAAAGCGGTCTATGTGAATGTGTCGGACATCCTCTCCATGGGCGCCACACCCCTCTACTTCCTCGTGACCCTCTGCATCCCCCCCTCCTTTTCCTCCCGCCACACCATGGAACTCTATCGGGGCATGTCCAGGGCTGCCCGGGAATTCAATGTGGTCCTCCTCGGTGGAGACACCACGGCCTCCGTGTCCGACCTGGTCATCGACGTCTCCATGGTGGGAAGCCTCCCCGGTGATCGCTACCTGGGCCGCGACAAGGCCCGGGCAGGGGACCTGATCGCGGTGACCGGTCCTCTCGGAGAGAGCGCCTTCGGCCTTCACCTCCTCCGGGGAGGCGGGCAAAGCAAGGGAAATGGCCGGTTTATCCGACGTTACCGGGCGCCCAGGCCACCTTTCGCCGTCTGGCGGGAGCTTATGAAACGTGATATAACTAATGCCATGATGGACATCAGCGACGGTCTCCTCATCGACCTCGAACGGATGATGGGGGAGAGCGGAAAAGGCGCGGAGATCTATCTGGAGAACGTGCCGGTGCCCCGGGCCTTGCAACGGGCAGGCCTCATCGATCTCGCCCTCTCGGGAGGCGAGGACTACCAGCTCCTCTTCACCGTTCCGGTCCGCCATCGTAGCCAGATCCAGGGCATGAAGGACCGGGGATTCCCGGTCTTTGTGGTCGGGAAGGTGGTGGCGGGAAAGGGTGTCTCCCTCTACCGTCACGGCACCCCTGTCGCTCCTCTGGCCAAAGGTTACCAGCACTTCGGGGACCAGGCGTGACCAAAGAGGTCTTCGTAAAGGACATCACCAGGGAAAACGTCGAGGTCCACGACCTCTTCGTGGTGGCAAAGAAGGGCATCTACTCGAGCAAAAACAACACCAGGTACATGAGCATCACCCTGAGAGACAAAACCGGCTCCATCGAGGGAAAGGTGTGGGACGAGGTGGACCGCCTCGCCCAAGGTTTCGAAAGGAATGATGTGGTCCTCGTGCGGGCACGGACCCGCTTCTTCCAGGACCGGCCCCAGCTCACCGTCACATCCATCGAGAAGGTGGAGAATGTGCCCCTTGCCGGCATGGCCGACTTCTTCCAGGGCCCCGACAAGGACCTCTCTGCGCTGAGGGAGCAGTACTTCTCCATGGTAAAGGAACTCACCGGCCCTCCCCTCCGAAGACTCTTCGAATCCTTCCACCGAAGAGAGGACCGACTGGAGAGATTCCTCTCCTACCCCGCCTCCATAGGGGTCCACCACGTATACGTGGGGGGACTCATCGACCATTCCCTTTCGGTCGCCGCCATGGGACGGGAAACGTGGCCCCTTATCGGCGGCGACAGGGACCTCATCATCGCCGGAAGCCTTCTCCACGACATAGGCAAGATAGAGGAGATCGAATTCAAGGGGGGGTTCCGGTATACGGACCAGGGGAGACTCCTGGGCCACATCACCCTCGGAATACGGATCCTCGATAGCCTGGTGGCGGAAACGGAGGGGTTCCCGAAGGAGGCGGGGGACGTGCTCCGCCACATCATCGTGAGCCATCACGGGATGGAAGAATGGGGCTCACCGCGAAAACCCATGTGCGTGGAGGCCCTCGCGGTCCATTACCTTGACAACCTGGACGCGAAGGTCATGGGCGTTCGGGAACATATGAGGGACAATATGGAGGACGAGAGGTGGTCTGAGTACCATCGCCTCTACGAATCGAGATTCTACCGTTACCAGGATGGGACCCATGGAGATTAGACGGGTCTTTGTGGACAAGCTCAAGATGAAAAACGGCATGGCCCTTCTCACCGGGCCCATGTACCGCTATATCGTTACGGTACTGCGCAAGGCCGCAGGAGACAGGATCGATCTCATCGACGGCAAGGGGTATCTGTACCGGTGCGTCCTCCACTCCGTCAAGGCCAAGGAGCTTTTTCTCCAGGTCCTCGAGTTGGTCCACCGCCCCACGGAGAAACGGCCCAAGGTCACCCTCCTGGTCAGTCCCATCAAGGGACCGAGAATGGACTGGCTCGTGGAGAAGGCAACGGAACTCGGGGTGGAGAGGATCGTTCCCACCATCTTCAGGCGGACCGTGGTGCGGATAGAAGAGAGCGAAACGAACAAGACCGACCGATGGAAAAGGATCACCGTGGAGGCGTCACGCCAGTCCGGCCGGTTCACCGTTCCGGAGGTCGTCGAACCCACGCCGTTGAGGGGCATCCTCCAATGGGTGGACCATGTCCCGAACCGCTGGGCCCTCTACGAGAAAGAAAAGAGCACTACCCTGAGGGATGTGATCGATCCCCGGGCAGAGGGCGAGATATGCGTGGTCGTGGGCCCTGAAGGGGGCATCGAGGAGGGCGAGGTGGAGTGGCTCAAGGAGAACGGTTTCAGGACCTGCACCCTGGGGGACACCATCTTTCGCGCCGAGACCACACCGCTCGTCATCCTCTCCGTGGTTCTCTACGAGTACGGCAGGACATGAAAAGCCCCTCGGTCTTTCTCCGTTTTTTTGCCCTTACCGTGGACATGGCGATCCTTTCCCTCCTCATCCTCTTCGCCCTCCTTGCCGTTATGGCCGGTTACCTGATCGGGTCCGACGAACCCGCCCTCTCCACCCTTCTGCAGACCTTCTCGCTCTTTTTCGTCCTCGCCCTTCTCCTATTTTTTTTCTATTTCACCTTCCTCAACATGGGCGGGGGCACTACCCCGGGCAAGCACCTCTTCGGCCTGAAGGTCATCAAGGCGAGCGGCATGGGGTCGGGAATGGAGCTCGGCTTTCTCCGTGCCCTGGTGCGGGCCGCGGGATATACGGTCTCCTTCTCCACTTTCGGCATCGGCTTCATGATGGCCTTCCTTTTTAAGGGAACCACCTTCCACGATTTTCTCGCCGGGACCCGTGTGATAGAGGAGGATACATGAACAACAGAGGCAAGACCGGGTGCGGTTGTCTTCTCGTCATCCTCGTAGCCGCCATGGTGGCAGTCGGGCTTTTCATCCACCCCATGACGCTCAAGTTCGTCGGCAGCCAGTTCACATACGCAGACAAGCTTTTTCCCTCCGATGCCCTCTTCATCCCGAGATTCCCCGAAGACGTGAAAGGGGAGATTTACATTGAGGCCTTCAGGGAATATCAGTCAGGCACAGGAAAAACGATCCTTCTGGAAAACGACACCATGCTGGGCCTCAGCATTGCCGACCTGGTGGGAAGAATGGCGAAGAACAGGGGCATCAAGGAAGGGACCATTCGAACGATCGAACTCTCGGGCGACGATCTCACCAGGACCGAGAAGATGGCGGCGGCTTTTCAAGCCATGAAGCTCTCCAAGGTCGTCATTATCGTGCCTGAATATGCCTCGAAACGGTATCACCTCCTCCTGGAAACGACGAAGAGGCCTGGTTCCGTCATCATCCTGGTCCACGCGGTTCCCACTTCCTACTTCAAGAAGGATCAGTGGTGGAAGGATAGGACCTCCCGGTCCATTCTTATCAGGGAGGCCATGAACACCGGAACCCTCTACCTGGAGCGGTTCAAGCATGGCAAATGGACGAACTGACCGCATACCTTGCCCTGTCGAGACTGCCGGGCCTTACCCGCATCGGCAAGCGCGAACTGGTTGACCGCCTTCCCGCCGTCGGCCCCCTCTTCGAAGGGGCCCTTTCGCTCCCAGACCGGGGGTTGATGCGACAGGTCGAGTCCTTCCGCGGCCTGCCCGGTCTCCTCCGGGAGCGGGAGCGCCTGGATGGCCTGGGCATCCGCCTCATCAGCCTGAAAGACGAGTCCTACCCCCCACTCCTGAAGAGCATCCCTGACGCCCCCATCATCCTCTATGCCAGAGGTCCCCTCCGGGCGGGTGATCGGACCCTTGCCGTCGTCGGCTCCCGCAGGGCGTCTTTCGAAGGCATGAATCTGGCAGAGAAGATAGGGGAAACCCTCTCTTCTCTCTCCGTCTGCGTGGTGAGCGGCCTCGCCAGCGGCATAGATGCCTCGTCCCATCTGGGGGCCCTGAAGGGGAAGGGCAAGACCATCGCGGTCCTGGGATGCGGCCTGGATATCTGCTACCCCGCAGAGAACCGTCTTCTCTATGAACGGATCGGCAGGGAGGGGCTCCTCCTCACCGAGTACGGACCGGGTATGCCGGCCCTCAGGCACCATTTTCCCGAGAGAAACCGGATCATCGCCGGTCTTTCCAGGGGGGTCCTCGTCGTGGAGGCGGCAGAGAGGAGCGGTTCCCTCATTACGGCACGGCTTGGACTGGAATATGGCCGGGAGGTCCTTGCAGTCCCGGGGAGCATCTACCACCAGGGCCACAAAGGGGCCAACAACCTCATCAAGCAGGGGGCAAGGCTCGTGGACGGCATCGAGGAGATCGTGACCGCCTGTTTCCGGGACGCTGTGGCGCCCTCCAAACCCGTTGTTGAATTGGACGAAAAGGAAGAGTATATTTATTCGCTTATAGGGAGTGAGTTGCTCCACGTGGATCAGGTCATAGAAAAGAGCGGGATGGACACGAAAGACGTGATGGCCGTGCTGACGAGAATGGAAATGAAGGGTCTCGTGCGGGCGGCGCCGGGCGGATTCTATCTCCGGGCATGAAGGGAGGCCTTCCCTCCCAAACAGGACATACTGAGGTTAACCCATGGCCAAGTCGCTGCTGGTGGTCGAGTCACCGACCAAAATGAAAACTCTCTCCAAGTTCCTGGGGAAGGATTTCGTCATAAAGGCCACCTTCGGCCATATCAAAGACCTCCCTAAGAGCACCATGGGCGTGGACGTGGAGAAGGACTTCGCCCCCCACTTCGTGACCGTCAAGGGCAAGTCGAAGGTGGTGGAGGAACTCAAGAAGGTAGGTAAGGAAGCGGAAAGGGTTTACATCGGTTCCGATCCCGACCGCGAGGGTGAGGCCATCGCCTTTCACGTGGCCGAACTCCTGGGCGCCAAAAAGGAAGTGGAACGGGTCCTCTTCCACGAGATCACGAAAAAGGGTGTCCTCGATGCCCTGAAGAGTCCTGCAAAACTGGATTTTGCCAAGTACGACGCCCAGAAGGCGCGACGCATCCTGGACAGGCTCGTGGGGTACAAGATCAGTCCCCTCCTGTGGGAGAAGGTAAAGTACGGCCTTTCCGCCGGAAGGGTCCAGTCGGTGGCCTTACGGCTCATCTGCGACAGAGAAGAAGAGATCGAAGCCTTCGTCAAGGAGGAGTACTGGATCGTGGAAGGTGAATTCCGGCTGCCCTCGGGGGATCGCTTCAGGGCAACCCTGGAACGGAAGGCGGGAGAGAAGTTGAGGATCCCCTCGGGAGACGAGGCCCGAAAGATCGACGACGACCTGAAGGGGCGGAACTTCGTCGTCGCGAGCGTGGACGTGAAGGATCGCCTTGTCTATCCCCAGCCCCCTTTCATTACCAGCAGACTCCAGCAGGAGGCCTCCCGGAGACTCAAATTCTCCCCCAAGAAGACCATGATGATCGCCCAGGCCCTCTACGAAGGGGTTGACCTGGGGGCGGAGGGACAGACGGGCCTCATCACCTATATGCGTACCGACTCGGTCCGGGTTTCGGGTGAAGCGGTGGCCGCTGCCCGTTCCTACATCACGGAAAGCTTCGGCAAGGCCTATCTGCCGTCAAAACCTCACTTCTTCAGGAACAGAAAAACGGCCCAGGATGCCCACGAGGCCATACGACCCGCCAATGCCCTGCTCACCCCGGATCATGTCAAGCCGTACCTCGACAAGGACCAGTTTGCCCTTTACGACCTCATCTGGAAACGCTTCATCGCCTCCCAGATGGAGCAGCAGAAGGTGAAGGCGGTTGTGGTGGAGATGGCGGACGGCACATACACCTTCGTGGCCCGTGGATCTACCGTCCTCTTCGACGGTTTCACCAGGATCTACGAGGAAGAGAGCGACGCGGAGGAAGAGACCGTTGCCCTGCCGCCCATGAAGGAGGGCGATCCGGGCACCCTCGTGGACACCACGCTGAATCAGCGCTTCACCAACCCTCCACCGCGCTTCACCGAGGCATCCCTGATCCGGACCCTCGAAACCAAGGGCATCGGGCGACCGTCCACGTACGCCACCATCGTCTCCACGGTCCAGGAGCGGAGCTACGTGGGGAAAGACAAGGGAAGGCTTCTGCCCACGTCCCTGGGACGGACCGTGAACAGACTCCTCAAGGAATTCTTCTCCATGATCGTGGACGTGGATTTCACGGCCAAGATGGAGGACATCCTCGATCTGATCGAAGACGGCAAGAAGGACTGGATCAAGTCACTCCAGAAGTTCAATACCGCCTTCGAGAAGGAACTCTCTACGGCCAAAGCGGGTATGAAAAGCCTGAAGACGGAGGAAAAGGAGACGGACGTCCTCTGCGACAAGTGCGGGAAACCGATGATGCTCCGGTGGAGCCGGAACGGCGAGTACCTTGTGTGCAGCGGGAAGCCGGAGTGCAAGAACAAGAAGAACGTGACCGTCAGCCCCACCGGTGTCATCGAGATCGTCCAGGAGCGGGTGCGGGGCATCTGCAAGAAGTGCGGCGGCAACCTGGTGGAAAAGAGCGGCCGCTTCGGCAGGTTCCTCGCCTGTTCCAATTACCCGGAATGCAAATACACGGAGCCGTACTCCCTCGGCTTTCTCTGTCCCTCAGAGGGATGTGACGGAAAGCTCGTGGAAAAGATATCCAAGAAGAAGAGAAAATTCCTCAGCTGTTCCCGTTACCCCACATGCTCCTTCGCAACCTCGTGGGAACCGGTGGAAGGGCCCTGTCCTTCCTGCGGCGCCCCCACACTCTTCTCCTACCGTAAGAGGACGAGCTGTCTCCGCAAGGACTGCGGATGGAAATCAACGTCATAGGCGGCGGCTTGGCGGGGGTCGAGGCCGCCTTTCAGATCGCCCGCAGGGGCCGGAAGGTCCGTCTTCACGAGATGAGGCCCGCCGTCACCACCCCCGCCCACAGGACACCCCTGCTCTCCGAACTGGTCTGCAGCAACTCTCTCAAGTCGCGGGAGCTCTCCAACGCCCACGGCCTCCTCAAGGAAGAGATGCGAAGGCTCGGCTCCCTCGTCCTTCATGGAGCGGACAGGACCGCTATACCGGGCGGCAAGGCCCTCGTGGTGGACCGCGAGGAGTTTGCCCGTTTCATCACGGGTGAGATCGAATCGAATCCCCTCATCGAGGTAATCCGGGGCGAGGTGACCGAACTGCCCGGGGGCATCTGCGTCATCGCCACGGGTCCCCTCACGAGCGACCAGCTGGCCGAGAGGATCAGGGAGATGACGGGCAGCGACAACCTTCACTTCTTCGACGCCGTCTCACCCATCGTGGAGGCCGATTCGGTGGACATGGACCATGCCTTCTTTGCTTCCCGCTACATGGAGAATGCCGGCGATTACCTCAACTGCCCCTTGAGCGAAGAAGAGTACCGTGTCTTTCTCGAAGCACTCCTTGCGGGCGCGACAGTGCCCCTCAAAGACTTTGAGGATACACCCTATTTCGAGGGGTGTCTGCCTGTAGAGGTCATGGCCGCCCGGGGCAGGGAGACCCTCCTCTTCGGCCCCATGAAGCCGGTGGGGCTCATCGACCCGAGGACAGGGAGGAGGCCCCACGCCGTCATCCAGCTCCGCAAGGAGAACGCGTCCGGCTCCATGTACAACATGGTGGGCTTCCAGACCAAGCTCACCTACCCCGAACAGGACCGCATCTTCCGTCTCATACCGGCCCTCAGAAAGGCTCTTTTTTTTCGTTACGGGAGCGTCCACCGGAACACTTACATCAACGCACCCGCCCTGCTTACCGGCACCCTCAACCTCAAGAAGCATTCCCATATCTTTTTCGCCGGCCAGATCACCGGCGTGGAAGGATACGTCGAATCGGCGGCAACGGGCCTGGTCGCGGGTATTTCGGCCCTCTTCTCCGGCCGGGAGAAGGACTTCGGGCCGCCGCCTCCCTGGTCCTGCGTGGGGGCCCTTATCCGCTACCTCACCACCCCATCCCCTACGTTCCAACCCATGAACATCAATTTCGGCCTCGTGGAAGGCTACAGGAAGCGTGAAAAAGAGCGGGTCGCCGAACGCGCCCTTGCCGCCGTAGAGGAATGGGGCAAAGGAATCGAAGAGAGGACCTGACATCATCCTTTTATCGGAGGCATCATGAACCCCCTGATTGAAGAACTGACAACCAAGGCCCTGACGGGCGGCAGCCTTGACCGGTGCGAGGGCGAGGCGCTCTGGAAGGAAGGGCTTACGAGCCCCTTCCTTCTTATGGCTAAGGCATCCGAGATACGGGAGAACTTCAAGGGCAGGAAGGTGAATCTCTGCAGCATCGTCAACGCAAAGTCGGGGATCTGCCCGGAAAACTGCCGCTTCTGCGCCCAGTCGGCCCACCACAGCACCGATGCGCCCGTCTATCCTCTCATCTCCGCCGAGGCCATGATCGCTGCCGCAGCCGAGGCACGGGGGTTGGGCGCCCACTGCTTCGGCATCGTGACAAGCGGCACCTCCATCGCCACGGAAGCCGAATGGCAGGAGATCTACAAGGCCGTCGAAGGCATCAATAAATTGGGCATCCGCCCCTGCGGCTCCCTCGGCATGCTCGACAGGGAACGGGCAAGGAAACTGAAAGAGGCGGGGCTTTTCCGGTATCACCATAACCTCGAGACCTCCCGCAGCTTCTTTCCCTTTATCTGCACCACCCACGAGTACCAGGAGGACATCGACACCAACATGGCGGCGAAGGAGGCAGGCCTCTCCACATGCTGCGGCGGCATCATCGGCCTGGGTGAGACCATGGAGCAGAGGATCGAGCTTGCCCTCACCCTCCAGGAGATGGATGTCGATTCCGTGCCCATCAACATCCTGAACGCCATTCCCGGGACACCCCTCGAAGGCGCACCCCCTTTGAGGCCCATGGAGATCCTCATCACCATCGCCCTCTTCCGTTTTATTTTGCCTTCCAAGGATATCCGGCTCTGCGGCGGCAAGGAGAAGAATCTCCGCCAGCTCCTCCCCCTGGCCGTCATGGCGGGCTGCAACGGCTTCATGACCGGGAACTACCTCACCACGCCGGGACGGGAGCCTCGCCACGACGTGGAGATGATCGAGGACCTGGACCTGGAACCGGTGTTCGAATAGACCGTGGGGCAATGGGGTGTCGTCAGCCGACGACCGTTCCGAGTTTGAAGATGGGGAGATACATGGAGACGATGAGGCCGCCCAGGATAACGCCCAGGAAGACCATGATCATCGGTTCCATGAGGGCCGTAAGGTTGGAGACGAGGTTGTCCACGTCCTCCTCGTAGAAATCTGCGATCTTGTTGAGCATATTGTCGAGGGCGCCTGTGGACTCACCCACCTGGATCATCTGCACCACCATGGGGGGAAAGACCCCGCTTTCCTGGAGGGGCTCCGACATGGAGCGACCTTCGCTGATCCGCTGCCGTGCCACCACCAGGGCCTCTTCCACGATCTTGTTCCCCGCCACCTTGGCCACGATGACCAGGCTCTCCAGAATGGCCACGCCGCTTGAGAGAAGGGTTGCAAGGGTTCTCGCCACCCGCGCCACCGAGGCCTTGATAGCCAGGACGCCGAAAAGGGGCACTTTGAGCACCATCCTGTCGATGGTTCTGCGGCCGTTTTCCGACCTGTAGTATCGTCGGAATGCATAGGCGATCACCGCCACCCCGATGATCATGATGTGAACGCTTCCCTTCACAAAGCGGCTCATATTCACCACGATCTGGGTCGGTGCCGGCAACTCGGCGCCCATCTCCTTGAACATGGTCTCGAAGACGGGGATCACGAAGATGAGGAGGACCATAACCACGCCGATGGCGACGACGATGATGCTGATAGGGTAGATCATTGCCGATTTGACCTTCGATTTCAGCTTTTCCGTCTTCTCCATGTAGGTCGCCAGTCTCAGGAGGACGGTATCGATCATGCCGCCCTCCTCCCCGGCGGTCACCATGTTCACGTAGAGGGTGTCAAAAACCTGGGGATAATCCTTCAGGGCCTCCGCAAACCGGGCGCCGCCCTCGATCTTTTCCTTGATGTCGGAAACGATGCCGCGAAGGTTCTTGTCTTCAATCTGATTTGCCAGAATATCGAGAGACTGGACAAGGGGAAGGCCCGAGGTGATCATGGTGGCGAGCTGACGGGTAAAGACCACCACGCTCATGGTCTTTATCTTTTTCTTAGGGTTGTATTTCTCTTTTCCCGTGTCCTTTCTTTCGGCGGTCTTAAGGAGGATGACGTTGTCCCTGCGCAAGGCCACCCGGACAGCGGCTTCGCTCTCAGCCCGGAGGGTGCCTTTTCGGATTTCCCCTTTGAGCGTCCTGCCTTGCCATTCGTAGAGGGGCATATTTCTATATTACATGAAAACCGGGAAAGTGCAAACAAAAAAACTATAAGCGCCCGTAACAAAAAGGGGTTCCTCTTGTTACGGGCGCGGAGGCCCCTTCTAATCTCTCAGGACCACGTAGAAGGTGGTATTCTCCCGCTTCACCAGGATCACGATCCCCTCCTTGATGTTGGCCCGCTTCATAGCATCCTTGAAGTCCGCAATGTTTCTGATCGGTTTCCTTCCGATCTCCCTGATCACGTCTCCCGAGCGCACATCTGCCTCGGCAGCGGGACTTCCAGGCTGCACATCGGTGACGATCACTCCTCTTCTGTCCTTCATATTGAGGTGCTTGGCGATATCCGGGGTGATGTCCTGGACCACGAGACCATAGTCCTTCTCCGTCTGCGGCTTGCCTGACGCCCGAAGCCCTTCCTCCTTCATCTCACCGATGACGATCTCTTTTTCGATCTGCTTGCCGTCCCTGATGATGCCTACCTTCACCTTCTTCCCGATCTCCGTGGAGGCCACGAGGCGGGGCAACTGCTCCATTTCCTTGATCTGTTTGCCGTTGAAGGTGACGATGATGTCCCCCGTCTTTATGCCCGCCTTTTCCGCGGGACTGTCCTCCGTCACGTCTGAGACCAGGGCCCCTTCCGATTCCTTGAGGCCGAAATTCTTCGCGATCTCAGGGGTAACCTTCTGGATCACCACGCCGAGCCAGCCCCGCGCCACTTTTCCTTTGCTCTTCAACTGGGGCAGGAGCTCCTTGGCCACGTTGATAGGGATGGCGAATCCGATACCCTGTCCTCCCGAGATGATGGCCGTATTGATACCCACCACCTCGCCGTTCAGGTTGTACAGAGGTCCTCCGCTGTTGCCGGGATTGATGGAGGCGTCGGTCTGGATGAAATCGTCGTAGGGTCCTGCCCCGATCACCCTTCCCTTGGCGCTGACGATGCCTGCCGTAACCGTGGTCTCAAGACCGAAAGGGTTCCCTATGGCCACCACCCAGTCGCCCACCATAAGCTTGTCCGAATCGCCCAGGTTCCCCACTACCGGCAGGTCATGCTTGACGCTGATCTTGATGAGGGCAAGGTCGGTCTTGGGATCTCTTCCCACGACCTCCGCCTCGTATTCCTTGCCGTCCGAGAGCTTGACCTTGATGGTCTGCGCCTTCTCCACCACATGGTTGTTCGTGATGATGTGACCCTCTTTGTCGATGATGAGACCGGAGCCGAGGCTTCTCTGCTTGAACTCCTTTCTCGGCATGTCGCCGAAGAATTTGTCGAAGAAATCGTTTCCGAAGAAATCCTTGAAGGGGTGGGAAGGCCCCATGAAGCGCTCGCTCAGGTCGGGCCCTTTCACCACCGAGGTGGTGCTGATGTTGACGACCGCGCCCTTCACGTTATTGACCAGGACACTGAAGCTGGGCAGACCCTTTTCGAAGGCCACGTTCTTGATGTCCAGCCTTCCCGCACCGCTGTATGCCTCCTCCGAGACCAGCCTTCCCTTGGCGTACACAAGACCTATAAGAACCAGCACAAGAAGCAAAATGATCCCGTACCACTTGCTTTTCTTCATACCTTCCCTCTCCTCACACGGGTAGTTTGATGGTGAAAAGGCTCCCTTCCATGGGCTTGCTCATCACTTCTATGGAGCCTTGGTGGATCTCGGCGATCCACTTGCTGATCGAGAGACCGAGGCCGCTGCCGCTTTCCCTCTTCCTTGATCTGTCGGCCCGATAGAACCGGTCGAAGACATACTTCAGATCCTCACTCGAGATGCCGACCCCGTTGTCTCTCACATTGATCGCCACGTAGCCGTTCTCGAGATAGGTGGAGACCTCCACGGCGCCGCCCTTCTGGGTGTACTTGATCCCGTTGTCCACTATGTTGCAGAGCATCCTGCGCAGCTTCAGTTCGTCTCCCCTCACCTTCACGTCCTCCAGGTGCTGCACCCTCAGGTCGACGTCCTTCCGGTCCGCCACCACCTTCATGTCCACGCAGACCCCGGTGATGAGCTCCCTGAGCCTCACATCATCGAGATGGAGCTGCACCCCCTCCCGGTCCGCCTTGGACAGCAGGAGGAGGTCGTCGATGATCCGGGACATCCTGTCGATCTCTTCAAGGTTGCTCACCAGGAGGGAGCGGTAATACTCGGGATCCCGCTCTTTCCGAAGGGCTACCTCCGTCTCTCCCTTCAGAATGGTAAGGGGCGTCTTCAGCTCGTGGGAGACGTCGCTGCTGAACTGATTGACTCGCTGGAAGGCATCCTTGAGCCGGGATATCATGTCGTTGAAGGTCTTCCCGAGCCTCGACAGCTCGTCCCGTCTTCGGCCTATGTCTATCCGTTCGTCCAGGTTGCTCGACGAGATCCGCACGGCGATCTTCCGGATCTGGTCCACCGGTTTCAGGGCCTTTTTTGCCATAAAATAGGCGACGAGAATGGAGGCCCCGATAGACGTGGGAATGCTCATGATCATGATAATCAGCAGCTTCCTCATGGTTTCGTCGAAATCCTCGAGGGATGTGCCGACCTGGACGATGCTGGTAACCCTGTTGTTTTCCGAGATGGGCAGGGTGACCATACGCAGCCTCGGCTGGACGGTCTCGATGGTCTCATAGACCGTCTCACCGCCCAGCGCCCGTTCGAGGGCCGAAAAACTGGTGGGAAGGACCTGGGTTTCGATATCGTTCATCTTGGCCCCGATTCTTCCGGACCTGTCCATGATCTGGATGAACTTCCCCTTGGGCCGCTTCCCGAGGACATTCTCCAGGTACCGTTCGAAATTGCCGAAGACGCTCTGGCTGTGGGTCTCCGTGATGGACGACGAGAGAACCTCCCCGATGGACAGGATCTTTGCGTCAATGCTCTTCTGCAGGCTGTTACGGAAATAGATGTAGACACCGCTCGAAAAGAGGACCAGGATGGCGGCGAGCATGCCGCCATACAGGAGCGTGAGTCTCCACCGGATAGGCAGGTTAAGTTTTTTCATGCTCTTCCTTGAGCACGTATCCTGTGCCCCGGACGGTGTGGATGAACCGTTTCGGCGTGAGGGCCTCGATCTTCTTTCTCAGGAAATTGACGTACACGTCCACGATATTCGTCGTATCGTCCTTGCTCTGCCAGACGTATTCGGCGATCTCCTTTCTGGTGAGAGGGGTTTCGCTGCGGCGCATCATGAACTCCATGATGAGAAACTCCTTTTCCGTCAGTTCCGTCTCCTTGCTCCCGATGGCCAACTTTCTCGTGTAAGGGTTGAGGCCTATCTCCCCGTATTCGAGGGTATAGCCGTCGCTCTTTCTGCTCCGTCTGGAGAGGGCCCTGATCCGGGCCAGAAGCTCGTCAAAGGAAAAGGGCTTGGTGAGGTAGTCGTCGCTTCCTGTGTCCAACCCCCTGATCACATCCTCCTTTGAGCTTTTTGCCGTCAGGATCAGGACAGGGGTATGGCGGCCCGATCTTCTCATGGTTTTGAGGACTTCCAAACCGTCGATCTCGGGGATCATCAGATCCAGGAGAATAAGGTCGTACTCCTTCCCGGAGATGAGCTCCAGCCCTGTTCGACCGTCGCCGGCCACATCGACCGCGTACCCTTCTTCCTCAAGCCCCTTGGTCAGGAAACTCGCAACCTTGACCTCATCTTCCACCACGAGGATCTTCACAGGTCTAATTATATCGCAAAAGGCGGTCTCTTTCCATTGACAAAGGGTCGGCAATACTATAAGAATAAAATCGATTTTCAACCTGCCAAGCCTTACGAACCGCCAACAGGATCGTATACACGGACGGCAAATCAACGGAGGTCGGAGGGACCCATGAAGCTCCTGGAAGCCTATATCATCACCTTTATCGCAAGTTTCTGCACCCTCGTCATCGAGATGGTGGCCGGCCGCATCCTTGCCCCCTTTGTGGGGGTCTCCATTTACACCTGGACCAGTATCATCGGCGTGATCCTGGCCGGGATCAGCATCGGGGCCTACATCGGCGGAAAACTGGTGGATCGCTTCCCGTCCCGCAAGACCCTGGGCTGGCTCCTCCTCATCTCAGGCCTCACAGCCCTCGCCATCATACCCCTCACCCATCTCATTGCAGCCTACAAATTCCCTCTCTCCCTCATGCTGCGCATCTTCCTCGTGACCACCATCATCTTCTTCATTCCCGGCTGCGTCCTCGGCACCATCTCGCCGGTGGTGGTACGACTCACCCTCAAGAGCCTCGAAAACGCAGGCCACGTGATCGGCAAGATCTACGCGATTTCCACCCTCGGGGCGATCATCGGCACCTTCGTCACCGGCTTCTTCCTTATCTCCTGGATGGGAACCCGGACGATCATATTGAGCATGGGGGCCATCCTCATCCTCGCCGCCGTCTTCTCCGGGGCGCTCTTTCAGAAAAAGGCCTTCTCCATTCTTCTCCTCGTCATCCTCGCACCCCTCATCGCCGGGTTGCACCACTACCTCTACAAGGTGCCGCTTACGAGCAAGACCTATTTTTACAAGGAAAGCGACTACTTCACCATCAAGCTGATCAAGACGGTCAGTATGGACCAGAAGACAGACCTGGAAGCCATGGTCCTGGACAATCTGATTCACTCCTACGTGAGCCTCGACAACCCCCTCCATATCGAGTACGAGTACGAGAGGATCTATGCCGACGTTCTCAAGTGGCGGTTCGGGAAGGATTCCCACTTCAGCAGCCTCACCATCGGGGGCGGCGGCTACACCTTTCCCCGGTACATGGAGGCATCCTATCCGAATACGAGCGTCGACGTGGTCGAGATCGACCCGGAGGTGACGAAGATCGTTTACGAGCGCCTGGGACTTCCGGCTACGACGAGGATCAAATCCTACAACACCGACGGCCGCTGGTTTGTCATGAATTGCCGGGAAAAATACGACCTCATCTTTGCCGACGCTTACAACGATCTGTCCATCCCCTATCACCTCACGACCAGGGAGTTCGCGGCTCAGCTCAAGGCGATCCTCAAGCCGGGCGGTCTCCTCATGTCCAACATCATCGACAACTTTCAGAAGGGTGCCTTTCTTCCCTCCTATATCAAAACCCTGAAGGAGGTGTTCGGGGAGAACGTGTACCTCATTTCGGTAAGCCCCGACTTCGAGAACACCAGAATCAGCACCTTCATCGTCCTGGCATGCAACGGACCCATCGACATCGCCGAATTTGACCGTTTTGTGAAGGCCCAGCCCAAGGGGCACGTGACGGCCGTGGTGGTCCCCGACAGCCTTATGACCGACTTTCTGACGAAGCGGCAGGCCATCACCATCTCCGACGACTATGCGCCGGTGGACAACCTTGTGGCGCCCGTCTTCGAGGAGAGGTTCGGGTACCAGAGACCAAGAAAATCTTGATTTAGACTTCGGATTCTTCTACACTATCGTCAGGCGGGCATAACTCAGCTGGAAGAGTGCAAGCTTCCCAAGCTTGATGCCGCGGGTTCGATCCCCGTTGCCCGCTCCAAATTTTCCTTCCCCGCCTTCTAACCCTCCCCTTTTCTCCCTTCTTCAAGTTCCCGCAACCGCAGTTCGAGAAGGGCATATCGCTGGGCAAGCTCTTTGTTCACCTCCTTGATCCGGGAGATGACCAGGGAATAATGCATAAGGATATAGATTACGAAGACAAAAACAATGACCACCACTGCGGTAAGGTAGTAGAAACCGGTTATCCGGCTCAGGATCTCCACCGCACCGGGCCAGAGACTCAGGATGGCCACGGCGAGGGAGGTGAGGAGCCACAATATGGCGTATTCCTCCCTGAGATACCTCTTCCTGATGAACTCGAAGGTGATGAGGAAAAAGCCCAGGCTTATCACCCCGATAAGGATGCGCATATGAAGTAACATGGCGGCCTCCTAAGGTCTTTTGAACAGATCGATGAACATGGCCAGCAGCACCTTTACCATATAGTAGGCTGCCCTGGCGGGGGTGATGGACGAAGACCCGTACATCCTTGCGCTCATGGCCACGGGCACCTCCGTCACCTTGAAATTGTGCTTGCAGGCAGAGACAAGCGACTCCGGTTCGGGGTAGTCCTGGGGATAATCCTCGGCGAAGAGTTCGATGGCCTTCCGGTTGATGGCCCTGAACCCGCTCGTCGGATCGGTCACCGTCAGGCCCGTGGTAACCTTCAGGAAGAGCCAGAGAATCCTGATGCCGAGACCCCTCATGAGAGAGATCCGGTAACCCGTTGTTTCGACGAACCGCGACCCTACCACGATGTCGTAGCCCCCTTCGAAGAGGGGAACGAGCAGGGAGGGTATGCCGTCGGGTGGATGCTGGCCGTCTCCGTCCACCTGCACGGCGGCATCATAGCCTCCGGCCCTCGCATACTTGTAGCCGGTCTGGACAGCACCCCCGATGCCGAGGTTGAAGGGCAGATCAATCACGGTGGCGCCGGCGGCCCGGGCTTCCTGGCTGGTGGCGTCCTTCGAGGCGTCGTTGACCACCACCACGTGGTAACCCTT
The DNA here is from genome assembly GCA_964406055.1 of uncultured Syntrophorhabdaceae bacterium. Taxonomy (GTDB): domain Bacteria; phylum Desulfobacterota; class Syntrophorhabdia; order Syntrophorhabdales; family Syntrophorhabdaceae; genus CAYOQF01. Next base: position 36,896 of record CAYOQF010000021.1, read on the forward strand.
CCCCAGATCCAGGACGCTCTTCACCACTGCGGCGATGCTCAGTTCTTCGTTGTAGGCAGGGATAATGACGGCTATTCGTTTGTCCATGGGCACCGGTTATCTGGGGGACTAGGATTCGAACCTAGATTGCGAGATCCAGAGCCTCGAGTCCTGCCGTTAGACGATCCCCCAAATGGAATTTCTCACCCGTTGTTCTTCAGGATCCTCAAGGAGCAACAGTACCCGATCCACAACGAAACCCGGTTTACCCAATGTAATCGGGGCCCTGGAACGAAGGCCAGTCCTCGGTACTCCTTGATACAAACGTATTATAACCAGATTTGGTAACTGATATCAAAGCACCCTTGCTCTGCCTCTCCCCTCCCTTCCCGAATTTTGAAGGAAAGCCTGTTTTGTGGTAAGTATTAAGCCGAAGTATGCCCCGGTGGGGCGACCGGCGCAACCCTGAGCGGACCGGGACCGACAAGAAAGAGAAAGGATCAGGCCATATGAGCCAGAACGATACGCCTCAGACCGATTTCATCCGGGAGATCATCGACGGCCACCTCAAGTCGGGCAGACACGGAGGGCGGGTGGCTACCAGATTCCCTCCCGAGCCCAACGGGTACCTCCATATAGGCCATGCCAAGTCGGTCTGCCTCAATTTCGGCATCGCCCTCCAGTACCGGGGGACCTGCAATCTGCGGATGGACGATACGGACCCTGCGGGCGAGTCCCTCGAATACGTCCAGTCCATCATCAACGACGTCCGCTGGCTCGGTTTCGACTGGGATGACCGGCTCTACTATGCCTCCGACTACTTCGAGCAACTCTATCAGTTCGCCTGCCGTCTGATCACGGGCGGGAAGGCTTACGTGTGCGACCTCAGTGCCGAGGAGATTCGGGAGTACCGGGGCACACTCACGGTGCCGGGGAAGGAGAGTCCATACCGGAACCGCTCGGTGGACGAAAACATGGACCTCTTCAGGCGGATGCGGGCCGGGGAATTCGCCGACGGCAGCCGGGTCCTCCGGGCCAGAATCGATATGGCCTCCCCCAACATCACCCTTCGGGACCCTGTCATCTACCGCATCAAGAGGGAGCCCCACTATCGCAAAGGCACGGACTGGTGCATCTACCCCATGTATGATTTCGCCCACTGTCTTTCGGACTCCATCGAGGGGATCAGCCACTCCATCTGTACCCTCGAGTTCGAGAACAACCGTCCCCTCTACGACTGGTTCGTCAACGAACTGATCGAGGGGGCCCGGCCCCAGCAGATCGAATTCGCCCGCCTCAACCTGACCTACACGATCCTGAGCAAGCGTCGCCTCATCGAGCTCGTCGAGGGCGGCCATGTCTCAGGGTGGGACGACCCCCGCATGCCCACCGTCGCCGGTATGCGGCGCCGCGGTTACTCACCCGAGGCGATCCGTGATTTCTGCGCGAGGATCGGGGTGGCCAAGAACGATAACCTCGTGGACCTCTCCCTTTTGGAAAGCTGCGTCCGTGACGACCTGAACGACCGCGCACCCCGGACCATGGCGGTCCTGCGGCCGCTCAGGCTGGTCATTGACAACTACCCCGAGGGTAAGGTGGAGGAGTTTGACTGCCCGAACCATCCCCAGAAGCCCGAGATGGGTACCCGGAAGGTCCCCTTTTCCCGGGTCCTCTACATTGAGGCGGACGACTTCATGGAGGAGCCGCCGAAGAAGTATAAACGTCTCGGTCCCGGGCGGGAGGTGCGGCTGAGGAACGCCTATGTGGTCAAATTCGCGGGCCTGGTGAAGGATGGGAAAACCGGCGAGGTGACGGAGGTCCACTGCACCTGCGATCCCTCGACCGGCAATGCCCCTCCCCCGGACGGCAGGAAGGTGGAGGGCGTCATTCACTGGGTTTCAGCGGCCCATTCGATTACCGCCGAGGTGCGACTCTACGACCGGCTCTTTCGGGTCCCCGACCCTGCCGGAGCGGAAGAGGACTTTGTCACCCTCCTGAACCCGGAATCCCTCACCACTCTTACCGGGTGCCGCATTGAGGAAGGGCTCAGGGGTGCGACACCGGGTGACCGGTACCAGTTCGAGCGGCTCGGCTATTTCAGCACCGATCCCAAGGACTCGCGACCGGATAAACCGGTCTTCAACCGGATCGTACCTTTAAGGGACTCGTGGGCCAAGATGGCTTCCGGCCCTGTCCGCACCTGACGGGGTATCGAAGGCCCATGCGTTGAAATTCGTCCCGGTGACATTATATTCAAAAGAGCGACGGGGCTTTGGTGCTTCACGTAGGCTGATTGGCTTCACAAAAACGGTCACATACCAGGGGGTGAATGATGGCAGGAGATGCGAGAGCGGAGAGGAAAGGAAAGGTCATCGAGGTACTCAACAAGGCAAGGGCCATGGAGTTGCATGCCATCCATCAGTACATGAACCAGCATTACAATCTGGATGACATGGACTACGGCGAGCTGGCGGCGAAAATGAAGCTGATCGCCATCGACGAGATGCGTCATGCCGAACAGTTCGCGGAACGGGTGAAGGAGTTGGGGGGCGAACCCACGACCGAGGCGGCCGCTAAAACGAAGAAAGGCCAGGAGGTTCAAGAGGTCTTTCCCTTCGATGCGGACCTCGAGGATGCCACCATGGTTGCCTACAACCAGTTTCTGGCAGAGTGCAGGCAGAACGGAGACAGCATCAGTGCGAAAATCTTCGAGACCATCATCGACGAGGAGCAGCTTCACTACAACTATTTCGACAACGTGGCCTCCCACATCGAGAAGCTCGGTCAGACCTACCTCGCCCAGATAGCGGGAACACCAGCCAGTACCGGTCTCCCACCCGCGGGTTTCGCCGTACAGAAGGCCGGCGGCGGCGCGTAGAGTCCCCTTCCTCCGCCCCTATCGAAAGGGAGAAACAAGAAAGGCCAACCATTTAGGTTGGCCTTTCGTTTTTTCCTGGCTGGGGGACAAGGATTTGAACCTTGATTCACGGAGTCAGAGTCCGTTGTCCTGCCGTTGAACGATCCCCCAGTATCGTTCTTACGATTCCTTCTTTTCTTTCTTCTCCTTCTTTTCCTTCTTCTCCTTTTCCCTCTTCTCGGTCAGCTCGATAAGGGCCATGGGAGCATTATCGCCTTTCCTCCTCCCAATTTTCAACACCCTTGTGTACCCCCCGCTCCTCGCTCCGTATCTCTCGCCGATATCGGTAAAGAGCTTCCTCACCACGGCCTTGTTGCGCAGGAATCCGAAGACAAGGCGCATGGAGTGGAGGTCCTTTCTTTTCGCCAGCGTGATCAGGCGGTCCGTTACCCGTTTGAGTACCGCCGCCTTTGGTGTGGTGGTCCTGATGCTTTCATGATCGAGCAGGGCATTGGCAAGATTCATGAGAAGCGCCCTCCGGTGGCTCTTGGTTCTGTTCAGCGTTTTGACTCTTTTCTGATGCCTCATAGTAAACCTCTATATATGGTCTTTCCTCTTCAGGGACATTTTATCCAGATCCTCTCTGGGCGGGAAATTGTCCAGCTTGATCCCCAGCCTCAGCCCCATGACCGACAGAATCTCCTTGATTTCATTCAGCGACTTTCTGCCGAAGTTCTTCGTCATGAGGATCTCCTGCTCCGTCTTCTGGACCAGTTCACCGATGTACTTGATGTCTGCGTTCTTCAGGCAGTTGGCGCTCCGCACGGACAGTTCCAGCTCGTCGACGCTCCGGTAAAGATTCTCGTTGAAGTCGGGCTTCTCCACCCCTCCGCCCGGGCCTTCCGGGCCTTCCTCCGGCTCCTCGAAGTTGATGAAGATCCTCATCTGCTCCTTGATGATCTTGGCGGCAAAGGAGAGGGCGTCGAGAGGGCTGATACTCCCGTCGGTCCATATCTCCATGGTGAGTTTGTCATAATCCGTCCTGAACCCCAGCCTGGCCGGCGTCACATTGTAACTCACCCTGCGGATAGGCGAGAAGATGGAGTCGATGGGGATGGTGCCGATGGGGTCCGATTCGCTGCGGTTTCCCTCTGCAGGCATATAGCCTCGGCCCGTCTTGCACTTCATTTCGGCGTAGAGCCTGGCGTCCTCACCGAGGGTGGCGATGAGGTGGTCCGTATTTACGATATCGACACCGCTGTCGTGAATAATGTCGCCGGCCTTGACCAGCCCGGGTCCTTTCATATCGATCTTCAGTACCCTTGTCTTGTCGTCGCTCACCTTGAGGACGACCTTCTTCAGGTTAAGGATGATCTCGGTGACGTCTTCCTTGACGCCCCTCACCGTAGAGAACTCGTGATCCACTCCGTCGATCCAGACGGAGGTGATGGCACCACCCATGATCGACGACAGGAGAACCCGCCGAAGGGAGTTTCCGATGGTGATTCCGTATCCCCGTTCAAAGGGCTCGGTCGAGAACTTGACATAACCGCTGTCTTTCTTCTCCACCTCGATCTTCGTCGGTCTTATGAGCTCCTGCCAGTTTCTTTCGAACATATACATACACCCTCCTTTGGAGGTAAGAAACTATCTTGAATAGTACTCTACAATGAGCTGCTCTTTGATGGGCATGGTGATGTCTTCCCGGGTGGGCAGGATCTTCAGCTTGCCCTGGAAGTTATCCTTGTCCAGCTCGAGCCATGACGGAACACCCCTTCTCACCACGGACTCCAGGGCATCCTTTACGGAGACCAGGTCTCTGTGCCTCACCGATATTTCGTCTCCAACCCGTACCAGATAGGAAGGGATGTTCACCTTTCTGCCGTTTACCGCGATATGGCTGTGGGACACAAGCTGCCTCGCCTCTTTCCTGGAGGTGGCAAATCCGAGCCTGTACACCATGTTGTCGAGTCGCCTTTCAAGGAGGATCAGGAAGTTGGTACCCGTGATGCCCGGCTTTCTCTCGGCCATGGAGAAGAACCTCTTGAACTGCTTCTCGCTCAGGCCGTACATCTTTCTCACCCTCTGCTTTTCTCTGAGCCGCAATCCGTACTCGAGAAACTTGCCTCTCGTCTCCACGTGCTGGCCCGGCGGGTAGTTTCTCTTCTCGATTTCGCACTTCTCTGTATAACAGCGCTCCCCCTTCAGAAAGAGCTTGATGGACTCACGTCTACAAATCCTGCACGATGGGCCTGCGTACCTGGACAATGCTCTCCTCCTTACACTCTTCTTCGCTTGGGCGGCCTGCACCCGTTATGGGGTATAGGGGTAACGTCCCTGATGAGGTGAACCTTGAGACCCGTGCTCTGCAGTGCCCGAAGGGCTGCCTCCCTGCCGGCACCAGGCCCCTTGACGAATACGTCCACCGTCTTCATACCATTCTCGAGGGCCTTCCTGGCCGCATTCTCTGCCGCAAGCTGGGCCGCAAAGGGCGTGCTCTTTCTCGACCCCTTAAAACCTACAACCCCCCCGCTCGACCACGACACCACGTTACCCTGAGGGTCGGTTATGGTGATAATGGTGTTGTTGAAGCTGGACTGTATATAAACCTGTCCCACAGGGATGTTCTTCTTTACCTTTTTCTTGCCTGTCTTTCTCGTCTTAGCCATGGGCCCACCTCACTTCTTTTTCTTCATGGATGTTTTTCTCGGACCCTTCCTGGTTCTGGCGTTGGTCCTCGTCCTCTGGCCGCGGACAGGCAATCCCCTTCTGTGCCGAAGGCCTCTGAAGCACCCGATGTCCATCAGTCGCTTGATGTTGATGCTTACTTCCTTCCGCAGGTCACCCTCAACCTTATAGTCCCGCTCGATGATGTCCCTGATTCGGGCTATCTCCTCATCGGTCAGGGCATGGGTTCTCACGCTCGGATCAATCCCCGCTTCCGTGACAATCCGGTTCGAGAGGTTCCTTCCGATACCATAGATATAGGTAAGCGCGATTTCTATGCGCTTATCCTTCGGTATATCTACACCAGCGATACGTGCCACTCTGAGCCTCCTTAGCCCTGTCTCTGTTTATGCTTCGGGTTTTCACAGATCACCCTGAGCACACCCTTCCTCTTGATGATCTTGCATTTGTCGCATCTCTTTTTCACAGAAGGTCTTACCTTCATAGCCTGCCTCCTACTTCACCCTGTAGATTATCCTGCCCCTGCTCAGGTCGTAGGGCGAAAGCTCCACCACCACCTTGTCCCCCCGGAGGATTTTGATGTAGTGCATCCTCATCTTTCCCGACACATGGGCCAGGACCTTGTGGCCGTTGGGGAGCTCCACCCTGAACATGGCGTTGGGCAGGGGCTCGATCACGGTACCCTCTATCTCTATTCCTTCACCTTTTGGCATATTCCCTCTATGGCCTGCTCAGGATCTCCGGCCCATTCTCCGTAATGGCAACGGTATGTTCGAAGTGGGCCGATAGCCTCCCGTCTCTCGTTGCCGCCGTCCATCCGTTATCCCTGATGACGATGTCGTACTGCCCCGCATTCACCATGGGCTCTATCGCCAGGACCATCCCTTTCTTCAGCCTCACACCCGTCCCCTTCACACCGAAGTTCGGCACCTGCGGGTCCTCATGAAGGCTGGTCCCGATGCCATGACCTACGAACTCCCGCACCACCGAGAAGCCGGCAGACTCCACGCACTGCTGTACCGCCTGGGATATGTCGCCGAGCCTGTTGCCCTCCCGGGCCTCGTTAATTCCTTCGTAGAGGGACTTCTCGGTCACCTCGAGGAGCCGCCGGGCCTCGGCCCCGATCGCCCCAACCGGATAGGTCACCGCCGTATCTCCGTAATACCCTCTGTAAAAAACCCCGAAATCGAGGCTCACAATATCCCCGGGCTGGAGCGTGCGGTCACCCGGCATACCGTGCACGACCTCGTCGTTCACTGACACACAGAGACAGTAGGGGTAGCCGTTGTAACCTTTGAAGGCCGGTTTCATCTCTCTGTTCCTGCTCAGCCTCTCTTCGCAGATCGCCTCAAGGGTCATGGTCTTTGCACCGGCCTCAACAAACCTGCGCAGATAGTCGAGCACTTCTGCAGCGTATCTGCTCGCCACCCTTATCTTTTCGATCTCCTCTTCGCCCTTCAGGATAATCATGCCCCACTTCTTTCCACCCTATCGTCTTCCCTTCATCCGGGACCCCTTACGGACGAGGCCGTCGTAGTGGCGCAGGAGGAGATGGGACTCGATCTGCTGAATCGTATCCAGAGCCACGCCCACCACGATAAGGAGGGCAGTGCCTCCGAAATAGAAAGGCACGTTGAACTTCCGCACCAGCAGCGTGGGCAGGACGCAGACAAAGGAAATGTAGATGGCGCCCACGAAGGTGATCCGGGAAAGAACCTTCTCTATGTATTCCGCGGTCCGCTTACCGGGCCGCAGACCCGGGATGTATCCGCCGTACTTTTTCATATTGTCCGCCACATTGTCCGGGTTGAAGACGATGGCGGTATAAAAAAAGCAGAAGAAGATGATGAAGGCCACATAGAGGACCTCGTGAAGTATCGTGCCGGGCGTGAGCATCTCGGCGAACTTCCTCATATACGGGTGGTTGATGAACCCGGCCACTGTAGCGGGAAACATGATGATCGACGAGGCGAATATGGGCGGGATGACTCCCGACGTATTGATCTTGAGCGGCAGGTGCGTGGCCTGCCCCCCGTAGACCCGTCGCCCGACGACCCGTTTCGCATACTGGACCGGTATCCTCCTCTGGGCACTTTCCATGAAAATGATGAAGGCCACGACAACGAGCATCATGGCAATGAGGATAAGGACAAGAAACCAGTTCATTTCCCCGGAACTCACCAGCGACATGGTGCCTGCGACGGCGTTCGGCATGCGCGCCACGATCCCCGCGAAGATGATGAGGGAAATCCCGTTTCCGATACCCTTCTCCGTGATCTGCTCTCCAAGCCACATGATGAAGGATGTCCCGGCAGTGAGGGTAATCATGGTCATAAGCCTGAAGGCCCACCCCGGATTGTAGACCACCATCTCTCCGCCGGAGCCTCGCATCTGCTCAAGGCCCACCGCTATGCCAAACCCCTGGATAAGACTTATGACGACGGTTCCATAGCGGGTGTACTGGGTGATCTTCCTCCGGCCTGCCTCCCCCTCCTTGGAGAGGCGCTCCAAGGTGGGTACCACCACGGTCAAAAGCTGGAGGATAATCGATGCGCTGATGTAGGGCATGATG
>CAYOQF010000021.1:45001-53536 GCA_964406055.1 uncultured Syntrophorhabdaceae bacterium
AGGGCGAACACGGAGAGCCGCTCCAGTCCCCCTCCGGCGAACATATCGAAGAAACCGAGCAGGGTCCCTTTGGCCCTTTCGAAGATGCTCGCCATAACCCGGCCGTCGATACCCGGCGTGGGCACATGCACCCCGGCCCGGTACACGGCGAGGAGCGCAAGGGTCATGAGGATCCTTCGCTTCAGCTCAGGGATCTTCCCGATATTCTGGAACCCTCCCATCAGCCTGCGACCTCCACTTCCCCGCCCTTGGCCCTGATCTTCTCGATGGCCTGCCGTGAGGCCTTGTGGACCGTGACCCTGATGGGGAAATCGATCTCACCGTTGGCGAGGAGCTTGATCCCGCCTTTGATGCTCTTGATGAATCCTGCCTCCAGGATCTCCTGGATCCCTACCTCTTCCCTGCCCCGGAACACCTCAAGGTCTCCCACCTTGATGATGGCATACTCCACCCGAAAGGGGTTCTTGAAACCCCGTTTCGGTATACGGCGGGTAAGGGGCATCTGGCCGCCCTCGAAGCCCTTGGCCTTCGTGCCGCCGGCCCGGGCCCTCTGGCCCTTGTGCCCGTAAGTCGCCGTGGTGCCGTGGCCGGAACCTGTCCCCCTGCCCACTCGCTTGCCCTTCTTCCTCGATCCCTCAGCCGGTTTCAGTTCGGACAGCTTCATTTATTGTACATCCTCCACGATCTTGAGAAGGTGTATGACTTTCTTTACCATACCCCTGATTTCGGGTGTATTCTTGAGTGTCCTCTCCTCGTTCAGTTTCCTGAAGCCGAGGCTTTTGATGGTGGCCCTTTGGTCCTGGGTGCACCCGATCACACCCTTCACCCATTTTACCCTGAGAGAAGTCACGTTATCCCTCCTCGCCCTTCAATTTTCCCCGCTGCCTCAGTGCCGTCTCGGGCGATTTAAGCATGGACAGCCCCTTGATGGTGGCCTTGACCACGTTATGGAAGTTCCGCGAGCCATAGCACTTGGTGAGGATGTTGGTGATCCCGGCCACCTCCACAACGGCCCGCACCGCCCGACCGGCGATAACGCCCGTGCCTTCCATGGCCGGCTTCATGAACACCTGGCTCGTTCCGTATTTCGCCATGATTTCGTGTGGAATCGTCCCCTTCATCACCGGAACCTCGACGATGTCCTTTTTGGCCCGCTCAATGGCCTTACGGATGGCGTCAGGGACTTCATTCGCCTTGCCGAGGCCGTAGCCCACCCGACCGTTGCCGTCACCTACCACAACGATCGCGCTGAAGCTGAATCTCCGGCCGCCTTTCACCACCTTCGCGACACGGTTTATATAGACCAACCTGTCTTGAAGTTCGAGTCCTTCCGTCTCTATCTTCTTCCTCTCTACCAACCGAAGACCTCCTCTAAAAGATTAACCCGGCCTCCCGCGCACCGTCGGCAAGTGCTTTGATGCGTCCGTGGTACTTAAAGCCGTTTCTGTCGAAGACCACGTGGGTTATTCCCAGTTCGGCGGCCTTTTTCCCCATGAATTCGCCGACTTTCCTGGCCGCATCCACATTTCCGCCGTATTTGATCTGGCCTGCCAGCTCCTTGTTGAGGGACGATACCCCTGCGATTACCTTTCCCTGGGTATCGTCCACAAGCTGGGCATAAATCTGTTTCAGGCTCTTATACACGCAGAGCCTCGGCTTTTCGGGAACACCTTTCACCTTGACCCTGATCCTCTTCTTCCTCTTGGCTCTCGCCTCAACCTTATCTTTTCTGTCCATGACCCCGCTCCTTACTTCCCGCTCTTGCCTGCCTTCTTCCTGAGCGTTTCGTCGGCGTACTTCACACCCTTGTTCTTGTACACATCCGGTTTTCTCAGGGACCGCATCTTGGCAGCCACTTCGCCGAGAAGCTCCTTGTTCACACCCCTCACGGTGAGGAGCGTCTGCTTTTCTATGTTCGCGCTTATCCCTTCCGGAAGGGGGAAGACAATGGGATGGGAGTATCCGAGATAGAAGACCACGTTGTTGCCCTGCAGTTCGGCCCGATAACCGATGCCGACGATCTCGAGCTTTTTCTCGAATCCCTCATGAACACCCTGCACCATGTTGGAAATGAGCGTCCTCATGAGCCCGTGGTATGACCGGCTCTTCTTGTCGTCGTTGGTCCGTTTCACGGTCACTACGTTCCCGTCTACGGCCAGCTCGAGCCCCTCAAGGAGTCCCCGTTCCAGGGCGCCCTTGGGACCGCTGACATAGACCACTCCTTCCCGAAGCTCCAGTTTTGTGCCCTCGGGAACAACAATCGGTTTTTTGCCAATCCTCGACATACTACACCTCACCACACCAACAGGAGGGGTTCCCCTCCCACGTTATTCTTCCTGGCAGCCCTGTCGGTCATGAGACCCTTTGATGTTGACAGGACGAGTGTGCTCAGCCGGTGTTTGTGCCTGCCTATCTCGTCGGCCTTCACATACACGCGCCGTCCCAGCTTGCTCACCCTTTTGAGGCCCGTAATCACGCTCTTGCTGTTTTCATCGTAGCTGATGTAGATCTTGAGCAGCTTCTTCCTGCTCTCATCAACAAAGACCTTATAATTCCTGATGTAGCCTTCTTCCTTAAGAACCTTCGAGATTCCCAGCTTTATGTTGGAATAAGGCATGTCCACCGACTCGTGGCGAGCCGTGATGGCGTTCTGTATCCTTGAAAGCATATCAGCGATAGGATCGGCGACAGACATCTATTTCCCCCTCACCAGCTTGATTTTATGACCCCGGGTATGGCACCCTTGAGGGCATTGTTCCTGAAGCAGATCCTGCACATCTGAAACTTGCCGATGTAGCCCCGCGGCCTTCCGCAAATCGCACATCTCTTCCTGGTTCTCACGCCGAATTTCGGCGCCCTCCGTGTTTTCTCCATCATAGCCTTACGTGCCATTCACTCCTCCGATTAACGCCTGAAGGGCATTCCCATAAGCTTCAGAAGCTCAAACCCTTCTTCGTCGGTCTTCGCGGTCGTCGTTATGGTGATATTCATCCCCCGCACCTTGTCGATCTTGTCATAGTCGATCTCGGGAAAGATGATCTGTTCCCTCAGTCCCAGGGTATAGTTCCCTCTGCCGTCAAAGGACTTGGGGGGTACCCCCTTGAAGTCCCTTACCCTGGGAAGGACGATGAAGACCAGTTTATGGAAAAATTCGTACATCCTTTCCCGGCGCAGGGTCACCATGGTCCCGATGGGCATGCCCGCCCTCAGCTTGAAGGAAGCGATCGATTTCTTTGCCTTGGTGATCACGGGCTTCTGACCGGTGATCATGGCAAGTTCGCTTGATGCCGCATCGAGTATCTTGATGTTCTGAATGGCCTCGCCGACACCCTCATTGACCGTGATCTTCTCGATCCGTGGAACCTGCATCACGTTCTTATACTGGAACTTCCGCATCAATGCCGGTCTGACCTCTTTTTCGTAAAACTCCGCGTAAGATGTTTTCACACCTTCCCCCTACCTGTCTATCACTTCACTGCATTTCTTGCAGTATCTCACCTTTTTCCCATCCTCCAGGGTCTTCCGTCCGACCCTGACCGGCTTGGAGCACTTGTCACAGTAGATCATGACGTTGGAGATGTGGATGGAAGACTCCCTCTCCATGATGCCGCCCTTCGTCTTCTGGCTCGGCTTCACATGCTTCTTCACCATGTTTACCTTTTCCACCACGAGGCGGTCCTTCTTCTTGAGAATCCTCAGGACCTTGCCGGTCTTCCCCTTGTCCTTGCCGGTCACGACCATCACCTGGTCATTCTTTTTGACGTGATACTCCTTTTCCATGGTTACCTCACACCACCTCGGGCGCCAGGGAGACGATCTTCATGAACTTCTTGGCGCGCAATTCCCTTGCCACAGGTCCGAAGATTCTGGTCCCGATGGGCTCATTATACTGGTTGATAATCACCGCGGAATTATCATCGAACCGCACGTAGGAACCGTCGGTCCTTCTGATCTCCTTTTTGGTTCTCACGATCACCGCCTTTACCACGTCGCCCTTCTTCACCTTCGAGTTGGGGATGACTTCCTTCACCGACGCCACAATGATATCACCCACAGTGCCGTACCGCTTCCGGGATCCGCCGAGGACCCTTATGCATCCGAGCTTCTTCGCGCCCGAATTGTCAGCCACCTCAAGTTTAGTTCTCTCCTGAATCATTGTCCGCCACCTCTTTCACCACCGGCATGGGTTCTTCTTTCTTCACGATCTCTTTGACCACCCATCTCTTCTCTTTGCTGAGAGGTCTCGTTTCCACGATCAGTACCGTGTCGCCCACCCTGGCCTTATTCTCTTCATCGTGAGCCTTATATCTCCTTTTTACCCTGAGGTACTTATGGTATTTGGGGTGCTTCGAGAACTTCTCCGACTCCACCACCACGGTCTTGTCCATCTTGTCTTTTACCACCACACCCACCATCTTTTTTCTTGCCTCTGTCCTCTCGACTTCCATATGTACCCCTTACCTTTTATGGACCCCCCCGCCAGCGACAGCCGGATCCCGGGATGCCGACCGGAAGGGTCACAGGTCGGACATCGCCGTCCGACCTTAAGCCTTCTGATTCAGGAAGGTCTCGATCCGGGCGATGCTTCTCCGTACGATCCTTATCCTCGCCGTATTTTCGAGCTGGCCCGTTGAATGCTGGAACCTCAGGTTGAAGGCTTCCTCTTTCAGGTCCTTCTTCTTCTTGAGCAGCTCTTCTCTTGTCAGTTCCTTGAGTTCCTTGCCTTTCATTATTCCTCACTCCTCGCCACGAATCTCGTCTGCAGGGGAAGCTTGAAGGAGGCGATCCTCATGGCCTCTCTGGCCTTCTCCTCGGTCACGCCCTGGATCTCGTAGAGAACCTTACCGGGCAGCACCACCGCCACCCACCCTTCACTCGGACCCTTGCCCTTACCCATTCGTGTTTCGGCGGGCTTCTTCGTGATCGGCTTGTCCGGGAATACCCTGATCCATACCTTGCCGGTCCTCTTCACGTACCGGGTAAGGGCAATCCTGGCCGCCTCGATCTGACGGGAGGTGATCCAGCCGCACTCGGTCGCCTGAAGGCCGAACTCTCCGAAGCTCACCGTATTCCCTCTGTTCGCCGTGCCCGTCATTCTTCCCTTCTGCTGCTTTCTATACCGTACCCTTTTCGGCGCAAGCATTATTTTGCCTCCTGGTAAATCTCACCCTTGAAGACCCACACCTTGATTCCGATGACCCCGTACTTCGTGCGGGCCACTGCGAAGCCGTAATCGATGTCGGCCCTGATGGTTTGGAGCGGAACCCTGCCTTCACGGTACCACTCCGTCCGGGCCATTTCAGCCCCCGCGAGCCTGCCGGCACACATGGCCTTGATGCCCTTCGCCCCGAACTTGAGGGCCTGGGATACATTTCGCTTCATTGCTCTCCTGAAGGAAACCCTCCGTTCCAGCTGAAGGGCTATATTTTCGGCCACGAGCTGCGCATCCACCTCCGGCCGTTTCACTTCCGTAATATTCAGGATGATCTCCTTGTCCGTCATTGCCTGGAGTTCTTTCTTGAGATTCTCGACCTCCACGCCCTTTCTCCCGATGACCAGACCCGGTCTGGAGGTATGGATATTGATCTTCGCCCTCTTATCCTTATTCGCGGCCCGCTCTATCTCGATCTTGGAGATGCCCGCCTGATACAGCCTTTTCTTGAGGAAATCCTTGATGGCGATGTCCTCGTGAAGGAAGCGCGCGTAGTTCTTCGCGGCGAACCACTTGGAATCCCAGGTCTTAATGACCCCGAGTCTGAAACCGAAAGGATTTGTCTTCTGACCCATTTAACCTCCGCTCCTATGCTTCATCCAGAATGAGGGTGATGTGGCTCAATCTCTTGCGCACCCGGGAAGCCCTCCCCATGGCCCTGGGAAGAAACCTCTTCAACACCGGGCCTCCGTCCACCATCACGTTCTTCACGAAAAGGTTGTCTACATCCACATATTTCTTCTGGCGGGCATTCGCTATGGCGCTGTCAAGAAGCTTCTTCAGGATGAAGGCCGCCTTCTGGGGCATGAAGGTAAGCATGCCTGCGGCCTCATTCACGTTCTTCTTCTTGATCACGTCACCAACGAGCCTCACCTTTCTCGGCGAGATCCTGATCATCCTTGTCTTCGCAACGATTTCCATAATGACTAATCCTTCCTCTTGGCAACCTTGGCCTTCCTGTCACCTGAGTGGGTATGGAAGGTCCGGGTAGGCGAAAACTCGCCCAGCTTGTGACCCACCATCTCCTCGGTGACGAAGACAGGAATAAACTTCTTCCCATTATGCACGGCAAAGGTGAGACCCACAAAATCCGGGGTGATCGTGGAGGATCTCGCCCACGTCTTGATGACCTTGGAGCTCCTGGACTCCTTTGCCTCCTTCGCCTTCTTCATCAGACTCTCTTCAACAAAAGGTCCCTTTGCTAATGACCTCGCCACGAAGACCTCCTAATCCCTGTGTTTTACGATGAACTTATTCGTTCTCTTGTTCCTTCTCGTCTTCAAGCCCTTGGCAAGCTGCCCCCACGGGGAGCAGGGATGCCTTCCACCTTTTGACCTGCCTTCGCCGCCGCCCAGAGGGTGGTCGACAGGGTTCATGGCGGTACCCCTCACGGTAGGCCGGATCCCCATCCATCTCGGCTTTCCGGCTTTGCCTACTGTAATATTTTCATGGTCGATGTTTCCCACCTGGCCGATCGTCGCCATACAATTGAGGAAGATGAGCCGCACCTCTCCGGAAGGAAGACGGACATGGGCGTAATCACCCTCCTTGGCCACGAGCTGGGCGTATGTACCCGCGCTCCTCGCCAGCTGGCCGCCCTTTCCCGGCCTCATCTCCACGTTGTGGATAAAGGTTCCGAGGGGGATATTCCTGAGGAGCAGGCAGTTTCCTTCCTTAATTTCCGTATCCGCCTTCCTGCTGGCCACGATGACTTCGCCCGTCTTCAGTCCGTTCGGCGAGAGGATATAGCGCTTATCCCCATCGGCGTAATGGATGAGGGCGATGTTGGCCGATCTGTTGGGATCATACTCCACGCTATGCACCTTCCCCGGGATATCAAGCTTGTTGCGCTTGAAATCGATGATCCGGTATTTCCTCTTGTGGCCCCCACCGATGTGGCGGGTGGTGATCTTCCCTGAGTTGTTCCTCCCTCCCGTCTTCTTGACTGGAGTCACCAGGGATTTCTCCGGCTTCTTCTTCGTTATCTCCTCGAAGGTCAGGCCGCTCATGAATCTCCGGCCCGCCGAGGTCGGCTTATATTCCCGAGTCCCCATCACGCACCCTCAAAAATTGTGATTTTGTCCTTCGGACTGAGCTTGACGATGGCCTTCTTCCAGTCCGGTTTCTTTCCCACGTTCCTTCCAAGGCGCTTCTCCTTCCCCTCCATCATGGAAATCCTTACAGAGAGGACCTTGACCTTGAAAAGCTTCTCCACGGCCTTTCTGATTTCGATCTTGTTCGCGTCCCGCTGGACCTCGAACACGTATTGATTGCCCGCCTCCTTGAGGAGCGAGCTCTTTTCCGTCACGATGGGTCTCACAATAACGTCGTATTCATTCATGATGCCAGCACCTCTTCCACTTTACGTAACGCCGGCAGAGTGAACACCAGCTGGTCGTGCCGTATGATGTCGTAGACATTCAAACCCTCGGCCCGCAGCACTTTGACGTAGGGGATGTTCCGCGCCGATTTTTCCACGTTCTCATCCTTCCCGTCGATCACCACAAGGGGCTTCGAGAGGCTCAAGGCCTTCATGACGCCGCTGAAGCTCTTGGTGCTGATCCTCTCGAAATCCAGTTTATCCAGGACCTTCATCGCCGAGCCCGCGTACCTCACCGAAAGGGCCGAGCGAAGCGCACTCCTCCTCACCTTTTTCGGTACCGAATAACGGTAGTCCCTCGGATGAGGTCCAAAGACGGTACCGCCACCCACCTGCAGGGGAGACCGGGACGTTCCCTGCCTCGCCCTTCCCGTCCCTTTCTGCCGGTACGGCTTGCGCCCTCCGCCGCTCACCTGGGCCCGCGTCTTGCTGGAAGCGGTGCCTCTTCTTCTGCAGGCAAGCTGCATGACCACCACGTCATGGATGAGGTATTCCTTTACCTCACAGGCGAAAACCTCATCACTGATCTCAATTTCTCCAACCTTTTCGCCCTTCACATCGAGCAAATCTATCGCCGCCATACGAGAACTCCTACGATTTGATCTCCACATCGACTCCCGCTGCAAGCTCGAGCTTCATGAGAGCGTCTACGGTCTGCTGTGTCGGTTCCACGATATCAATGAGCCTCTTGTGTGTTCTGATCTCAAACTGTTCCCTGGACTTCTTGTCTATGTGGGGCGACCGGAGCACGCAGAACTTGTTGATCATGGTGGGCAACGGCACAGGACCCACCACCTGCGCGCCCGTCTTCTTCGCCGCATCCACTATCTCTTTGACCGATTGATCAAGGAGCCGGTGGTCAAAGGCTTTCAGGCATATCCTGATTCTCTGTCTCATGTTCCCCTCTACTCAATAATCTCGGTGACGACCCCTGCGCCGACGG
>CAYOQF010000022.1:0-53483 GCA_964406055.1 uncultured Syntrophorhabdaceae bacterium
TGCAAGAAATGAGAGGATTGGATGATGATTTGGCCATATTCAGCGCCTCTCGATACCGTTTTGCAAGGATTGGCCATAGACCCTTTTCGTTTCTTGCCCGTGCGGCCTCATACCCTGATCTGAGCCGGTGGGCTTTTAAAAGATGGAGAAAAGGAGCAAGAGGGGTCATGGGTCTTTTTCTCAACCAATTGTCCGCAAAATCCGCCTCACCTATGGGCCCCTCACTCATGCCCTCCCACTCAGACATAAGGGGTATGGCATCCGCAAAGGCTTCCGCCTCGGCGCGCGCCTGCCGCCCGAGTATGGTGACCATTTGTTCCGTCATCACCACCCTCCTGACACGTACCGTCGCTTCCACAGTAGAAGGGGGTTCGAAGGACCAGAGATATGAGTCGGGCGCAATGGCTGCCAGATAATTCCGGAGGCAGCGCCGACACTCCTTTGGGTAGTGCAAGGGGTTTACCTCCCTCGCCGGCCGCAGACCAACCAAAACGATCTCGGAAATCGAGGGGGTCTTTCGAAGGGCTATTTCCTCGGCACGGCACCACCCGCCGGTCAAAACGAGCGCGCACACCACAAGGAATAGAGAACACAACACAGAGTTCGTGGTCTTCCCCGTCCGACGTCCAGGGTGGTCATTCATATGGTCCAACATTTCATTGTATCTTATTGTGTCATTGTACAAGGGGGTAGCTTCAGGTGTCAAGGTCGGGCCCTTCAGTGAGCAGGGTCGGCGATACCGCAGGGCTGTATGCTGCGGTATCATAGAGTCACCGTAAGTGTTCCACTGGTGTGGAGAGAATGAAGGAAGCTGGTATTTTGGACTCCTTTCGGGACTCCCGTCTGCGGACCGTCCGTACCCGGCGACGCCAGGGTTCAGGATTCGCCGGGGGCCAAACCGCCGGAGGGAAGTCCGAAGATCGTTGCCCGGCAAGGCAATCAAGCCGACTTCGTATCTCGGCGGCTGATTCTTTCGATGGGTTGACCCGATAGAGATTCTTCACAATCATGGACCAATTTCGGGTCACCTTTTCCCGGTTCATGGACCCACCCCGAAGGGTGCGCCATCCGGACAGAATGGGGAAGGAAAAAGGGATGGTTTTCTCGGGACACGAGCAACCGGGAGCGGTCGTGACCGGAATGTGAGAAAGGCAGGGTCGCTCGACCCTGCCTTCGGGTGTTTCCATACCTCGCCAAGGCTTCAGGTCTTCGCTCTCCTTCTCAGCCCAAAAAGGGTGATCAGGCCGGAGCCGAGGAGGAACAGCGTCGCAGGCTCGGGCACGAATACCTGGACCTCGGCGAGGGAAAGGTAGTTGTCCGGTCTGTTGGGGCCGTACGGATCATTGAGTTCTACCTTGACGTACCTGCCTGGCGTGTCACCCAGATTGATGGTGAGGCTGGGCTTGGGCCAGTCTTTGCCGTCGGTAAAGAAGTTGCCCGACCAGACGGTGAGGTCCTGATCATCAAGGACGGAGACATTAAAATTGGTGAGTCGGAAACCAACGTCGCCCCCATTGGGGTTGGCGGTCCTGTTCCAGATCACGATCTCATCGATTTCGTACATGCTCCGCAAGTCCACCATCCACCAGGACGGGAGAGGGGATTCCTGGGTATGGGTCACCGAACCGCTGTAGATGTTGCCGTTGGTGTTGCCGTCTATGGCCTTGTGAGCCCCGAGATCGATGTACCAGGCAAATGTTGACGACTGGGTCGCCACGCCGCCCGGGGCCACATTGGTTTTCGCCTGCGCTGTGGTGATCAGGGCCAGCATGAGTATCCCGGAAAGGAACAGCAGCTTCGGAAAGGACCGTTGTTTCATCTCTTCACCCCCTGTCGGCGGAGAACTGATAAAGCACAAACCATGCCAAACCCGTAACTATTCGACAATAAACGTAGTAGCAATCCCCAGGTCCGTACGGCCCCGTCAAATATGTAAGATATGCCGACAAACCGGCACTGGGTCGCGCGGGTCTTTTCCTTCCTTCGGGCAATACGCCCCGCTGAACCGTGACCGGGTCCCCTGACCGGCCGCATGGCGTTGGGGTCCGGGGGTAGTCAGGCGCGGAACCACCCCTCATTTCCTGCGCGAGGTGCGGTGGGTGGGGGGTGCGTTCCAGGGGTCCTCCGGCCAGGGGTGTTTGGGGTAGCGGCCCTGCAATTCCTTTTTCACCAGGGGGTAGCCGGTCTCCCAGAAGCCCTTCAGGTCCCGGGTGATCTGCACCGGGCGTCCGGCCGGGGAGAGGAGATGGAGGAGGACCGGCACCCGGCCGCCCGCGACGGCGGGGGTTACGGCGAGGCCGAACATCTCCTGGAGCTTGACGGCGAGAACCGGCGCGTCCCCGGCCGTGTAGTCGAGGGGGATGGTGCGGCCGCTGGGGACGGTCATGGCCGCGGGGGCATCCCTGTCGAGACGGTTGATCTGTGCCCGGGAGAGGAGCGCCCTCAGGGCGCCGGACAGGGGTACCCGGCCAAGCTGCTCTGCCGTGCGGACGCCGGGGAGCCAGGGGGAAAGCCAGATTTCCAACGCCGCCATGAGGGCCTCGTCGGAACAATCGGGCAAGCCCGCGTCGGGGGACACCCTCCGCACGAGGGCGATCCTGCCCTGCAGCTGCCTCACCTCCCTCCCGAAGGCGAGCGGCGCGGCCCCGGAACGGATCGCATCGCACAGGACCGGGACAACCTCTTCGTCGGAGGCGGGCAAGGGTGTGGCCGAGAGGGTGAGCGCCCCGAGCCGTTCGGTGAGGACCGCCATGACCCGCCCCTCCTGGCGGCTCCACTCCACCTGACGGATAGTCCTGATGTGGCCGCCCATCTCGTGCCTGATCCTTTCCTCCGTGACCGGCTCGGCCATATGGATCGTCCCTTCAGCTCTTTCCCCGCTGTCCAGGTGGACGGCCACGAGGAAGGGATGTGTCCCGAGGAGGCTCTCCCGGGGGAGGCGCACGCCCCGGCCCTGGGAGAGGAGATACCGCCCCTCTCCTTCCGGCCGTCTCTGGGCGATTCGGTCCGGGTAGGCGTGAAGCAGCAGGGAGGGGATGACCTCATCCTCATCCCCGCGGTCTGTTCTGCCCGGCCCTTTCCCCGCCAGGTGCCGGAGCTGCCGAGCTGCCCGCTCCACGGCCTTGAGGGCCCACGGATCCGTTCCCTGCGGGGCCTTCTCGTCCTTCCGCCAGCGGCGAAGCACCGAGGTCCTTTCGGTCATATCCGCCTCTTTCCGCCGGGGATCGCGGCGCATAATGTCCCGCTCGGAAAGGAGGGCGGCCAGGTCCGCACCCAAGCCAACCTTCCCGGAGTGAGCGGCCCGCAACAGGAGGCGTCCCAGGCGGGGGTGGATGGGAAAGCGTGCCATGGCCCGTCCCAAGGCGGTGACCACACCGCTCCCGTCGAGGGCATCGAGATCCGTGAGAAGGCGGCGGGCCGCCTCCCATGCCGGCCCGGGAGGGGGATCGAGCCAGGAGAGGGCCGAGGGATCGGTCACTCCCCAGGCGGCGAGGTCGAGGGCCAGGGATGCAAGGTCGGAGATGAGGATCTCCGGCGGGTCGAAGGGTACCATGGAGTCGTAGACGTGGCGGCTGTAGAGACGATAACAGACACCCGGCCCGAGGCGGCCCGCCCGGCCGCGCCGTTGTATGGCCGAGGCCTTTGAGGTCGTGGCCGTCACGAGGCGGTTCATGCCGGTTTCGGGGTCGTACCTGAGCCTCCTGACCAGGCCGGCATCGATCACGACCCGCACCCCCTCGATGGTGAGACTCGTCTCGGCGATATTCGTGGCCAGGACGATCTTGCGCCCGGTCCCGGGCATGATGGCCCTCTCCTGTTCCGCAAAGGGCAGGTCCCCGTAGAGGGGATGGAGGGAGACGGTCTCCTTCCGCCCTTCCACCACCTCCGCAAGGGCTGCCGCGGCCTGCCGGATCTCCCCGGCCCTGGGGAGGAAGACGAGGATGTCCCCCATCGTGTCCTGAAGAGCAGTCCGTATCGCGCCCACGATGAGGTCGGGTCGGCCCCCGCCTCGGCCGCCTGACCGCCGCTCATCGGCGAGGAAATGCTCCTCTACGGGATGGGTTCCGCCGATCGCCGTGATCACGGGGGCGCCGCCCAGGAGGGCGGCGACGGGTGCAGTCTCGATGGTCGCCGACATAACGAGGAGTTTGAGGTCCGGCCGCAAGTTCCGCTGGATATCGAGGCTGAGGGCCAGGGCCAGGTCTGCCTGGAGGCCCCGTTCGTGGAACTCGTCGAGGATGATGACGGCCACATCCTCCAGCACGGGGTCGTCGATGAGGCGCCGGGTGAGGATGCCCTCGGTGACCACCTCGATCCGGGTCTCTTCCGAGGTTTTGCGCTCGAAGCGGATCGTGTACCCCACGGTCTTCCCCACCGGTTCGCCGAGGAGCCGGGCCATCCAGCGGGCCGCGGCCACCGCCGCGATCCTTCGCGGCTCGAGCATGACGATCCGCTGGCTTCCGGGAAGGATGTCGAGGAGGGCGAGGGGCACGCGGGTCGTCTTGCCGGAGCCGGGCGGCGCCTGGAGCACCACCGAGGGCCAGCCGAGAAGGGCCTTCGTAAGCTCCGGGAGAACGGAGTCGATGGGGTAGGGGTCCATGAAATCGCCTTCCGGTACTATAAAGGCAGCCTCCCCTCCCGTCAAGGGGGTTGGGCTGCGCGAGGCCCTGAAAAAGGGGTCGGTGGCAGGTGAAAAGGGTGGTGCATGATTTCCCGAAAGAGGATAGGTAAGAGGGAGGCCGAACGGTCAGATCTGCCGCAGATTGCGCGGTTGTTTCGGGTGATTGCCTTCAGCGAGGAGATACACGGCGAGAGGGCCTCGAGGATGCTCAAGGAGATCAGGAGTACCGAGGAGAATCTGAAGGAGAGCTTCGAGGAGCAGACGAGGGCACCCCGGGGTGGCAAGGGGGTTCGCCGAGGGGTGCATGGTGCCTCCAGTGCCGGAAGATCTATGTACTGGGGCATGGACTGCATGGTGAAGAAAGGGTAAGAAGAGGAACGGGCACTTCCGAATGCCCTATCGGCCCCCGTCCAGAATCTTCCGCACCTGGCGCAGGAGGTCGAAAGGCCGGATGGGCTTCGGTATGAAGTGAAGCCCTTCTTCGAGGATCCCCCTCTTGTGGATGATGCTCTCCGAGTAGCCGCTCACGAAGAGGGCCTTCACATCCGCCCTCCTCTTTCTCAGTTCCTCCAGGGCTTCCCGGCCGTTTTTCCTGGGCATGATGGCGTCCAGAATCACGAGGTCGATCACGTCTGCCTGTTCCAGGAATCTGGCCACCGCCTCCTCTCCGTCCCGTGCCTCGATCACCCTGTAACCGGCGTGCTGCAGGACCTCGGTGGTGAGTTCCCGTACCGCAGGTTCGTCTTCGGCCACGAGGATCAGCTCTGTTCCGCCCGGGGGCTCGGCCTCCTTCTCGTCCGCCCTCTCTTCCTCGGCCACAGGACCTCTGGCCAGGGGGAGATAGATCCTGAAGGAGGTCCCTTTCCCGGGACGGCTCGATACGCTCACATACCCGTCATGCTGTTTGACGATGCCGTAGACGATGGAGAGACCGAGGCCGGTCCCTTTCCCGGGCTCCTTGGTGGTGAAGAAGGGGTCGAATATGCGTTTCAATGTCTCTTCATCCATGCCCGCCCCCGTGTCCTCCACGGTGATGCAGGCGTAGGTGCCGGGCCTGCAGTATCCCAGTTGTTTGGCATAGGTGTCGTCCATCTCCACCACGCCCGTCGCGATGAAGAGGCAGCCCCCGTCGGGCATGGCATCTCTGGCGTTCGTGGCAAGGTTCATGAGCACCTGTTCGAGGTGGTTCACGTCCGCAGTGACCGTTATCTCCTCTTTTCGGAAGACGGTCTTCAGTTCGATGTCTTCTCCGATGATGCGGGAGAGAAGTTTCTTGATCCCCGAGAGCACTTCATTGAGTCTCACGACCTGGGGGTTGAGGATCTGTTTCCTGCTGAAGGTGAGGAGGCTCTGGGTCAGGTAGGCGGCCTTCTGGGCCGATGCAAGGATCTGTTCCACGTAGACGGAGAGGGGATCGTTTTGGCCCAGCCTCATGGTGAGGAGGCTCCCGTAACCGATGATGGCGGTGAGGATGTTGTTGAAGTCGTGGGCCACGCCCCCGGCGAGCTGGCCTATGGCCTCCATCTTCTGGGCCTGGAGGAGCTGGGCCTCCAGGTTCTTGTGTTCCGTGATCTCCCGTATGTATCCGCCCACCCCCACCCGATTGCCTGCGAGAGGGACGGGAAACTTGATCGTTTCGTAGACCTTGTCGCCAAAGATCTCTTCGTGCACCAGGAGGCGGCCGGCCGCGAGGGTCTCCTCGTCGGTCTGCCTGCACCGCCGGGCCAGCCCTTCGGGCATGAGGTCGAAATCAGACCTTCCCACCACCTCCTCTTCCTCCTTCCCGAGAAAGGCAACGAGATTCTTGTTGGCGAAGAGATGAAGATATTGGTCATCCTTCAGGTAGGCCATGTCGGATGTGGAGTCGAGGAAGGTCCTGTACCGGAGCTCCGACTCCATGAGCCTTTCCTCGAAGTGCTTCCGGTCCGTGATGTCGTTCCCCACACAGAGCACCTCGACCACCTGTCCCCCGTGGTCCCTGATCGCCTTGTTGGCCCACGCGATCCAGACCCTCCTCCCGTCCCTGCGGATATTCTCGTTTTCGTTGTTTGCGTACAGGTCCGGGTCGGAGGCGATGTTCCCCAGGAGGTCGGCCAGGTCACGGCATGAGGTCTCGGTTTCCGGCACGATGGTCCCCACCACGTTCTTGCCCACCACTTCCCTTTCGCTGAACCCGAAAAACCTTTGGGCGAATTCATTGAAGAAGGTGATCACCCCTTTCGTGTCCATCCTGAGGATGATGCTGTTGGCGTTCTGCACGAGTTCCCGGTACCGTTCCTCGCTCTTCCGGAGGGCCTCCTCCATCTCTTTCCTTGTGGTAATGTCGTGGCCTGATCCGCACACATACTCCTTGTCCCCTATCCTCAGGTAGGTGGATCGAATCTCCTTGTACCGTCTCGTTCCATCTTTGGCGATGTGGGTGGTCTCGAAGGGGGGCAAGGGTCCTTCCTTCAGTTCGAGGTAATGGGCCCTGAAGTCCTTCCCGAAGGTCGGGTCGATGCCCGGAATACCGAGACGGAGCATTTCTTCGATCGTATACCCGAGGCTTGCCGCAGCCGCCCCGTTCACATAGGCGAGGGTCCCGTCGGGTTCAACGAGATAGAACTCCTCCACCGAGTTCTCCACCATAAGCCTGAACTGAAGAAGATCATCATGTTCGTTACCCTTTCGATCCACAAAGTCTCCCACGATGGCGATTTCCTTTCTTCAGTATATATCGGCTGTCACCGGGATTGCTTCAGGTGGATGGGAGGAGAGGGAAGGAGATGAAAGGGTTCATGTCGGTCCGGACCCGTGCGGATTGTGCCGGGACGATCTTCCCGTTCAGAAGAAGAACTTGCCGGGGTTCATGAGACCCCTGGGATCGAGGAGCTCCTTGATCCGCCGCATGATCTCCAGGCTCTCGCCGTGCTCCTCGGGCAGGAAGCACCGCTTTCCTATGCCCACGCCGTGTTCTCCGGTGCAGGTGCCGCCGAATTCGATGGCCTTCCTTACGATGAGCTGATTGGCCTTTTCGACCCGCGCCCAGCGGGCCCCGTCGGCCGGATCGTCCATGACCACCACGTGGATGTTGCCGTCCCCGGCGTGGCCGAAGACATAGGCGGTGAGATCACCCACCTCCTCCTTGATGTAGTCTGCCATGGCGCTGTAAGAAGAAAGAGGTACCGCCACGTCCATGATAAGGGGCAGCAGCCCCGGGTGATGCCTCTTGATGGACTCGAAGGTAAGGTGCCGCATCTCCCACAGCCGGGCCCTTTCCGCGGCGCCAATGCCCTTGTCGAGAGAGGTGCAGCCGTTGTCCGTGCAAATCTCCTCCACGGAGGCCATCTCCTCCCTGAGCCCTCCCTCGCTGAAGCCGTGAAACTCCATGAGGAGGGTGGGCTTTTCCTCCATGGTGAGGCCGCGATCCCGGTTGAGGACGGCGATCACGTTGGCATCGAGGAATTCCATGGCTGCCGGACCGAGGCCGGAGTTCATCACCTGGAACACCGTATCGGTGGCTGCCCGGATGACGGGGAAGGTGGCCCTGACCGCCATAAAGTTGACGGGGAGGGGGGCGAGCCGCAAGGTCGCTTCCGTGACGAGGCCCAGGGTACCTTCGGAGCCCACAAAGAGGGACAGCAGATTGTACCCCGACGAGGTCTTGCGGGATCGTGTTCCCGTGCGGATCACCCGTCCGCCGGGGAGGACCACGGTGAGCCTCATGACATAGTCCCGGGTGGCCCCGTATTTGACGGTCCGGATGCCGCTCGCGTTGTTGCCGATCATGCCCCCGATAGTTGCCGCGGCGCCGGGGTCGGGGGGGAAGAAGAGGCCGTGCCGGCTCAAGGTCTTGTTCAGGTCCTTGTAGATGATCCCTGCCTCCACGTGGACCTGGAAGTCCTCGAGATGGAGGGCGAGGATCCTCTTCATCTCCTGGAAGTTGATCACCACGCCCCCTTGGGTGGGGATGGGGTTGCCCTCGAGGCTGGTCCCCGCCCCCCAGGGTGTGACCGGAACCCCCTTCTCATAGGCCCAGGCAACGACGCGGGACACCTCCTCGGTGGAATGGGGCCACACGACCACGTCGGGAAGCACGGGATGATGGAAGGACTCGTCGTGGGAGTGGAGCTCCCGCACCGACTGTCCCGTGGAGACCCACTCCTCCCCGAGCAGTTTCTTCAGGTACTCTGTGTCTTCCATCCCTGCCATGGCCTGCGCTCCTTATTCTTTGTCCCTGTCACGGGTGTTCGTCCTGAGGGCGATGCATTACCGGTATACCATAGGGTCCGTCGGCCAGAAAAGCGATTGAGGGGTTTTTTTCTCCCCGGCCCCGCAGGAGGCGGTTACAGGCATGCCCCAGGGCCGCCTCTACCATGGCTTCGGCCAGGCGGTCATCCCGTTCCCCGGCCCCGGTCCGGGCAAGAAGCCGCCTTCCTGAGACACCGGGGAGGAAGGAGAAATCGGACTCGGGTATATGGGGCGTGCAGTAGATGAGGCCCTCGGCGCCTGTCTTCGCCAGCACGCGGCCCCACATCTGGGGTTCCCACTGGTCTTTCGTGAAGCTCCAGCCCGGGTCATGGAGGGTCTTGACGTAGCCGTCGGGACCTTTTTGCCTGAGCAGCGCCAGAAGGGAGCGGTATTCGGGGCTCCCCACGGGGTCCGTCTCCCGGTGGTGGGCGGCGATGATCAACGTTCCCCCTTCCTTGAGGGCAGGGAGCGCGGCGCAGGCCGCCTTGGCGGTCTGGTAGTGGTTGACCCCCACATAGCCGCCATGGGTGAGGACGATGTCATAGGCCTGCCCGATGGGAATGGTCACGGCCCGCCGTACCGCCTCGCAGGCCGCCAGGTGGGCCTTCACCGGGTCTCCCCCGTACACGCCTGTGACGCGAAAGTTGCGGTCCACGGTAACATTCAGGAGGAAATCGATCCTCGCGAGGGCCGCCACCTCCATCGCCTCCTCGTGGCAGGGGTTTCCTTCGAGGCAGAGGTTGTCTGCCCGGGGGTGGGAAAGGAAGGAGGGGCCGTGAAATCGTTCCAAGGTGTTTTTGTCTACGAGTCCCGGACAGACGGCCTTCCTTCCCCCGGAAAAGCCTGCCATGAAGTGGCTCTCCACGAGGCCCGTGCAGATGCGGAGGTCGGCCTCCAGGAACGATCTGTTCACGCTCACCCGGGTACCCTGCCGGGTCATCCCTGCCGCGACGAGGGCCGAAGGGTCGTCGCACCGGTGATCTTCGATGGCGTACCGTTCCACGATCGCCCGCCCGTACATGGATACCTTCTCTTCAGCCGTGCTGGGCCGGTGCATCCCTGTGGCAACGAGGAGCAGGATATGGCGGGGTGGGATGCCCTGTTCTTCGAGGTACCTCAGAAGAGGCGGGAGGATGCCCTTCGGGCCGGCGTACGGTACGGGCCGGGTGATGTCGGAGACCACCACCACCGCCTTCAGGGTCGAGGGTTCCCCTTTTTCCCGGATGATCCGTGCGAGTGACCGGGAGCCGATGGGATTCTCCAATCCGTCAAGAACCGCCCCCGGCGGGTCGGGAAGGGGTGTTTCTTCCCCCATCTCCAGAATGTCGGCAGGGGCGGGCGCGGTTACCCTGAGCCATCCGTCCCCGAAGGGGACGCGAAGGTGCAGGGCCTTACCGGTGGGCTCGGCCATCCGGGCTCCCGTGGTACATCCGTCCTACAGTTGAGAGGTACAGTGGGCGCACTTCGTCGCCTTGACGGGGATGGCGGAGAGGCAGAAGGGGCAGTCCTTTGTTGCCGGCTCCGGGGGCGGCGCGGGCGCCTCTGCCTTTTTGAACCGGTTCACCTGTTTCACCAGGAGGAATATGGCGAAGGCGACGATAACGAAGTCGATGATGGTGTTGATGAACACGCCGTAGTTGAGGGTGGGCGCCCCCGCCGCCTTGGCGGCCGCAAGGGAGGGGAAGTCCTTGCCCGACAGATTGAGAAAGAGATTGCTGAAATCGAGTTTGCCGAGGAGAAGACCGAGGGGCGGCATGAGGATGTCACCGACAAAGGACGTGACGATCTTCCCGAAGGCGGCCCCGATGATGATACCGATGGCCATGTCCAGAACATTTCCCTTCATGGCAAATTCCTTGAATTCCTTCAGCATGGCTCACTCCTTTGTATGTGTAGTGGGTGATTATTTCCCGAAAACCGACCGCAGGAGGTCGGTGACCCGGGCGGCCGGATTCGTCCGTATCGCCTTCTCCTCCTGGCCTACCATGTAAAAGAGTCCGTCCAGGGCCTTTGTGGTCACGTAGCGGTCCAGGTCGAGGGATTCCTTCTGGACGAAGGGGATAGACTCATACTTCCCCATCATCTCCTTGTAGGACCGGGTAACGCCCACCTGATTCATGCTGGACGCCACGATGGGCTTGAAGATCTCGAAGAGGCGGGGAGAGGTCTTCTCCTTGAAAAACTCGGTTGCCGCCGTGTCGTTTCCCCGCAGGATCTTTCGTGCGTCGTCAAAGGTCATTTCCCTGACCGCCTTGAGGAAGATGTTGGTGGCCTGGGGCGCCGCCTTTTCCGCGGCCCGGTTCATGGAGAGAATGAAATTGTCCACTTCTTTCTGATATCCCACCTTGGCGAGGACATCCGCCACCTTCTGGATGTTGTCGGGCAGAAGGATCTTGATCATCTGGTTGGCGAAATAACCGTCCGTCCTGGATACGGACTTCACCGCCTTCTCGGTCCCGATGGAGAGCGCTTCTTTGAGCCCGGCGATGGTGGTGTTGAGATCGGGTTCTTTGCTCCCTGCCCCGCCGGGAAGTTTGACCCCTTTCAGGAGATCGTCGAGAGGGCCGGCGAAGACCGGGGTGGTGAGCATGAGGCAGGAGAGGATGAGGCAGAAGAAGGATCGTTTCAGTGATGTTTTCATGATCGACTCCTTTTCAGAACAATAGCAGGAGGCACGAAGGGTGTCAACCATTCAGCTATTCAGCCACTCATTTCTCTCTATGAGGGCCGGGCCCGATCTTCCCGGCGAGCAGATCCGCTGAAATGCGTACCCCGTTGGCGTTCCAGTGGGTATCGTCAGGCTGAAAGACCAATACGCCGACCTTCCGCGCCTCGTCGAAGGCCGTCTGGGTGTCCACGGTCTCCACGCCCGCCCCGTTGAGGGCCGGTATGAGGTGCCTCAGGAAGGCGGGCCTTATCCTGACCGGGAGAAGATCGTAGTAGATGTTCTCCTTGTTGGGAATAGGAAGAAAAATGAAGCGGATGTTGCGGGTTGCCAGCACATCCCCGTAGGAGCGCAAGACCCTTACGGTTTCTTCGAATTTTTCGG
Source organism: uncultured Syntrophorhabdaceae bacterium (assembly GCA_964406055.1). GTDB lineage: Bacteria > Desulfobacterota > Syntrophorhabdia > Syntrophorhabdales > Syntrophorhabdaceae > CAYOQF01. The sequence goes on from CAYOQF010000022.1 coordinate 11,901, forward strand.
CCGGCACGTCCCTGTTGGCCTCGGGTCCTTGCAGGAAAAGGAGGGAACCGCGGCGCAACGGTTCGTCATAGTCGGATGCGCCGGTCCCTGTAGCGCGGCCGGTGAGGGGCCTGAAGCGGGTGCACCACCCGGTGACACCCCTCCTCAACGCGGCCCTCGTATAATGGAGGAGGTTGGCCTTCAGGACGCGGTCGATGGGTACCGCTACGGCCTGGACGACCGGGTTTGCCTTGATCCGGAACTCCAAGTAAGACACCGCCCGCTCGTGCCACGGCCTCGTGACCAGCTCCTTCTTCGCCCTCCTGAGATAGGGGATCTCGCGCTCGATGGAGGCGATGACCACGACCTCCGGCGGCCGCTCCTGGAACCTCAGGTCCTTCAGGAAGGTATTGATGCTTGCCGGTGTGATGGCATAGACAGGGGCCCCCAGTTTGCGGGCCAGGACCTCTGAAAGGATATCGGCTTGGGTGAGCCCGCTTCCCGCCACATTGGAATCGCCGATCACCACCACCCTGTAATGCGTTCCGGGCCGGTCCGCATTCCGGTAGCCCAGGCGGTCGGTGACCCAGGTGACCTCCCTCTTCGTTGCGTACGGCGAATGGGGCGCCAGGTCCCCGGTCTCCACCTTGGTGACCGTGAGGTTGGGATAGAAGTACCCCGGAAGGATGGAGCGGAGACTGTGGACCCTCAGGGCCTCCCACAGGCGGAAGGTGGAAAAATCGATGGGGAGGACGTAGAGCTCGACGAGGGTGATCCCGAGGAAGGGGAGAAAAAAGAGGATGAGCTTTGCGAAGAATCGTTTCACCGGGTCCACCGTCAGAACTGGAAGTAGATGAAGTTTTTTACCCCAAGATTGCCGAAAAGCAGTATAGCCAGGACGCCGCCGTAGTATACCGCCCACCTGAGCCAGAGAGGTCCCGAGAGGAGACGCCCCTCCAAGGATCCCCGCTCCTCCAGGAGGTTCGCGATCAGGAGAACAACGACCCCTGCCGCGGCTACCACCAGGTCAAAACCGGACGGCACAAAGGAGAGGCATGTCCCGAGTCCTCCTGCCCAGCCTGTGAAGGAACGGGCAACGATGTAGAACCCGTCGGAGACGCTGCCGGCCCTGAAAAAGACCCAGGCGAAGTTGACGAGGAGGAAGGTGAGAAGGACCCTGACCGACCGGTGAAGACGGGGGGCGCGGTCAAGCCCGATGGTCCGGACGAAACCGGCCCTTGCCTTTTCAGTCAGCACCGAAAGGATATAGAGGGCCCCGTGGATGCCGCCCCAGACGGCGAAGGTCCAGTTGGAGCCGTGCCAGAGACCGCTCAAGAGAAAGACGAGGAAGAGATTGAGATACCACCGCGGCCGAGGCACCCTTTTGCCCCCGAGGGGTATGTAGAGGTAATCCCTGAACCACGTGGAGAGGGAGATGTGCCATCTGTGCCAGAATTCGGGTATGGAGGCGGCGAAATAGGGGCGCTCGAAATTGGTCATGGAGGTGTACCCGAAGACACGGGCAGCCCCGATGGCGATGTCCGAGTAGCCCGAAAAATCGGCATAGATCTGAAAGGTAAAACAGAGGGAGGCGAGAAAGAGGGCCAGCCCCTCATAGGCTGTGGGCTGGTTGAAGACCGGATCGGCCATGGCGGAGAGGGTGTCGGCGATGACCAGTTTCTGGAAAAACCCCCAGAGCATGAGGCGCATGCCGCTCGTTACCCTGCGGTCATCGAAATCGAATTGCCGGTGAAGCTGGGGAAGAAAGGCGGACGCCCTGTCGATGGGCCCCGCCACCATCTGAGGGAAGAAGGAGGCGTAGAGGGAAAAGACGGTAAGCCGCCTCTCCGGCCCTATCGCGCCCCGGTAGACGTCGATGAGGTAGTTCATGAGCTTGAAACTGTAGAACGAGAGGCCCACGGGAAGGACAAGACCCAGGCGCGGGGTCCTGACGGAGATGTCGAAGGCGCCGAGAAGGCCGGAGAGGGCATCTCCGAGGAGATTGTAGTACTTGAAGGCGAAGAGGGTTCCCACCAGCACGGTGACGGTGATGGCGAGGATCGCCCGGCGCTCCCCCCGGTCTTCCGTGGCGGCCATCCTGAGGGCCGCTGCGTAGGCCATGAGGGTGAAGGGTGCGAGGAGGATAAGATACCAGACTTCAAAGGTCGCGTAAAAGTAGAGGCTCGCCACGAGGAGCAGGGTCGGTCTGTGCCGATAGGGCAGGCGGAAGTAGACGAGGGCTACGACGAGGAAGAAGAAGAGAAAGGAGAGGGAGCTAAAAGACATAGAAAGGATCTTCCTTCCGGTTCGGGAGACGCACGACCCAACCCTTGACGATCACACGACGATTCACTGTCCCGACCACGCAGGTGACGTTCTTTTCCCCTGTCCGGCGCAGGCGGAAGCCCTTCATTGCCGTAACCGGCTGCCGGAATAGTAAGTGTAGCATACGGGCACCCCTTGTCGCCCCTTTCTTGGAGGTGGTTGTGAAACCTCCTGCCGATACTTATATTTTCCCGAAGGAGCGAAAGAAAGCAAGGGAGATCCGGTGGCTGAGAGATTCGAACTTCCCATCAACGGCATGAGTTGTGCCGCCTGTGCGGCACGGATAGAGAGAGTACTGAGCGGCTACAAAGACATTGCGGAGGTGAAGGTAAACTTCCCCCTGAAGAAGGCGGTCATTCTTCCGAAGAGAGAGATTGAGCTGAAGGAGATCGTGGCCATGATCAGGGATATGGGCTACGACGTGGATCTTGAGGCGGATGTCACCCTTCGTGCCCGCAAAGAGGAGAAGGAGCTGAAAAGAGATTTCCTCTGGTCCGCCCTCTTCGGCCTTCCCGTCCTCCTCATCTCTATGACCCTGGGGATGCATGGCGACCAGGCCGTCAACTACCTCCTCCTCCTTTTGACTCTGCCGGTGCAGTTCTATTTCGGTCTCCGTTTTCACCGTTCCGCCCTCCTCAATCTCAAGCACTACACCTCGGATATGAACACCCTCATATCGGTAGGCACATCCGCCGCCTTCTTCTACAGCGCCTTCGTGACCTTTTTCCCCCACATCGTCTCGTCCGCCGGGATGAAGCCGGTGGCCTACTTCGACTCCAGTGCGGTGATCATCACCCTCATTCTTCTGGGCCGGTATTTTGAGTCCCGGGCCAAGACCCGGACTTATGGGGCCATCAGGATGCTCTACGAGCTCTCGCCCAAGGACTGCGTGGTCCTGAAAAACGGCACCGAGACCAGGGTGCCCACAGACTCCCTGGAGGCGGGCGACATGGTCCTGGTGAGGCCCGGCGAGCGGATACCCGTGGACGGAGAGGTGACGGAGGGAGAGTCCCACGTGGATGAATCCATGATCACCGGGGAAAGCATGCCGGTGTACAAAGGGAGGGGCCTTGAGGTCACGGGGGGCACCATCAACGGCCGGGGCTCCCTCGTGGTGAAGGCCGTGAGGGTAGGGAAGGACACGGTCCTCTCCAGGGTCATCCGCCTGGTGGAGGAGGCCCAGTTCACCAAGGCCCCGGTGCAGCGCCTTGCCGACAAAGTGGCGGGCGTCTTTGTGCCCATCGTGATCCTGATCAGTATCGCCGCCTTTTTCGTATGGTTTTTCGCCGGTCCGGAGCCCCGGCTGACCAACGGTCTCCTCTCCTTTGTGAGCGTCCTCATTATCGCCTGCCCCTGCGCCCTGGGGCTTGCCACCCCCACGGCGATCATGGTGGCCACCGGGGTCGGGGCCAGGAGGGGCATCCTCATCAAGAGCGCCGAGGCCCTAGAGACGACGAACAGGGTGAAACACGTGCTTTTCGACAAGACCGGGACCCTGACCGAGGGTGTCATCGTCCTTGCCGAGGCGGCACCCCTCGGGGGTGTGGCGGAGAAGGAAATGCTCGATGTGGCCTGGAGCCTGGAGCGACAGTCGGAACATCCCTTTTCCGATGCCCTGAGGAAGCGGGCCGCCGAGCTCGGGCTCGCACCCCGGAAGGTCGAGGGCTTCGAGTCGGTGACGGGGAAGGGCATCAAGGGCGTCATTGACGGACGCCGCTACTTTGTGGGGAACAGGGCCTTCTACGAGGAGACGATGGGTGCGCCCCTCGGGCGGGATGTGGCCGAACAATACGAAAAGATGGAAAGGAATGGATCCCCGGTGCTCCTCTGGAACGACGAAGGCCCCATGGGGCTCCTTTCCTTCAGCGACAAGGTGCGGGACGAGGCGAAGGACGTGGTGGCCGAGTTGGCCCGTTTGGGTGTGGAATCGGTGATGATTACCGGTGACAGCATGAACGGGGCCCGTTCCATCAGCGAGAAGGTGGGCATCCGACAGTACCACGCCAGGGTCCTGCCGGACCAGAAGGCCCGGATTGTGGCCGAGTACAAGAAGAAAGGGGTCACGGTCATGGTTGGAGACGGTATCAACGACGCGCCGTCCCTCGCTGCATCCGACGTGGGGGTGGCCATGGGCAAGGGGACGGACATCGCCATCGAGTCCGCCGACGTGGTTCTCATGAAGGGCCGGCTTTCCCGTCTCCCCGGTCTCATCAAGCTGTCCAGACGCACCATGAGGGTTATCCGCCAGAACCTCTTTTGGGCCTTTTTCTACAACATTCTGGGTATCCCCATAGCCTTCGGCGCCCTCTACCCCCTCTTCGGTATCAGGATGGAACCCATGTACGGTGCCCTGGCCATGATGGTCAGTTCCGTTTCCGTGGTGAGCAATTCCCTGCGCCTCAGGATGTTTCATGAATGAGGGGCCGGTTGACAAAAAATGGGAGAGACCGTATCTTACCCTTGGTGATGGAGGTGATGCCATGCCGATCTACGAATATACCTGCAAGGTCTGTGGGCATGAATTCGAGGTGATCCAGGGCAGGGACGAAAAAGAGCCTCCATGCCCGGAGTGCGGGAAGGAACAGACAGAGAAGAAAGCGGTCGCCAGCCTCGGAAGTGTGGGGTCCTGCGGCCCGAAGAAAGGCGGGTCCGGTTTCTCGTGAGGATAGAACATCCGGAATGGCGTGACCGTTCCCGGGCCGGTAGGCAACAAAGCGCTGCAAAACATGAGGAGGCGGATATGAGTAAGGCGACACCCGTAACGGATGGTGAATTCGAGAAGGAAGTGCTCCAGTCGACGACGCCGGTGATGGTGGATTTCTGGGCCACCTGGTGCGGCCCTTGCCAGGTCCTCGGGCCTGTGGTTGACGCCCTGGCGGAGGAATATGCAGGGAAGCTGAAGGTCTTCAAGCTGAACGTGGACGAAAACCCGGCGACGCCCCCAAAGTACGGCATCAGGGGCATCCCCACCCTGATCCTCTTCAAGAACGGAGAGGCAGTGGAAAGGATCGTGGGTGCCCAGCCGAAGCAGACCATCGATACCCTGATCAAGAAGGTCACGGACTGACGTGGAAGAGGGCAAGCGACAGAAATACTTCAGGAAGGTGGCGGAAGAGCCCTTTGCGAAGCTCCTCAACATACGGCTCAAGGACGTATCCGAGGGCTATGCCCTGTGCGAGATGGAGTATGACCCCTCTATGGACAACATTTACGGCAATGCCCACGGCGGGGCACTCTTTTCTCTGATCGACGAGGCCTTTGAGATATCCTCCAACAGTCATGAGAACGTGTCCGTGGCCCTCAACATGAATATCACCTATATGAGGCCCCCCCGGAAGCATTCCACGCTGACGGCGGAATCAAGGGAAGTGAACAGGACGAGGCGGACCGCCTCCTACTCCATCACGGTCAGGGACGAGGAGCACCTGATTGCCACGTGCCAGGCCCTTGTGTACGTGAAAAGCGACCCGATCCCCTTTCTGAAGGAAGAAGGATAAGTCGTCAGAATCCAGGAGTCGGAATTCGGAACGGGAGAAAGAATGGATTGCGGTTCACGTCTTTCTTCTGAACACTGTATGCTGACTTCCGGATTCTGGTCTATGGAATACTGCGACTTACTTCGGATTGATGGTGACGTGGGCCCGCTTTTCCTTCTCGCCTTCGACGACCACCCGGTCCTCATTGACGAAGTAGGTGACAAGATTCCCGGTGACGCGATCGCCGCCTGAGTGGACCACCACATTCCCTTTGAGAACGATCAGGCCTCTGGCGTTATCGAAGACCGCCTCCTCGCAGGTGGCGGTGCGGTCTCTCTTCACAATCTTCACGTTTCCCTTCGCGTTGGCCTTCTGGACCTCATTATTGGCCTCGTTCATGTAAGCCTCGATGACGTCGGAGAAGATATAGAGGTCAGCCTGTTTGGCCACCACGCTCCCCTTGAAGACCACATACTTCTCTTTGTCGAACCCCTCCATGTTGTCGGAGACGATATCCACGGGTTTCTTCTCGTCGAAAAAGGCGAGGCCTTCCTTCCTTTCTTCCTTTTGCTGAGGCTGAGTGCCCTGCGTTGTCTGGGCGATGAGCTCCACGTCCCGCCTCTCTCTCCCTTCGGCCTGGGGGGGGAAGGTGGCAGAGGCGAGCTGCAGGGTCTTTCTCTCCCGGACCGAGGACCTGAGAAGGGGGCTCTTGGGGTACTCGCTCCTCAGGCGGTCCATGTAGTGCTCGCTCTGTTCCCGGTTGCCGAGGGCCCTGTGGGAGAGGCCGAGATAATAGAGGGCCTTGTCGATTCCCTGGGCTTCGGGATACTTCTTGAGCATGTACTCGAGCCTGATGATGGCGGCATTGTACTGGTAGGAGCGGTAGTAGAACTCGCCCACGTACAGTTCCCTGTCGGCAAGCCTCTGGGTGAGGGCCCTCAGCTTTCCGTCCACAAGGTTACGGTAGGTGGTGGAGGGAAAGCGGTTCTTGAGGTAGGTGAGGCGTTCAATGCCTTTCAGGGTATAGGCCTGGTCTCTGTCCGTCGTAAGGGCCAGCTTCTCGTAGCACTCGCCGAGGCGCATGAGCACGTACTGAATGTTCTCGTCATCGGGGTGGGTATTGAAGAAGTCATCGTAGATGCCCACAGCCAGAAGGTATTCCTTCTTCTCGAAGTAAACATCCCCGAGCTTGACGGTGGCAACGAGGGCCAGGGGGTCGAAGGGGTGGTTCTCCCGGATGGCGGTGAACTTTTCCACCGCCTTGTCCCACTTCTTGGCATTCATGAGGTTCACGCCGTCGACGTACAGGTTGCCGGCGCTGTCCACTTTCTTGGGCGCCTTCGAGGCGCAGGCGAAAAGAAGCATGCAGGATAGGGCAATTATCACGAGCCTTTTCATGAGGTCAGTATAACAGAAGGCAAGGATTTATGCTATCCTTTTTCCCGTGACGCCGGAAGGGGTATTCAGGGAGGGCCTCGAGTATTTCGGCATACCCTTCGATGCCCGTCGCCTGGACGCGCTCCTCGCCTACACCTCCGAACTGGAGCGTTGGAACAGGCGAATCAATCTCACGGGGCTCCGGGAAACGGAAGGGCTTATCCGGGAACTCATCTTCGATGCATTTCTCCTCTTTTCATACGTGAAGGAAAGCGGCACCATCATGGACATGGGATCCGGGGCCGGGGTCCTGGGCATACCTCTCGCCATCCTCCTTGACGGATCCACGGTCTATTCGATCGATAAGAGCCTGAAGAAGATCCAGTTCCAGCGGCACGTGAAGAGATTGCTTCACCTTGAGGGGCTGACACCTCTTCACGGACGGGTCGAGACTGTCCAGTGTCCTCCGGTGGAGCGCCTGACGGTGAAGGCCTTCGGTGCCATTCCCCGGGTACTCGACCTGGCGGCGAGACACGTGGTGCCGGGTGGGCTCGTCCTTATGGTCAAGGGCCGCGGGGAGGAGGGCGTGGACTGCGACGGTTTTGAAAGAAAGGAAACGATCCCCTACGGGCTGCCGGGCACGGGAAAGACCCTGAGGCTTTTTGTGTACCGCCGGACCGGAGAAGGAGACGGAAGGAGTGAGGCATGAACACGGCCATTCGCATCACAGCAGGAGATATTGTCGTGGAGGGTGAGCTCCTGGATACCCCCTGCGCCAAGACCATCGCCGGGCACCTCCCCTTTGAGGTGCGCCCCAACGAATGGGGAGACGAGTTCTATTTCACCATCCCTGTGGTGTTACCCCTCGACGACACGGCCACCGCCGAGGTGAAGGCGGGCGACATCGGGTACTGGCCGCCGGGATCGGCCCTCGCCATCTTCTTCGGCCCCACGCCCCTGAGCAGAGGGGCGGATCCGGTGCCGGCGAGCGAAGTGAACCTGGTGGGCAGGATTACCAAGGACGCCGCACTCCTGAGAAAGGCCAGAGGGACAAGGGTGCTGAGGGTGGAGAAGGCGTAAGGGAGAGCCGGGCGCCCGGTGGCTCAGGGAGTGGCCGGAACCGGTTTGGCGGGTCTGGAGAAGGATGGCCGGGGGGGTTGCCTCCGCCTGGTGTTGTAGATGCGGATAGGACGGTCGGCCTCTGTCTGCCGGGGATCTTCCCTGGACAGGAGGATCTCGCTCTTTCTTTGCTGCTGGGCCCGTTTCCGGCAGGAAGGACACAGGACGCTCGGGGAGCTGGGACGCACCGTGAAGACCTTGCCGCACAGGTAACAGATATCCTCGTTGCCCTTCCGTGCGGGGTAATCCGGGTAGATCCGGTGAAGGCATGTGGGGTTGGAGCAGACCACAACCCTTACCCGGTTTATGAAGTCATCGTCGGGGACCATTTCAGAGGAACAACGGGGACAGTCCATGGGTTTCCTCCCGGAGTCGGATCTGCTACCCTCGTCTTATCGGCCGCTCCTTTCCCGACTTAAGGACCTTCCCTGTCTTACCCGGCCGGTGACCGGCAGACTCGCACCCCGGGGAGGCTCAGCGGTCGGGCCCTGTCGTGGTCCTGATATGGAGGGAGTAGGAGGCGGCGACCCTCACCGCTTCGGAGAGCTTCACGTCAAACTCCCCCCGCCGGGAAGGATCGACGAAGAGAAGGTCCTCGAAGGTCCCGTGCGGGGTGCCCTGACGGTCATGGAGCGTCACGGAGACGGTGACACAGCATTCTTCGTCCCCACGGTTCGCCACGGTCCCGATGACCCTGGCCGCAAAAGGAAGGACCGTCTGAGAGCAACAACCGTCGGGGGAAGCGAGCAGGGCGTGGCGCGTCAACTCCAGTCCCGGGTCGATGCGGATCTCCAGGAGTCTAAGGGATGGGCCCGGGCCGACCGCGCAACTCTCTTCTTTCATGAATTCCTCCCGCCCTCCGGTCCCCGCATTCCGCGGGTCTCTTCGCTTAATCTGCCATCGGCATGGTCCGTTGTCAACCCCGTCACGCCTCTCGCCCGTCATCCGCGGTCAGGGAAGGGGTCCTGAAAACCGCCCGACAATAGCTTTGTACAACCCCGGGGATTTGTGGTAATCTACTGAACCGTATGGTCATTTCCATAGCGAACCAGAAGGGGGGGGTCGGGAAGACAACCACCGCCGTCAACCTTGCTGCCTCCGTAGCCGTCCTTGAGAAAAAGACCCTCGTGGTAGACATGGATCCCCAGTGCAACACCACCTCGGCGTACGGGATCGCTTACAGCGGCCTCTATGCCCACGTGTACCACGTGATTTCGGGGAGGAAAAGGGTCAAAGAGGTGATCAGAAAGACGGACGTGCCCTTTCTGGACATTATCCCCGCCCACCCCGACCTCATCGGGGCCGAGGTTGAACTCCTGGATGTGGAGGAGCGGGAGTTTGTGATCAGACGGATTCTCGACGAGGTGAGGGGTGGTTACGACTATGTCTTCATCGATTGCCCGCCTTCGCTCGGGCTTCTCACCATCAATTCCCTGGCCGCTTCCGACGCGGTGATCATCCCCCTCCAGTGCGAGTACTTCGCCCTCGAAGGGCTGGCCCTGCTTCAGAGGACCATCACCATCATCAAAAGAAGACTCAACCCCTCCCTCACCACCATGGGCATCCTCCTGACCATGTTCGACAGGAGGAACAGGCTCTCTTCCAGGGTCATGGAGGAAGTGAGGAGTTGCTTCAGCGACTCGGTCTTCAAGACCGTGATTCCCCGGAATGTGAAGCTGAGTGAGGCCCCGAGCCACGGCAAGCCCGTGCTCCTCTACGATATCCTTTCCAAGGGAGCGGAAAGTTATCTGGATCTGGCCTCCGAGATCTTCTTCCGGAATAACTCGAAACCCGGACACTCGCCCGCGAAGATCCAGGGGTCTGTGGCCGGAACACCGCTGTCTCGGGAGAGGGCTTAGATGGTGAAGAAGGATCCCCTCGGAAGGGGACTGTCGGCGATTCTCAAGGACGTGGAAGAGAAGGGGACGAGCAGGCTGATCCCTGTGGACCAGATCACCCCCAACCCGGCCCAGCCCCGGTTTGTCATGAAGGAAGAATCCCTTGCCGAGCTCGCGGCCTCCATCAAAACCAAGGGGCTCCTGCAGCCCATCATCCTGAAGAGACGGGATGAGGCGTACGAGATCATCGCCGGGGAGCGCCGCTTCCGGGCCTCGGTCATGGCGGGCCTCAGGGAGGTGCCCGCCATCGTCAGGGAGGTGGACGACAGGGAGGCGCTGGAGATCGCCCTCGTGGAGAACCTTCAACGCGAGGATCTCAATCCCGTTGAAATCGCCACGGTTTTTGAACGCTTCATGGGGGAATTCGATTATACGCAGCAGGAGTTGGCCGAAAGGGTAGGGATCGACCGCAGCTCCATCTCCAACTACGTGCGGCTCCTTAAGCTTCCCGAGTGGATCAAGGCCCTGATAGGGGAAGGCAAATTAAGCCAGGGTCACGGTCGCGCCCTCCTCTCCCTGGGAAGTGAGAAGGAGCAGAAGCATTTCGTGGACCGGGTCCTCCGGGAGGGGGCCTCGGTGAGAGACCTCGAACGGGAAGCGAAAAAGAAACGGCTGGAGCGGGCATCCCCTTTCTCCCACATGGAGGAGGAACTCCGGAACAGCCTCGGAACCAAGGTGAATATCACCTACCGGAACGGAAAGGGCAAGATCATCATTGAGTTCTATTCCAAAGAAGATCTGGAACGAATTGCCGACCTCATAGAAAAGGGCTGACCTGCCTGAAAAAGCGCACGAGGGACGGTCGGGGGGCTTCCGTGAAGGCTGCCGAACCAAGCCGGGAAGGCCGCTTTCCCGGGCTACACAAAGTCCTAAAAATAGATTGCAAAGCGTATTCGTTTTGTGATAGAAATTTTACGCTTTTGTGAAATAATTCTTTTATCAAAGAGGGACTGGAAGGATGATAGAATTCAACTATACTCTGCTCATCCAGTTTTTGAACCTCCTCATCGTACTCATCCTCCTTAACATCTTCCTTTTCAAGCCCGTGCTCAGGGTCATTGCCAAGCGGGAAGAGGCCATAGGCTCACTCCTGGGAAAAGTCGGCAAGGGCGCTGATGATGTGAAGGATATGGAGCGGGCCTACGACGAGAAGGCCAAGGAAAAGAAGCGACCCGTCATAGAGGCGAGGGAAGCGATGCTGTCGGAGGCCCACGGGACCTCCGCCAAAATGATCGAGCAGGCCCGGGCAAGTCTGGCCGAGGAGCTCACAAAGATCCGTGCAGACGTGGACCGGGAGAGCCGGGAGACCTACGACCGCCTGAAGGGCGAAGTCGATCGTCTCTCCGTAGAGGTTGCGCAGAAAATACTGGGAAGGAGCATCTGATGACCGCGGGCGGAGAATCGTGGTTGGACTGGCTTTTTAAGGTTATCAACTTCGCGGTCCTTGTGGCCGTTCTCGTCAAGTACGCAGGAAAGCCTCTCAAGAACTACCTTGTGAACCGTCACAACGCAATCAAAGAGAAACTGGAAGAGGCGGAGCGGAAGGCCAGTGAAGCCGAGGCCCTGAGGGCGAAGTACGAAGAGAGGCTTGCCGGACTCGAGAAGGAACTGGAAGCCTTCAAGAAGGATGTCCTCGAAGAGACGGAGAAGGAGCGGAAGAAGATCCTGGCCGACGCGGAGGCCTTTGCAGCCCGGATCAAACAGCAGGCTGCCATCACCTATGAGCAGGAAGTGAGGGAGATCACGGGCAGGATCAAAGAGGAGATCGCCCGCCTTACGGTGGAAAAGGCTGAGTCGTTGATACGGGAAAAGGTGGGTAAGAAAGACCACGACCAGATGGTCGAGGATTTCATAGAAAAGCTCAGGAGCCTAAATTGATACAACAGTCCATTGCAAAAAGATATGCCAAGGGTCTCTTTGCAGTTGGCGAGAAGGATGGGAAATACCGTTTTTATCTTGAGGAACTGGACGGAGTGTTGCAGGTGTTGCAGAAGGAAGAGCGGCTGAAGAAGGCCCTCATGCTCCCCCTCCTGGAGATAAAGAGGCGGAAAGAGATATTGAGCGACCTGATGAAGAGTCTGGGCGCCTCTCTTCCCCTGTCCAACGTGATGGCCATGCTGCTCGAGAAGAACAGGATGGCCTACTTGCCCCTTGTAAAAGAGGTGTACAGCGAACTGGTGGACGAAAAGGAAGGGAGGGTCAGGGGTACCATATGGTCGGCCTTCCCCCTCGAGGAATCCCTCAAGACCCGTATTCAGGATGAATTGAAGGAAAAACTCCAGAAGGACGTGGTGCTGACCGCCGTGGAGGACAAATCCCTCATCGGAGGAGTAAAGGTCATGGTCAGGGGCACCATAATTGACGGGAGCGCAAGGCGACAGCTCGAGACATTAAAGGAAAATATTCTGAAGGAGTAGGGCGCATGGAGATCAGGGCAGACGAGATCAGCAGGATTATTGAGCAGAAGATATCGGGATTTGAGAAGGAGATCGATCTCCAGGAGACCGGTGTCATCATCTCCGTCGGTGACGGTATTGCACGCATCTACGGCCTGGAAAATGCCATGGCCGGAGAGCTCCTCGATTTTCCCCAGGGTATTGCCGGCATGGTGCTGAACCTGGAAGAGGACAATATCGGTGCCGTTGTTTTCGGCGAGGATTATAAGATCAAGGAAGGCGACCTCGTCAAGAGGACGAACAGGATCGCCCAGGTTCCGGTCGGCGAGGCCCTGATAGGCCGGGTGGTGGACGCCCTCGGTAACCCGATCGACGGAAAAGGCCCCGTGGAGGCGAAAGAGTCGAAGACGGTCGAAACCGTGGCCCCCGGCGTCGTCGTGCGCCAGCCCGTGAAAGAGCCTATCCAGACCGGCATCAAGGCCATCGACGCCATGATCCCCATCGGGAGAGGCCAGAGGGAGTTGATCATCGGCGACAGGGGTACCGGCAAAACGGTTATCGCCCTCGATACGATCATCAATCAGAAGGGGAAAGACGTCTTCTGCATCTACGTGGCCATCGGCCAGAAGAGGTCCTCCGTAGCCCGTACCGTGGACCTTCTCTCTGCGTACGGCGCCATGGAATACACCACAATCGTTGCCGCCACGGCAAGCGACGCCGCTCCCCTCCAGTACCTGGCGCCCTTCGCGGGATGCTCCATGGGAGAGTACTTCAGGGATACGGGCCGCCATGCCCTCATCGTGTACGATGATCTTTCAAAGCACGCCGTGGCGTACCGGCAGCTGTCCCTGCTCCTGCGCCGTCCCCCCGGACGTGAAGCCTATCCCGGCGACATCTTCTATCTCCACTCGAGGCTCCTTGAGCGGGCCGCCAAGTGGGACGATGCCCATGGCGGAGGATCCCTCACGGCCCTCCCTATCATCGAGACCCAGGCCGGCGACGTGTCCGCCTACATCCCCACAAACGTCATCTCCATCACCGACGGCCAGATATACCTTGAGCCCGAACTTTTTTACGCCGGTGTCCGTCCGGCTATCAACGTCGGCCTCTCCGTATCGAGGGTCGGCGGTAACGCCCAGATCAAGGCCATGAAGCAGGTGGCGGGCCGGTTGAGACTGGAGCTTGCCCAGTACCGGGAACTCGCAGCCTTCGCAAAATTCGGCAGCGACCTCGACAAGGCAACCCAGGCCCTCCTCGCCAGAGGGTCCCGGCTCACCGAGCTGTTGAAACAGGGACAGTATGTGCCGATCCCCGTTGAAAAGGAAGTGGTCCTCCTCTATGCAGGCGCCAACGGCTACATCGATATGTACCCCGAGAGCGCCATCAGGAAATATGAGGAAGAGCTGACGAAATATATGGACGCCAAGCACAGAGGTCTTCTCGACGAGATCAGGGACAAGAAACAGATCGACAGTTCGATCGAGGAGAAGCTGAACAAGGCCCTCGATGAATTCCAGGAAATCTTCACCTATTAGGAACAGACGATGGCGACACTCCGGGATATTCGAAGAAAAATAAGCAGCATCCAGAGCACCCAAACGATCACGCGAACCATGAAGATGGTCTCGGCCTCGAAGCTGAGAAGGGCCCAGGACGACTTCGAAAAGATCCGCCACTACGGGGTGCGCATGGAGGAACTGGTAAAGCGGGTGGTCCTGAGGGTACCGAAGGAAGTTCATCCCCTCCTCATGGAGAGGGAAGAGATAAAGAGGGTCCTCATCGTGGCCATCGCCTCCGACAGGGGCCTTTGCGGCGGCTTCAACGTGAACGTGGGTATCCGGGTGGAGAACTTCATCGCCGAGCACCGGAATGAATACGAGAGGATTGCCGCCTACGTGTTCGGGAGAAAGGCAAAGGACTATCTCAACAGAAGAAAGATCGACATCGCACGGGAACTCATAGACGTCAAGAAGGTGGATGTGGATCTCCTTGAAGGCATGGCCGCAGACCTCATCGATCTCTACACAAGCGGAGAGTTTGACAAGGTCTATCTCCTTTACACCCACTTCCAGTCACCCATCAAACAGGTGCTCATGTTCGAGGAGTTCCTTCCCATCAAGACGGAAGGGGAGCCGGAGGGCATCGACTACCTCTACGAACCGGAGAAGGAGAAGATCGTAGAGGCCATGATACCTAAGTATGTGGGTACCAAACTCTATTATGCCCTGGCCGACTCACAGACGTGCGAGCATGCGGCACGGATGAGCGCCATGGAGAATGCGACGAGCAACTGTGGTGAGATGATCAGCTACCTCACCCTTGTATACAACAAGCGCAGACAGGAGAGCATCACCAGCGAGATGCTCGACATCGTCGGAGGCGCCGAAGCGTTGAGAGGATAATAAAAGGAGGAACATAGATGGGCGTGGAGGTAAAGGGAAAGATTGTTCAGGTCATCGGCACGGTTGTGGACGTGAGGTTTCCTTCCGACAACCTTCCACCGATTTACGGTGCCGTATACGTAACCAATCCGAACATTGACGATCGGAAAGAGAATCTGATCCTCGAGGTGGCGCAGCACGTGGGCGACAGCACGGTACGGTGCGTGGCCATGAATACCACCGACGGTCTCCTCAGAGGCCAGGAGGGGACCTATAAGGGTACCCAGATTCAGATCCCCGTGGGCAACGATATCCTCGGCAGGGTGTTGAACGTGGTGGGGGAGCCGGTGGACGGCGTGGGTGACCTTGCGACCCAGAAGTTCTACCCCATCCACAGACCGGCCCCGACCCTGGTCATGCAGAACACCAAGGTTGAGCTCCTTGAGACGGGCGTTAAGGTCATCGACCTCCTCGAACCGTACTCCAAGGGCGGCAAAGTCGGCCTCTTCGGTGGCGCAGGCGTCGGCAAGACCGTTATCATCATGGAGATGATCCACAACATCGCCATGCACCACGGTGGTATCTCCGTATTCGGCGGCGTGGGTGAGAGAACCAGGGAAGGAAACGACCTGTGGCTGGAAATGAAGGGTTCCGGCGTTCTCGATAAGTGCGCCCTCATCTACGGCCAGATGACCGAGGTCCCGGGCGCCCGCGCGAGGATCGGCCTCACCGCCCTCACGGCAGCGGAGTACTTCAGGGATGAAGAAGGGCAGGACGTGCTTCTCTTCATTGACAACATCTTCCGTTTTACCCAGGCGAACTCGGAGGTGTCGGCACTTCTCGGCCGGATGCCCTCGGCCGTGGGTTACCAGCCGACCCTGGCAACCGACCTGGGCGAGCTCCAGGAGCGGATCACCTCGACCCTGAAAGGATCGATCACCTCCGTCCAGGCTATTTACGTGCCTGCAGACGACTTGACGGACCCCGCACCGGCGACGACCTTTGCCCACCTGGACGCAACAACAGTGCTTTCGCGGCAGATCGCCGAGCTTGGTATCTATCCCGCAGTCGACCCCCTCGACTCCACCAGCCGTATCCTCGACCCTCAGGTCGTGGGCGCGGAACACTACACGGTGGCCCGTGAGGTCCAGAGGATCCTCCAGAAATACAAAGAGCTCCAGGACATCATCGCCATCTTGGGTATGGACGAGCTCTCCGAGGAAGACAAACTCGTGGTGGCCAGGGCGAGAAAGATCCAGAGATTCCTCTCCCAGCCCTTCTTCGTTGCAGAGGCCTTTACCGGGCAGCAGGGACGCTACGTAGCGCTCCCCGATTCGGTCAGGGGCTTCAAGGAAATCGTGGAAGGCAAGCACGACGAGCTTCCCGAGCAGGCTTTCTACATGGTGGGCACCATCGAAGAGGCAGTCGAGAAAGCTAAGAAACTGATGGGAGACTAACCGTGAGTGAGTTGCATCTCGAGATTATTACCCCCGAAAAGATCCTGGTGAAGGAAGACGTGGATATCGTGGAAGCCGTGGGGACGCTCGGCGAGTTCGGTGTCCTCCCGGGCCACACCCGGTTCCTCACCAGCCTCGGGATCGGGGAGATTCGCTATGCCGGCAGCGACGGAAAAACGAAGTATATCGCCACCAGCGGCGGTTTTGCAGAGGTCCTGGACGACACCATGACGATCCTCGTGGAAACCGCCGAATACGCTGAGGCCATTGACATCGAGAGGGCAAGGAGGGCCGAGGAACGGGCCATGTCGAAGCTGAAAGAGCTTACCCCGGACCTCCCCGACTACCGGCTGTACGAACTGGCCCTTCTGCGGGCCATAGCGCGTATACAGGTGGCCAGCAAGAAACTCTGACATGCGGTTTTCCGTCGACGAGCGGCTTTTTCAGCTCTTTCCGGGCCTGCGGGTCGGCTTCCTTGTGGGTGAGATAGACAACACGAGGTACGGCGACGACGGTCTGGAGCGGACGATAGAGCAGGTTCGCGCCACCTTTCCCTTCGACAAACCCCAGGATCACCCCAACATCAAAGCATGGAGAGAGGCCTTCCGGACCGTGGGCATCCCTGCGGCCAAGTACTACAGCTCCATCGAGTCCCTGGTAAGGCGGGTACTGAAGGGTGGCCCCTTTGCCCGGATCAACCCCATCGTCGATCTCTACAACGCCATTTCCCTCAAACACCTGGTGCCCATAGGAGGGCACGACCTCGGGACCATCGAGGGAGACATAGCCGTCTGCCGTGCCCGGGGTGACGAGCCCTTCATGCCTATGGACGGCGGAGAACTGGAATTTCCGGAAAAGGACGAAGTGGTCTACAAGGATGGGAGAGACATCCTCACCCGGCGCTGGGTATGGAGACAGTGCAACAAGGACAAGGCCACCGCCTTCACCAGGGCGATCTTCATCCCCGTGGACGTGATGGGCGGATTGCCTGATTCACTCTGCCGGGAGGCCCTTGATGACCTGGAGCGGGGGATCGCGGAGAACGGGTACGGCCGGGTCGTTCACCGCGGTATCCTCAGTCGCGACAACACCGCCTCAACATTCTGAAGAGACCTGAGCCTCACACTTCCCCGGATCAGCCTTACGTTATGAAGACCCCTTGGTGCACCGGGCCTGTCTGCGCCGGCGCCGGGCGGTGAGGACCATCCCCAGGGCAAGGAAGGCCACGAGGGCCCAGGGGTAGCGTACCGCATAGACCAGGGGTGTGAGCACCACCCTCGTCAGGAGCCGGAGGGAGTCGTGCTCGCTCACGAACCGGGCCAGCCGGGGCGAATGGGCGTAGTAGAGGCCGACCAGGACGCGTCCGGGTTGATGGGTGAGGAGATATCTGTCCCTGAAATCCCGCAGGGCGGCAACATGGGGGTGGAGAAAGGAGCCGTAGGCCGCCGTGGCGATGAAGCAGCCTCCGCCCCCACCACCTCCGCCCCCACCACCACCTCCGCCCCCACCACCGCCCGTGGGATCGGACTGGAGGATGATGAGGTAGTCTCCGGCGGCGACGAAGGTGTTGGTGCCGAAGGCGCTCCCGAAGAGGATGTCGATGATCCCCGAGGTGCGACGGGTCCAGGTGACGCCGTCCGGGGAGGTGAGGATGACCCCTCCCGTGCCGACGGCGGTAAAGGTGTTTCCGCCGTAGGAAACGGCGAAAAGGGTCTCCGTTGTGCCCGAAGCCCTGAGGGTCCAGACGGTGCCGTTGGAGGAGGTGAGTATGGTGCCGTGTGTTCCCACGGCCACAAAGGTGGTGTTCCCGAAGACGGCGGCCAGAATGGTCTGGAGGGTGCCCGATGCCCTCAGCGTCCATGCGAGTCCGTCCGGAGAGGAGAGCGCCACCCCTTGGGTGCCGAGGGCGACGAAGGTATTGTTGCCGAAGGCGACGGCCCTGAGCCAGTTGGTCACTCCCGACGGGGTGGCGGCCCATGCGATGCCGTTTGCGGATGTGACGATCGTGCCCGCCATGCCCACCGCCACGAAGCGACCCGCGCCGTGGGCGGCCGCGCTCAAGGTCTCGGAGACAGGGCTTGCCCGCTGTGTCCAGAAGGTGCCCGTAGGTGACGTGAGGATGGTTCCGTTCGTTCCCACTGCCGCGAAGAGGCTGTTGCCGTAGGTGAGGCCGAGGAGGTTCTCGTTCGTTCCCGACACCTGTTCCGTCCAGGTGCTGCCGTTGGGGGACGAGAAGACCGTGCCCCTCGTCCCCGCGTTCACGAAGGTGTTGTTACCGAAGGCGGAGGCGAGGAAAAGGTCTGTTTCACCCGTTACCCGCCTGGTCCAGGCGACGCCGTTTGGAGAAGTGAAGATGGAACCGTCTGTCTGCGTGGCGACAAAGACCCCCGCACCGAAGGCGATCCCATGGAAGGGATCGGTGGTCCCCGGGACCCGCGGGGTCCACACAATGCCCTCCGGAGAGGTAAAGACGGTACCGTGTAATCCGACAGCCACAAAGGTGGCGTTCCCGAAGGCCACGTCGCTGAAATCATAGGTCGTGCCGGTGAACTGGGTTCCCCACGTGACGGTATCGAGAGAGGCAAGAATGGTGCCCTGCGATCCCACCGCCACATACGTCCCGTTACCGTAGGCCACACCCACCAGGTTCTCGCGAACCCCCGACACCCGACCGGCCCAGGTGGCACCGTCGAAGGACGTGATGATCGTTCCGTCGGTTCCCACCGCTACAAAGAGGCCGTTGGCAAAGATCACCCTGTTCAGCCACGCCGCCGTGCCGGAAATTCGCTGCGTCCAGATGGACCCGTTGGGCGAGGTATAGATGCTGCCGGTCATGCCCACGGCAACGAAGGTGTTGTTCCCGAAGGCCACGCTGGTGAAGGTGACCTTTGTGTTGGGATCCTGGAGGGTCCAGGTGATTTTGTCGGGAGAGGTAAGGATGGTGCCGTTCGATCCTACGACCACATGGGTGCTGTTCCCGAATGCCAATGCGGTGAGCCAGGCGGTGACCCCTGAAACGCCCGTTGCCCAGAGCGTCCCGTCCGCGGAGGTGGCGATGGTCCCCCCCGTGCCCACCACCACAAAACCGTTGTTGCCGAAAGCCGGCCGAAGCATGGTGGTGCCCACGAAGAGACTGTTTCGCAGGTGCCATGTATCGAGGGGGTCCGCGGCCCGCACGGTGGACGACGCCGGACCGGTCAGGAAAATCAGTGCTGCCGCACCCAGGATCATCCATTTTCTGCATCCTGCTCTGGTCATACCCGCCTCGTCTTTGCGCGATTTGAGGCCGCGAGTGAGCCCGCGCCCCCTTCAATAATAACAGAGAACCCCTCCTTGTCAAGGTGTTTCGGCTGCCTTACGGATCGTCGGGGACGGACAGGGGAATCCCCGCCCGGTACCAATTGCAAAGCGGTCCGCTCTCGGGTATGATACTCACGTCACCATGATCGATGAAAGAGAAGGGAGCCGGCAGGAGGACCTCAGCGCCGTCTATCCCGAGAAATTCGTCTCCACCCGGCGGATATTCAGTCATATCCATCCCGGAGACCGGATTTTCATAGGTACCGGGTGCGGAGAGCCCCAGCATCTTGTGCGCTCCCTCATAGGATACGTCGAATCCCACCCCAAGGCCTTCGTGGATACGGAGGTGCTCCACGTCTGGACCCTCGGTGTGGCGCCCTACACGGATGCCAAATTCAAGCAGAACTTCCGCCATAATTCCTTCTTCATCGGCAACAATACCCGGGATGCGGTGAACAATGGCCTGGCGGACTACACCCCCATCTTCCTTTCCAGGGTCCCTGAGTTGTTCCGCCGGGGTGTCATACCCATTGACGTGGCCCTTATTCAGACCTCCGTCCCCGACCGGCACGGGTGCATGAGCCTCGGTGTGAGCGTGGATATCGTGAAGGCTGCGGTGGAAAGCGCCTCCCTGGTCATCGCCCAGGTGAACAGCGAGATGCCGAGGGTGCACGGCGACAGCTTCATCGACATCAAGGACGTCGATTTCATCGTTCCGTACGACGAGCCCTTGCTGGAATACGATGCCATGGCGCCGGACGATATCGCCGAAGAGATCGGCAAGTATGTGGCCCGCATCGTGGAGGACGGCGACACGATCCAGGTAGGCTACGGCAGCATACCGAATGCAATCCTCGCCAACCTGAGACACAAGAAGGATCTCGGGGTCCACACCGAGCTCCTTTCGGACGGGATCGTGGATCTTCTGAGACAGGGGGTCGTCACCAACTCCCGGAAATCGGTAGATCGGGGCAAGACGGTGGCGGCCTTCTGCATGGGCAAGAAGGAGACGTACCGGTACATCCACGACAATCCCCACATCGAGTTCCGCACCATCGACTATACGAACAACCCGGCCCTTATCGCCCGGATGCGCAACATTACGGCCATCAACAGCGCCCTCGAGATCGATCTGACCGGCCAGGCCACGGCCGAGTCCCTTGGCAGGACCTTTTACAGCGGCATCGGGGGCCAGGCCGATTTCATGCGGGGGGCGTCCCTTGCGCCCGGCGGCAAGACCATCCTGGTGCTGCAGTCCACGGCCATGAACGACCAGGTATCCCGGATCGTGCCCTTCCTGAAGGAGGGGGCGGGCGTGACCCTCACCAGGGGCGATGTGCACTATGTGGTGACGGAATACGGCATCGCCTATCTCCACGGCAGGAATATCAGGGAACGGGCCATGGCCCTTATCTCCATCGCCCATCCCAGGTTTCAGCCTTATCTTATCGAGGAGGCCAGAAAGCTCGCCCTTATCTATCCTGACCAGGCCTTCATCCCGGGTGAGGGCGGCCAGTATCCCGCCGAACTGGAGACCTGGAAGACCACGCGGTCGGGCCACACGATCTTCCTGCGCCCCGTGAAGATAAGCGATGAGCCGCTGCTGAAAGACTTCTTTTATTCCCTCTCGGAGACCACCATCTACAAGCGCTTCATCACCACCCGCAAGAGTATGCCCCACGAAAAGCTCCAGGAGTTCTTCGTGGTCATCGATTACCGGAAGGCCATGGTCATCCTCGCCACCGTCCAGGAGGCAGGGCGGGAAAAGGTGACCGGCGTGGCCCAGTACCGCGGCAACGAGGGTGCCCACACCGCCGAAGTGGCCGTCGTGGTGAAAGACGAGTACCAGAATCAGGGCATCGGCACCGAATTGCTCGCCTACGTTACGTCCATCGCCAAAAGGCAGGGACTCCTCGGGTTTTCCGCCGAGGTGCTGAAGGAGAACCGTGTCATGCTCCATCTCTTTGAAAAGATGGGGTTTGACATGGAGAAGGAGACCCTGCCCGAGGTCTACACGTTGAGGCTCCGATTCAGGGAACCCTGAAGACCGGGTGGACGGAGACAAAAATAAGGGGGGGCTATGGATCTCTTCGACGCACTCAAGGGAAGGAGAAGTTGTCGCAACTATTCACCGGAGCCTATTCCCGACGAGGTGATCGGCCAGGTGCTGGAGGCTGCTGCCTGGGCGCCGTCGCCTCTCAACACCCAGCCGTGGGAGTTCATCGTCGTCACGAACCGGGAGGTCAAGGAAAGGATCTGGGGTGAGGCCGAGCGGTGCCGCAACTGGGCCCTCTCTACAAGCGGCTGGCGCTGGCTCGATTCCTACAAGACGGAGTTTCTCAGACAGGCGCCCGTCATCATAGGAGTGGTCGGCGACCCGAAGAAGACAGGGGTGGACATGTTCATGGAGGAGGGAAATATGGGCTACCAGGCGGCCTGCGCCGCCGCCATCCAGAACCTCCACCTCGCGGCACACGCCTTGGGTCTCGGTACCCTCTGGTTCACCCTCTTCGACAAGAAGGCCATGCGGGAGATCCTCGGGATAGATGCCGCCAGGGTGCCCCTCGCCCTCATCTGCCTCGGGAAGAAGGCCGATGAGCCGGGGCCGGTGGGGAGGAAGGCGGTGGCGGACAAGACGACCTGGATTCGATAGAGGGGTACAGGTAGATAACCGCCAGGCGGACCCGGACAGGTCGCCGCCGAGGAGACAGGAATGACCGAAGGAAAGAGTACGGACACACCCTATCGGATCGTCCTCTCGACAGGGACACATTCGATGGTGGCCGACGCCACCAGGGACAAGGGCGGCGGTGATGCGGGATTTCGTCCCCACGACCTCCTCGAGGTCGCCCTGGCGGCCTGTATCGCCATGTCGGTGCGCATGGCCGCAGATGGGCGGCGTATTGCCCTCGCGGGGGTGACGGCCCGGGTGCGGCTCGATCGCACGAGTCCGGACGAAACCGTGTTCGAATACGAGGTGGAATTGGAAGGGGACCTGAAAGAAGAGGAGCAGGCCCTGCTCCTCCGGGCCGCCAAGGATTGTCCCGTCCGGCAAACCCTGTCGAAAAAGATTTCCTTCCGTACCATGGTCCGGGCATAGGGACTTCCCCTCATTCCTCGCCTCATCCACATCGTTACCCATCCACCCATCGGCTTTTGTCTTTGTCTCTTTTCACCACTCAACCACTCAACCAGTCAACGAATCATCGGTTGTTCTTTAGGATCGCCATCCGTGCCGGCATCTCCCCGCACGCCCGCTCGTTCGCTCCGGCGGCTCCACTCGCGACCCTTCGGGTGCGGAACTTCTGCCTTCTTGCCGTCTCCCTCATTCCGTCATTCCCTCATTCCGTCATTCCCTCATTCCGTCATTCCCTCATTCCCCCTTCCACCTCTCCACTCATCACCGCCTCACGACGGTGTGCATCCTTAAGACCCCGACACGAATGTCTTGGAACCAGTAGAAGATGCGAAAAGTGGATGAGGAATTTCCTTGAACCGTGCTCCCTGTACCTGTGGCGTTCATGAGGGTGTGCGGCGGTCGTCCCCGACACAGGCATCCGGAGGCAAGCGGTACCGCGTTCTCTGCTACCGGCGCAGCGGGGCGTCACCATGAGGAAGGGAAAAGGGGGGAAGACGAGGGGGCTTCTTGAAGACTGTCGATCCATTGTCTTCCCCGGTTCCAACCGGCGTTGACCTAAAAATAGCCTCCGGGATCTCTTGTATGTGATGGTATATACTCCATGAGCCCGTCAGTCTTCCGGGAAAGGGGGTATCGATTCTACTTTCTCTCGAACGAAGAGGACAGAATAGATATCCATGTGACACGCGAGAGTGGAGAAGCAAAGTTCTGGTTGGAACCAATTGTGTCGCTCGCCACATAGCACAAACTCGGTGCGAGAAGGCTCAGCGAAATTGAAGGTATTATCAAGGAGCACCAGGATGAGATCGTCCAAGCGTGGCACGAACATTTCGGTCAGTGTTGAGATGTAAAAGTCACCCTCTTCCCGGACAGTCAGCGCCCCCTCTGCCATCATGGTTAGAACCCGCGGGGACTTCATCGAATCATGACCACCATGGGCGCAAGGGGGAGAGCCTTGTACCGGTCACATAGTGAAATGAAGAATGGCGGGGTGTGATGGGTCCCAAGGGGCGAGGGAAGTCGGGCGTTCGGTAACGGCAAGGGAAAAGCGCGGGGAAAGGTGGTAAACTGTAAACTGAGAAGGTCACCTGAGCGGGTTTCGGGCAAGATATGGGACCTGCGGGGCGCGGTTCATAAACGGGAAAAGCGAGGAGGTTCACGATGCACAGACACTCGATGAGAATGGTTTCTGTTGTGGCTGCAGTAATAATGATGCTGACCGGTTGCGCGTCCGTAACGCCCCCCACGTCCCCTGACGGGCTCTCCGGGGGGCGCCCGGGGTATGTGATCGGGTATCTGAAGCCCGACCAGCTCCCCAACAGCCACACCTTTCTACCCCCGCCGCCCGCAGCGGGAACCCCGGCCATGGCCGCCGACGAGGACTCCTACAGATCGACCCGTGTGTTCCGCGACACGCCCCGCTGGGCGCTGGCGAGAAGGGACGCGGACCTCACCTTCCCGAACGCGGCCTCAACCTTCTCCTGCGCCCTGGACATGCCCATCTCGCAGGAGGAGACGCCGCACCTGAACATGCTTATCCGCCGGGTCAGGGCCGACGCGAGCCGGGCCAACGATAAGGCGAAGGACCTTTACAAGCGGAAACGCCCGTACCTCGCCCATAACGAGGTAAGTTGCGTGCCGGAAGAGAGGCACCGGGACGATTCCTACCCGTCCGGCCATGCCTCGATCGGGTGGGCATGGGCGCTGGTGTTGGCGGAGATTGCGCCCGATCGGGCGGACGCCATTTTCGCCCGTGGTTTCGCCTTCGGGGAGAGCCGGATCGTCTGCGGTCTCCACTGGAAGAGCGATGTTGAAGCGGGCCGCGTGGTTGGTGCGGCGACGGTGAGCCGTCTCCATGCCGATCCGGTCTTCAGGGCCCAGCTCGAAAGTGCGCGCAAGGAGATCGAAGCGGCCCGTGCGTCAGGGGCCAGATCTCCCCTGGACTGCGGTGCCGAGGCACAGGCCCTCTCGACCGGCCGATAGGGGAAAAGGCGAAGGCGCATCTTAGCAACGAGGGTCCGTGCTGGGTACGGCTACGGCGGGGAGGGATCGGAAGTGTGAGGCGTCCCCGGCCCGGCGGCGTTCCTTTTCAACTCCTCGTACCAGAGGCCGTGCCGTCTCTTTACGTACTCCTCATCGATCGAACCGGTGAACATGCTTTTCAAAAGGGGCCAGTTGACCCGGAAGACGAAGACCCCGATATGGACGATGAAGGCGAGGAGAAAGAGAAAGGCGGCCAGGGTGTGGATGAGGGTGTTGATACCGTTCAGGAGCGGCGGGACGTAGAGGGTCGGGACGTTCTTCACGAACTTGAAGATGCCCGTCATCGTCAGGACGAGGATGAGCACGCCCATGCCCACGTAGGCGATCCGTTGCTCCGGGAGATACTTCTCCGACGGGGGCTCTTTGCCGATGCCGATCATGGCCAGGATCACGTGAACCGATCTCGTGAGGTCGCCTTTCCTGGGCAGAAGACCGCGGTCGCCGCGCAGGCCGTGGAAGATGAGGTGAAAGACCACCGCAGCCGTGAAGAACATGGCGAAGACATAGTGGAGGGTGAGATGGATGAAATAGTCCCCCGCCCACTGAAGGCCCGGTATCTGGAGGATGAAGTAGTACCGTTTGTACAGGGGCAGCTCCCCTATGCCGGTGAAGAGGAGCAGGATCCCCGAGATCGCCACGGTCCAGTGTTCTATCCGCTCCAGGAGGCTATGACGTTCAATCTTCAACGGATCCCCCGGTCTTGTTCGCGCTCTCTCCATCGCCCCCCGGTCTCCCCTCTTCTTCCACGGGAGGGAGTGGTTCCTCCACAACCTCTTCCTTCCCCCTCTTCCGGCTGTAAAGGCCCCCGAAAATCCCCGCCAGCGCCGCACCGATGGTGCTGAAGATAAAATACTTGGCGAGATTATGAGGTTCATCGAGGGGGTTGGGCATGGAGACGGCCATCCGGAACTTCTCCCTTTGCTCCTTCAGTTTCTCGTCGATGACGTCGAAGGGGACCCTTGAGAGGTAGAGGGTGGATGTGCCGCCGTTCTGCACGTCGCCGTAAATGTGAAGCCCCTCGGCGGAGGCTCGCTCTCGTGCCTGTCCGAAGATGGTGCGCCGGTCGCCGAAGAAGAGGGCCGTCTTTTCCTTCAGCCGTTCTTCGCAGGCAAGAACGCAGGCGGGCACTTTTCCCTCTCTCACCCGGTCGTCGCAGAGGTCGCACTTGTACATGACCCCTCCGCCCGCGTATTTGGGCATCATCTTGAGATAGAGGCCCACGCCGGCCTGTCGTTGGGGGATGTGCCAGGGGCACACGTCCCTGCACTTGGCCCCGCCGAAACAGAGCGTGTCGCTGATCACCGTATTCCCCGCCCGTTCCTTGCTCAGCGCCCCGAAGGGGCAGAGGGAGACGCACGGCGGGTTGTCGCAGTGCATGCACCGCCTCGGGATGTGCACGGTACTGCCGTTCACCACCGCCTTCTGGACAAAGATCCAGTTGTAGGGCTGGAGGGTGGAGACGACGTTTCTTTTTTTCGACCAGTCCTCGAAGTGCTTGTGGGGCCAGTAGGGCTGGATGTGCTCGATGGGCTCCGGAAAACGAGAGCGGTTGTGCTCCCGGCAGGCGGACACGCACCGCGGCATCGCCTCGCCCGCGCACCCGTCGCAGCGGGTAAGGTCGATGATCGTTGCGTGGGTCCCGGTGAAGGCCTCGGCAGTCCCGTGGGTGATGATCTTCCCTGAAATTGCCGCAGCGCCGGCCACCTTCAGAAAATCACGGCGTGTGACGTCCATTCCGGCTTCCCCTTTGTAAGAACTCCCGTTCTGATGAGATGTTATAGATATCCCCATCCCTTTTGTCAATCCCGCCAGACATGCCTTTGCCCGGAAGTATTGACACGGCTGAGCCGTAGCCTTACACTGGAGAAAATACACGGGGGAGGCATGGGGGGCCGCTGGTTCAAGGTAATGGCCTTGCTGGTGATCCTGGGGCTGGGCAACGGGGGGCCGGTCCCAGCCGTCCCCGCCGAACCGGGATTTCCTGCGCGGCAGGTCCTCATCCTCAATTCCTACCACCACGGTATGGCCTTTTCGGACGAAGAGGTAAGGGGCATCCGGGAGACCCTCGGGACCCGTGCGGAGACGTTCATCGAATACATGGACGGCAAGAGGATCACGTCGCCCGCCTACCTGAAACTTCTCGTGGAGATGTACCGGATGAAATACGGGGGCAAACGGTTCGACGCCGTCTTCGCCCTCGATGACGACGCCCTGCGGTTCCTCCTTGCCCATCACGACATCCTTTTCCCCGCCACGCCGGTCATTTTCTGCGGGATCAACGACCTGAAGGACGGGATGCTGGAAGGGCGGCCGTGGTTCACCGGCGTCGTGGAAACGATCGACATAGAGGCCAGCGTGGCCGAGGGTCTTCGACTCAGGCCGGGCACCCGGCACGTCTTGGTCATTACGGACAACACGACGACCGGACGGGCCAACCGCGCCTTCCTGGAAAGTTTGGCCAAGTCGGGGCGCTACCCTGCCGAGTTCCTCTTTCTCGACAGGGGCGGAGGGCTCTCGCTCGATGAATTGATTTCCGCACTGAAGGCCGCGCCTGGGGACAGCATTGTCTACTACTCCGATTTCTTTCAGGATCGAGAAGGCAACGCACTGCAGCTGGAGAGGGTCATGCCCCTCGTGGCGGCGGCCGCGCCGGGACCTGTTTTTGTCCATGGCGGCATCTATCTGGGTCATGGTGCGACGGGCGGCAAGCTGAACAGCGGTTTTCACCAGGGTGAGGCCGCGGCCCGCCTCGCCGAGAAGGTATGGGCCGGTGCACGGCCCGCCGATATCCCGGTGGTTCGGGAAGATGTCAACCGCTTCATGTTCGATGACCGCCAGCTCGAGCGGTGGAACATCCCTCTCGACGTGCTGCCCGCCGGAGCGCTGGTGGTCAACAGGGAGGTCGGTTTCTACGGGCGCTACCGGTTCTGGATTTTGGGTGCGGGCGCTTTCGTCGTCATTGAGGCGGTCATCATCGCCCTCATGGCGGGATCCATCGTGAGGAGAAGGCGGGCGGAGGACGCCCTCAGGGAGAGCGAATCACGATATTCAACCATCTTCAACACGGTTCATGACGCCCTTTTCCTTCATGACGAGGACGGACGGATCCTGGATGTGAACCAGCCGATGGAGCAACTCTTCGGCGTCACCCGGGAGCAGGCGCGGGGTATGGTCGTAGGAAGGGATTTTGCGGGGCCGGGAAACCCGGTGGAAGAGATGCCGTCCCTCTGGAAGAGGGTCGCGGCAGGGGAGCGGGCCACCCTCGAATGGAACGCCCGGAGGCCCGGGGACGGTTCCTGTTTTCCCGCTGAGGTCTGGCTGAAGGGGATTGCCTTGGGCCAAAGAAGGCTGGTGCTCGCCAGCGTCCGGGACATTACGGAACGGAAGCGCATGGAGGGGCTCCTCAGAGACAGCGAGGACCGGCTCAAGTCCATTGTCAACTCCCTGGAGGTCGGGGTGGCAATCGTTGATGCGGCGACCCACGAGATCGCCTCCATCAACCCCAAGGCACTGGCACTCTTCGGCGCCCCGGAGAAGGAGGTGATCGGCAAGGTATGCCACCAATTCATCTGTGCCACGGAAAGAGGGAATTGTCCCATCACCGACCTGGGGCGGACGCTTGATGCCTCGGAACGGGAACTTCTCACGGCTAAGGGAGAGCGTATCCCCATCATTAAATCGGTGGTCCGCACGAGGATCGGTGACCGGGATTGTTTGGTCGAGTCGTTCATCGATGTGAGGGACCGTAAAAAGGCCGAGAAGGAACGCCTCGAGCTGGAACGGCGCCTTCTCCATACCCAGAAACTTGAAAGCCTAGGGGTGCTCGCCGGCGGTATCGCCCACGATTTCAACAACCTCCTGATGGCTGTTCTGGGAAACCTGGACCTCTCGCTCATGGTCCTCTCGCCATCGTCGCCCGCCCGGTCCAACATCGAGCAGGCCATGCAGGCCACCCGCCGGGCCACCGACCTGACCCGCCAGATGCTGGCCTACTCCGGCAAAGGACGGTTTGTCGTCTCCCCCATAGAATTGACCGCCCTGGTACGGGAGAACGGCGAACTGTTCAGGACCGTCATTCCCCGGTCGGTGACCCTGAATATCGCCTTGAACCCGGAACCTTCGGTCATCGAGGCGGATCCCGGCCAGATACAGCAGGTGATCATGAACCTCATCACGAACGCCGCAGAGGCCATGGGGGGCAATCCTGGTCTGATCACCATATCCACCGGGGTCATGGAATGCGACGAGACCTATCTCGGAGGCAGCAGGCTCGAAGAGAAGCCGGCGCCGGGGAGGTTCGCCTACGTGGAGGTGGCCGACACAGGTTGCGGCATGGATGAGGAGGCACAGCGCCGTCTTTTCGATCCCTTTTTCACCACAAAGTTCACAGGTAGGGGACTCGGCATGTCGGCGGTGCTCGGGATCATCCGGGGTCACAGGGGCGCCATCATGGTGGACAGCGAACCTTGCATGGGGACCACTATCCGCGTACTCTTCCCCCTTTCCCGTCAATCGGTGCCGGCAGACCCGGGGGTGTCCCGGCCCGCCGCGGGGGAGGTCCCCGGACCATCCTCATTGCCCATGGTGCTCGTCGTGGACGACGAGCCCGCCGTGAGACAGCTCTGTCTGGAATATGTCCGCCGCCTCGGTTTTAAGGGCATCGGCGCGGGGGACGGAGAGGAGGCCCTGACACTCTTCGGGTTGCACGGTGAGGAGATCGCCTGCGTGCTCCTTGATCTCACCATGCCGAAAATGGACGGGCTGCGCACCTTTCAGGAGATGAAGCGTATGCGGGCGGACGTGAAGGTGATCCTCTGCAGCGGCTACGGGGAGGAGGATGCAACGCTCCGTTTCAAGGGCGAGGACCTTGCCGGTTTTGTCCAGAAACCGTACCGGATGGAAGATTTGAAGGACAAAGTGGAGGGAGCGCTTCGGCGCCCGAAGTAAAGGAGGAAAGGACGATGCCTCACGTGATCGTGAAACTCTATCCGGGGAGAACAGAGGAGCAGAAGAAGCGCCTTGCCGAAGAGATCGTGAAAGACGTGACCACCATTGCCGACTGCGAGGAGAAATCGGTATCCGTGGCCATCGAGGAGGTGGAGCCCGAGGACTGGGCCGACGAGGTGTACAGGAAGGACATCCTTGCCCACCCCGACAGGCTCTACAGAAGGCCTGGTTACAACCCCCTGGAGTAAGTCGTGGAAACCATGAGAGGCGGGAAGGCAGCACCGGAGTCTCCAGGAACGACGGGCATGCCTCCGCGAAGGAGGTCTTCGTGATAAGCCGACGGACCTTCCTCCGGTGGCTCGCAGGCCTTTCCTTTGCGTCTTTCTTTCCCTTTCAGATTCGGGAGGCGCGAGGACAGGCCGGGCCCGCACCCCCGGGCGTGGGGAAAGGGGTTGCCCGCGACCTTTTCCCGGGCGAGACCCTTCACTACGAGATTGCCTTCTGGCTCATCAAAAAGGTGGCCCTGGCGCGTCTCACCGTGGTCCCCGGGGAGCAGCCGGGCCGCTATGTGGCGACCCTTGACGGTGAAACCCTCGGTGTCCTCGGGTTTCTGGCCCGCTATCGCGTGGACTCCTATCGCGCCGTCATGGAGGAGATTGACGGGGGCAGGCGCCTCAGATCCCTCTCCTTCGAGGAATACGTGAAGGTGGGAAAAAGGGTGAGGCGGAATATCCATACCTTCGATCACAAAAGGCGCATCTGGACTCATAAGACCATCCGGGCAAGCGGCGCCACGAGCGAGGAGGTGCGCGAGATCCCGGAAGGGAAGGCCTATGATGATTTTCTCACCGCCGCCTTCAATTTCCGCCTTGGCGTCTACGGTCCCGTGGAGCGCGGGAAGGTCTACGACCTCGCCACATTTCCCCGGAAGGATGTGACCAGCTACCGGATCAGCGTGGCATCCAAGGCGGAGGAGGATCGGGTGAGGGCATCGGAACAGATCGAGGCGGGGAGGGAGTATCTCATTGAACTGTCCCTCGACCCCGAGGTGGTGAACTCGAAAGAAGGGGCCATCGAGGGATGGCTGTCAAAGGATGTCTATCCCGTGGAAGGAACGATCAGGGACGTGATCCTCTTCGGTGACGTCCACGGGAAAATGGTGAAACGGGAACCGGTCCCTCCTCACGGAACATCGTGACTGCCTGCCGGCTGACCACTGCCGTTCCTACATGAAGGGCGAGCCGAAAAGGTCCTTCAGTTCCTTGGCCGCCCCTTCACGGTCCCCTTTTCCTTTTGTGCGGACCACGACCCGTTTGTACCCTTTCTCCACCTTCTCGTAGGTGGTGAGGACGCTCTCGAGGCCGAACCCGTACTTCTTGATCGTGTCCAGGGCCTCTTTCGTGATGTTGGGCCTGTCCTTCAGGGTGAGGGCAAAACGCTCGCCGCCCTGCCGCACCCCCGTGATGTCCACGAGGACCCGGAACAGATCCCGGTCCGAAATGATACCCACCAGCTTCTTGTGCTCCACCACCGGGAGACAGCCGATATCGTTCTCCAGCATGGTGAGGGCCGCCTCCTCGATCGGCGTCTCCGGGCTGGTGGTGAAGACCTTCTTCTTCATGATGGCCTTCACCTTGGTGGTATAGAGGATGTAGTTGAGTTCCCGGACCTCGAAACTGGATACCTTGGAGGGGGTGAACTCCTTGATGTCCCTGTCGGAGAGAATGCCCACCACCTTGCCGGAGCCGTCGACCACGGGAAGGTGTTTGATCTTCTTCTCCTTCATGGATTTGATTGCCTCCACGATGTTGTTGTCGGCGGTCACCGAGATTACCTTCCTGGTCATCCAGTCTGCAACGAACATGG
Source organism: uncultured Syntrophorhabdaceae bacterium (assembly GCA_964406055.1). Classification (GTDB taxonomy): domain Bacteria; phylum Desulfobacterota; class Syntrophorhabdia; order Syntrophorhabdales; family Syntrophorhabdaceae; genus CAYOQF01. The sequence goes on from CAYOQF010000022.1 coordinate 43,604, forward strand.
TCCTCCTCCTTTTCTGCTTCCTTCTCTCACTTCTGAATTACAGGGAGAATCTCCTCAAAATAATCAAGGGACCCGGGATTGAGCAAGGCATCCCTGTTGGTCACGGGTCTTCCGTTCACGATATTGGTGATGGCGCTCTCCACCTTCTTCATGTTGAAGGTGTAAGGGATATCGGGCGCTTCGAGAATCACCGAGGGAACGTGGCGGGGAGAGGCCTTGTCCCGTAACGCCACCTTGATACGGCCCTTCAGCTCGTCGGTGAGCGCCGCTCCCGGCGCCAGTTTCACAAAAAGGAGGATACGCTGGTCGTTGTCCCAGTTCTGGCCTATGGCCACGCTGTCGGCTATCTCGCCGAATTCCTCGACGATGTTGTAGATCTCCGCCGTGCCGATGCGGACGCCCGAGGGCTTGAGGATGGCGTCGGACCGCCCGAAAAAGGTGATCCCCCTGGTCTCGCTGTAGATCTCCACGTAGTCGCCGTGGCGCCAGACCCCGGGGTAGATGGAGAAGTAGGCATCCCTGTATTTGGAGAAATCGGGGTCATTCCAGAAATAGAGGGGCATGGACGGCGCCGGTGCCTCGCAGACCAGCTCGGCCTGTTTGTCCTCCACCGGGGTGCCCTTGTCGTCGTAAGATTTGATCTTCATGCCCAGGGCGGGCGCCTGCAGTTCCCCGGCGTAGACGGGAAGGGTGGGGGAGCCGGCGGCAAAACAGCCGTTGATATCGGTCCCGCCCGATATGGAATGAAAATGGACATCGGACTTGATGCCGTCATAGACGAACTCGAAGCCGTCGGCAGAGAGGGGCGACCCGGTCTGGCAGATCTCCTTCAGCGTGGCCAGGCTGTACCTGTCCCTGGGCCTGAATCCCTGCCCCTTGAGAAGATTGATGTAGGTGGCGCTGGTTCCGAAGACGGTGATCTTCTCGTCGTCCACGAGCTTCCACATGGTCCCCAAGTCCGGATAGCCGGGATTACCGTCGAAGAGTACGATGGTGGCGCCCACGCCGAGGGAGCTGATGAGCCAATTCCACATCATCCACGAAGGCGCCGTCATGTATAGGATCGTGTCCTCCCTCTTCAGGTCCGAGTGGAGGATCAGTTCCTTCAGGTGGTTCACCAGGATGCCCGCCGTACCCTGGACCATACACTTCGGTTTTCCGGTGGTGCCGGAGGAGAACATGATATACACGGGATGATCCGCCGGGACCTGCTCGAAGTGGGGCTCCTCTTCCTTTGCCGAGGCAAGGAAATCGGGGTAGAGGACAGATTTCGGTATGGCCGTGATGGACGGATGCTCGCCGGCATAAGGGACGACCACCACCTTTTCGATGGAGGGCACGGCGTCCACCACCTCCGCCACGTCGTCGACCATGTTGAAGGTCTTTGCCTTGTAGAGATAGCCGTCGACCGTGATCAGGACCTTGGGGTTGATCTGGCTGAAACGGTCGATCACCGCCTGCCTCCCCAGTTCGGATCCACAGGATGCCCACGTGGCCCCCAGGCTGGTGGCGGCCAGCATACCGATGGCCGTTTCCATCATGTTGGGCATATAGCCCACAACACGGTCCCCCATGCGAACCCCCGAGGCTTTGAGGGCGCTCGCGAGACGGCCGACGGTGCGGTAAAGCTCCCTGTAAGTCATGAAGATGGTGGGACGCGTCTCACCCTTGAAGGCGAAGGCGGTCCGATCGTCCCGGTAACGGAGGAGGTTCTCGGCGAAATTGAGCCTCGCACCGGGAAACCACCTGGTCCCGGGAAAGACCTTCAGGTCCTCGACCACGGCGTCGAACCTCCGGGACGCCCTGATGTCCACGAAATCCCAGACCGCCTCCCAGAAGGCCGGTATGTCGCTCACCGACCACTCATAGAGGTCGAAATAATCCCTGAACTTCGTGTGGTGACGGCCGTTGACATACTCGATGAAGCGGGTGACATTGGCATTGGCGATTCTCTCTTGAGAAGGTCTCCAGACTGGTTGTTTCATTGATACCCCCAAGGTAGAGTGAAATCCTAAACTCCAAATCCTAAATCTGAAACCGGAAAGAGGAGGGTCTAAGCCCCTTCGTTCTTCCGTTAAATCATCAGGTAATCCCGTTTCACCTCTTCGTTGGTGCTCAGCTCGGCAATGCTCCCTTCGTAGCGGATCCTTCCCCGATCGATGACAAAGGCCCGGTCGGCTATGGCGAGAGAGAAGCGGACATTCTGTTCCGAAAAGAGTATGGTCACCCCTATCTCCTTGAGCTTGAGAAGCCGTTCCGCGAAATCCCTCACCACGAGGGGGGCGAGACCCTCCACCGGTTCATCGAGAAGGATCAGCTCAGGGTTCCCCATGAGGGTCCTCCCTATGGTGAGCATCTGTTGTTCGCCGCCGCTTAAGTATCCGCCCAGATGTTTTTCGAGGATCTTCAGTTTGGGGAAGATCTCGTAGATCCTGTCCACGGTCCAGGGATCTCCCTTGAAGTGCTGGGATTTCTTGATGGCCACTTCGAGGTTCTGGCGCACCGTGAGGTCCGGAAAGATGAGCCGGTTGTCAGGAACGTATCCAATGCCCTTCTGGGCTATCTTGTAGGGAGGCTTCCCCGTCATCTCCTCTCCGTAGAATTTCACGCTTCCCGTCTTGGGAGGGGTGAGCCCCATGATGCTCCGCAGGGTGGTCGTCTTCCCCGCCCCGTTTCTTCCCAGGAGGCAGACAAGCTCTCCGCTCTTCACCTGCAGGGAAACGTCGAAGAGTATGTGACTTGTGCCATAGAAGGTGTTGATCGTCTGGACGTCGAGTATCATATCTCCTCACCGAGGTAGCATGCCTGGGCCTCTTTGTTCTGCCTCACCTCGTCCGGCGTTCCTTCCGCCACGAGGACGCCCTGGTGAAGGACAGAGAGCTTCTTGGCATAGCCGAAAATGACCGATATGTCGTGTTCCGTGAAAAGGATGGAGAGGCCGATCCCCTCGTTCAATCTCTTCACGAGCTGCATGGTCTCGTGGGTCTCCTCCGAGGACATCCCTGCCGTGGGTTCATCGAGCAAAAGGACATCCGGCTTGCTCGCCAGGGCCACGGCGAGTTCCAGTTTCTTCTTGTCCCCCTGGGACAGAATGCCCGATTCCGTGTCCCTGTACCTCGAAAGGCCGGTCATCTCGAGAAGTTCCAGGGTTTCCTCCCTCGCCAGTCTGGAGGCGGGGGCGAAGAACCTGAGCGTCTTCCTCTGCTGGGCCAGGATCGACTGCCGCACGTTTTCATAAGGGGTCAGCTTGGGGTAGATGTTGCTCACCTGGAACGCCCGGGTCATGCCGATGCGGGCGATCTTGTGGCGTGGCCAGTTGGTGATCTCCTGCCCCCGGAAGAAGACGTGGCCCCCTGACACGGAATGGTAACCGGTGACAAGGTTGAAGAAGGTGCTCTTGCCTGCCCCGTTGGGACCTATGATGGCGGCAATATCGCCCCTTTTCAGCTCGTAGTTCACATCGGTGAGCACCTGATACTTGAAGAAGGATTTGCTGAGATGCTCCGTCTTCAGGACAATATCATTGTCTGTCATCCTAATCCCCCCGGTTTCCGGGATTGCCCGTTGCCCGGGCAGATGCCTTGGCCGCAAGATAGCCTTTTTCCCTGATGATGCCGAAGAGACCTCCCGGCATGAGGAGAACGACAAAGATCATGACGATGCCGCTCACCAGGGGCCAGTATTCCGTGAAGCCCGTTACGAAGGCGTTGAGGAAGGTAAAGATCACCGAGCCGATCATGGGCCCGAGAAAATGATGGGGACCCCCCATGACCGCCATAAAGACAGGATGACCGGAATGCTGCCAGCTGCAGAGGTCGGGCGCGACACTCCGGTTGAAGGGGCCCCAGAGGGCGCCGGCAAGACCGCAGAACATGCCGGAGATGACGAAGTTGATGAGCATGTAACGCTGCACATTGATGCCGATGAACTCGGTCCTCTCCGTGTTGTCCCTGACGGCCCGCATGGTGTAGCCGAAGGGAGACTCTGTGACGGCGTAGAGGACGATAAGCCCGATGGATACCACCACGAGCGTGAAATAGTAGTATGGGTTCGCAGAGAAGAGCCACTGGGGCGGGTTGATGCCCTGGAGGCCGTTGTCGCCGCCGGTGAAGGAGTACCACTGGAAGATGATGAAGAAGACGAGTTGGCCGAAGGCCATGGTGAGGATGGCAAAGTAGATGCCCCTCAGCTTGACGCAGAAGTAGCCGAGAATCAGGGCCCCGAGACCCGCCGTCGCCATGGAGACGGGAAGGCAGACCAAAAGGGGCCACTTGGCCTTCACCATGAGAAGACCCGTGGTGTAGGCCCCTATGCCGTAGTACGCGGCCTGACCGAAACTGAGCTGCCCCATGTACCCGAAGATGAGGTTGAAGGCGGCGGCAAAGAGGCCCATGATGAGGATCTCGTTGAATACATGGACCCAGAACTCGCTCACCACGAGGGGCAGGAGAGCGGCAAGGATGAAGAGCACTGCGGGCAACCAGAATCTTTTCCTGAGACTTGTTCGTTCCGCCATATTATGCCCTCAAAGGTGTTCCGAAGAGCCCCCACGGCCTCACGATAAGGATGACCGCCGTGATGACAAAGATGAGCACCATGGCCCCGTCGGGCCAGTAGAGAATGGCGAAGGAGAAGACTTCGCCCACGATCAGTGAACCCACGAAGGTGCCGACGAGACTCCCGAAGCCCCCGATGACGACCACGCAAAAGGCCTGGATGATGATGGCGATGTCCATGCCCAGGGTGACGGAGCCGATGGCGGACTGGACTCCGCCGGCCAGGCCCGCGATGCAGATGCCGAGGGTGAAGACCCAGGTGTAGATCTTGGGAATGGGGATGCCCAGGGCCCCCACCATCTCGCGGCTGAATACGGCCGCCTTCACAATGTGGCCGTATTTCGTGTACTTGAGGAACCACCAGAGCCCCACGGCGACGGCACAGCCCATGAGTATGACGAAGATAAAGTAGGAGTCGACGGGGGCCCCGAAGAGGTGGATCGGCTGCTGGATGATGGAGGGACGGACGATGAGTCTGTCCGTCGGCCCCCATGTAATTTTGATGAGATCTCCGAAGATCAGTGCCATGGCGTAGGTGATGAGGAGCTGCTCATGAAGTTCCCTCTTGTAGATCCTCCTGATCAGAACGACCTCGCAGATGTAGCCCACGGCCGCCGTTGCGAGGGCGGCAAGGGGAATGCTGACCCACAGTGCCACCTGGTGGCTCTGCATGAAGCTCCAGAAGGTGTAGCAGAAGTAGGCGCCGATGAGCCACAGCGTGGCATGGGCAAAGTTGAGGATATTCATGACGCCGAAGATGAGCGAGAGACCTGATGCCACGAGAAAGAGCATCATGCCGTAGGTCAGACCACTCAAGAACTGGGAAAAGAGGAACGTGAATTCCATGAGCTGCACCCTCTCCTGGTTTCGTCACTTCTTCTCTGCCTGCCTTGCCGCGACGATCTCCGCCTCCGGGCGCTCGCTGTCGGCCGCCTTGATCTCGATAAGGTCCTTGAGGATAGGGAAGGGATATTTGGGGTCGTCGCCTACGACACCTACATAGGAGGAGCAGCGGAGCTGGTTGTCGATCGGCCTGAACTGGAGTTTGCCCCTCGTGAGATCCACGGTGAGACCCTTCATGGCATCCTTCACCTTCTCCGTGTCGATGGTACCCGCCTTCTCGATGCCCTGCTTCAGCGCATAGACGGCGTCATAACCCATGACCGCCCAGTCGCTGGGGTACTTGCCGTTGTACTTGGCCCGGTAGTTCTTCACGAAATTCGCCATCATGGGCACATCCATATGGGCGAAGAAGGGCGCCCTGCTGATGGCCACCAGCCCCCTGGGCATGGTCTTCGCCTCCGTGATCAGCTCGGTCACGCTCTGCATGCTCCCCACGTAGGGCACCTTGTCGAAGAAGCCGTACGGTTTTGCCTGCTCCGTGAAGGTCACGTTGTCCTTGGAGGCGAGGCAGGCGTAGACGAAGTCAGGCTTCATGGCCATGATGCTGGTAATGAAGGAAGCGAACTGGGTCTCGCCGAGCTTCGGCCACAGTTCCTTCTTGACCTTCAAAAAGGGAGCGGCCTTCTTGAGGTCCGTCACCACCTCTTCCTGGGTTGACCGGCCCCATTCGTAGTCGGAAGCCAGGGTCACGTACTCCTTCCAGTTCTTCTTCTTGGCCATCTGGGCCACTGCATAGGATGCGGCCTTGGCCTGCATGTAGCTGTTGGGGACCACCTGGAAGGTATAGGGGCTGTAGTTTACCTTGGTGATGTTCTCGGAGTTGCTGATGGCGGCGATGTGGAGGGTTTTGTACTCCCTGCAGATCGGTTTCACGGCCACCGCCACGGCGCTGGAGTAGTCGTTCACCACGGCCCGGACCTTATCCCTCAGGATCAGGTCCTTCACGGTCCTTACCCCCACATCGGGTTTGGTCTGGGTATCCTGCTGGAACACCTTGATGGGGTGCTTCCCCAGGAAACCGCCCTTGGCGTTGATCTCGTCCACGGCGACCTGGATGCCCTCCATCTGGTCCTTGCTGTAAAGGGTCCCCGTACCGGTGAAACCGAGGGCCACCCCCAGATGATACGGGTCGGCCGCACAGGACGCCTTCAGGGAGACAAAACCGCCTACGAGGAACAGGGCGACAACAACCGATAGCACGACACATACTTTGAGTCTCATAACAACCCCCTTTAATTGTATTGGTAAGCCCTTGCCCTAATACGTTAAGACCACACCTCCGTCAAAGAGGAGATCACCGCTGTTCAGATAGGTGGCAAAACGGGAGAAACCGAAAATGAAGAGGTTCGCCACCTCAATGGGTGACATCATCTCCTTGATCCTCGACCTCCCCATCATCACGTCGTGAACCACCTCTTCAGGCTTGATGCCCCGTTGCGCCGCCTGGGAAGGGATCTGTCCGAGGGCCAGGTTGGTCTTCACAAAACCGGTGCTGACCGAGAAGGACCGGATCTTTCCTTCCCCTTCCGCCGCGATGGACTGGGAGAGGGCCCTCATGGCGAACTTGGCGATGTTGTAGGCGGGTTTGTTGATCGTGCTGATGTGGGCGTGGATGGACCCCATGTTCCCTATCGCCCCCTTTCCGTCCGGGTTCTTTCTCATGTAAGGCATGGTGAGCTTGGCCAGATAGAAGGGCGCCCGGACCATGAGGCTCATCATAAGGTCGAATTTCTCCATGGGAAAGTCAGGGATGGCGTTGATGTGCTGGATGCCTGCTATGTTGGCCAGGTACCGGATCTTCCCCAGCTTGGCCGCCTCCTTCACCGCCCCTTCTATGTGGTCGTCCTTCGTGAGGTCCGCCTTCAGGAAGATCATCTGACCCCCCATCTTGCGGGCCATGGACTGGGTCTTTTTCCCCGCCCTCTCGTCCACGTCGAGACCCAGGACCATGAGCCCGTTGGCTGCCGAGGCGACGCAGGTGGCCCTCCCGATACCGCTGCCGGCCCCCGTGACGATGCACACATTGTCGGCACTGAAGTCTCTGTCTGAGAGTATGAGAATATCATCCTTCCTGATCTCGGGCTCCCTGATAGTGAATGCCATGATCCTCTCTCCTGCCCTTTTTGTGGTGATGTGCACTTTGAGAAATTGCAAAACCTGTACCACTTCACAATAGGCACGTGCCGTATGGTTCCTTTTATTCTTTAACACGTTGAAATACAATCACAATAGCATGACCCGCAACGTGGTGCTTGCAAAGGGGATCCGGAAGAGGATATGGTATAGTGTAGTCTGGTGTATACACTTTGCTGCGGAGACAGGTGTAGCAAAAAGACGACAGGGGGGTTAGATGGAGGGGGGCGGAGGAGGGTCCCGAGGGATCCGGGACGGCAACGGAAAGGCGCGGTTTGAGGTCTCCGAGGTCGAAAAGCTGAAGAAACGCCTCGAGATGTACGAACTCGTGTTCGAGAGCATCCACAACGGTGTGGTGGTGGTGGACCCGGAAGGTTACATCCGCTACTTCAACGGACCCTACGGTCAGTTCATCGGTGTCGATCCGGCCCGGCAGATCGGGAGACACGTCACCGAGGTGATCGAAAACACCCGCATGCACATCGTGGTCAGGACAGGCAAACCGGAGATCAACGTGGCCCAGCGCATAAAGGGCCAGGATATGGTGGTGCAGCGCATCCCCATCCGGAAAGACGGGAAGGTCATCGCCGCGCTGGGACAGGTCATGTTCAAGAGTATCAGCGATGTGAACAAACTCGCCAGGAAGCTGAGCCTCCTCGAATCAAAGGTGAAACTCTACGAGGAGGAGCTCCTCTCCCTTCGGTCGACGCGCTATACCTTCGAGAGCATCGTGGGGGTGAGCGACGCCGTGCTGGCCATGAGGGAGATAGCCCGGAAAGCGGCAGGCACGAACCTTCCGGTCCTGATCACGGGGGAGTCGGGCGTGGGGAAGGAGCTTTTCGCCCAGGCGATTCATAACGGCAGCAACAGGCGGCTTCACCCTTTCATCCGGATCAATTGCGCCGCCATCCCCAAGGATCTCATCGAGAGCGAGCTTTTCGGATACGAGAAAGGCGCCTTCACCGGAGCGAAGACGACAGGCAAACCGGGCAAGTTCGAGCTTGCCAATCACGGCTCCATCTTTCTCGACGAGATCGGGGATCTGCCCCTGGAGACGCAGCCGAAACTGTTGAGGGTCCTGGAGGAGAAAGAATTCGAGCGGGTGGGCGGCACATCCTACGTGACCTCGAACTTCCGCCTCATTGCAGCGTCCAACCAGAACCTGGAGGCTATGGTGGAGGGGGGTAAGTTCCGGAAGGACCTGTATTACCGGCTCAACGTGGTCCGCATCTTCGTGCCTCCCCTGCGGGAAAGGCGGGCCGACATCATCCCCCTTGCCCGGCACATTCTCCGGCAACTCTGTGAGGACCTCTCGCTGCCGGAGCCTCGTATCGAGCCGAAGGCGGAGGAGGCGCTCATCAACTACCCTTGGCCGGGGAATGTCCGGGAGTTGTACAACGTGATCGAGCGGATCCTCTCCTTCCTCGAGGGGGAGGCGGTGATCCGATACCAGGACCTGCCCCTCTACGTCCAGAGCCCCAAGATCTTTTCGCCGGAGCCACAGAAACAGGAAGGCGACCAGCAGGCTGTCTCCCTCAGGGAGAAGGTCTCGCTGACGGAGAAGGAGACGCTTGTCTCAGTCCTTGAAAGGGCGGGGAACAACAAGGCGAAGGCCGCAAAAATGCTCGGCATCCACAGGACCCACCTGTACAAGAAACTGAAGAAATTCGGGCTGGCCTGACCTCCGCGGCAGGAGGGCCGGGAAGAAAAAAAGGCGCCCCGCACGTGCGGGGCGCCTTTGGTTTCCTAAAGCGTTGAGGCTTAGAGTTTCTCTTCGCCGACCCTCATGCCGTAGAAGGAACGGTACACGAAGATGAGGGCGATGATGAAGAAGACGATGCCGATGCCCGTCTTGAGGGTCTGGGAGGTCATGGTGACCGCGATCTCCGTTGCCAGCAGCCCGAAGAGGGTGGTGAACTTGATGACGGGGTTCATGGAGACGGAAGAGGTGTCTTTGAAGGGGTCCCCGACGGTGTCGCCCACGACTGTTGCCGCATGGAGATCGGTGCCCTTCTCTTTGAGGTCCACCTCAACGATCTTCTTGGCGTTGTCCCAGGCGCCGCCGGCGTTGGCCATAAAGATGGCCTGGAAGAGGCCGAAGAAGGCGATGGCGACCAGGTAGCCGATAAAGAAGTAGGGGTTGAAGAAGGAGAGGGCGAGGGCCATGAAGAAGACGACGATGAAGATGTTGAGCATGCCTTTCTGGGCATACTGGGTACAGATCTTCACGACCTCCTTGCTGTCCTCGATGGAGGCCTCTTCCTTGTCGAGGTTGATGTTCTTCTTGA
>CAYOQF010000023.1:0-50085 GCA_964406055.1 uncultured Syntrophorhabdaceae bacterium
TGCAACCTTGCCAAGGTTGAAGTCGCGGGTTCAAATCCCGTTTCCCGCTCCAAAATGCGTAGCGGGTTGAAGCGTTGCCCGCTCCAAAATGCGTAGCGGGTTGAAACGTTGCCTGCTCTATATTTAAAGCAGCTAATAGTTCTTAGCTTGTAGCTCTTATGAAAACTATGATAATTTTCCAGGTTATATTTTTTTAACTATGAGCCATGAACATTATTCTGGCGGCATAGCCAAGTGGTAAGGCAGCGGTCTGCAAAACCGTTATTCTCCGGTTCAAATCCGGATGCCGCCTCCAATCCCTCCACGAGACAACAGGCCCCAACCCCCGCGAACGGGGAATCGCCCGTCGGGTCTCTCGGCTGAACCAAGCACCCTTCTTCTCTTATTCGATGAAGAAATCCCAGGCCGTGTCTTCGATCCAGAGGGAAAAATAGCCCCGACCCAGAAGACCCTTGGGGCGGACCACGTACAGATCGTTTCCCCTCTTCCTGACATCAAAGGGAATCTCCTTGCCGAAGATAAAACGGGGTTTGCCGACCGATGAAGCCTCCACGAAAAGCATGGGATTGATGGTGAGGACCCTGAGATCCTGTTTCCCATGGATGACGAAGTATTCCACGTCTCTGAGGAGATAGCGGGCGGGATTGTTGGCCTCGATATAGAGAACGCCCTCGCCCTCGAACACGATGTTGGGCATAATCCTTGCCAGCCCCTTGGGGGTCTTGACATAGACCCCGAACTCCCTGGGGGGCGTAAACCTCTCGTCTTTCGCCGGAACAGGGACCGCAAAAAGAAACACCAGAAGCAACGCTGCAACGACCTTCAGGCACCACGCCTTTCTCACGATACTGCACCTCTCTTTATGCCGTAGAATCCATCACCCCGGGAGAGAGACAAAGACCTTTCGCTCCCTGGGCCCGTCAAACTCCATGAGGAAAATGCCCTGCCACGTGCCGAGTTGAAGGCGCCCGTTCACGACGGGAACCGTTACCGCCGACCCCACCAGGGTCGCCTTGATGTGGGCATCCCCATTCCCCTCCCTGTGCCGATATCCGTGGTCTCTCGGCGCCAGGCGATCGAGGGCGTCGAGGACATCCCTCATGACGTCCGGATCGGCCTCCTCGTTGATGGTGATTCCGCAGGTGGTGTGAGGCGTATAGATGTGGATGATCGAGCCCGTGGCCCGCGAGGCCTGTTGTTCCACCGCGGCGGTGATGTTGACCGCCTCGGTGCGCCGCGAGGTCTTTACCCTGATCTCGGTCACAGGAGGGTTACAGCCCTTTTCTCTTTTTGTAGTCTTCGAGGGCCACCCTGAGGGCATCCTCCGCGAGGACCGAGCAATGCTCCTTGGCCGGAGGGAGTCCGCCGAGGGCTTCCGCTACCTGCTGATTGGTAAGCTGGAGGGCTTCCTCGATGGTCTTGCCTTTGATCATCTCGGTGGTGACGCTGCTGGAGGCTATGGCGGCGCCGCAGCCGAAGGTCTTGAACTTCACGTCCACGATCCGGTCGTTCTCGATCTTGAGATAGAGCTTCATCACGTCTCCGCAGGAGGGATTGCCCACCTCTCCCACCGCGTCGGCGTCTTCGATCTCTCCCATGTTCCTGGGGTTCATGAAATGATCCATCACTTTGTCGCTGTAAGGACCAGGCATCATCGACCTCCTTTCTTCCGTTTTTTGAATTCCTCGTACAGGGGGGACATGTCTCTCAGTTTCTGCACGATCCCCGGCATCACCGACAGCACGTATTCCACCTCCTCCAAGGTGTTGTCCTTTCCAAGGCTGAAGGAAATGGAGCCGTGGCAGATCTCCGGCGGCACACCGATGGCCGTGAGGACGTGGGACGCCTTGAGGCCCCCTTCGTCAGCGGCGAGAATGTTGGACGAACAGGCGCTCCCGCTGGATGAGGCCACGCCGTTGAGGCTCAGCCAGAGGAGAAGGGACTCCCCCTCCACAAACTCGATCCAGAAACTCACGTGGCCGGGCAGGCGCTCCGTGGGGTGGCCCGTGAAGTGGAGATGGTCGACGGACGCACCGATCCCGTCCCACAGCCTTCTTCCCAGGGCCGTAAGATGACGCACCCGGCCCTCCATCTCCTCTCCGGCCAGGCGGGCCGCCTCCCCGAAACCCACGATGGCGGGGACGTTCTCGGTACCGGCCCGGTACCCCATCTCCTGGTACCCGCCCTGGATGAGGGAGGTGAGTCCGACACCCTTCTTCACGTAGAGGGCCGCCGCTCCTTTGGGACCGTAAAACTGGTGAGCCGAAAGGGCCATGGTGTCGACGCCCAGGTCCTTCACGTCCACCGGGATCCTGCCGCACGAGGCGGCCCCGTCGGAATGAAGGAGGACCCCCCGGGGGCCAAGGATCGCGGCAATCTTCTTCAAGGGCTGGATGGTACCGATCTCGAGGTTGGCGTGCATGACCGACACGAGGATGGTGGAAGGCGTCAGTTTCTTCTCCAGATCCTCGAGGTCGAGCAGGCCCGACCCATCCACCTTCACGAAATCCGTCTCGAAACCCATCTCCCTCAGGAAGTCCGCCTGATTGACCACCGAAAAGTGCTCGATATTGGAGAAGAGGATGCGGTTGCCCTTCCTCCTGTTGGCAAGGGCGAGGCCTTTGACGGCCAGGTTGTTCGATTCCGTCGCCGTCGCCGTAAAGACCACCTCTTCGGGCTGCGCGCCGATGAGCCGGGCCACCTGCCCCCGGGCCTCCCCCACCGCCCTGTGGGGCCCACTCCCTTCCTCAAGAAGGAGGGAGGAGGGGTTGCCGAAGGATTCGCGAAAATAGGGGAGCATGGCCTGGAGGACCCTCTCGTCCAGGGGCGTTGTGGAGGCGTGATCGAAGAATATGCGTTTCATGGGAGAAAATATAACACATGCCACTCTTCTTTGCATTATCGTAGGCCGGGAGCGGCCGGCCGCCCTTCTCCCCTTCCACCCCTGCGATTTCTCTTGTCTTTTTGAAGCGTATCTGATAGAAAATTACACTGTTACAAAGCTTCTGGAGGTCAGCATTCCAGCCTTCATGATCCACCAAGGGAGAGCAAGGGACAATCAGGCGCGGCCCTGACCGCGGCCCCGGGGGCGAGACTGCGGCTTCAGACTCAATCAAATTGAGGAGGATAATACTATGGAAAAAAGGTATTTGCTTGCACCCGGACCGACGGCGATCCCGCCGGAAGTACTGCTCAAGATGGCCGAACCGATCATCCACCACAGGAACCCCATGTTCGAACAGGTGGTGGCCGAGGTACGGGAGAACCTCAAGTACGTCTTCGGTACCAAGAACGAGGTCCTGATTTTTGCCTCCTCCGGAACGGGCGCCATGGAGGGTTCGGTGACCAACATGCTTTCCCCGGGCGACAAGGCGATCTGCGTGAGAAGCGGAAAGTTCGGAGAGAGATGGGCCAACATCTGCAAGGCCTACGGTGTGGAAGCGATCAATATCGACATCCCCTGGGGCGATCTTCTCGACCCCGGGGACATTGAAAAGGCACTCAAGGCACACTCCGGAGTCAAGGCCGTCTACATCCAGGCCACCGAGACATCGACGGGGGCCAAATTCCCGGTCAAAGAGATTTCCGCCATCGTGAAGAACTACCCCGAAACCCTCATGGTCGTCGACGGCATCACCGGTGTGGGCGTCTTCGAGCTGCCCCAGGACGAGTGGGGTATCGATATCCTCGTGAGCGGTTCCCAGAAGGCCCTCATGCTGCCCCCCGGACTCGCCTTCGCAGGGGTGAGCGACAAGGCGTGGGAGTTCAACAAAACCTCCAAGATCCCCAAGTTCTACTTCAACTGGAAGAAGGAGCTGGAGAAGATCAAAGAGAACCAGACCAACTTCACCCCGGCCATATCCCTCATCATCGGTCTTAGGGAATCCCTCAGGATGATCAAGGCCGAAGGCCTGGAGAATGTGTACCGGAGGATCGATATCCTGGCGCGGGCCACACGGGAGGGCGCCATGGCCCTGGGACTCAAGATCCTGCCCAAGAGCCCCAGCCCCGCAGTCACCGCCATCTATGCCCCCGAAGGGGTGGATGGTCAGGCCATCTACAAGACCCTGTGGAAGAAGTACGGCGTGACCGGTGCCGGCGGACAGGACCAGCTGAAGGGCAAGATCTTCCGCATTGCCACCCTGGGCTATGCCGACAAGTATGACGTACTGACGGCCGTCGGGGCCCTCGAGTTCACCCTCAGGGATCTGGGCTACAAGTTCGAGATGGGCGCCGGCGTTGCGGCCGCGGTCAACGTTCTGAAAGAACTGTAAAGGAGACGTTCATGAAGATTCTCATAGCTGATCAGCTGTCCGACAAGGCACTGGAAATCCTGAAATCCAACAACCTTACCGCGGACGTGAAGACAGGCCTCAAGGGCGAGGAGCTTCAGGCGATCATCGGCGATTATGATGCCCTGATCGTGCGGAGCGCCACGAAGGCGACCCGGGAGATCATCGAGAAGGGGGCCAAGCTCCGGGTTATCGGCAGGGCCGGCATCGGCGTGGACAACGTGGATGTGACCGCCGCCACCGAGAAGGGTGTGGTGGTGATGAACACGCCCCAGGGCAACGCCCTGGCCGCTGCCGAGCACTCCATCGGCCTGATGTTCGCTGCGGCGAGAAAGATCGCCGTCGCGGACAGGACCATGAAGCAGGGCAAGTGGGAAAAGAAGGCCCTCATGGGCGTGGAGATCTACGGAAAGACCCTGGGCGTCATCGGTATCGGGAATATCGGTTCTCTCGTTGCCGAGAGGGCCATCGCCCTGGGCATGAGGGTCATCGCCTACGACCTTTACGTGTCGAAGGATGCGGCGGAAAGCCGGGGGATCCAGTTGGTCGATTTCGACACCCTCCTCAGGGAAAGCGACTTCATCGCCATCCATGTGCCCCTGGTGAAGGACACGAGAAACCTTATCAACAAGGACACGATCGCCAAAATGAAGAAGGGCGTCATCATCATCAACGTGGCGCGGGGCCCCATCGTGAACGAGAAGGAGCTCCTCGACGCGCTCAATTCAGGCCACGTGGCCTGCGCGGCCCTCGACGTCTTCGATCAGGAGCCGCCGCCTCCTGACAGCCCCATCGTTCTTTCCGACAAGACGGTCTGCACACCCCACCTCGGTGCCTCCACCCATGAGGCCCAGGACAAGGTGGCCATCGACATCGCTGACCAGATCGTCGATTTCTTCAAGAACGGGGTCATCAAGAACAGCGTGAACGCCCCCGCGGTCTCGCTGGAGGTGTCCCGTCAGATCGCCCCCTACCTCGCCCTCTCGGAGAAACTGGGCGTGGTGATCTCATCCATTACCGAGTTCCAGGTGGACGAAGTGGAGATCGAGTACGCCGGGGAGATCTCCCAGGTGGACACCAAGATCCTTACCCAGGGGATCGTGAGAAGCATCCTTTCTCCAAGAGTGGACGGCGTCAACTATGTGAACGCCCCCATGGTGGCGAAAAGCCGTGGCCTGAAGGTGAAGGAGGTGAAGACCGGCGACCAGACCGATTTCACCTCCCTCCTCACCATACGGCTCAAAGGCGGCGGCAACACGAATACGATCCAGGGGACCCTCTTCGGGAAGAAGGAACCGAGACTCATCAAGATAAACAACATCCGCCTCGAGGCGGACCTGAAGGGCCATATGCTCTTCATCTACAACAACGACAAGCCGGGCGTCATTGCCAGCATCGGTAACGTTTTCTTCATCAGGGGCATCAATATCGGCGGTATGCATTTCGGCAGGGAGTCTGTGGGCGGCCTCGCCATCTCCCTCCTCGATCTCGACAAAGAGGCGGAGGACAACGTGATTCGGGAGATCCAGACGCTGCCGAACGTGGTCTCCGTAAAGAAGATCGAGCTTCCCTAACCTCGCGGTCAGGCATATGAAGGGGTGCAAGGGCGGGCGGCAAGAACCGACACGCCTTGCACCCCCTTTCGTCTCCACCACCAGCCCACCTATGGTCAACGCAGCCATCTTTGATTTCGACGGCACCCTCACCGAGCTCACCCTCGATTTTTCCCATCTCCGGGACGAGGTGGCGGCCATAGCCCGGCACTATGTGACCGACGAGGCGATCCGGCTGCTGGACGGCTTCTATGTGATCGAAATGATCTATGAGCTGGAGCGGACCCTCGGTCCCCGGGGCGCACGTTTCCGGGATGAGGCCTTCGACCGGCTCACCGCCCTCGAGCTGGAATCCGCGGGGCACAAGTCGGTCTTTCCCTTCACCAGGGAGGTGTTGGGAACGCTCAGGGCCAGGGGGATCAAGACAGGCATCGTCACCAGAAGCTGTCACGCCGTTCTGACCCGGGTCTTCCCGGACGCGGCGCGTTACGTGGACGCGGTCCTCGCCCGTGAGGACACCCGGCACCCCAAGCCCCATCCCGAGCATGTCCGGGAGGCCTCCCGGATCCTCCGCGTTCCGGTGGAGGAACTCCTCATGGTGGGCGATCATCCCACCGATGTGATCTCGGGCAGGGAGGCGGGGGCGCAGACCGCCGGGGTCCTGTCGGGACGGACGACGAGGGAGGCCTTCGAGGCGGTGGGTGCCCTCCATATTCTTGACGACATCCGCGGCGTCCTTCAGATTCTCTGATCCTTTCCCTGTTACCTGCTGAGAGAACCCTGCTCGGGGCTACGGGTCCGACAGGGGCCGTGCGCCGTGCCGGAAACCGGAACGGCGGGGCCGGAGCGGACCTTGACGGGAAGGACGGCGGCGGGGTAATATTGTATACAAGAACTGAAGAAGGAAACGAGGTGACAATGGCTGAATATCCTGTCAATGTGGCTCGATGGATCACCAAGTGGGCTACCATAAAGCCTGAGAAGCAGGCCATAATCTGGGAGGATGTACCCTGTACGTACCGGGAACTGGAGCAACGGATCAACAAGGTCTGTCACTTTCTCCTCGGCATCGGCGTGGAAAAAGGGGACCGGGTGGCGGTGCTCCTCCGGAATTCGAGACAGTATGTAGAGACCTTCTTTGCCCTTTCCAAGACGGGGGCTATCATGGTGCCCCTCAACTGGCGTCTTTCCGTGCCGGAACTGGAATTCATCATAGAGGACAGCGAATCCAGCGTGGTGATCTTTGAGGGCGATTTTCTGGAGAACGCGACAAGGCTGAGGGAAAAGATCCCCATCGACACCCAGGTCTGCTGCACCCTCGGCGAAGCCCGTACCGACCGGCTGCCACCCTGGGCTCTGGACTATGAAGAGGCGGTCATGGGGCAACCCGCGGAAGAGCCTCCTGTCCCGTGGCCTTCGGGAGACAACGATCCCCATATCCTCATGTATACCTCCGGCACCACGGGGGTGCCCAAGGGCGCGATCCTTTCCCATACGAAGACCTTCTTCAACGTCCTCAACGCCAATATGTATTTCGATCTCACCTCCTCCGACGTGCTCCTGGTGAGCCGTCCCCTCTTCCATTCCGGGGGCCTCATCGTGGAGACGGTCCCCATGCTTTACCGGGGGGGCACGGTGGTGGTGAGGCGGCGATTCCGGCCCGAGGAGATCCTGGAGACCATCGAGCGGTACGGGGTCACCATCCTTGAGCTTCCCGCCACGGTCTACAACTTCATCCTCAAGGATTGCGACCTGAGCCGCCACAATCTCTCGTCCCTCAAGTGCTGTTTTACCGGGGGCGAGCGGGTACCCGTCTCCATGCTTCAGGCCTATGCCGAAAAAGGCATCTTCATCTCCCAGATCTATGGTCTCACCGAGGCATCCACCCTTTTCTGGCTGCCCTACGACAGGGCGGGAGAGAAGATGGGGTCCGTGGGTCAGCCGGTCTTCCACGGCGAAGTCCGGATCGTGAATGAGGAGGGAGACCCGGTCGGGCCGGGAGAGACCGGCGAGATTATTGTCCGTGGACCGGTGGTCATGAACGGCTACTGGAAAAGGGAAGACCTGACCGCCGAGGTGATTGTGGACGGCTGGCTCCACACCGGCGACCTTGCCCGCAGGGATGAGGAGGGGTTCGTCTATATTCTCGACAGGAAGAAGGACATGTTCATCAGCGGGGGGGAGAATGTCTATCCCGCCGAGATTGAGAAGGTCCTGGTGAGCCATCCCGCCATCCTCGATGCGGCGGTGGTGGGTGTGCCCGACGAAAGGTGGGGAGAGGTGGGACGGGCCTTCGTGGTCCTGAGGGAAGGATTCTCCCTGGACGGCGAGGCGGTGCGGGACTTCCTCAACGACAAGGTGGGGCGGTTCAAGATCCCCCGGTATGTGGAATTCGTGGATGCCCTGCCCAAGACCGCCTCCGGCAAGATCCAGAAGCGCCTCCTCCGGGCTGCCCCGCTGGGAAACTGATTGACTTTACGGCCCTATCCTGATATAGGTATTGACCAGTGGGGCTGTAGCTCAGCTGGGAGAGCGCATGACTGGCAGTCATGAGGCCGAGGGTTCGATCCCCTTCAGCTCCACCAGTTTTTTTCCGACGCCCACCTCTTCAACGCCTGACAGCCTCCACCTTGCTATCACGGCAGGCACACCCCGCAACCGAAGCGAAAAGATGCCGCCCGGTTCTGAGTTGGGCCGGCCGGGCTAAAGCCTTGCTTATAGAGAATCACAGAAGCACAACATCGGCGCGAGAAAAGGAGCATCTTGAGTGAAGAACAAACGGTCGCGGACTCACACATGGGAAGATACCCGGGTCATTGCGGAGGCGGCAAAGATCATGAGCGGGGTGGATTACCTGCATGCCATGGTGGAGAGGAAAATACCCGCACCTCCGATCTGCAGCCTGATCCCTCGAACAAGGCGCCGGTTGCACAACCCTTGAGGTCAAGTTCAATCTCGTGCGGCCCATCGCGAAGGAAACGGGAAAGACGAGGTGCGAGGGTAAGGTCCTCCACAAAGGCGGACGGATCGCGACCGCTGAGGCAAAGATGGCCGACGCCAAAGGTTTGTTTTACGCCCACGCGACCCCCGCACCGATGAGCCCGGAACTGTCGGTCCACCTTACAAGGAAGACCATGAATGACATACCATGATTCCAAATAGTTATCAGGTGGTGGGAGGGCGGTGGTGACGCATATCTTTACAGGGGGATGCATTGCGATCCAACCTTTTCAATCCCTATTCTGGTGAAATAGCTATCTTTTTCCCTATGGCACACCAATTGCTACAAGTCATTCGGGTTGCATCATAATTGATCCCCGAGGAGGAGAACCGATGAAGAAAGCGCATGTGCTGACAGCGATCCTGGCGATCCTGATTGTATCCCCTTCAGCCTTTGCCTACGATTGGAAGATCTACAACGGCCACGAGTATGCCCTCACGGAGAACTATCAGTCCTGGAACTCCGCCGAGGCCGAGGCGGTGACTCAGGGCGGTCACCTCGTGACCATCAACGACGCTGATGAGAACGGGTGGTTAACCGACGTGTTCACCGGGACCTACGCCCCGGACCATCCGGGTGATCCCTGGTATGCGGCAGCCCTCATCGGCTATTACAAGACCCCATCCGGTGACTGGACGTGGGTCAGCGGGGAGCCCGTGACGTATACCAACATTACACCCATCGATCCCTATATCCCATCACCAGGCGCCCACGCCTACCTCCATCTGGGGGACCACATGACTTCCCCCGGCACCTGGAACGCCAACGGGGCACACACGGAAGACGGCGTATCTGAAGGCGGGATGTTCAAGGGCATCATCGAGCGGCCTACAACAGGGACTGTTCCGGAACCGGCCACCATGCTGCTTCTCGGGTTTGGGCTTGCGGGAGCGGCAGGGATCAGGAGAAGGGTTGGCAGGTAGCTGACTAAGGTATTCGAGAAAAGGGCAGGGTCGATCCGTCGGTCCTGCCCTTTTTGTTTTCCTTGAAAGAGGAGCGTTCGAAGCCGGGGGCAGAGAGGGGCCTGCGAGTGGAAGAAGGGGAGACAGCGGAAGAGGCGTTGGTTCGGGAGTTGCGGGAAGAACTCGCCATCGGGGCAAGGGTAGGCGAACTCCTCTGCTCTACGATCCATACCTATGATTTTGGAACCATCGAGCTGTTGGCGTACCGGATTGCCTCATTCACCGGGGAGATAAAGGCCCTTGACCACGACGAGATACGGTGGGTACCGGCAGGCGAACTGGGGGAATACGATTTCCCCGAGGCCAGCGGTGCGATCCTTGCCGTTCTGGAGAAGGCGTGACCCTGTTACTCGGTGGGTTCAGTCCATCGCCGTGCCGGTGAGAAGGCGCAGGACCTTGTGAAACCAGTCCTCGCCGAATCTGTCCTTCCCGTAGAGAAGGAGGCAGGCTTCACCGGTGGCCACAAAATCGTCATGATGCTCGGCGATGAAGCGCCCGAGGTCTTCCGGCCTGTCCTCTACCGCCACGAACCCCTCGATCTCGCCGTCCACGAAGGTCGACCCCTGGAGCCGCCCCAGGTCATGGAAGGTCGCCTGGAGGGGAGCGTACAAACAGATCTCGGGGTGGCGGACGATCCTGTTGCGGACGAGGGCAAGGGCCGTGAGATCATCTTTTTTTACCTCGACCCCCGCCTCCTCGCGCACCTCCCTCGCCACGCCCTCAAAGGGGCAGGGAAGGCCGTCAGGCCCCAAATCTACCCCCCGCTCGAGAAAGCCGCCGATCACGTGGTACCTGCCCCGGTAGGCGTCTACGCGGCGCCGTTGCTCGACGACAAGCTTTCCGTCCGCGGTTCTGAGGGTGATGCACACCGCGAGGGGGTTTGCGAGAAAGGGGGCGGGGAAATACTCCCAGAAGGACCTGAGGCTCGTGCCCACGTATTCCTTGAAGCCCGTGTCCCCCAGTTCGAGGAGGAGGTTGCCGTGGGAAAGGCGAAAGCCCATCAGACGGTAGAGGGCACCGTCAAAGGCCTTCATCCCCTTTTTTCCATATTCCTCAAGGTGAAGAAGCCACTTCTCCTCAATGGCCGCCCTGACCGTACCATCCTCGGGTATGCCGGCGCCGGGCCGGTACTCTACCGTGATCTGTTCCCGGAGGAAGGGTCCGGGGGCGAGGATCTCGAAGTCAACCGGTTTCATTCGCTACCTATTTCAACCCGCCCTCGTCACAGTGTCAAGGAAGATCGGCGAACATTTAAGAAAGAGCAGGGCCTTCCGACAATTATAACGGAGTCGTCACATCCGTATGTTCTCTGTGATCGTTATCGCCATCATGGGAATTCTGCTTCTGGCCCTCTTCGTGGGGCGGGCCCTGGAGGTGCTCCTGCCCCGGATGAGGGAGAGAAGAGAAGCAAAAGCCCGTCACGCAGCGACCCGGCCGGTCCGGAGGGAAACCACGGAAGGCCGGAGGCTCGTGGCAGGGTAAGTCCCTTCGCACCGTTCACGACCACGAGGCCCGGCCATCTCTGACGGCGGGTGGGATCGGGCCTACGACAAAAAGGGGGTGTTCATGCTCGACGCGGCGGCAAGGCGGGTGATACGGGTGCTCCTGGGGAGCCGGTTCTATCTGGACCTCTCCCTGCGGGAACGATACGACCTGATCCGGTATGTCCTGAAGTCTTTCCCCTACAATGTCTGACCGGTCGACCGGTCCACGAATGAGGGGTCCTCACGGGCCCGACAGACGAAAAAAAGGACCTGCCCCGGACGGCAGGCCCCTTTCTGATCGGAGCGGTTCAACCAGTTCAACGAATCGAGCCAGCCGAACGGTCTTTCACCCCTTCTTGTAGATCTTCAGGGCTTCTTTGACGCCCTTGCCTTCAACCGTGACGGCGAAGATGGCGTTACACATGCCCACCGCCTCCTTCAGAGGCTTCTGGTGGATGTTCCGTCCCGTGGCGTTGCCCATGGCGCCGCTCACGTTGATCTGGTCGTGGAGGGTCTTGAGGAAGGATTCCACGTCCTCGGAGCCTCCACCCGCGCAGACCACCTTTGTCCTTCCTGCGGCGAGAATCGCCTCCTTGAAGACCTCCTTTGACTCGCAACCCTTTTTGACGGGGTAATTCACCTTCACGAAGTCGGTGCCGAGGCAGGCGGCTACGCCCGTTGCGCCGGCGATGACGTGGGGGTCTCTCTCGTCCTTGACCGCCTTCCCCCTGGGATAGATCCAGAGCACCGACACAAGGCCGTGGCGGTGGGCCTGGTACACGACCTGGGCGGCCTCCTGGAGGAGCTCGGTCTCGAATTCGCTGCCCAGATAGACCGTGTAGCCCACGCCCAGGATCCTGAGGCCGCTTCTCGCTTTGAAATCGACTATGTCCTGAATCGAGAACCAGGATGGGCTGCGGGGGTCCGCCTGGGAAGGCTTGATCATGTTGGTCTTGGAATTGAGCTTCACCATGTAGGGCACCTTTTTGTAGTCCATGCCGTAGTTGGCGATAAGCCCGAGCTGGGTGGCGAACACGCCGATCCGCGCCTTGGAGGCGATGCGGAAAAAGTGTTCCGGTGTTGCGTCGTCCGGGCTCGCGTCAGGACCGAAGAAGTCATCGTTCAGGTGCTCCACCTTCTGATCGCCGGCAAAGAGCATCAACCTCCCGCTCCCGTGGGTCATTTCCATGTAATTCTGGATATAGGTTTTCTTCGCCGCCCGAGGGACATCGAGCGGAACCCGCACATCGGTTGTCTTCGTGGTCATGGTTCCCCCTCCTTCTTGGTTTGGTCTTTCTGTCATCGGTCTTCTCTTTTTCGAAGCCCTCTTCTTTTGCCTTAAGGACAATCAATCTTTCCTGAGGGCATCGCCGACCATCTTCGCCAGGAGGGCAAGGGCCCTGCCGGTGTGGCCCGTCAGGTGGACCCTTACCACAGGCCTTCCCCTCTTCTCGAGGGAGGCCATGTCGCCGAGGGCCTGGGCGCCGATGAGGGCGTCGAAACCATAGTTTGTCCCGGGGATGGAAACACCCTCCTGACCCTCCGCGGTGATCTGGAGGAAGAGACCCCGGTCCGGTCCGCCCTTGTGGAGCTGACCCGTGGAATGGAGGTAACGGGGTCCGTATCCGGCCGTCGCCGCTACGCCGAGGGCATCGGTGATTGCGGCCCGGATCTGCTCCATGGCCCTGGTGGCTGCAGGGGTCTCCGTCACGTAGGCGAGGATGGCGAAGTAGCCGTTTTCGCGGACCCGGGAGAAGAGACCCTTCAGGACCTCAATCCCTGTACGGCCTTTTTCGGCGGAGTAGAAGAGGAGCTGACCCTCTTCCGCCACGGGCGGGGCCGGGGGAAGGGACCCCCTGGCCGCCACCTCCTTGAGGAGGGCCTTGGTAACGTCCTTGCTCTCCTGCACGTTCGGCTGGTCGAAGGGATTGATGCCCAGCACGTGGCCCGCCGTGGCGGTGGCGATCTCCCAGCGGAAAAACTCCCGCCCTATGTCGTAGAGGTCCCTGAGGGAAATCTCCACCACGGGCGCCCCGAGGGACCTGAGGCGGTTCACCAGTCTCTCCACGTTCCTGTCTCTGAGCCCCTTGAGCCTCATGTGGACGAACACCCTGTCCCGGCCGTAGCGGGACGGATCGGCCAGCGGTTCGTCCACCACGGGGAGGATGCCCTTTCCCTCCTTCCCTGTGCTCTCGGCGATGAGTTGCTCGAGCCACGGGCCAAAAAGGGCCATACGGCGGGGCATGAGGAAGGTGAGCTTGTCCCGTCCCTGAAGGGCCAGTTCACCCATGACCGCGCCCAGCGCCACGCCGGGGTTCTTTGCCGGATCAGGCCTGGCGCAGGCCTTGGCCATAGCCTCGGCCCGGTCGAGGAGCCTGCCCACGTTCATACCCATGAGGGCGGCGGGGACCAGGCCGAAATAGGAGAGGACGGAGTACCGTCCGCCGATGTCGCTGAAGTTGTAGAATACCTTGCGGAAACCCTGCTGCGCCGCCAGTCGGGAGAGGGGGCTTCCCGGATCGGTGATGGCCGCGAAGTTCTCCCCTGCCCTCGACCCCCTGAGAGAGGTCATGTGGTGGAAGAAATAGTCGTGGAAGGCCGCCGGCTCTGCCGTCGATCCTGATTTGCTCGCCACGATGAAGAGGGTACGCTCGAGGGGCAGGGTCTCCTTCAAACGGAGAACGGTGGCGGGATCCGTGGTGTCCAGCACCGTGACGGGGATGCCGTCCCTCCCCCTCCTGAAGGTCCTGCTGAAGAGAAGGGGTGCGAGGCTGCTGCCTCCCATGCCCATGAGGAGGGCATGCCGAAAACCGGCGGCCCCCACCTCGGTGAAAAAGGACCGGAGCTCCTCGAAGGTGGAACCCATGCGCCGGGGCGAATCGAGCCAGCCGAGGCTCATGCCGATGACCGCCTGCCCTTCCCTGTCTTGTTTCCACAGGGAGGCGTCCTTCCCCCAGAGCCTCTCCACAAATCGGGACTTCTCAAGGCCGAGGAGCCGCTTTACCACGCCTTCCCCGTGCCCTCCGAGGTGAAACCCCTGTATCGCCGGTCCATCGCGCATCTTTTTCATCCGGTCCGATCCTCCTCGTTTTCGCCCGCAGGGCTGAGAAATTGCGGGCGAGGGATTAATAGAACTCCTTGACGATCCTGCCCGCCGCCTCTTTCAGGTCGTAACCCTGCCGTACCAGGGGTGTCTCGCGGATCACGGGCACCCTCTCCTCGAGGGTCTGCTTTTCGTGGCGGTAGAGGATCCCCGTGGGGATGCGGTCGCCGAATTCAAGGGCCCTGGCGAAGGCGGCCGTTCGGTCCCCGGGATCGTAGGACCCGTCGAGGCGGTAGACCCGCGACCGGTACCAGTCGTAGGTGTTCACCTTGTTGAAGGTGACACAGGGCTGGAGGATGTCGAGAAGGGAGAAGCCCTTGTGGGTGATGGCCGCCTTCACCAGCTCCTTGAGGTGGCTTGCGTCAGCCGCGAAACCCCGGGCCACGAAGCTGCAATCCATAGCCACAGCGAGGGCCGCGGGGCTCAGGGGCTGGGAGAGGGAGCCGAAGGGCTGGGTCTTGGAGACCGTCCCCTCCATGGTGGTCGGAGAGGCCTGCCCCTTGGTGAGGCCGTAGATCTGGTTGTCGTGGACAAAGAGCTTCACGTTCACGTTCCGTCTCATGGCATGGAGGAAATGGTTGCCCCCCTCGCCGTAACAGTCGCCGTCGCCGGAAAAGACGAAGACCGGCATGCGGTGGTTGGTGAGCCTCAAGCCCGTGGCCACCGGCAGGCTCCGTCCGTGGAGGCCGTTGAAGGTGTTGCACCTGAGGTAGTGGGGGAATTTTCCTGCCTGGCCTATGCCCGACACGATGGTGAACTCGTGGGGCTTCAGATCAAGCTCGACGAGGGCCTCCTTGAAGGTCCGCAAAATGGCATGGTTTCCGCACCCCGGACACCAAGCCGGGGTTTCTCCTTCAAAGTCCTGTAATGTGACCATTGATCTCTCCCATGAGCGTGTCCACCGTGTAAGGTCTGCCGTCAAATCTCCGTATGTGGCCGTGAAAGGTGAAGCCTGTCTCGCCCCTCATGAGGGCGGCGAACCTTCCGGTAGCGTTCTGTTCCACACAGAGGGTGAGACGGGCCCCCTGAAGGACGTTCAGGTAATCGAACCTGTCCCTGCCCGGGAAGGGGTAGAGCTCGCTGAAGTGGAGCATGGCGATGCTCTGTCTTCCCGAGAGCAGATCGACCGCCTCTTTTACCACGCCGTAGGTGGAGCCCCAGCAGACGATCACCACCTCCGGATTCTCCCTGCCGTGAAAGAGGGGAGGATCGATCTCGGCGGCAAGGCCCGGAAGCTTCCGGAAGAGGCGTTTCTCAGTCATGGCGATCCTCGTGTCCCGATCCTCGGTGAGGTGCCCTTTCTCGGTGTGCTCGTCGCTGTCCGTGACCACCACGAAGGGTCCGTCGCCGGGAACGGCCAGGGGAGAGACCCCGCTCTCCGTCAGGCCATGCCTCTCGTAGGAGGGAAGGCCGGCGAAACGGCCGCCCCGGACCCTGAAATCCTGGTACCGGAGGCGGTCGAGGTCGAGGCGATCGTACGTCCACTCCGCGTCGGCCAGGTACTGGTCTGTCATGATGATGGACTGTATCTGGTATTTCTCGGCCAGATGGAAGGCCTTGTTCGTCAGATGGAGGGCCTGCTCGGGAGACCCGGGGGCGAACAGGACCTTCAGGAATTCACCGTGCCCGGCATGGAGGGCGAAGAGGAGGTCACCCTGCTCGGTGCGGGTCGGCAGGCCGGTGGCCGGTCCCGGCCTCTGGGCTATGGCGATGACGAGAGGCGTCTCCGTGATGCCTGCCAGGGAAAGCCCTTCGGTCATGAGGGCAAAGCCCCCGCCCGAGGAGCCTGTCATGGCCCGGACCCCGCCGAAGGAGGCGCCGATGGCCATATTGACGGCGGCAATCTCGTCCTCTGCCTGCTCAACCACGATACCGTACTCCTTCGCGTGGGAGGCCATGAAGTTGAGAATCCCCGTGGAGGGGGTCATGGGGTAGGCTGAGTAGAACTTGCACCCTGAGAGGAGGGCGCCGAGGCCGATGGCGTCGTTGCCGTTGATGAGGAGCTTGCCTGCACCCCCGGCCGGCACCGCGAAGGCGCAGCGGAGGCACTCCGTGGTGGCGAACTCGTATCCCGCCCGGGCCACCTTCAGGTTTACGTCGATCACCTCGTCACCCTTCTTCCCCAGCGAGGCCCTGATCACCCCGAGGAGGGGTTCGAGGGGCGCGGCCAGCATGCCCATGATGGCCCCGGTCGCCGCCATGTTGGCCATGATCCTGCTTCCGCCCTGCTCCGCGGCCAGTCGGGCAAATGGGACGTTCAGGCATTCAGGGCCATCGTGCCGCTCCTTCAAGGCGTCGCTGTCGTAGAGGATCATCCCGTCCCGGCTCAGTTCCTTGCGGTGGAGGGCGATGCTCTGCCTGTCGAAGGCGACGAGGATATCGACTTCATCCCGGGATGCCGTGAGGGTCCTGTCGGAGACCCTGATCTGGAAGAAGTTGTGACCACCCCTGACCCTTGACTCGTAGTCCTGGTGGGTGAACACGTGCAGTCCCGACCGGGCGAAGTACCGGGAGACGATGCCGCTCACCGTGTCTACGCCCTGGCCCGCCTCGCCACCTATCTTGATGGTGTAATCCAAGGGACCTCCTTTCCCGGAAAAAAGCGCCGCAAATCTACACTATGGTATGTTTTTCCCCCGTACCTGTCAAGCCGGCCGGGGTCCGGACACCCTTCAGAGGGTGTTGAGATAGGAGACGATCGCCGCCATGTCCTCATCCGAGAGCTTTCCGGAAAAAGAGGGCATGGTGCCGACGGGCCTCAGTATCTGGTCGGCGATCGCCCCCGGTGTGGCCGGCCGGCCGCTGGAGGGGAGGGTGGGGTTCCTGAGGATGCCCTTCAGACCGGGCGAGAAACCCGCCCTGCTGTGGGTGGTCTCGTGGCAGTCGCCGCACTTGCCTTCAAAGAGCTGCTTCCCTCTGTCCAGGGTGCCCCGGTCATCCCTGAGGTCTATCCGGAGGGCCTCCTGCTTCACGGGACCGCCCGCCGGCGCGGCCGACACCGTCCTTCCCCGGCCGAAGTGAGTGACGACCAAGTAGTACGCCGCCGACGTGGCCACGACCTGGAAGGTCAGGATCACGATGGCAAGGCCGAGGGCGGGAACCTTTGCGTACCATCCCCGGTAGGAGCGCAGGAGGATCATTTTCAGGAAGAGGAGGGAGAGGGCGGCCACGGCGAAGACAGAGTGGAGGGCGGTCCTGGCATTCAGCTCCGCCCCGGTCCGCCACAGGTAGCCGAGGCAGATGTAGGAAAGGAGAAGGAAGAAGAGGGTGAAGACGTAGCCGTTGACCCTGTGTATCCTTTTCAGCCTTTCAATATTCCACCGCTTCTCCGTCCGGCCGAGGATCTCGAGCATGGTGAGGAGGGCCACGAAGGCAAGGAGAAAGGGGATGATGGTGAGCAGCGATTTGACCATGAAGAGGGGCATGGGGCGCTCCTTTTTCGATCCTGCTATGATGTTGCTGAAACCTTAACCACTTGCCGCCACCATGTCAACCGAACAGACTGCAAGGCCCCTCCCCCCTTTCCCGCCTTTACCGACAGGCTCCGGGTGTTCTCCCTTCGGGACCGAGCGGCTGGCCTATTGTCTGGTGGCGCGGTAGAGGACGGCGATGCCGTTGGTGAGGCGCCGGAAGGAGACGCCGGAAAAGCCGGCCTCAGCCATGATCTCCTTTACCCGTTCGGGCGGAGGGAAAACCCGGATCGATTCGGGAAGATAGCAGTAGGCCTTGCGGGACCCCGCGAAGATCCTCCCCGCCGCCGGCATAACCGTGAAGGAATAGAGGTCGTAGAGGAGGCTGAAGAAGAAGTTGGCGGGCCTCGCGAATTCGAGGCACACGAAGGCGCCCCCGGGCTTGAGGACCCGGCACATCTCCCTGAGGCCCACTGCCATGCGGGTCAGGTTCCGTATGCCGAAACCCACCATGACCGCGTCGAAGCTCGCCGATGCAAAGGGGAGGGTCTCGGCGTCGCCCTGGACAAAGGTCACCGGGCGGTCACCGGGCATGGTGCGGATCTTTTCTTTCCCCGCCTCCATCATGGCCCTGTTGATATCACAGACCACCGCCCCGCCTTGTGGCCCTGTCCTTTCCACTGCCATGAGGGCCAGATCGGCGGTGCCGCCGCAGACGTCGAGGACCCTGTCCCCGACTTTCAGGGGAAGGGCGCTGACCGTCTTTCTCTTCCAGAGCACGTGGAGACCGAAACTCAGGAGGTGGTTCATCATGTCGTACCGCCGGGCTATGGCGGTAAACTGGTCCCCGACCAGCCTCCCCTTGTCCCGGGCCGCCACCTTTTCGTAGCCGAAGGAGACTTCTGCCGCCCCTTCCCTTACGCCCCGATCCCCGGTTTCGGTGTCCCCTGCCATCACTCTCCTATGAGGGGCAGGACCCTGGTGATGCGGAAATAGACGAGAAACCTTTTCTTGGCCTCCTCGTCCCCGGGAACGGCGTAGCTCTTCTTGCGCCTCATGGTCTCAATCAGGTCAGGGTTATCCTCCTCCTTCGTTTTGGTGAGGAAGAGTCGCTTGCCCACATACTTCTCCCCCTCCTCCATGAAGAGGTAGGCCGCATGAGGATTGGTCTGGAGGTTCTTGTGGGTGAGCCGGTCAAGCATGATGAAGGCCACATTTTCCTCGTCGATGAAGTGGGGCCGCGAATAGACCGCCACATCCACGGCCCCGCTCCCGTCGGCGGTGGCAAGAATGCCCCGGCCTCTTGCGCCCTCAAAATAATCCCGTAATGACATTGAACACCTCCTGTGGTAGATAGTGTACCGTTACAGTATAAGACGTAACATCCTTGACGGCACTATATTTATACATGACCTTCGGGGAAATGAGGGCGGCCGGAGGAGGCATTTGAAAAGGTCTCCACGATGGTGAAAAGGACTCGGGTAACGACCCTGCGGGAAGGAAAGGGCGGGAGCGGGCCGGTTGTCTACTGGATGAGCCGTGACCAGCGGTGCCGCGACAACTGGGCCCTCCTTCATGCCCGGGAAGAGGCCCTGGCCCGAAAGGTTCCCCTTCTGGTCCTCTTCAGCCTGGTCCCCGACTTCCTCGGCGCTACAATAAGGCAGTACGGATTCATGATTCGTGGGCTCCGGGAACTGGAAGGGGCGTTGGGGGACAGGGGCATCCCATTTGTCCTTCTGGCCGGTCGGCCCGAAGAAACGGTGCCGGCAATGATCACCCGGACCGGGGCGTCCCTGTTGGTCACCGATTTTGATCCCCTTCGGATCAAGATCGCCTGGCGGCACGGGATTGCCGCAAGGATCGCCATCCCCTTCCACGAGGTGGACGCCCACAACATCGTGCCCGCCAGGATTGCCTCCACGAAACAAGAGTTCGGGGCCTACACCATAAGGCCGAAGATTCGCAGGCTTATGGGCGAGTATCTGGAGGAGTTTCCTGCCCTTGAGCCGCACCCCTATCCTGCACGGGGGATCGATCGGGTCGACTGGAGGGATATGATGGAGAAGCTCCCCGGTGACGGACGGGTTCCCGAGGTCACATGGATCGAACCCGGGGAGGAGGCCGCCGCCAGGGCCCTCCGGGCCTTTGTGGACAGGGGTCTCGAGGGGTACGCCGCTGCCAGGAACGACCCGGTCCGGGAGGGCCAGTCGAACCTCTCTCCCTACCTCCATTTCGGTCAACTCTCCGCCCAGCGGGTCGCCCTCGCGGTGTCACAAAGCGATGCGCCGGGAGAGGATAAGGACGCATTCCTTGAGGAGCTGGTGGTGAGGAGGGAGCTATCGGACAACTACTGCCTCTACAACCCGAAGTACGATCACCCGGAGGGCGCGCCGTCGTGGGCAAGAAGGACCCTGGACGAGCACCGCAACGACATGAGGCCCTATCGCTACAGCCTCGAACAGCTGGAGGCGTCGCAGACCCATGACGATCTCTGGAACGCAGCCCAGATGGAGATGGTGAAGAGAGGAAAGATGCACGGCTACCTGCGCATGTACTGGGCCAAGAAGATCCTCGAGTGGACAGGCTCGCCCGAGGAGGCCTTTGAGGCGGCCCTCTACCTCAACGACAGGTATGAGCTTGACGGCCGGGACCCCAACGGCTACGCAGGCATCGCCTGGTCCATCGGGGGAGTCCACGACAGGGCGTGGGGCGCGAGGCCGATCTTCGGGAAAATCAGATATATGAGTTATAATGGTTGCCGCTCAAAGTTCGACGTGAAGGCCTACGTGAGGCGCGTGGCGTCGCTGTAGCCGCCTTGAAAGGAACGATCCGGGGAGGTGAGGGATGGCCGTGAATGAGAAGAAGCTGCCGGTGGAAACACGAAAGGGTTCCATCGAGATCCCCGAGAGGATAAGGGCCCTCGACAAAAGCGAACACTTTGCGGTTCTTGCCACGACCGACGGGGGAGAGCCTTACGCCTCCCTCGTGGCCTACGCCTTTACCCCCGACCTGAGGACCCTCATCTTCGCCACGCCCAGGAAGACGCAAAAATACCGCAACATCAGGGCCTCGGGCCGGGTTGCCCTGCTCATAGACAGCCGCTCCAAGAAGCGGAAAGACCTTCTCGGGGCCGAGGCCATGACGGTCATGGGGGCGGCGCGCACGGTCCGGAGGGGGCCGGCCTGGGACGGACTGGCAGCTGTTTTTCTGGAGAAGCACCCGGCCCTGAAGGAGTTCATCGGTTCGCCTTCCACGGCCCTCGTGGCCGTGGACCTGGTGCGGTGCGTGCACGTGAGCGCCTTTCAGACGGTGACGGTCTGGGAGTGCGGGGCCAAAGGCTGAAGACCCGGGAAGGAGAAGGAGGAACCCGTGTGGAACTGGAAACTTATGGGAGAAGATGACGAGTCGGCGCTCTTCTGCGATATCGACTTGGTCATCGACACCGAGGGAAATGAGGAGGACATCTACCATTCTGTGGAGTGCCTGCAGCCCCTCACCGGGAGGACGGCCCTCATGGCGGCCCTCTACGTGAAGAGGGAAGAGATGAGGGGGCAGTACGTCGTGGCGAGAGAGAAGGCCGGTCTTCCTGTGGAAGGGTATGACGGCCTCGAGCATACCCTCTGCGTGGTCGAGGTTGATGGCGAAGGGAGACGATGCAGGATCATCCCGGCCGTCGACCGGGACCGCTTCGACCGGGAGCTCGGGGACTCGTCCCTTCTTACCGACGAGGGCGGGATCTTGCTCAAGGGGCTCTCCAGGGAATGGAACTCCGTGGGGTCGAGAAAGGTCCACAGAGGCCTCAAGGCCGCCTTCAAGTTCCTCTACGGCCCTGCCCGGTCCTCCGGATAACGTTCCGGAACGCCTTCGAGGGCGCGGATGCTCTCCCTTTGTGAAGCGTTTGGGTCACCTGCGAATGAATAGGCAAGGGGCTCTGCGTTGCGCGAGGGTTACGGGTAATGACCCGTGAGGAGTGACCGCCGGATTTGGTAAAGCCTCAAGAGATGAACCTTTCCGCGGAGAACCCACAGAATGGTGTGGGGTATAGCCTGTAATGTATCCGAGATAAATACCCTTACCCTGGTGTGCTTCCCCAGATGGATGTTGGAGTCCACATTTCAGACCGGAACGGCGAACATGACCAATCGAATAGGTTTGCCCGCTGTAAACAGCCATCAGCGTGAAGTCTGCTACAACTGGTTGATATCATGGGTATCTGTTTTGGCACAACGAGTGTCGACGTTGTTTACAGTTTTTTCGTCTGAAATACTCCCTGTAAATAGCCATCAGCGGTGAAGTCTGCTACAACTGGTTGATATCATGGGTATCTGTTTTGGCGCAACGAGTGTCGATGTTGTTTACAGTTTTTTCGTCTGAAATACCCTGAAAATAATGTGGACCATTGAAATCAAATAGTTAGCATATTGGCACCATTTATGCTTTCTCACATGGAGATACCTGCTTAGGGTTAAGGGTTGTTCATGCCGTGTGGCGGTTTTGGTTCCATGACTGTTGGTGTGTGGCTTTGATTTTTTCATGGATGAGGAGGCAGTTATGAAGAAACTAATATTATTAGGCGCTGTACTGGCAATGCTTGTGGGCTTCGGAACCCCTGCAACGGGTAACCCTCTCTCAGACGGGTTGATCGGCTATTGGCAGTTTGACGGCAATGGCTCTGACGCTTCCGGCAACGGGAACACGGTCGCGTTGTTCGGGGCGGCAGGGTTCGGGACCGGCCTTTTTGGGCAAGCGCTCAGCCTCAACGGTACGAGCGGAACCTATGCGCAGATGGTGAATGACAACAGCGCGTTTGACCTCGGCTCCGGGGATTTCACAATTCAGGTTTGGGCCAGCCTGAACGGTGGGCCCAGCCCCATTCTAATTGAGAAATTTTACGGCCCACAGGGTCCGGGCTGGACATTCTATCTTTGGCCTTCCTCACTCAATTTCTACAGCAATTCTCAACAACTGCTTTCGGCAACCGTCAACCTCCCGACCGGCGTGTGGCAGAGTTACGTGGTTGAAAGGAGCGGAACTACGCTGGCGATTTATTTTAACGGCAGTCTCGTGGACGATACCTCCTATGGAGGTTCTTTGGGAAGTACCACGAATCCACTGCTCTTTGGCGCGCGAAATGCACAGGACGGTCGAAACTTCACAATGAATGGGCTCATCGATGAGGTTGCCGTCTGGAACCGAGCGCTTTCGCCGGAAGAGATCGCAGCGCTGTGGAACAACGGAGCTGGCCGAGAGATGGTTCCTGAACCTGCGACCTGGCTTCTTTTCTCCTTTGGACTTGCTGGCTTGTCAGTACAGAGGAGAAGGTTCCGAAAGTAGCATCCCCCCAAGGAGATGGAGGCAGGGTCGAAAATGGCCCTGCCTTGGCCTTTCCGTCCATTGCCATCCGGACTTTGTTCCATTGAATAAGAAGTGAGGGGGGTTGACAGCACGAAGAAGTCTGCTGATGACTGCACGGCCCGCATAGGTTACGGGCTTGCGCATCCCATGCCGCGGGGAACGCATTCCGCGTCCTGCCTGTTTGCCTTGTAACGCGGAAGTCGAAACCTCACACAAGGTCTTCCTCGCCCTTAGAACCATGCTTGACGTGCTGAGTTCTTGTAATCACCGGAAAAACCATGAAAGGCGTATGCCCGGGCCGGACCGGGGCGGCGCACTGCTTTTTTGGCGAATGATCGCGTCTGTGGTAAACTGCCCAGGAAGCGGTAAAGAGATCGATCTCCTTCTTGCGGGA
This sequence comes from uncultured Syntrophorhabdaceae bacterium, assembly GCA_964406055.1. Taxonomy (GTDB): domain Bacteria; phylum Desulfobacterota; class Syntrophorhabdia; order Syntrophorhabdales; family Syntrophorhabdaceae; genus CAYOQF01. The sequence continues at coordinate 23,555 of CAYOQF010000023.1, forward strand.
AGGGAGAATTTTTCGGAAAGGGCACCATGTATCTCACCTCTTTTGTCCATCGCGCGGAACTCCTGGAGCTGACCGAGCGCTGGTTCTGCAACCGGCTCCTCGGATCGGACGGCTTGCGGCTGACTCAGATCCTCATCTGCGACGGTTTTGTCCTGGGGGAGACCCTCCACCGTGTCACCAAGGACCTCCTGGGGTTAATGGACAGGACCCCCTCGGAGACGAGACGGCTCCACGTGAAGGGAGATCTCAGGGAGATCGTCTGCAGCAGCAAATGGGACCTCACCCCGCGGATGGAGGAGCTCTTCAGCCAGTACCGAAGCAACCCGGAATACTTTTACGCCGAGGCGCCGGTGGATGCCACGGTCTTCCTGGACGAAGAGGAGCGGCTTCTTGCCCTCTACCGGGTCAAGCGCCCCCAGCGTATCGCCGAGAAGGCGAATCGGTACATCGCCACGGATATCCTGAAGATGGTGCGCCACCAGGCCCAGGAGATGGCCGAGGAGCGGGCCCGAAACCTGGGCATCCCCCTCAAATACCTCCTTACCCCCAAGGAAGAGATGACCAACGAGTTTGCCCGGGCCGAAGAGGTGATCGCACGGGCCTTCAGGGAAGGGACGGCGAGGTTCGACCGGAAAGCGGTGACCATCAATGACGTAGGGGGGATCAAGGTGCTCGGCGGCAAAGAGGAGCTCGCCCGCCTGGAAAAGGCCATCTTCAAACATCCCGCATACCGGATAAAGGAGAAGGAAGAATACAGGGGCAACTATCGGGCCCGGGGCTACATCATCGATGTGCCCTGGGATCGGGAGGCGGTGTGCCGCGCCTTCATGGAAAAAGAAGCATGGAAGAAGTACCGGGACAGGGGGCTGCCTGAGAGGGAATTGCAAAAGGGGCTGGAACCTCTCCTGGAGGGTGCGGAGCCCGGGATCTGCCTGGAGCTTACCCTCTCCACCTTCGCCGATTTCGTGGAATCGGAGCTGGGTGAGAGCATCCACGAGGAGCGAATCGCCCGCCAGCGGGGTCTCATGATGTACCGGGGCTACATTCCCAGGAACGTGGAATTCCTGATCGAGTACCTCTTCGCCGTGGCCCTGAGCCCCTCCGTGACCCTGACAAGTCTGCCCGTCAAACTCTGGGGCAGGTACCTGCCCGACACCATCGGCTACCACATCCGTCGTCTCTACTACCTCCCGGAACACGACGCCCTCTACTAAAGCGTTGCCCTTCCGCCGGGGGGTGACCCGGGCGCAATCCACTCCCCCCATCCGCAATAATGCCCCCTCCCCTCACGTGTGCCAGGAGTGCACGATCATCCCCATAAGATCCCGGTTTTTCCTCACGTCATCCACCGTGGCGAGGGGGATGCCCTTCTCCGCGGCAAAAGGGGCCATCTGCTGGATCATCAGGGAGACGTCGGCATCGGTGAGGAAGCGGCCGTCGGAGACCTCGATCCGCTCGATACCGTAGGAGGTGGAGGTCTGGTTGGTCACCGTGATGCGGTCGGTGGCGCCGTACCGAAGGGCCAGGTTCGACCCGCTCCCGAAGAAGGCGATGGAGGTGACGGGGACCGTGTGGTCGAAGATGATGCGATCGAGGTTGGCCGAGTCCGCTCCCTGGTCGGTGACCGTATCGGTGCCGTCCCCGAGAGAAAAACGGTAGGTGTCGTTCCCCGCGCCGCCGGTGAGGGTGTCGTTGCCGGACCCCCATCCACCACCTGGGCGCCGCCGCGGATATACATGGTATCGTTGCCGGGGGTGCCGACGATACGGTCAAGACCGGCATCCTCAAGGAGGAAGGCCAACTGTGGATTGTCCCGGGTGAAGACCGTGGTGAACCCGTCAAGGTCCATGGTCCCCATGGTGGAGCCGGAACCCCGTGGTCGTGTACCATACCGTCCCAAGCTTCTCCTGCTGATGGGGAGGGAGGGTCCGGGCGCAGTCAAATGTTATGGGAAGGAAGGAAACGGTCTTGTTGAGGGTCAAGTCGGGGCATTTGCCCAAATGAGCTTGAAGTTTCGGATCGTCGTAGGCCGCCACCTCTACGATGGGGTTGATGAACTCGATGTCCTTCCGTGCCTTCAAGACGGCCAGAAGGCTGCGACAGGATTCTTGGTCCTCCCTGCTTGCCTTCTCCCCGGGGAGTGGGTTCCGCACCTCCATATCCCGTATGATCTCGATGCGTTTCGCCTGCTCAATGGCATATCCATCCGGATACTCCCTGTTGAAATTATTGCTTTCTCACATGGCAAGAAGGCGCGAAGAGCATGTCAAGGGATTTTGTCGTGAAAAAGAAAGGGCGAAGCGATAGGGGGACGTGTCAACAACGATTTGGAATATCACTATGATGTGGCGCAGAAATGACGGCTCTCTCACCCCTGCCGGTTCCGGTAATCCCGATAGCCGAAGCGCCTGACCGTCTCCACTGCGCCCCCCTCCCGCACCACCGCGATGTCGGGAAGATTGATGCCGTTGAAGGTGGTACTCTTCACGATGCTGTAGAGGGCCATGTCGGTGAAGACGAGCCGGTCGCCCCTGTGTAGGGGCTTGTCGAAGGAGTAGTCTCCCATCACGTCACCGGCAAGGCAGCTCGGTCCGGCGAGGCGATAGGTGTGTTTCTTCTCGCCCGCCCGGCCCGAGCCGATGACGTGGGGCCGGTAGGGCATGAGGAGGACGTCGGGCATGTGGGTCTCCGCCGAGGCGTCGAGGATGGCGATGGTACCCTCGTTCTCCACCACGTCCAGCACGGCGGCGATCAGCACCCCCGCGTTGAGGACGCTCGCCTCGCCCGGCTCCAGGTAGACCTGGACCCCGTACTTCTTCCTGAACCCGTTGACGAGCCTGATGAGGCGCTCCACGTCGTAGTCGTCCCGGGTGATGTGGTGGCCGCCCCCGAAGTTCACCCACCTGAGACCCCTGAGGTAGGGCGCGTAGAGGGTCTCGAAGGATCTGAGAACCCGCTCGAGGACATCGGAATTCTGCTGGCACATGGCGTGAAAATGAAGGCCCTCCACCAGGTGACGGTGGCTTGGGAATTCCCGGGCGAAGGTGTCCCGTGCCACCCCGAGCCTCGATTTGGGCGCGCAGGGGTTGTACATCTCCGTGGCCACCTCGGAGTGGCCGGGGTTGACCCTGAGGCCGACGGAGACCCCCTTCCTTTTCGCCACCGGACCGTACTTCCCGAGCTGGTGGAAGGAGTTGAAGACAATGATGTCCGTGTAACGAAGGATCGCCGGGAGGTCCTTCTCTTTGTAGGCTGCCCCGAAGGTGTGGACCTCCCCGCCGAACTCCTCGCGGCCCAGCCTCGCCTCGTTGAGCCCGCTCGCGCAGGTCCCGTCCAGATAGCGCGCCATCATGGGAAAGGTGGCAAAAGATGCGTAGGCCTTGAGGGCGTGGAGTATCCGGCACCCCGTGCGCTCCTTTACGTACCGGAGGACCCGCATGTTTTCCTCCATGAGGGTTTCGTCCAGGAGATAGACGGGCGTGGCGATGGGATTGTCGGCGATCCTCAGGAATCTTCTCTGCGCCGCGGCAAAGATTGCCTTCTTTGCCTTCCTGATGAGCCTTGTCAGGGCCTTGCGGCCGCCGGCATCGAGGCCCGCCAGCACCTCCGCCCGTTCCGCTGCGGACAGGGTATGGTAGACCTCTGCCGCGGAGGGGTCTCGCGCCGAAACGGCGCGGATGACGCCTCCTGCCCTGCTTTCCCCGCTCGACGGAGTCTTCACGGGAAGGCCCTAAATCTTCTCGGGTAGTGGCGGGTGTTCCACGACCTGCCACGGGAGGCCGTATCTGTTGAGGGCCTCCATGAACCGGTCGGGGTCGAGCTGTTCGATGTTGTACACCCCGGTCCCCTGCCAGACACCGGTGAGGACCATCATGGCCCCGATCATGGCGGGTACGCCGGTGGTGTAGGCGATGGCCTGCGTCCCCGTCTCGTTGAAGGCCTCCTCGTGGTCGCATACGTTGTAGATGTAGCGGGTGATGGTCTCCCCGTCCTTGAGGCCCGTCATGATGTTCCCGATGACCGTCTTGCCCGTGTACCGGGTCCCGAGGGATGCCGGTTCGGGGAGGAGGGCCTTGAGGAACTTCACGGGGACGATCTTCTGTCCCTCGTACTCCACCTCGTCGATCCGGGTCATCCCCACGTTCCGGAGGACCCTGAGGTGGGTCAGGTAGTTCTCCGAGAAGGTCATCCAAAAACGGGCCCGTTTCAACCCTTTGAGGTTGAGGGCAAGGGATTCGAGCTCCTCGTGGTAGAGGAGGTAGCTCTCCCTCGGGCCCGCTACCGGGTAATCGAAGGTGAAATGGGTGCTCCCGTCCTCGATGATGGCCGGCGTCTCCACCCATTTGCCCCCTTCCCAGTGGCGGACCACTTGGGTTACCTCCCGGATATTGATCTCGGGGTTGAAGTTTGTGGCAAAGGCGTGGCCGTGGTTGCCCGCGTTGCAGTCCAGGATATCCAGGTAGTGGATCTCGTCGAAGAGGTGCTTCCCGGCATAGGCGGCGAAGACGTTGGTCACGCCGGGATCGAAACCCGAGCCGAGGACCGCCATGATCCCCTTCTGCCTGAACCGTTCCTGGTAGGCCCATTGCCACGAGTATTCGAAGTGGGCCTCGTCGGGGGGTTCGTAGTTGGCCGTGTCCACGTAGTGGACCCCGGTTTCGAGGCAGGCATCCATGATGTGGAGGTCCTGGTAGGGGAGGGCCAGGTTGAGGACGAGCCCGGGCTGGAACTTCCTGATCAGGGCGGCCAACTCCGGCACATTGTCGGCATCCACCTGCGCGGTCTCGATCTCCCGGCCGTACCGCTTCCTGAGGTCCTCCCGGATGACCTCGCACTTCGAGAGGGTCCTGCTGGCCACCATGATGTGGTTGAAGACATCGGGTACTTGGGCGCACTTGTGGGCGGCCACGGTGGCGACGCCGCCGGCGCCGATTATCATGATTCTTCCACGGTTCTGTTGGGTGTTCATACGGTTCTCCCGGTCAAAGAGTAGGGTTGTGCGATGTTATGGCTCAAGGAGCATGAGCAGCTCCCGGACAATCTTTGCCGCGGCGACAGAGGATACGAAGGTGGTGTCGTAGTCAGGGGCAAGCTCCACAAGGTCGGCGCCGATGATGTTCGTCCCGGCGAGAGAAGCGAAATAGTCCATCACTTCCCTGAAGGTCAGCCCCCCCGGCTCGGGGGTGGTGACGCCGGGCGCCAGGGACGGGTCAAGGACGTCGAGGTCGAAGGTCACGTAGACCGGCTTATTCCGGTTCAGCCGGGCGGCCAGCGATGCCGGTGAGTCGACGACGGCGAGTTCCTCGAATTCCCGCCTGGTGCCGGACCGTATGCCGATCTGGAACAGTTCGCACCCCCCGAGTTCCCTGACCAGTTTCATGACCGTGGCGTGGGAGAGCCGCTGCCCCTCGTATGCATCTCTCAGATCGCAGTGGGCGTCGAAGTGGACGATCTGGAGGTCCATGAAGTGCCTGCTCACCGCCTTGAGCACGGGGTAGGTCGTCAGGTGCTCGCCGCCTAAAGCGACAACCTTCTTGCCCCTTTCAAGGATCCCGGTTATGGCGTCCTCGATGGTCTGGAGGGAGTAAACGAGGTCGCCGGGCCGCAGTTCCAGGTTCCCGGCGTCCGCAAACTCCATCTCCTCCAAGTCCCGTTTCAGATAGGGGCTGTAGGTTTCGAGGGTCCAGGAGGCCTTCCTGATACTGTCGGGGGCGAACCTGGTCCCCGCCCGGAAAGAGGACGTGGCGTCCAGCGGGCACCCGAGGAGCACAACGGCGGCATGCTCGTCACGCTCCGTGGAGCCGATGAATCCGCTATTGAAGACACCTTGCATGGGAGTAAATGGCCGTGCCGCCCTACAGCTTCGTGGTCGCTAATCCCAGAGGACCACCGCTGCGAACACGGCGCCGATGGAGACAACCTTCAGGGTGGCGGATATGGACACGATCTCCTTGATTTCCCGCTTTCTCGTTTCCATGCCCTTCTCCACCATCTTCTTCACCTGCTCCACCACGACACCTTCTTCCGCGCTGGCCGAATACTCCATGATCAGGCCGGCGAGACTCGCGTCCTTTGGTATGCCGATGGCAACGGCGGCGGAAATGATTTCCCCCGGAACGTCACTGCGGTGAGACGCGTAGGCTGTCGGTACGAGGGCTCCCTGGGGTAAGGGAAGAGGAGCCGGTTTGAGTTCTTCACAGTGCGGAGGCAGAATGCTGCTCATCCTCACCAAATTGGTATCCCCAACACCTGAAGCCAACAGGGCGCCGTCAAAGGCATTCAATAATGAGAATCCCTCTGAAGCGCCACTTGCAAGGAAAAACTTCGTGGGTGTTTTGATTATCACTTTGGCCACCTCCCAGTATCTTTTAGTACCCTCAACACAGCCGCCAGGCTCCGTGGCGCCTATCCGCTATCGCTTCCATCCTGTGGCCTCCCTCCTTGCCGAACTTCCTTCGCTCCGATCAGGGTACTAAAAGTTGGGAGGCGAGGATATCCACAGGACAATGGCCTTGTTGTTGCGCCTGTTCGCTATGTGGTGTTTCCTTGTTGCCCTGAAGAAGAAGCATTCGCCCTTCTTCAACCGATGGATCTTCCCTCCGAGGACAAGCTCGATACTTCCTGCCATCACGAAGCCGAACTCCTCGCCTTCGTGGGGCTCCTCCTCCGGGGTCTTCTCGCCGGCACTCAGTTCCAAAAGGGCCGGGTCCATCATGCGGTTCTGCGCCGCCGGAACAAGAATCTGGAATTTCTTCACACCCTCCATCTCCATATCAACCCGGTCCTTCAACTTGAAGACGATCTTCTCGTCAAGGGCGCCGTTGAAAAAGGAGGAAGGTTTCTCGTCGAGGGCGTCCAGGATGCCGAGCAGGCTCTCCACAGACAGGGAGGTCAGATTTCTCTCCACCTGGGAGATGAACCCCTTCGTCAGGCCCGCCCTGGTGGCAAGCTCCTCCTGGGTAAGCACCTTCGCTTGCCTCAGCATCTTGATCCTGTCCCCTATCCTCGATCCGTCTATGCTCATGATAGCAATATACCGTACCAGAAAGTTTACAGTATTAAACAAAACTTATCGCCTGATTGTCAAGTAACTTTTTGCTAACCTTTGAGTTTACTATGCTAAACTCCGCCATTTCATATTGAACTACTCGATATGACGAGCTTTTATCTCCATGGAGGCGACGGAAAGAAACACGGGGTTTGTCGTTTTTCCAGGAATTGTGCTGTTCTGCCCGGTTGGAGGGGCCATAGTTTCAAATACCCGCTATGCCGGGGTGGAAAGGCCGACCTGCCGAGCCATCAGGTCGTTACCCCTGCGCCCCGTCAACCCCGGTGTTTCCCCTGGTCCGTGGATGGATGAGATAATCTGGCGGAAGTGCATGGGAATCGAACCCACCTACCAGCTCGTCACCGGTACACTGGTTTTGAAGTCGAGAACCCGGGAATTGTGCCCTTCCGCAACTTAGCGAGTTTACATACAATTCCCCATAACCATTCCCGGTTCCCGGTTTGGTGTGTTGGTAGGTGTCGGATCATTTCGCTCTATTTTTATTCGTCACGGGCACAATTTCGGGCACAAAAAAAAGGAGGATAACTATGACCAAGACGATAGAAGTAAGTGACAAGCTTCACCGCGACCTGGAGGATGCACAAGCCCGGTTTACCATGACCATCGATCAGATAGAGAGGCTCCAAGGCAGGCCCAGGGTTGCCGCCACCCTCGCCCTGTGCCTTTCCCTGGAGACGGCAATCAGGGGGGTGGTGGATACGATCAGAGACCTCTATGATTCTATGTATGACGAATAAGGGGGGTAGGCGTGCAGGGGTAAAGGGGGGTATGTACCCCCCTACCCATCTTCAGGACCTCTATGGTACAGTTTTGTACCCATAGGGGGGGGGTAGTACTGAAAATGAGGCGACAGAGGCGACACCCTACTTAAGTATCTGATATAATGAATAAAAAGTGTCGCCTGGAAAAAGCGACACCAGGCGACAGAGGCGACACCCCCGGCCCCTTGAAAAAGGGGCCTTTTTACCCCTTCCGAGAAAAAATGAAAAATTCTTTTGCGGCATCTTGACATCTCCGGGGGGTGGGGAGTAGGATTAGTCATGAACTTCTCCAACAACGCCTCATAGCTTTTTCCTCGCAGGCCCCGGACTTTGGCCGGGGCTAAGTCAGATTTACCGCATCAAGCGCGCTGCGCTGAAACCTCTTGGATGGGCGTCCGAACGGGTTATGGTGGCGAATTAGCCACCTATCCGATTCAAAGGAGGACACCATGCCTACCGTCAGACGCTCCAAGCCCACCGCACCACCCCGCACCGTCCCCAAACCTACAGCCACCAAACTTTCCACCCCGGCACCCTCACCTACCCCTGTGAAAACCCCCCCCCCCCCCCCCCCCCCCCCCCGCCCCGGCGACCCCCCCCCACCACCACCCCCGGGGGGCCCCCCGCCCCCCCCCGCCGCGCCCGTCACCTCCACCGAAGGCGGCCCCTCCTCCCCCCTCTCCGACGCTATCCGCACCACCCCCCGCGCCGCCGGTTACCTACGAAATGGTTCTGCAGGACGCTGTGCGGATCTGGGAGGCCGTGCACACCCCGGGCAAGATGTGGGTCATTACCCCGGGCGGCCTCGCCGACCTGGAAGAGATAGCCCGCCTCGTCTTTGAGGCTATTCGCAGCCGGGGGGGTGCCCGATGACCGCCGCCGACCTCCTGTCAAATCTCACAGAACACCAGACCCTCCTTTGGACGCACTTCCAGGCCGCCGTGCAGATCCTCGCCGCCACCCGGAAGGACGCCGACGCGACCCGCGCCCGCCTCACCCAGGCCGAGGAGGACCTTTCGCAGCTTACTGCGACCTTGGCCGAGGCGGAAAGCGATCTTCACCACGCGATTGAAATCGGTTCCACCGCCGACGAAGCCCGCCTCGACAAGGTGATCGACGCCATACGGGGTCGCATCCATAAGGCCAAGCAGCGCCGGGGTATCCTCGCCGCCTCCCTCGCCAAGAAGGAAACTGATCTTCCCCGCTTTGCGCAGCGCATTGTCGGGGAAAAACATGCCTTGCTTCATTCGTTGATGTGCTCCCGGGCCGATGAGATCCGGGGACAGCTGGAACCCATTTGGCGAGAATTTGATGTCCTCGCCCAGGCCGGAGGTGCCCCGGTTTTCAACCCGGCTGCGGCCCCCTGGAGCCTCTGGGCAAGCCAACGCCACCTTCCCGAGGTCCAGGCCGCAGGCGACACCCTCGCCGCCGAGCTCGAACGCCTCGCCGCGTCACCCGCCACCGAATGACCACGTAGCATTACCGAACCCCGCCGGGTCCCCATCGGTCCCGGCGGGACCTAAAGAGCGAACCAACAGGAGATGAGACCATGAGAGAGCAAACAGACACCTTTTCCACGACCGATCCACACCTTGCCGCCTACATCCTCATTAGATTGAAGATTGAACCTGAACTTATAGCAGGCCCCCCAGGGGCAAAGGGCCGCTTCTGCTTTCCCCGGAGTGAAGTACTTTACAAGGTAATTTCTGATTACCATTGTGGGGCACCGGTCAGCGCCGTTGACTTTGCCGAGCTTTCCCGTCGTTTGCGGGGCCAGTCGCTCGAACTGAGGAAGCGCACCTTGGAGCAAGCACGATGATGGCCCCGGAGGATTCCCCCCACCCCTACGGCGATTTCCTGAACGGCTTTAATCCGTCAGATCCCCGCGTCAGCGCCGCCCTTGCCGATGTGCAGTCAAGCGGGCTTTCCCCCGAGACCCTCCAGGCCGCAGGCGTCAAGCTCTTCAACGGAACCACCGAAGAGTTAAAGAAGCGGCTCGGATTTAGCCGCATCGACGGTCAACCCATCCTGAAGAGCCACCACCTTATAGAGTACCCTTACCCCTCAGAGACCGGCAAGCCGGTTAGATGGGAATACAAACCCCACCCCCCGGTTCACTTCGCCGGGCAGGACAAGCACCCCAAGTACCTTCAAGGAAAAGGTGCGCCACCGGTCCCCTACATCACCGCCCAGGCGTGGACGGTCAAGGGCAAACCGTCTCACCCCCTCTGGATTACGGAAGGGGTGAAGAAGGCCCTCAAGCTCAATCAACATGGCCGCGCCGCCATCAGCCTAAGCGGGGTGTGGAACTTCAGGGGCTCAGATACCGGCCCGGGCACCCTATGGGCCGACCTCGAAGCCTTCGCCTGGAAGGGGCGGACCGTCTTGCTTGGATTTGACGCGGACCTTTGGAATAATCCTTCCGTCCGTCTTGCCCTCTTCACCCTCGCCTTCACCCTCCATCTCAGGGGTGCCCTTTTGTCCTTTCCCGAGTGGCCGGAGGGTAAAGGGATAGACGACTTCCTGCAACCCCTCCAGGACCCGGCACGGGCACTCAAAGAGATCGAGGGCGGGGCCTTACCGATCGGGGATTTTCTCACTATGGAGCACCGGGGCGAGATCCTCGCCGCCCTGGAACACTTGCCGCCCGGAGCCCTCCAGACCATCCATGGCCGGACCCTGCTTACCCAGACCGCCGAAGCGTTGAACATGAAGCCCAAGGACTTGACCGCCGACCTCAAGACCGCCCAGGCCGCCCGGGAGCGCCGGGAAGCCGATCAGGGGATTTACCCCTTCTTCATCAAGGAAGGCGGGGTCCATATGTGGCGCAGGGGCCGGGACGGCATCGAGTATGCCCATAATTTGTCTGACTTCTGGGCGAGGATCATTGAGGATGTGACCATTGATGACGGCCTGGAGACCACCCGCCGTTTTACCATCGAGGGAGGGAAACAGGGCAGCACCTTTCCGCCGATCCGCGTTGCCACGGACACCTTCAAAGGGCTCGGATGGGTGGTGAGGCATTGGGGCAATGACGCCATCCTGAGAAGCGGCCAGACCACCCAGGACAACTTCAGGGAGTTTATTCAGGTCTACAGTGCCCGGCAGGGGGTCTTAAGGAAAAACGTTTTTGCCCATACGGGATGGAGGCAGGAGAAAGGAAAGTGGGTCTACCTCCATGCCGCCGGTTGTCTCGGTGACGACACTGTAAGCGTGGAACTCCCCGGGGACTACATCACCCAGGGGCGCTACTGTTTACCCAGGGAACCACAGAACGAGGCCGAAGCGATCCGGGCCGCCCTGGACTTTCTCACTCTCAGCACCAAGCCGGAGATTATGTACCCCCTTTTTGGTTACACCTTCCTCTCGGTCCTCACCTCTGTCTTGTCACCACCGCCCGCCTTTCTCGTGTACCTCTACGGGGAGAAGGACAGCTTCAAAAGTACCCTGGCAGCCTTGTGTCTCGCCTTCTTCGGGATCTACTCAAAGGCCGGGCTTGCCAACTTTGATTCTACCGCCAACGCCCTGATGAAACGGGCAGCCATCCTCAAGGACACGCTCCTTGTGGTGGACGACTATTACCCGGGCCACCGGCAGAAGGACGCCCAGGCCCGGGAGAGCCTCGCCCAAAGGATCATCAGGGACGTAGGCAACCGCACGGGACGAGGCCGATTGAACAGCGACACCACGGAGAAGCCGACCCCTTACCCACGGGGAGGGGTCATCATCACCGGCGAACTGCTCCCGGAACTGCAGAGCACCCTTTCTCGAATCGTCGCCATCGAACTTCAGGCATCGGACCTGGACCTTAACCGTCTCTCCGCCCTCCAGGATAAGGCCCCTTTACTCCCTTCCGCTATGACTTCCTTCATCACCTGGCTACAACCCCGAATCGGGGACATCCAGGCCGCCTTCCCTGTCGCCCTTGCCGATATGCGCCGGAGGGGTGCTATCGAAGGCTCAAGAAAGCTACCCGAGCACGGGGCTTATCTCCAGTATGCCCTTGAACTCCTCCTCCAGTGGGCCGTGGACAAGAAGGCCATGACCGAGAGCGACCGGAAATGGAGCATTAACCTTGCCTGGCTTGCCATCCAGAGAGCCCTTGACGTGCACGGCAAGAGGGTAGAAGGCGAGGATCCGGCCCGGTTTTTCTTTGAGATTGTGGGCTCTTTGCTCGCCCAGGGGAAGGCCCGCATGGACCACCGGCACAGCGGCTACGATCGGGACGCCACCATAGGCGGGCACGGAGGGGAATTGATCGGCTATTATGACGGTGAATTTTACTACCTCCTCCCGGCCCCTGTCTGGCTGTCCGTCACCACCCGCCTACGGTTGAGTGGCGATACCTTCCCTTTCAACAAGGGGACGCTCTATGACGTGCTGGCAAAGCGGGGGTTCCTGGAGACGAACGGGGACCGGTCCTTCTCCCGGCAGCGGATTAAGGGACAACTGACCACGGTCTTGAAGATCCGCCGGGATCAGGCAGACCGCTTGATGGGCCTGGAGCCAGGTGAAGAGGAACCCATGGAGGAAGCGTGTTCTCTGTAGAACCCTTCCCCGGGAATGTGGAAAACCCGTCGCCTCTGTCGCCTGCTGTCGCTTTTGTCAGGCGACACTTTTCCTTAATGCCGGCGATTACTTACACGAAGTGTCGCCTCTGTCGCCTCATTTCTGATAGTACCCCCCCCTATAGCATGAAAAACGATTGGAAGAAATTGGACTTCACGCGGCCTGGACACCTTCAAAGCAGAACTGAAAACGTTGCAGACCTCTTTACCGCCTTCGTTTTTGACCGATTTCAGGCGACAAAGCGACGCCCACGGGTCCTTCCCCGGCCCTTACGCTATACGACACCCGTGACCCCCGGTAACTGGCCGTTTTCATTAAGAATTTTGCTCGGAAAAATGGAAATTACTGAAGGAATTGCACGAACTCCACGGAATCATTATAGAAAAGCTTGTGAATTTTCTTCACCTGTCCCACACTTCACCTACTAAGGAGGAAGGTATCATGGTTATCAGGATCATTGAAAAAACCCCCGGCAAGCAACTCCGCATTACTTCAACTCCCGGACCCGAAGGCCCGATCATCGAATACCGGATCTACACCCTCACCGAGGCTCGGGGATGGGTCCCCGGGGACGGGCTCACCATTTCGGCGCGGGAACTTCACATCGTCAACCAGGCGCTGAAGGAGATCGGCGAGGAGCCCCTTTCACCTCAGATTATGGAGTACTTCCAGAAGCAGGCCCTGTAAATTGCGTCGAGAGGGTCCTCTTCCGCCGGAAAAAAGGCCCGTCACGGGCACAATTCCGGGCACACCCTCTTGAAGATTGGCACTATATCTAAGGATCACAAGCGCACACTGGTTCCACACTCCAGTGTCACGGTACGGAAATGACCAAAGAAGAACGTATCGCAAAGTACAAAATTGAACGTAGGAACCCAAAGGGGCCTATCAAACGCCTCTACTCCATCCCCGAGGCCGCGTTCTACCTTGGCCGAACCGTTGACGCAGTGCGTGAAATGATCTACCAAGGGAAGATCCCTTATGTGAAGGACAACAAGCGTATACTATTGGACATCAGGGACATGGACGCCTGGATTGACCGGAACAAACAGCAATTCACCTTTTGACAAATAGGCAAAGTGACTATATAATAATAGTGATGACACCCGTCGAACTCAAAGAGTGGCGACACCGGAACGGTTACAGTCAGGGGCTTCTTTGTCGGACCCTTGGTGTTGACGTGATGACCGTATCCCGATGGGAACGGGGTGTGTCGCAGATCCCGGCATTCCTGAAGCTTGCCCTTGAGCGCCTGGAATGTGACAAGAAGGAGGAGAAAGAAGGACCGGCAAGGGGACCTAAAAAAGAGAAGAGGAGGTGAGGCAAAATGGGAATGATCTATCTCAGAGGAAAGACCTACTGGATCAAGTATTACAGGCACGGGAGACATTACCGCGAATCTTCCCGATCGACAAAAGAAGGAGACGCGAAGCGGCTGTTGAAGCTCAGAGAGGGGCAAATCACAGAAGGGAAATTCCCCGGGCTCCAGGCCGAGCGAACCCGATGGGATGACCTTAAGGCCGACCTACTAAGCGACTACTGCGTAAACGGAAGAAAGTCTCTCTTCCGTGTCGAGATCAGTATAGCTCACCTGGAGAAGCACTTCAGGGGCATGAGAGCTTATGAGATCACAACAACCCATGTTCACCGCTACATCAAGGCCCGGCTCGAAGATGGGGCACAAAACGCCACCATCAACCGGGAGCTCGGAGCACTCAAGCGAATGTTTACGTTAGCCGCCCGGAGCACCCCGCCCAAAGTCGCAATGGTGCCGCACATTCCAAAGCTCAAAGAGAACGCGGCCCGGGCAGGGTATTTTGAATATGACGAGTATGTGAAGCTTCGGGAGGAGTTGCCCAACTATCTTAAGGGTGTTCTTGTGACCGCCTACTTTACCGGGATGAGAAAGGGTGAAATCCTTAGTCTCACCTGGAAACAGGTCAACATCTTTGAGAAGAAGATTACCCTGGAGGCGGGCACTACCAAGAACGACGAGGCCCGCATAATCTATCTCACCGGGGAACTCTACGACACCATTCTTTTCCAGAAGAAGCTTCGAGACAGGGAATTTCCCGAGTGTCCCTATGTGTTCTTTAACGGAGGAAAGAGGCTGAAGGACTTCAGGCGGGCATGGAGCGCCGCCGTTGACCGGGCGAAGATCGGGAACAAGCTGCTACACGACTGTCGGCGCACGGCAGTACGCAACATGGTAAGGACCGGAACCCCGGAGAGAGTAGCCATGAAGATCAGCGGCCATAAGACCCGGGCAATTTTCGACCGGTACAACATCGTCAATGAGGAAGATTTAAAGACAGCCTGTGAACGGCTATCAAAGGCCCACGAAGCTATGGAGAAAATAACTACTCGGGCACAAAATGGGCACAATTCGGGCACAATCGTTTCTATGAGAGGTAAGAAGTGACCCCTTTTATTCAACCCATGTCTTGTAAGTCATTGATTTTGTTAATGGCGGAAGTGCATGGGAATCGAACCCACCCACCAGCTCATCACCGGTGCACTGGTTTTGAAGACCAGGAGGCCCACCAGGACCCCGGCACTTCCGTACCCATAATGTAGTGGATGAGCCGCCGGATGTCAACCCGCCGTAAAATCCCTTTACCTATAGAAAAACAGTCATGAAATGGGGTATAAAATCAACGCGAGGGCCGGCTGTCAACGCGAGGGCCGGCTGTCAAAAACGGCCGCCTCAAGGGATTCTTTCCGCCGGACCACACGACGGATTTATGACGGGCAGGCGCTTGGTGCTGAAGGCAGGGCGACGAGGGCTGAGGGTGCCCGGCCGGGTAAGGAGTGGGCACAACGCGAAGCCTGCGAGGGCTCCTGGGGCCGCCGGCCCGCGGGGCGGTGAGGACCGGGTTGTGGCGGGTCGGGGATGGCACGACTTTTGCTTTGAAGGATCGAGGCGACCCTCTGCCTTGACCGCATCTCATGAGGAGGTCAGGGAAGGACCGTACAGGTCCGATCGTTTGGTTGGAGAGTAACGAATCTTCGAAGGGTGAGGAGGTTTTCATGAAGAAGTGGCCGCTGATCATAGTGATGCTCGCGGTGATGCTGGCCGCCTTTGCCGGCAAGGGCGAGGCGAAATGGTGGATCTTCGGCGTCTCGGAGGACGAGGTTGAGACCAACTACCTGATGCTGAACAGGGTGGCCTGGAATGAACTGGGCACGAAGGTCACCCTCTACCGGGACATGCTTCCCGACAGGGTCATCAGGATCCAGGGAAAGGGTACGGCAGGCAGAAACAAGGTGGGGAGCGTCAGGATCTCCCTCGACGGAAAGGACTCGTGGCAGGACGTGAGACTCTCGGAGAGCGGGGCCTTCGAGTTCGCCTTCACCCCCGACCTGAACAGGGTCTACAAGGTCTACCTCGAGATTACCGACACCACAGGAAAGACCAACAAGGTGGACGCCACCTACAAGGAGCTCACCATCTCGGAGATCAATATCCAGGCGGTGGTGCGGGACGCCCTCAACAGACTCATCGACGCGTACCAGCGGGAGAACCCCGCCCAGTTCATGGCCCTTGTGGCGGACGACTTCGCCGGCGACAAGACCATCCTCGATCGGGCCATACGGAAGGACTTCTCCGCCTTCGACAACATCTCCCTGCGCTATACGCTGAACAACGTGGCTTCCGACGCCACGGGCAAGGTCTACGTGGGCCTTTCCTTCAGCAGGATGGTTACCTCCACCCAGACGGGCAGATCCTTTTCCGACAAAGGCATCACCGAGTTCGCCTTCAAGGTGGGCGACACGGGCCTGCGGGTTTACAGCATGAAGGTGCCCCTCATCTTCGGCCTCAGCGACGCCTCGAATGTGGCCACGGGGGTGGTGAACATCGGGTCCAACGAGCCCATCATCGTGGTGGATTCGAGGGGAACGGTAAGCACGGTGCCCTACAGCCAGGCGGCCCAGGCCATCCTGAGCGGCTCCACCGCCGAGTCGGGCCAGAAGGAACTGGTCACCACCTGCGCCGGCATATGCGCGTCCCAGGCCTTCAACTTTGTCTCGGGTATGGTGGTGGCGGCCACAGGCAACGAGGATATCACCCTCGCGGGCCAGCCCCTCTTCTTCAAGAACGGCACGGGCCACATCAACCTCGGCCTCAAGGGTATCGATCAGGTGACATCCGTGCCCACGAGCGGCTACAGCATGGCGCCGGAGATCTGGGATCTTCCCGGCAACATCGGCCACTCTTTCGCCCTGAAGCTTGCAAACGGCAAGTACGCCGTTCTCTACATCGTGAACTTTTCCGCCACCGCACCGGGACCCACCCAGGTCTTCAGGCTCACCTTCAAGTACAAGTATCAGCCCAACGGCACACCGAACTTTTAGGGCCCGGCGACGAGTGAACGAAAGGAGGAAGGCATGAAATCGACACGATACACTATGACGATACGTTTCCTGGGGTTGATCCTGGCCCTCCTGGCTCTTGCGGGGGCAACAAAGGTCAGGGCGGCCAACGAGTTCCATATATCGAATGAATTTTCCTACACCTATAACGACATATACGGTCCCGGCTCCGACCGCTCCTCTCTCACCCCCGGGTGGCGGTACCTGAACGTCTTCGGCTTCACGGGCCAGGGATCGATGCGGGAGGTGGACTACAATTTCAACGTGGGCGTGAAGACGACGGACGACAAGAGAAACGACATCACCACCTGGTCCCTCACGAACCTCCAGGGGCGGATGACCAACAAGGTCCACACCATCAACGCGGGCGACACCTTCGAGTCCTTTTCCCAGTATTCCCTCAGCACGGCCCTGAAGGGCGCGTCTTACCGGTATTTCGACGAGAAGAAGAATTCCCCGGACCTCACCTTCGTGTACGGTTGGGCCTATCCCCGGTGGGACAACATTTACGGCGGCCAGGAAACGCGGGCCATCGGCCGGGAAGCTTACGGACTCAAAATGAAACAGAATTTCTCCCCCACCTTCTGGGCGGGGGCAAGCTTCGTGGAGGCCAAGGACCGGGCCGGAACCCGGGTCTATCCCAGCGATTACGTCTATGACAGCCACAACTACACCTTCGACGGCGAGTACAAGCCCATCCCCGGCCTCACGGTACGGGGCGAGCTCTCCTTTTCGCGGACGAACCTCTCGCCGGGAGAAGACCAGCCGGTGCAGCGGACCCACGGCAGCGCCTACAAGATCGAAGCGGTGGGCGACGGCGACCCGAGCAGGGTCTCCATAGAATACGAGAAGGTTGCCACCGAGTTTTTCTCCGTCCTCGGCTCCGCCACCCCGGACCGGGAGAAGGCCAAGGGAAGGTGGCGTTACAAATGGACCAAGGATGTGGACCTGAATCTGGGTATGCTCTGGTACCGGGACAACTTGGACGGCCAGAAGGCATACCGCACCGACAGCTACACCCCGGAGGCCAGCGTCACCCTGAGGAATCTCTTCAAGAGGGCCACCGCCTCCGCGGAGCTTGCCTACAAGTTCGACCGCAAATACGGCGGTTCCGGGTTTGCCGGTGCGCCCAGTTCCTCGGACCACATCGTGACCCTCAACTACAGGGACCGTTTCTGGGAGATCGACAGCGACGCCAATTTCGGTTACACCGTCTACTCCACGGACCGGAACCAGAGGGAGTCGGACGAATATACCTACAACCTCACCCTGAACAGCCGCCACACCTTCCGGGACGGCGACCTGGTCCTCAAGCCGGTCCTCTACCTCGGAGGCATCACCATGAAGGACGACCTGGCCATGGTGAAGGACCAGATCTATGAATACTCCATCGGCGCAGGGCTGGAGCTGCCGAAGTGGAAGATCACCTCGGACATGAAGATAGGGCAGAACCGGCTGATCAAGGGAGTGCCGAACACCGGGACACCGGGCGACAACTCGGCCAAGACCTTCGCCAACCTGAGCGTCTATTACCGACCGGCCTTCATGGCGAAGCTGAACACGGGGATGATCTATCTGCGGGCCTTCATGAACGACTTCCGCTATTCCACGGTGGAGAACAACTTCCGGGAAAACTCGATCACCCTGGGGGTGAACATCCAGTACTGAGGGACGGAAGAAGGGGAAAAGGAGAACATGATGAAGGGGAGAAGCGGGAAATCGGCGCGGACCTGTCTGGCACACCTGCTCGTGGGCTTCATGGTTGCCTTCCTGGCGATCTCGCCGTGCCGTGCCGCCCCTGCGACCTCGCCTTCGGGCAAGACCCCGGAGCAGGCCTTCAGGGAAGCGGCCGCGGCCGCGGACAGGGATCCTGCCGGCAGTCTTCGGGCTTATCTGGAACTGGGCAAACAGGGGTTTTCCTCCCCAGAATTCGAACAGGCGGTCCAACGACTGGCGGGCCGCGCCCTCCGGGCCGACGGCGCGTACCTGTTCCCTGTCAGGGGATGGGAGAAAAGGGACGACGCCCTCGTCAATCCTGCCGGTAGCGCGCGGATACGCTTTGCAACCTCTGTATCGGCCGATGTCCGGGGGGTCTCGCGGAAGGCGGTCGCGGACGCGATGCCCCCGGGTATGTTCACCGAGGAGAACCTCACACACTACGACGTGATGAGAAGAATGGCGGAGGAGGTCGGGAAGGCCGCCCCTGACGTGGCGCAGGGGATGAAGGTCTCCGCCCTGCCTGTTCTGGAGTCGAAGGAGGCGGGGAAGATGGGTGGTGTGCTGACCCTCGCCTCCGCGAGCGGGATTGCGGCCCCCGGAGTACGGTCGGCCTGCTCCCTGGCCTTTCGCGCAGGGCAGAAGACCTATCTCCTCACGTGGGCGGCCGTGGGTGAGGCGCCGTCCTCGGGCGAGGAACTGCTCACCACGCTTCTCGACTCCATCGTTTTCACACCCTAAGGAGACATGATGATGGTGTTTTCTCGACGAAGAACACCCCCGGCCCTGATACCGCTGCTCCTTGTCCTCTTCGTCCTCGTCGTCCCGCGGGCCGATGTGGGAGCTCAGGATTACGAGGCCTACCGGAAGGCGAAGGCCGACCTCGAAAACGCGGCCGCCGAGATTCGGATGGCCCAGGCCGCCGTGGCGCAGACCCTCTCCGAGGCCATGGCAGCCAAGTTCGGAGAGACGCAGAAGTGGCAGGCCATCGAGGCGAAGCTGGCCGCCCTGGGCAACGCCGTCGAGCGTCAGGTGTCGGCCATGAGCGGCAACATGGCGACGGTTCTCGCCTATTCTCCCTCGGACGACCCGCCCTCGGTCCGCCCGAACCGGATCTTCGAGGGACACCTCGCCATGGCGCGGGAGAAGAAGAAGGAACTTTCCGCACTGGCCAACGCGGAAAGAGGAAAGATCCAGACCCTGGACGCCATGCTCGCCAAGGTGGACAAGGCCTTGCTGAACGCCTCGGGCGGACTCCTCGGGGCGACCCTCGAGGGTTTCCTGCCCAACGAAGAGCAGCTTGCCGGCGAGTTCGGCGTGGTGGTGCTCGGTGCCTATTTCGGGCCGGTTGGGATCGTCGCCGCCGGTACCGCGGCGGCGGCGGCCCAGGCGGCCATGGGGGCTGTCCAGGCCTACTACAACCTGAAGGCGGCGGCCGACCAGGCCAAGGTCTTGAGCGAGGCGAAACAGGGTCTTCTCCAGAACAAGAGGCTGAGGGAGCAGAACCTCCAGACCCTCATGGGGGGCGTGCGGGAACTGAACCAGATCGAGGGGCTTCTCGAGGGGTTCGACAAGAAGCTCGAGGAGCAGGCCGCCAAGATCGACCGGATGGTCGACGGGTGGAACCAGCAGAGCAAGTCCGCCTTCCAGAGAAGGCAGCAACAGCTCCAGGAGGAGGCGAGGAGGCTTGCCGCGCAGCCGAAGCCCCTCCTCAATGTGGGTGGCTGGGCTCACGGCATGCAGCCCATCCCCCCTCTCCAGCCGGGTGACTATGCCGGTGAGGTGGACGGCATGCTCTCCCGCCTCGATTCCTACGCCAGGGCGGTGGAGGAAGGGGGCGACCCCGATGTGTTCGGCTCGATGGCGACGGAGTGGAGCGCCCAGCTGTACGAAAGGTACGGGAAGGCAAAGCAGGTCTACGACCAGAAGTATGAGGCCTACACGCAGGCATCGGAGGTCTGCATGCAGCAGACCCAGGCGGCCTGGGCACGGTATCAGGCCGCTATGGCCGCCCTGTGGAACTCGTACAAGGACAAGCGCTGGGACGACGCGGCGAGCGCGGCCGCCCGGTCCATCCAGTCCGCCTACGACGCGGCCTACAATGCCGCCTGGAGCGCCCTCGCGCCTTACGGCGCTGCGCTGAGGGACCCCTATCGTGAGATGACGCGCCTCTCCCAGATCCAGTGGCTCGTGGAGGGCGCCTTCCCGGCCTACGCAGCCCGGTGTCAGAACGCCATCGAGTCGCAGACGAGGGAGTTCTATCGCCGGTGGTCCATGTGGTCGACCACCCTGGGCGATGCCGGAAGAAAGGTGTCCGCGGCCCTGGCCGGCCTGCCCGTGAGTCCCGATGAATACACGAAGAGGGTTGCCGGGCTCGACGCAGAGATACAGAAGGCCCTCACGGAGGGCGCCGATGTGGCGGCCCTCAGGGAGGGCCTTAAGGGGACGGCCGAACAGTTGCGGGAGACGGGGACGGCGGTGACGAAGGCGAAGGGCGACTACGAGGCGGCGCGGAACGCGGCCCTGCTCACCGCCAACAAGGCCCGGGCCGACTTGACGAGCCTCCTCAACCGGTACGGCAGGGTCATCGGGTACGGCTGGGCGAACTGGCACATAGGCTGGAGCTGGGGACCACCCCGCTTTACCCCCCGCGCCCCGGACCAGGAGCGGAATATCAGGGTGACCTCGGAGCGCATGGAGGCCGAGTTCGCCTTTCATGAGGACCCGAAGGTGAAGGAGGTCTTCGCCGCCGACTGGTCCGCAATGGCCGCCGCCTTCGACGCCAAGGCGGAGGAGTTGACCTTCTATACCGACTGGATCGAGCGATACCGGAACCGGCTCGGCACCGCCGCAAACCGGCTCCAAAAGATCAGTATGGAGCTGACCGGGGAGGGCCTCTACGCGAAAAGGGACGGAGCCCCCGGGCAGGTCTTCGCGAAGGAGATGGGTCAGGCACCGTGGGCCGCCATGGCCCAGACCCTGGAGACCCTCGCCCCCGTTGCGGAGCGGGCGAATGTGCCGACCCTCAGGTTTGTGCCCTGGGAGGGCATGACCCTGCGCCAGAAGATCCTGCTCGCCCAGGCCATGATCCTCCAGAAACTGAACGCGGATGCCCCCTACTACGGCCGTTCGGTGGCACAGGGCGCGTTCCAGCCGGTGCGGGAGGACGTGATGAAACCCCTCGAGGAGCGCTGGACGCTGCTCCGCAAGCTGAGCGAGGAGTATGACGCCGCCGCCAAGCCGCTTCAGAACAGGCTGACCGGTGTCCCGGAGCAGATCGACGCCGAGGTGGGGGCGGTGACGGCGGAGTGGAACAAGGTGCCGGGCCCGTCGAAAAGGGCCCTGGGCCGGATCCACGAGACCTTTGTGGGGGCCGCCCGGTGGCTCGCGGGGTATGCGGGCCTCAAGGCGGAAGGTGCGCTGCCCGTCCTCGAAGCCTCCTCCGACACGGTGAGCCAGCTCGATACCCTGATTCTCGGTTATGCCCCTGCCCTTGAGAGGTACAGGAGGCAACAGGAGGAAGCGGAAGAGCGGCGCCGGGCGGAGGAGCGGAGGCAGGAAGAAGAGAAGAAGAGGCAGGAGGAGGAGGGGAAACGGAAGGCCGCCGGCGAGCTTGCCTCGGTGGAGGAATTATACCGGGGGTTCAAGAGCGCCTACGAGTCGAGGAACGACGCCCTCGTGATGAGCTACCTTGCCAATGGCTGGCAGGCCCTCGACGGCACCAACATCAGCGGCCTTCAGGCCAACCTGAGGAGGACCTTCCGGGTCTTTGACGAGATACGGTACAACATCCAGAACCTGAAGATCGACAGGACAGGGGAGGGTCTCTACACGGCCCGCTATGACCTCACCATCACGAGCCGGATTTACAAACGAAACCTGAAACACGAAGAAAAGGCCTCCATTGCGGAGGAGATCGTGGTGGACGGGACCGGGAAGGCCAGGATCGTGAGGACCCTTGAAGGAAGATTCTGGCTGCCGTGAGAAAAGAAAAAACGAACCCTGCGAGGGTTCCGGAGGAGAGACGATGAAGTCGGGAAAAGGGTATCACGTTGTGGTGTGGGGGTTAGTCGCGTTGTTGGCGGTCTGCCTGTCGGCGCGCCCCCTTTCCGCGGTCACCGCCCAGGCCATCGGCGAGACTATGGACAACTATGTCTTGCCCGTCTACCCGGATATCTACGGTGAGATCCTCGAAAAACTCCCCGAAGAGGAAGTCAAGAACCTCAAGACGGTCCACGCCACCGCAGAGTGGTTCGGCCGGGTGCAGAAACTGACGGAGGCAGGGGAAAAGCTGGCCCAGGGCGAAAGCGGCGACGCCCTTTTCGACACCCTTACCGTGGCGGCCAAGATTGCCATCGATTACGCGAAATCCAACACAGGGACCATCGTCATCAAGTCCATGGAGATGCCCGCCATCGGGCTGGTCCTCCTGGTCGACGCCATTGAGATCGCCAAGAAGTCCCATGACGAGGTGGTGGCGAGCAAGATCGCCCTGGACCTGGAACGCCTTCATTACAGGGTGGTGGCCGATCCCGCCCTCAAGATCCCGGGAAGGAAGCTGGCCCAGGGTGACCCCATACGGCAGGATCAGGCCGGAGTGGAGACCCTCTGGCGCAAGGTGCGGTCCGACCAGGATTTTCAACAGCTCTTCAAGACCTATGTGACCACCGAGTTAGGGCAGGAATGGCCCGAACCCTCCCTGTGGGACAAATTGACCGTCTCCTCGGAGTTCCTCGAGGAGGCCAAGCTCCTGGAGGAACAGAAGCGCCTCAAGGCCCACCTCAAGAGCCTGCTGGGGGAACTGAACAAGGTGGAGAAAAAGAAAGAGGCAGAGGTGCTGCTCATGCAGCAGCTACGGGATCTGAAGGCGTCCCTGGGCAAGGTTTCTCCCGGGGAACTGGTGAAGGCCATGGAGGCCTGCCAGTACGCCCTTTCCAGGCAACCGGAGGTGGAGAAGTACCTTGCCGCCCTCCCCGCCAAGGTGGACGACCTCAAGGCACGCCACGGCAAGGCGACACCGGAGGAGCTCGTCTCCATCAAGAAGGAGATCGTCGCCGAGCAGGTGAATATCCGGCTTCATGCGGCCGCGATCCGGGGCCTGCCCGCGAAGGGGCGGTACGCAGCCGCGAGAACCACCCTCCTCACCAACCTCAAGACGGGCTATGATCAGCTGAACGGCCTCTACGACGCAGTCCCCCAGGCGGAGATCGACCGGCGTCTCGCCGAGAGGAACAGACAGATCGCCGCCGACGCCTCCCGCCTGGACACGGGGGGTGTGGACTTCGAGTTCAAGCGGTATGCATGCGCGAAAACCTTCGACGAACTGAAGAGCCAGTTCGGCGACAAGGTGCTCCAGGGTGCGGCGGACGCGGAACAGGCGGTGAGCAAGGCCAAGGACGAGGTGTCCCGTCACAGCGGGGAGGCAAGGACCGCCTATGCCAAGGATTTCGAGACGAACCGGAAGAAGTATGACGAGGCGGCCCAGAAGCTGAGGGATGAGATGAAGAGGGTGGACGACGCCTACAGGGCGGCCCCGCCCGGACCCGGGAGGGATGCGCTCTACGCCCAGCTCCAGAGGCTCCAGCAGCAGGGGGTCAATCTCACGCAGAAATTCGAGAAGTACACCCAGATACACACCTCCACCTCCACCATCGATTTCGAGGATTGCAAGGCCGTGATCTCGGAGATCGAAAAGTTCTACGAGGCGAACAGGAACCGCTTTCAGATCGTCCTCGGGAGCGCCTACGAGCAGGCGGGGAGCGCCGCCGCCCTCTACAATCAGTTCGTCGGGACCCACGGCCCCTACAAGTACAACGGGACCAACAACTTCCTCGCCGAGGAGGAGCTGGAGAAACTGAAGAAACTGGCAGCGGAGGCCCCCCCGGGCTATGTGGGCATGGACCTCAAGTTTCTGAAGGGCCTCCTTCGTATCGAGAAGGAAAAGCCGGTCTCCATGGGAATCGTCCAGAGCATCAAGGACATGACCGACGCCCTCTGGAAATACCTGGGTGCTACCAATGCCATGAGAATGACCTATTACGCCTCCAACGACACGAGCACCCTCCCCTGTCTCAGGTTTATGGAGAGCAGGGAGGCCAGGGCCGCCGTGGAGAATGTGGTGAAATCCCTCGAGGCGGGGATCGGTGCCCTCGAGAAGGTGGACCCCCGCGCGGTGCCTCTGGCGGGCAAGGCGACCTTCGACGACACCCTTGTGTCGCTGCGTCGCTACAGGAAGGAGATGGAGACCTACCAGAAGCTGCTGACCTACGCGCCCGGCCTTGCGGCGGCCATGGAGCAGTACTGGGCCCGGGCGAAGACCCAGAATGCGTCCATAGAGGAGGATTCGGCGTATCTCAGCACGTTGTGGAGTAAATTCCAGACCGCCCGTCAGATTACGGAATCCACCTTCGCCATGGCGCGGATGGATGCGGCGCGGTGGAGCTTCGCCCTCGGCACTCCACCACCGGTGCTCACGAGCGATACCATCAAGGATGTCCTGGAAAAGAGCGACATGATGAACCTCTCCAAGAGGCTGGGTCTCGGTCTCGAGACTCTCGTGACCGAACCCTTCGTGGAGGTGAAGGCCAAGGAGGGGTTCATCGCCATCAGCGCGGCGGACATCAACAAGGTGACCGGGAAGATCCAGGGGTGCCCCACGTCCGACCTCACCACTTACTACGGGTCCCTCCATGCCATGAGAAACAGCGCCGGCCCCGAAGGGTTCATCATGGAGGGCTATTTCTCCCTGGGGAACAACCTGTGGACGGCCTTCGCGAAGAACGCAGCCCTGGAGGGCGCCGCGACCAACCTGAGGAACACCCTTCTGCGGCAGGGGGAAGTGGCCCAGAAGAACCAGGACGCGATCAACACGGATAACGCCCTCTTCGGCAATATCGTCACGAGGGCGAAGACGGCGAGCAACGCGGTGAGGCAGCACATCGCCCGGGGCGAGTATGACAGCGCCATCATCTATTTCACCGTGAGGGATGACCTTCTCATGGCCTACGGTAACCTGAATAAAAAAAGGGCGGACGCCGACGCGGCCCTCAAGGAACTGGTCGACCTCGTTGCCCAGGCGCAGGGCGCAAAGGTGGGTGTGCCAGGGGCGGTACCGGCACCGGCCATACCCGGCCAGACAGGCGTAGCGGCAACGCCCGTGCCACAGGTGCCCGCGGCCCAGCCCGGCATGGCGGGACCCGTGCAGCAGACGCCCGCACCGGCCCAGCCGTTACCGCAATCGGATCCTGTACAGCAGCAGCCTCAGGGGGGGCAGCCTGCAACCCCTCCGCAAGTACAACAGGCTCCTGTAGTCCAGCTTCCGGCGACCCCGCCTGCGCAGCAGCAGTTGGCCCAGGCCGCACCGGCCCCGCCGGTGGTGCAAGAACCGGTGCCCCAGAATCCGGCTCCAGCGGCTGCCCCGGTCATACAGCCTCCGACGGGGACGTCCGCCCCGGCGGCGCAGCAGCCTCAGCCGGTACAGGCCCTCATGCCGGCCCCCCCGCCGGCTGTGGCCAAGGCAGACCCCCCGGCCCCCGACCCCGTACCGGCCAAGGCAGAACCGGTGTCAGTGACGACCAAGGCCTCTGAGCCCGCACCTGCCAAACCGGAACCGGCCGCTGCCGAGCCACCCAAGGCAGACCCGGCACCCCAGGCAGCCCCGCCCAAAGTGGAGCCCCTGCCGGCCCCGGTGGTCCCGCCACCCAAGGAGGAGCCGAAGCCTGCCGCCCCTCCCGTGGCAGCCCAACCTCCTGCCCCGACGGCGGTACCTGCCGCCGCGCCTGCCATACCGGTGAAGACCGAACCTGTTGCTGCCCCTCCCGCCCCCGTGGCTGAGCCACCCAAGGCCGACCCGAAACCGGCCGCACCTCCGCTCGCGCAACCCCCTTCCCCGGTCGTCGCCAAGGCCCCCGACCCTGCACCGGCAGCCGTACCGGTCAAGACCGAACCTGTTGCTGCCGAGCCACCCAAGACGGTAGCCCCCGTTTCTCCTGCCCCTGTTGCGGTCCAGCCTCCCCCGGTCATCCCGAAGAGTCCCGATCCGG
>CAYOQF010000024.1:0-44765 GCA_964406055.1 uncultured Syntrophorhabdaceae bacterium
TAAGGGAATGGAAAGAAACATTGTTATGGTGAATAACATACAAGGTACAAGGAGAAGCCCCGCTTCACGTCGAGGGTTACGTGGTTTCAGATTCCGTTGCATTCCTGAATATGACCGCGGGATCACCGGGAGGCGCGTAGCGCGGATTCGGTACAGCGTCGGGCTATGCGCCCTTGTGATAGTGTGAAGCGTACCAGTCCACTACCTCCCTTATCATCTTCTGATAAGAAGTCCCCTGCTTCTTTGCCTCTTCTTTAAAGAACGCAATACTGGATTTCTTTAAGGATATGGTGATCTTCACGTTGTCTTCCCTCAACACCAACTGATCGGGCGGGGGGAGAAAATCTTTTATGATCTTCAGATCGCCCATGGGCTCTTCAGTATATTTTGTTTTGGTCTTCATAGATCTTCCTTCCTTTCCTCCAATAGCCTGCGCCATAGATGCGGATGACGTTGCCACGGTATGTAAACCGGACAGTCAAAATGCCTTCGCCGACAAGTCCCATACAGTAATACCGGTCTTCTTCGGTACTGTGTGTGGTGTCTTCCGCGATAACACGATGGGGGTCAAGAAAAGCCCGTTGTGCGGTCAGAAAAGAGACACCATGCTTGGATTGGTTTTCCTTGTCCTTTTCTTCATCCCATTCAAATACTGCCTTTTTCATTGGCACACTATACCAGGTTTATGCATTCAGAGCAATACTACTATATGGCGATCTGTATGGCTCCATAATGCCTTCACTTGCATGGAATAACATTCCGGCGATGGGCGGAAGAACCGGGCCGGAATGTTCGGCAGGGGTGCACTTCGCCATTATCCCTGCCGAACGAAAAGCTAAGCCGGAGCAGCCCCCTCGCGCGGCGCTCGGCGTGTGCGGCTTGTTGGGACTCATATTTCTTCAATCTCGCACGACTCAGATATCTCCTCCAAGAACTCTGGCTTTAGAAACCTCAAGACGTGGCTTACCGCCTTAATCTGTTCCTTCAGGTTGGTGAACGGGATGAACCGGCATATCTCTGACAGCGGTGGCTTGAGGTGCGAGAATGTGGGTCTGTTCACTTCGGTGATTACCTTGTCGCGACGATCATCAGGGGCCACCAAGTAGAGCGGAATGTTCAGGTTTGGTTGCATAACGACAAGGTCTGCCATACGGAGGAGGCCAGAGTAGATGGACGTGGTGCTTTCAACTTCAAACGCGGCGACAATGGCATTTCCTTTTAACCACAGGACGTCAATTAACTCGATTGTCTTGTTTGTTGCTTCATCGAACTGAAGCGGCAATTCCGCTTTCAATGTCGGGAGGTCAGCAAACTTTTTCCCGTCCCACGCTTTGCCACGGTCGTTCCTGGCAACCCAGGTATCAAAGCCCATGTCGGATCCGAGCCTTAGAAGATGCCACTGGATCTCCCTATGCTCTTTCGGCTTCTTGCCTTCGATTTCAGTTTCAGCAAGACCCTCTTCCTCTGAACCTGGGACCGTGACAGAGCCAGCCTTTGTCTTTAAAGTCTTTGGTCGGTACTTGAGTTTTCGCTCGTCAATAGGGCGAGAGACCGGGTTAACCTGGGCGTCGAGGATAGCAGTAACAACGGCTTCACCATCGGCAGCAGACCACTTTGCTGGAGAGCCGCGAAAATGGCCTGTCCACGCATGAGGGCTAGTGAGGTTTTCGAAAAACGAAAGCTGGTCTCTGAGGTAAAGGACAGGTATGGCTGTTTCCGGAGTCAATTCGGCAACGATCTTAACCTTGAGCCGGCAAGGAAAAACCTCGTCTTTCCAAATTGGCGCTTTGTCTTTGTAGGGTTTGTCTGTCACTTCAAGGATGCCAATAAACCGGGAAATCCCTGTCAGGTAACACAAGAGATAGTCACCCGGCTTCATCTGGCTTACGGTATTCCAGCGGGATTCACGAAAACCCGAGACTTTTCCGCCTGCTTCTTTGAATTCCATCCATGTTACGACTGTGAACAGGTCAAGCCAGTAATTCCGTTTAGTCATATTGCTATCCTTGGTTCATTCTTTTGGTCCCAAAAATCAATATACCCAATGAATATTTTCCGGCAATGCAATATCGTCGTACTCTCGTCTCAAAAGGGTGTCCCTGGAACAGGCTGAAATCATTGGCCCGCCAGACACGCCTTTCTCCGGCAACGGGCAATTGCCGGTATTACGGACAAGAGACCATATGGGTATTTCATGGGTAGTCTGTCCAATATCTGGCCTCTGACGACCCCTCCCGGAGTCTTCTTTTCCTGCCCGTCCATTGTCCGCTGATAGGTTCATTCTCTAATAACGCTGTGTCCCTTTCAAGGGAAAAATGATGGGTTTCAACGATATATCCCCTCCAAATCGGCGTGTCATTACCCAAAATGGCTCCAATCCAAGCTATGGGGTATTGACTGGCTGAATAGCTGATTGGCTGACTGACCCGAAAACCGCTGACTGGCTGATTGGCGCTTGTATAAATAGAACATTTGTTCTATAATTTTCTTTATGCATATCCTTGTTCCTTGCACCTTGCCCCTCGTTACTTTTCCCTTGCTCCTTGTACCGTTCCCCCATGAACTACATTGAGCTTCACGCCCATTCCAACTTCTCCCTCCTCGACGGCGCGGCCCACCCCGAAGAACTGATCGCCGGGGCCGCCTCCCTCGCCATGCCCGCCCTCGCCGTCACCGACCACGACGGGCTCTATTGCGCGTCCAGGTTCTCCAGGCGGGCCAAGGAGGCGGGGATCAAGCCCATCATAGGCGCCGAACTGACCCTCGACGGGAAACGGCACATCACCCTCCTCGCGGAGAACCGGCAGGGGTATGTGAACCTCTCTCACCTCATCACCAAGGCCCACCTTGCCGGCGAAAAAGGAAGCCCTGCCCTTTCCTCCTCCCACCTGGAAGGCCGGACGGAAGGGCTCATCTGCCTCTCAGGGTGCGAAAAGGGTGAACTCTCCTCCCTGGTGCGGCAAGGCAAAAAAGAGGACGCCCTGGCCGCAGCCTCGAGATACCGCCGCATCTTCGGAGAGGGAAACTATTTCATCGAGCTTCAGCACCACCTCAACCCCGAGGATCGGAGACTCTGCGACCGCCTCGCAGAGCTTGCCGACCACCTCCGGATTCCCACCGTGGTCACCAACAACGTTCACTACGGGGTGCGGGAAGACTTCATGCTCCACGACGTCCTCTCCTGCATCAAACACCGTGCCACCCTCGCCCGCTCGGCACCCTTCCGGAAACCCAATTCCGAGTACTACCTGAAGGGATACGACGAGATGGCAGCCCTCCCGGGGATTCCGAGGGAGGGCCTGTACCGCACCGTGGAGGTCGCCGGGCGGTGCACCTTCACCCTCGATTTCTCCTCCTACCGCTTCCCCGATTTCCCCCTTCCTCCCGGCGAAGAGGCAGCGACGTTCCTGCGAAGGCTCACCCTCGACAGGGCGAGGCAGCGGTACGGTCACCTCTCCGGCGCCGTCATGGAGCGGCTCGATCATGAACTCTCTCTCATCCGGGACAAGGGCCTGGCCGGGTACTTCCTCATCGTCCGGGACATCATGGAGTTCGCGAGGGAAGCGGGCATCTCCGCCCAGGGGAGAGGGTCCGCGGCAAGCTCGCTTGTGGCCTACGTCCTCGGCATCACCCCGGTCGACCCCATCAGGCATAACCTCTTCGTAGGGAGGTTCCTCAACGAGTTCGCCACCCCCGACATCGACATCGACATCGCCACCCACCGGCGGGAGGAGGTGATCCGCTACGTCTTCGACAAGTACGGCGAGGAACACGCGGCCATGGTCTGCACCTACATCACCTTCCAGGCGAGAAACGCCGTCAGGGAGGTGGGCAAAGTCCTGGGTCTTCCCACCGCCGTCCTCGACAGGATGGCAAAGTCCATTTCCTCCTACAGCAGAAGGGATGCGATCGAGACCCTGAAGGAGGTGCCCGAGTTCCGGTCCTACCTCGACTCCCCGGAATGGCGCCGATTTTTGTCACTCTGCGCCAGGATCGCCGATTTCCCCCGCCATCTCTCCATCCACGTGGGCGGCATGATCGTCACGTCCCGGCCCGTGGCGGAGATCGTACCCCTGGAGCGGGCCCGCGCCGAAGGGAGGGTAGTCTGCCAGTGGGACAAGGATGGGGTCGATGACGCGGGTCTCATCAAGATCGACCTCTTGGGGCTCAGGATGCTCTCCATGATCGACGAGATCACGGCCCTCGTGAAGACCCGCAGGGGGGTGGAGATCGACTTCGACGCCCTCGGCACCGATGATCCCGCAGTCTACCGGCTCATCGAAGAAGCCGATACGGTGGGGGTCTTCCAGGTGGAAAGCAGGGCCCAGATGCAGACCCTCCCGAAGGTAAAGCCCCGCTCCATCGAGGATTTGGCCGTGGAGGTGGCCATCGTCCGGCCGGGACCCCTCCAGGGGAACATGGTCCACCCCTACATCAGGAGAAGGCAGGGCCTGGAGGCGGTGCGCCACCTCCACCCGCGGCTCGCCCCCATCCTCGACGAGACCCTGGGCGTCATCCTCTTCCAGGAACAGATCCTCCAGGTGGCCTGCGCCATTGCGGGCTTCTCCACGGGCGAGGCCAACAAGCTGCGTAAGGTGATGGGGAGAAAGGACGCAAAGACGGAGCTGGCCCGCTGGTACACCCGCTTCGCCGAGGGTGCCGCCATCCGGGGTATCGGCGGGGAGACGGCGCGGAAGGTCTTCGATCACTTAAGCTCCTTTGCCGAGTTCGGCTTCTGCAAGAGCCACGCGGCCAGCTTCGCCATCCTCTGCTACCGCTCCGCCTACCTCAAGGCCTATTTCCCGGCGGAATTCTACTGCGCCCTCCTCAACAACCAGCCCATGGGCTTCTATATCCCGGAGGTGATCACGGGCGATGCAAAGCGGCACGGCGTCCCTGTCCTGCCCGTGGATGTGAACAAGAGCCTCTACGAATGCACGGTGGAAGGGCAAGGCGTACGGATCGGCTTCCGGTACGTGAAGGAGATGGGAGAGGAAAAGGCGCGGCCCATCCTGGAGGCCCGGGAAAGGGGACCCTTTCAGTCTCTCCGTGACTTTTGCCGGCGCACGGGTCTCGACAGGGAGGCGCTCCGGAACCTCATCGCCCTGGGCGCCTTCGACTCCCTGAAACGGTCACGGAGACAGCTCCTCTGGGAGGCGGGGACCATCGACACCTCCCCTTTTTCCGACCTCCCCGTGCACACAACCGGAGAGGTCCCCCTCGACGAGATGACCGTGGCCGAAGAGACCCTGGCCGACTACTCCATCCAGGGCTTTTCCCCGGCCCGCCACCTCCTTACCCTCTTCAGGGAGCGCCTTGCAGGCCTCGGGGCCGTCACGAGTTCCCGTCTCTCCGCCTATCCTTCCGGCAGGGAAGTAAAGATCGGGGGCTACTGTGTCTGTCTCCAGGTACCCCCTACTGCAAAGGGTTTCGCCTTTCTCACCCTGGAGGACGAGGAAGGGCTGATCAACGTGGTCGTGAGACCCCAGGATTACAGGCGCTACCGGCCTATCGTGCGCCTCGCGCCCCTGCTCTACGTGGAGGGGGTCCTCGAAAGAAGAGA
Organism: uncultured Syntrophorhabdaceae bacterium; assembly: GCA_964406055.1. Classification (GTDB taxonomy): domain Bacteria; phylum Desulfobacterota; class Syntrophorhabdia; order Syntrophorhabdales; family Syntrophorhabdaceae; genus CAYOQF01. The sequence goes on from CAYOQF010000024.1 coordinate 5,564, forward strand.
GGGGATCATCAACGTGATTGCGAGCAAGGTGGAGGAACTGAAGATGGGAAAGGAAGGCTAACGCCGCGGAAACCAAGGCCCCTGACCTTCCTCACTGGAAAGAACCGGCGGACAATGCTATCATATTCCCATCCGCCAGTCCGCAGACGGTATCCGAAAGACTGTAGGGACCAGACAAGGGCAGATCATGTACGTCGAGGAATTTGACCTCTTCCTCCCTCTACGGGGGGAGGATGTATGCGAATGGTGCGCTCACCGGAGCAACAGGGACGGAAGAAACCAGGTCGTCCCCCTTTGCGAATACCACACCTTCCACATGCGACTCATACCCCGCAATTTCCGCCTCGTGGAGTGCGTGAACACCAGGAAAGAGGGGACCGTGTTCTCTCCGGACAGGGAAAAAATCGGGAGGCTCCTTCAATCAAAAGAGATGAACGGCCGATAATACCACAAGAGAGGAACCGGCCCCTGACGCTGCCACCCGAACACCCTTCAAGAATCCATCTCAGTCCCGGGGACCACCATGTCTCCAAGGAGGTGACCGTCATCTCCACCCTTCTCGGCTCCTGTATTGCCGCGTGCCTCTATGACCCCGTGCGGAGAGTGGTCGGTATGAACCACTTTCTCCTCGCGGTGAAGCAGCACCTCAACGGCAAACCGATTCATCTAACCGAGGCGGGTAAATACGGGATTCATGCCATGGAGCTTCTGATCAACGGAATGCTGAAGCTCGGGGCCCAGAGGAAGAACCTCCGGGCCAAGGCCTTCGGCGGAGGGTCGGTGATCGGAAGCGGATCCAAAGAGGGCTTCCTCAACGTGGCCGAGGCGAACTGCCGGTTCATTCAGGAGTTTCTCAGGAACGAAGGGATCCCCCTTGTGGCCTACGACCTCGGAGGAAACAGAGGAAGGGTGATCCGCTTCCATTCCGGGGACTACAGCGTGGATGTGCGGAGATTCAGGATTACCACCGGAATACGGGTCGTCGAGGAAGAGAAGCGGTACTGGCTCAAGGAAATGGAGAGAGAACGGCACCCGAGAAGCGATGCGGATCTCTGGATCTGAGACCTCTCGACCCGTTTCTACGCCCGCCCTACCCTTCCTCCTCGTCAAGGACCTGCCTGACGGTACGCAACAGATCCTCCGGTGAAACGGGCTTGGTGAGGAGATGGCATTCACCCCTCAGCACCCCTCTCTGGAGCAACACGTCGTCCGTGTAACCGCTGCAAAAGACGGCCTTGAGCCCGGGTCGGAGGGTGCGGGCCTCCTCGTAGACTTCCCTGCCGTTGCGGCCGGGCATCACCACGTCGAGGATCATGAGGTCGATCCTGTCCTTGTGCCGCGCGACGATGTCCATCGCTTCGTCGCCGGTCCCCGCGTCCAGGACCGTGTATCCGAAGCTTTCCAGCACGTCCTTCACCAGCCTGCGAAGGGTCTCCTCATCCTCCGCCAGAAGGATGGTCTCGTGCCCCCCGGGAACGGCGTTGGCCGTCGTCCTTTGTTCGGCCGGACCGTGGATCGCCACGAGAGGAAGGAAGACGGAAAAGACCGAGCCCCGTCCCATCTCGCTCTCCACCCGGATGTACCCACCGTGTTGTTTCACGATCCCGTAGACCATGGGAAGACCGAGCCCCGTGCCCTTCCCTTTTTCCTTGGTCGTGAAAAAGGGTTCGAAGAGCCTTGCCCTTACCGTTTCATCTATCCCCATGCCCGTATCCGAGCAGAGGATGACCGCGTATCGCCCCTCCCTTCCGAACCCGTTCTCGGAAATAAAGGTCCTGTCGATGAAGCCCCCCCGTGTGGCAATGGTGATTCTCCCCCCACCGGGCATGGCATCCTTCGCGTTGATCACGAGGTTCATCAGTACCTGCTCCAACTGGACACGGTCCGCCATGACCACCAGGTCCTCCTGGCCCGGCTCGACGACGAATTCGATATCCTCGGTGAGAAGGCGGGAGAGAAGTCTTCCCGCCCCTTTCACCATCTCGTTGATCTCCACGGGCCTCAGATCCATCACCTGTTTTCTGGCAAAGGCCAGCAGGCTTCCCGTGAGGTGCTTGGCCCGCTCAGCCGCCGCGAGGATCTCGTTCACATAGCCCATCCCCTCTCCCTGTTCCAGCCTCATGCCCAGAACAGAGGCGTAGCCCATGATGACCGACAGGATGTTGTTGAAATCATGGGCAACCCCGGAGGCCAGGTTCCCGATGGCCTCCATCTTCTGAGAATGGAGGAGCTGGGCCTCAAGCTGTTTGCGCTCCGTAATATCCCTGACCGACTCGATTGCACCGATTCTCCGTCCCTCTCCATCGAAAAGCGGTGAAGCTACGCCCCACAGGTACATGGCCTGTCTGCCGTTGGCCGGTCGCACGAAGGCCTCTGCGTAAACCTCGTGGCCGGACCATCTCATGAAGTGGTATTTCTCCTCTATGCCAGGCTGATGCTCTTGGACCAGATCGATGAGCATGGGCCGTTTTTCCCCGTAGAAGGCCTCTGCATAGGCGTAATCGCCTCTCTGAAGTATATTCTCCTTGGGAACGCCCGTCATGATCTCTATGGCGCGGTTCCACGCGATGACCTTCTTGTCGTTGTCGATGACGAAGGTGGCGTCGGGGAGGAACTCGATGATATCGAAGAGCCTTCTCCGTTCCGCATCAAGTGCCTCGGCCGCCCTTGCCCTCTCCGTCACGTCCCGGAGGAAGGCTATGGTGACGGGCTGCCCCCGGTAAAGCATCCTGGCGGCGGACACCTCGACATGGACCAGGGATCCATCCGGTCGCAAACCCCGAAACTCGTATTGGGCGGGAGCGTTCTCTCCCTTTTGCCGTTTTCGGTTGCGATCGATCACCATCTCCCGGTCGTCCGGATGGATCCAGAAATACGGGGCCCCTTCGAGGACATCGTTCTCCTCCTCTATGCCGAAGAGGTCGAGAAACCTCCGATTCACGAAGACATGGCGGTCTCCGGCCACGATGGCTACGCCGTCGTTGGAGTGCTCGATGACGGTGCGGTACCTTCCCTCCGATTCCCTCAAGGCATCCTCGGTCCGCCTTCGGGCCGTCACGTCCCGGGCGATCCCGCAGATACCGGTAATCCGCCCCGAGCCGTCCCTCAGGGGTACCTTGATGACGTGGGCGATCACAGGTCTCCCGCGGATCACGAACCGGTTCTCCGTCTCCACTGTTTCCCCCTCCAGGACCCTTCGGTCGTGGTCCTCAATCCACGCCGCCGTCTCCCCGTCAAAAAGCTCCCTGTCCGTCTTTCCCACGATGTCCGTCTCGGAGACGCCCACAAGACTCGTCATGGCCGGGTTGACCTGTGTGTATCGCAGATCCCGGTCCTTGACGAAAACCGTGTCCGGAATCGCCTCGAAAAGGGTGCGGAACCGCTCCTGTGCCTCCCTGGCGGCCGTCATGTCCACGATGATGCCCCGCAAGCCCTCCCGGCCGTCCACAGTGGTCACGGGCGCCGAATGGACGACGGCCGGGAAGGAAGACCCGGCTTTCCTTACCACCGTATACATGGAAGGACCGCTGAGCCTCCCCTGAACCTTGGCCCTGAATCGATCCATGGCCTCCTGACGGCATTCGGGCGCAAGGAGTTCGAAAATGCTCTTACCGATCAACTCCCCCGGGTCCCACCCAAGGATTTCAGAACCGGTGCGGTTGACATAAGTGATGGTACCTTCTGCGTCCGCCTCGAAGACAGGTTGAGGGAGATTGTCTGCAAAGGTCACACGTACCTCCGGGTGCTGGGGGCTCGAAGCGATGTTCTCAAAAACATACAGCCCTTTTGGTATATACCCATCGCGGGAGATTGTCAAATCCCTCCTGATGCATTGAAATATCATGCTCTCCTGACAGGAGGGAAGAGGGACTGTCTCGTTGAGGTCGTACTATGGAAAGAGGCGGCGGTGCGAGCCTGAACCGGCTCGCGCCGCCGAAGCGCACTGCTGCGGGGTATGGATGGACGGTTTGACGGGCTTCGTGACGGGCTGCCCGGGACGGTTCCCGGCCGTCACGATTTGGTAGGGCCGATCTCGAAGTCGGCCATGATCTCCAGTGCCCGCACCATGGCGGAATGATCCCAGGCGCTCCCCCCATGGGCGGCGCAGGCGTTGAAGAGCTCCTGGCACGTGGCCGTGTTCGGCAGACTCACACCGATAGCCCTCGCCGAGGACAGGGCCAGATTCAGATCCTTCTGATGGAGGTTGATGCGGAAACCGGGATCGAAGGTACGCTTGATCATCCGCTCACCGTGAACCTCCAGGATCCGCGACGAGGCAAAGCCACCCATCAGCGCCTGGCGCACTTTGGCCGGATCGGCCCCTGCCTTGGAGGCAAAGAGAAGGGCCTCGCCCACCGCCTCGATGGTCAGGGCAACGATGATCTGGTTGGCCACCTTGCAGGTCTGGCCGTCCCCAGTGCCACCCACCAGGGTGATGTTCTTTCCCATAAGCTCGAATATGGGCCTGATCCTGTCGAAGACCTCCTCCTTCCCTCCCACCATGATGGTCAGGGATGCCGCCTTCGCGCCCACCTCTCCCCCCGACACAGGGGCATCCAGGTAGTCGCATTCCAGGGCCTCGATCCTGGAGGCAAATTTCTTGGTCTCGATGGGCGAGATGGAACTCATGTCCACCACGGTCTTGCCTGCCGTGAGCCCGGCGGCCACACCCTTTTCCCCGAAGAGCACCTCGGCCACGTCGGGCGTATCGGGTACCATAATGATCACCACATCGGCCTTCTGAGCCACCTCTCTGCACGATCCGCACAGGATGCCGCCCTTTTCCAGGAGGCTTTTGTCGGGCGCCTTGATATCATAGAGGAAGACCTCGTGTCCGCCGGCCAGCAGGTTTCCCGCCATGGGTGCACCCATTATCCCCAGTCCGATGAATCCTATCCTGCTCATCCTTTTCTCTCCTTTCTTTCCGGGCATCCCGTGGAATTGTATTCCCTGAACCTGTCACAAAGGGCCTGGGTGGCGGCACGGAAGAGTCCCAGGTCGCTGCCCACCGCCACGAGGGTGGCGCCCATGTCAAGGTAGCGGCGCGCATCCCCCTCAACGGGAGCGAGAATCCCCGAAGCCTTTCCGTTGGCCCTGGCGCGGGCAAAGAGGGTCCTGATCGTTTCCTGTACCTCGGGAAGGTTCGGCTTGCCGAGGTACCCGAGGGCCGCCGACAGGTCGGAGGGGCCGACGAAGATGGCATCCACACCGTCGACCGCGCAGATCCCGTCGATATCCCTCACGGCGTTCACCGTCTCTATCTGTACCGCCACGCAGATATTGTCGTTGATGATGGAAAAGTAGTCAGAGACGGTCCCGAACATGTTGCTGCGGTGCGACACCGATACGCCCCGGATACCGGCGGGAGGGTAGCGGGTAGCCGCCACAGCCCTCCGTGCATCATCGGCCGAATCCACAAGAGGGATCATGAAATTGTAGAACCCGATGTCGAGAAGCCGCTTGATGATAATGGGGTCGTTGGCCGGAGGCCGGACGACCGGTGCGCTCACGCTCCCCTTGAGGGCCATCAACTGGGGGATGAAGGTGCCGATCTCGTTCGGCGCGTGCTCACCGTCGAGGAGTATCCAGTCGAAACCGGCCAGCCCGAGCACCTCCGTTGAGATGGGGTTCGCCAGTGCCGACCAGCATCCGATCAGGCGCTTTCCGGCGCGCAGGTCGCTGCGAAAGCGATTGTGAAAGACCGCTTCAGTCTCATCATGGTTCATGGAAGATCTCCCCTTCCCTGTACTGTGCAAGGGGACAGGCCGCTCACCCGAACCTGTCCCCCGTCGTCGTCTTACTGGATCGTGATGCCGAGTTTCTTGATGAGGGCGGCATAGTCTTCCGTCGCCTGCTTGATGAACCTGGCGAATTCCTCGCTGCCCTGGTACATGACAGGCTGGTTCAGATTGGCCATGGTCTTCTTGAATTCGGGGTCGTCACAGATCTTCTTGATGGTGCCCTCGATATACTTGACAACGTCCTTCGGTGTGCCCGCAGGCGCGGCCACGCCCTTGATGGATCCCCAGGTGTAGACATCGTAGCCCTGCTCTTTCAGGGTCGGAACATTCGGGAGCGTGGGGTCCCGCTGGGGGAGCACCACCGCCAGCGCCTTGAAGCGGCCCGCCTTGATATGGGGGATAATCTCGGAGGGATGGCCGCCGCCGATCATGAGGTGACCACCTGCGAGGGCGGTCGTAGCCTCGGCCCCGCCCGAAAAGGGGACGGTCACGATATTGATGCCTGCCGCCTTGCCGAAGGCGGTGAGAGCCAGATCAACGGCCCCGGCCTTTACCGACACCGCCGTGGTAACCGGTTTGCCTTCCTTCTTGGACCATGCCACGATGTCCTTGATGGAGTTGAACTGGGAATTGGCGCCCGTCACGATGACCACCGAATGGATGGAGACCCTCGCCACAGGGATGAGGTCCTTCACTGGGTCATAGGGCATCTTCTGGAGGGTCGGCATGACCACGTCGTGGCCGGATCCGTAGCCGAGATACAGGGTGTATCCGTCCGGCTTCGAGCGGACAACACCTTCGGTGCCCACCACACCGCCGCCGCCGGGCTTGTTGACGATCACCATGGGTTGCTTCGAGTATTTTGTCCAGAACTTCTCGACGGCCCGGGCAAGGAGATCCGTGGAACCTCCTGCCGCCATGGGGACCACCCCGGTCACCGGCTTCACCGGGTACGGGTCGGCGGCCATGGATGCCAGGGGAAGTGCAAGAAACACAAAGACTGCTGCTACGATTACGGCAATAGCTCTTTTCATCTTCCTTCTCCTTTCGGTTTCGTTGTGAAAAATCTCTTCCAGAGTGTCACACCTGCCTGGCCGAGGACCAGAAGCGCAAACAGCCCTATGAGGGATGCGGAGATCGGTCGTGTCAGAAAAACCGAAAAACTCCCTCCCGACATGAGAAGGGACTGTCGCATGGCCCCTTCCACCATGGGTCCCAGCACAAACGCAAGGACCATGGGACCAGGCTCGAACTTGAGTTTGCGCAGCACGTAGCCGAAGAGACCGAATCCCACGAGACTGTATATGTCGAACGCCTGCCCCTGGATGCTGTATGAGCCTATGGCGGTGAAGAGAATGATCACGGGCGCCATGATCCCGAAGGGCACCCGGAGGAGCTGCGCCCAGACTCCGACGAGGGGCAGGTTCAGGACCAGGAGCATCACGTTGCCGATGTACATGGAGGCGATCACACCCCAGAACACCTCGGGGTGCTCCTGAATGAGAAAGGGGCCCGGGGTGACCCCCTTGATCAGGAGGGCGGCAAAGATCATGGCGATGGAGGCATTACCGGGGATACCCAGGGTGAGGAGAGGGATAAAGGACGAACTGGAGGCGGCGTTGTTTGCCGATTCAGGGCCCGCCACCCCTGCGATCGCCCCCTGGCCGAATTCTTCCGGATGTCTCGACACCTTCTTCTCCACCGCGTAGGAAACCAGGGAAGAAATGACCGCCCCGCCACCGGGGATGACACCGATGAAGAAACCTACCAGGGTGCCACGGAGGATCGCCATCCGGGAGGCCACCCAGTCCTTCATGGTGGGCCAGACCTGTCCCACCCTGGTGGACACGATCTCGCCCTTGATGATGGTTTCGAGACCGGCGAAGATCTCGCCCAGGCCGAAGACTCCCATGGCGAGGGTCACAAAATCGAACCCGCTCTGCAATTCGATGACGCCGAAGGCAAACCTCGTCTTTCCCGAGATGGGATCAAGTCCCACCGAGGCCAGAAGGAGTCCCAGGGCCATCATGACGAGACCCTTGATGACGGAGGCCCCCGAAAGGGTTACCGCCAGGAGCAGACCCACAACGGCAAGGGAGAACTTCTCCGGGGGACCGAAACTGAGGGCGAACTTTGCGATCACCGGGGCAAAGAGCGTCATGCCCACAACACCCACGGTGCCGGCGATGAAGGATCCGATGGCAGCGATCCCCAGGGCCGCCCCTGCCCTCCCCTTCTGGGCCATCTTGTACCCGTCGATACAGGTGACGACCGACGCCGCTTCTCCCGGCAGATTGAGGAGGATCGAGGTGGTGGAGCCGCCGTACATGGAGCCGTAAAAGATCCCCGCCATGAGGATGATGGCCGTTACCGGCGAACCGATGGCATAGATGGCCGGCAGGAGCAGGGCTATGGTGGCCGCGGGGCCGAGACCGGGGAGCACACCCACGGCGGTCCCGAAGAGGGCACCCAGAAAGGCGAAGAGCAGGTTGATGGGGGTGAGGGCGATGGAGAATCCGTTGATCAGTCCGGTCAAGGTATCCATGTATCAGTCCCTCACGAAAACCACGAGCCCGTCGGCAATGAAACCTTCAGGAGATAGGCGAAAAGGGTGTACATCCCTCCTCCGCACACCAGGGAGATCACACCTGTCTTGATCCACCCCTCCCGTTCCACCACCTTTTGCCATCCCACCATAAAGAGGACCGTGGACAGGATGTACCCGGCCTTTTCGAAGAGCCACGCGTAGAGGATCACCAGCAGGACCCCGGGCAGGAATCGGTGAAGGATGAGGTTCCGCCTTCCCCTGGCCGGCTCGGCCTCGTCTTCAGTCCCTTCGAAGGCAGTGACGGTTTTCCCGGTTATAAAGGTTTTGAAGAGCCAGAAGATCCCGAGGACGGACAGAACGATCCCGATGTAGTAGGGGAGAAACCCCGCCCCCGGAGAGATCATCATGCCGAGCTTCAGGTACTCCCGGGAATAGTACGCCACGAAGAGTCCGAAGATGACGAGAATGATGGAACCTATCCGTTCCGCGCGGCCCATTTCAGCCTCCTCTTTTCAACCCTTCCCTTGACCCAAAGGCATCACACCCCTGTCCCCTCCCGGATTCGGGAAGAGTGCACGTATCGGGGTCCTCAGGCTCGCAGCAGAGACAGGGGCGCTTGTTGTCGAATTTCCAGCCCCGGATCAGGTACTGCATGGTCCTTGCGTCATCCCTGGCGCCAAGCCCCATTTTCCTGTACAGCGCGTGGGCCTCTTCGATCTGATCCATGTCCGGTTCGATCCCCAGGCCGGGGCGTTCGGGAACGGAAATCCGGCCGTCCACGATGGGGAAGGGTGCTACGGTCAGACGCTGGCCGTCCTGCCAGATCCAGTGCGTGTCGATGGCCGTGATTTTCCCGGGTGCGGCGGCGGCTACGTGGGTGAACATGGCTAGGGAGATGTCGAAATGATTGTTGGAATGGGACCCCCAGGTGAGCCCCCATTCATTGCAGATCTGGGCAACCCGCACCGACCCGTTCATGGTCCAGAAATGGGGATCGGCAAGGGGGATGTCCACGGCCTGCAACCGGATCGCGTGACCCAACTGGCGCCAGTCCGTGGCAACCATGTTCGTTGCCGTAGGGAGACCTGTGGCCCGTCGGAATTCCGCCATCACCTCCCGACCGGAATAGCCTTCTTCGGCCCCGCAGGGATCCTCCGCATAGGCAAGGACATTGCGGAGGCCGCGACAGAGACGGACGGCCTCATCCAGAGACCATGCGCCGTTCGGATCAATGGTGATCCGTGCCCCGGGGAATCGCTCCGCCAGGGCCGTCACCGCTTCTATCTCCTCGGGGCCGGGGAGGACACCGCCTTTGAGCTTGAAGTCGTTGAACCCGTAGCGCCTCCGGGCTGCCTCGGCCAACCTGACGATGGCCTCGGGGGTAAGGGCCTCCTCGTTGCGCAGACGCAGCCAGTCGTCTTGCTCGTTTGGGGCTTCCCGGTAGGGAAGGTCGGTTTTGCGTCGATCGCCGATGTAAAAGAGATAACCCAGGACCTCCACGGAAGATCGTTGCTGTCCCTCTCCCAGCAGGGCGGCAACGGGCACGCCGAGAAACTGCCCCAACAGGTCCAGCATCGCCGCTTCCACCGCGGTAACGGCGTGGATCGTGGTACGCAGGTCAAAGGTCTGCACCCCACGGCCGGCCGCGTCCCGATCCGCGAAGGAACGGCGGATGGAGTTGAGGACATCGTTGTAGGCAGCGACGGATCGGCCGATGACCAGAGACCTGGCATCTTCCAGGGTCTGGCGGATTGCCTCACCGCCGGGAACCTCGCCCACGCCGGTGTGACCCTCGGTGTCCTGCAGGATCACGACGTTACGGGTAAAAAAAGGGTAATGGGCCCCGCTGAGATTGAGCAACATACTGTCGTGACCGGCTACCGGGATCACCTCCATCCGGATCACAACGGGCGCTCCAGGGGCATTTCCCCTATCCCCATGCCGATTCACTTGCCGATCCTTCTTCGCCGGTTTGCGTCCATGCAAAAATGATAGCGCTATCATTCTATGCTGTCAAGGACTTTTTTCTCCTTTCCGGCCCGGACCTTCCCCTTCCCTCAATTGTTTGATACAATACCTTTTGTATCAATTGCTTAGATACCATCACCCTTAAGCTTGCGATGTCGTTCCTGATCCTCATTTTTCAATATTATGGTTGACACGGTAGTATGATAACGCTATCATTATAGCATCATGAAGCATACCAATGGTTCCAGCCGGTCAACCGGAGTGGTGACCCTGAGGGACGTGGCCAGGATAGCGGGTGTCTCTCCCATCACCGTTTCCAGGGTGCTCAACAACCCGGAGAAGGTGGCCCCCCGGACCCTCGAGCAGGTCCGCCAGGCCATCGACCGCACGGGGTACGTGCCCAACCTGCTGGCGGGCGGGCTTGCATCCCGAAAGACCCGTTTCGTCGCGGCCGTTGTCCCCGCAATCTCGAACCAGGTCTTTTCGGAGTCCATCCAGTCCCTTACGGACCGGCTCTGGGAAAGCGGCTACCAGGTGCTCCTCGGGACCTCAGGTTACCCCACCTCCCGCGAAGAGAGCCTCCTTGCCGCCATCCTGAGCAGGCGGCCGGACGGGATATTCCTTACCGGTATTTCCCATTCCGCCGAGAGTCACCGCCGGCTGGCCGCGGCGAAGATACCGGTCGTGGAGGTATGGGACCTCACCCCGACCCCCATCGACATGCTGGTCGGCTTTTCCCACGAGAAGGTGGGTCAGTCCGTGGCAGAGTATCTCATCGGCCGGGGCCGCCGTACCTTCGGCATCGTGACGGCTGACGATGCCCGTGCAGAGGTGAGAAGACGGGGATTCCTCTCGGTCCTGGAGCGGGAGGGTCTGACCGATGTCCGGACCATCCAGGTGCCCGCCCCTTCTAATTTCCGCCTTGGCCGCGAAGGGTTGGCCCGGCTCCTCGATCGTACACTCCTTCCCCGCGCCGTCTTTTGCAGTTCCGATACCCTGGCCCACGGCGTCCTGATGGAGGCCCAGGCCCGTGGACTTTCCGTGCCGCAGGACCTGGCCATCGTCGGCTTCGGCGATCTCGATTTCGCCGCCCACACCTTCCCCCCCCTCTCCACGGTGCGGATCGACAGGACCGCCATCGGGCAACTGGCCGCAGAAGCGCTGCTGGGAAGGCTTGAAGGAAGGCCGGTGGAGCGGATCGTGGACATAGGGTTTCAGATTATGGAGCGGGGTACCACCTGAAGAAGAGGAGCCCAATGCCCCCTGACAACTCCACCCTCCCGAAGAACCTCGAGGAACGGCCAATCACGATCCGCATCGACGATCGGGACAACGTGGCGGTGGTGGTGAACAGAGATGGATTACCCCCAGGTGCCAGGCTGGACGACGGGACCGTCCTTGTCGAATCGATCCCGCCGGGTCACAAAGTAGCGCTGGAGGAGCTGAAAGAAGGTGCGCCCGTGATCCGCTACGGTGAGATCATCGGATGGACTGTACGGACTGTCCCCAAGGGGAGCCGCGTTGACGAGTCCCTCCTCCGTCTGCCCGAGGCCCCCGCCCTCGATCGCTTGCCCCTCGCGACACGGCCCGGTCCGGAACCCTCGCCCCTTGAAGGGTACACCTTCGAGGGGTACCGGAACCCCGACGGCACGGCAGGCACCAGGAATATACTCGGCATCATGACCAGCGTCCAGTGCGTTGCCGGGGTTACGGGCTTACTCGTCCGCAGGATCAGGGAGGAGATACTTCCCCGCTTTCCCAACGTGGATGATGTGGTGGCAGTCAGCCACGGCTACGGCTGCGGTGTCGCCATCAACGCCCCGGCTGCCGTCATTCCGGTCCGAACCCTCCGGAACATGGCCCGGAACCCGAACCTGGGCGGCGAGGTGATGGTCATCGGCCTCGGCTGCGAGAAACTCCAGGCCGAGGTGCTCGTGCCTGACGGGGACTGCCCCGGCCAACCCGGCGAGGCCTGCCACCTCTGTCTCCAGGATCAATCGTTCCGGGGTTTCGATTCCATGATCTCCGCCCTCATGGAGATGGCTGAACAGCGGCTGTTCCGCCTGGACAGGCGGCGCCGGGTAACCTGCCCTGCCGCGGACCTGATCGTGGGCGTCCAGTGCGGCGGCAGTGACGCCTTTTCCGGCATCACCGCCAACCCCGCAGTGGGCTGCGCCGTTGACCTGATCGTCCGGGCAGGAGGCACGGTGATCTTCTCCGAGGTCACCGAGGTCCGGGACGCAATCCATCTGCTCACCCCGAGGGCGGCCGACGAATCGGTGGGTCGGGCCCTGGTGCGCGAAATGGCCTGGTATGATCGGTACCTGGAAAGCGGCGGAGCGGATCGGAGCGCCAACCCGACCCCGGGTAACAAAGAGGGTGGACTGGCCAACGTGGTGGAGAAGGCCCTGGGCTCGATCGTCAAGTCGGGGACGAGCCGGATCATGGACGTCCTCGCCCCCGGAGAGAGGGTACGCAGGAAAGGCCTCGTCTTTGCCGCCACACCGGCCAGCGATTTCGTCTGCGGCACCCTCCAGCTCGCAGCGGGGATGAACCTCCAGGTCTTCACCACGGGCCGCGGTACCCCCTACGGACTTGCCCTCGCCCCGGTCGTGAAGGTCTCCTCCAACAGTACCCTCAGTGAACGGTGGCACGACCTGATCGACGTGGACGCGGGACGGATCGCCGCGGGCGAGGCAACGATACCTGACGTGGGCTGGGAACTCTTCCGGCTCATCCTCGATGTGGCAAGCGGCAGGAAACTCGTGGCCGCCGACCGGCTCGGTCTTCGGAATGACCTGGTCCTCTTCAACCCGGGGCCGGTCACCTGACCTCACCCCTCCCCCTTACCCACAGGTCGCCCGCATCGGCGACAGGGTGATCAGCGCAGCGGGTCTGACCTTTTCCCCTTGAATCCCGGCGGAGATTGGAGGAAAATGGGTACGAAAAAGAAGGCACCCATGGCGTTCATACAGAGACAGGGAGGGTGGAACCGTGGAAAAGATTATCCCCGACAGATCCCGGGCCTTTGAACTGTTGACGGAATATAACTCCAACACGAGTCTCATCAGGCACGCCCTTGCCGTGGAGTCGGTCATGCGCCATTTCGCCGAAGTCCTCGGGGAGGAGGACAAAGAGAAGTGGGCGGTCATCGGCCTGATCCATGATCTCGATTATGAGAAGTATCCTGATCAACACTGCAGAAAGGTTCGGGAGATCCTCGCCGAGCACCGGTGGCCCGAGGAATATATCCGCGCCGTGGAGAGCCACGGGTGGAAGCTCTGTACCGACGTGGAACCGGTGGAGAGGATGGAGAAGGTGCTCTATACCATCGACGAGCTGACAGGCCTGATATCGGCGGTCGCTGTCCTTCGGCCGAGCAAAAGCGTGCTGGACCTGACGGTCAAATCGGTGAAGAAGAAGTGGAAGGACAAGGCATTCGCGGCGGGTGTGAACCGGTCCGTCATCGAGGCGGGGGCCTGGAGCCTGGGCATGGATCTCGATTTCGTCATCGGAGAAACCATCAAGGGCATGCAGAAGGTGGCCGGGGAGATCGGACTCAAAGGCACGGCGGAGGCACGGGAATCCCCTCCCTGAGCTTGCCTTCCTGCCGGCCATCGCCCGTCAGCCCTGTTTATCGGTTGCCTTTTCCATGCAGCCGGGGAGCCCCTTGACATAAAGCCTTCCCACAGCCTCGTAGAGGAGATAGTCTGTTCTCAAAAGGGGGATCTGCACGTCCTCTGCAAGTCTGATTGTCTCCGCGGGCGGCCGTTTCCCCCGAACCATGACGACGGCCGCCACACCGAGGGTATAGGCGGTGCTTACCACATGAGGATTTGTGAGGCCCGTGAGCAGCACCATCCCCGTTTTGCCGAAGAAGAGCACATCGGACATGAGGTCGGCACAACCCGCCTCCTTCACTTCCAGGTCCATGAGGCCATGACCCGCAAGGACTTCCGCGTCCAGTATCTCCTTTATCTCTCCGAGCGTCATCGTCTACCGCCTTTAGGAATCACAACCTGATGATTCAGAAACGGGAAACCCCCGGACCGGCTGCCTGCACCAAGACCCCTCCACAGGGAATGGGGCTTCAGGTGTCGAATCCGGAACCATGGACATGGTAACACAGCGCTGACCGCACCGAAACATATTTGTCTGATCCTTACGGAAAGAGGGACGAAGGGCGGCGTCTCCTTCGATCGTGAGGGGAACGGGTTCTCCCAACAGACAGGATGGGCATCATCCGATGACGGACTCCTCGTGACGGAGGCTTGATCTTTGCGCCTGATTCATGAAAAAGGATCGGATAACCCGCGAAGATCTTCGCCGGAAGCCGATTTGTATCATTATTCCTTGACAAAAGATCCCTTCCGTAGAAGAATTGCATAAACAAAAAAACCTGCAAGCTTGGGAATCATGAACAGGGATTTCCATCCAAAAGTGGGTCGCCCTTTCTGCTGAAATGAGCGAGGAGCGTTCACCGATACCGTGCGAAGCATCTGCCCGCGATTAGCCTGCTGTGGAGCGTTTTTCGTTCTCTTTGTCCTGAGCCGGGGCTGCCTGGCCGGACAGGTTCTCGACTTCGACGGCGTCCTCGAGGCCGCCGACCGCCACGCCCACGACGTGAGGATGGCGGCCCTCGATGTGGGAATCAGCCGGTCCCAGTTGAAGGAGGCCAAATCGGCTTACTTCCCCGCCCTCAGCGCCCGGTTCAATTCCCAGTATTCGAAGGACCTGGCCAACACGCCCACATCCCAGGTCACCGCCGTGGGGGACACAATCTTTGCCGGGAATACCCTCTACCAGAACTCGATCGCCCTTAACGTCTCGCTCAACCTCTACGACTTCGGCGCAAGGGAAAAGAGGGTCCTCATGGCGTCCAGAGATATCCCCCTCAAGGAGGCGGTCTACGTCCAGTTACGGAGGGACACGCGGCTTAAGGCCCTGGAGACCTACCGCGACCTCCTCCTTGTGACCACCGATCTCACGTCAAAGCAGCAACTCCTCCGGCTCTACCGGGAGATTGCCGCCGCCAAGGAGCGCCTCAGCGCCGCCGGCCTTGTCTCCAGGATCGAGGCAGGGGACGAGGCGATCAGGGTAGTCAGGGTGATGGACGAGATGGACACCCTGAAGCTGAGGCTTACCTCGCTCCTCGAGGACCTCTCCCTCCTCACGGGTGAGCGATACGAGGCCGAGGGTCTCCTGGTGGCCCATTTCAAGGATGAAGAAACGCCCGGCGCAGCCCCCTTCGATCCTGCCGCGTCCCCGGAATCGAGGATCTACGATCTCGCCCTGGAGAAGAAGAGGGCCGAGATCGAGATGCTGGAAAAGGGTCTCTTCTATCCCCAGTTCAGCCTCTATGCCGGCTACATCCTCTACGGCCAGGACCTGAACCGCTACGGCGGCGCCTACGACGACATGCGGGCCCGCACCTTCTCGGTGGGTGTGGCCGCCACCATCCCCTTCTTTGACGGGTTCAAAAACAGCGCCCAGGTGGAAAAGGCCCGCATCGAGCTGGAGCGTCTTAAGGTGGAGAGGGAAAAGAAGCTCTCCGAGTTGACGAACCGGTACGGGAAGGCGCGGGAACTGACCAGGACCCGGGAGAAGTCGCTTTCGAACCAGCAGGAGATCATGACGAAGACGGAGCAAGGAACGACCATGACGGCGGGCCTTGCCGAGCGACGCATCATCGAGCACGTGGAGTACCTGAGACGGCAGATAGGGCTTGCGGTCCAAACACAGGAAGTGACCCGGGCGCGGATAGAAAAGGCGGCGGCGGCGCGGGAACTCCGGATGCTGGCGGAGGTGGTCTACTGATGCAGACCGGCCTTGTCTGCTTCGAACTCATCGCCCGGATCAACCAGGTGAGCGTCGATTTCAGGGCCGTCAAACGGCAGTACGGCCTCAACGAAGAGGAGATCACGAAGGAAGATCTGCTCCTCATCGGCAGGGACTTCGGTTTCCGTGCCCGGCTGAAGAGGGTGCCCCTCGAGACCCTTATCCGGAAATACCCCCTGCCCTTCATCGCCATCCTGAAGGACGGCTCCTACGCCGCTTTCTTGAGGGCAGACGGGGGAGAAGGCAAGACCCTCCTCTTTCTCCCCTCCAGGCGGAGGGCGGATACCCTTACCATGGAGGAGTTCCAGGACCTCTGGAGCGGCGAGTCCATCGTCCTCAGGCACAAGGCCCTGTCCTCCCAGATCACCTTCGGCTTCAGGTGGTTCTATGCCGAGATCCTGAAATACAAGAGCGTCCTGGCGGAGGTCCTCACCGGCTCCTTCGTGGTCCAGCTCTTCGGTCTCGTCACCCCGCTTTTCACCCAGGTGATCCTGGACAAGGTGATCGTCCACCGGTCCATGACCACCCTCGACGTACTGGCCGTCGCCTTCATCGCCGTCACCATCTTCGAATTCCTCCTCAACACCACGAGGAACTACATCTTCATCCACACCGCAAATAAGATCGACGCCAAGCTGGGGGCCAAACTCTTCCGACACCTCTTTTCCCTGCCCTACGTCTACTTCGAATCGCGGAAGGTGGGCAACATCGTCGCCCGGGTGAGGGAGCTGGACACGATCAGGGAGTTCATCACCAACAAGTCGGTCTCCGTGCTCATCGACCTCTTTTTCTCCCTCGTCTTCGTGGCCGTCATGTTCCTCTACAGCGTGAAGCTCTCCCTCGTCTTTATCTGCTTCGTCTGCCTCGTCGCCTTCCTCTACGTCACCGTCACCCCCGAGCTGCGCAGGAGGCTGCAGAACAAGTTCCTCACGGCCGCCCAGTCGAACTCCTACCTAGTGGAGACGGTGACGGGCATCGAGACGGTGAAGTGCCTGGCCATAGAGGGATCAGTCCAGCGGAAATGGGAGACCTACCTCTCCGATTACGTGAAGTCGAGCTTCAAGCTCTCCACCATGTCGACCGTGTCGGGGGCCGTCTCCGGCACCTTCCAGCGTCTCATGACCATCACGGTCCTCTACCTCGGGGTGAAACAGGTGATCGAGAACCAGCTCACCATCGGCCAGTTGATCGCCTTCCAGATGTTCGCCGGCCAGTTCACCGGCCCCTTCCTCAGGCTCGTCAACCTCTGGAACGAGTTCCAGCAGGCCCTCCTGGCCGTGGACCGCATAGGGGACATCCTCAACAACCCCACAGAGGTCAGGCAGGAAAAGGCGATCACCCTGCCGGAACTGAAGGGCTCCATCAGGTTCGAGAACGTCTCCTTCAAATACAGTCCCGAGGCGCCCTATGCCGTGGACCGCCTCACACTCGACATCGCGCCGGGCATGAGCATCGGCCTCGTGGGCAAAAGCGGCAGCGGCAAGAGTACCGTCGCCCGGCTGATCGAGCGCCTCTACCTTACCTCCGAAGGGGCCATCTACATCGACGGGGTGGACATACGGCACATGCATCCCGCCTGGCTCCGCTACAGGATCGGCGTGGTCCTCCAGGAGAACTACCTCTTCAGCGGCACCATCCGCGAGAACATCGCCCTGCCCCGGCCCGACGCCCCCATGGAGCAGATCATCGAGGTGGCGAAGATCTCGGGGGTCCACGAATTCGCGAGCCACTTTCCCGACGGGTACGAGACCCTCGTGGGGGAGCGGGGTTCCACCCTTTCGGGAGGACAGAAGCAGCGCATCGCCATTGCAAGGGCCCTCATCGTCGATCCCCGGATCCTCATCTTCGACGAGGCCACGTCCTCCCTCGACTATGAATCGGAGCGGCTCATTCAGCAGAACATCGAGGCCATCAAGGCAGGCAGAACGAGCATCATCATCGCCCACCGTCTCTCGGCGGTCCGCTCATGCGACCGCATCATCGCCCTCGACAAAGGGCGCGCGATCGAACAGGGGACCCACGAGGAACTGATGGCCAGACGGGGGTACTACCACCGTCTCCACATCCAGCAGGAGGCAGACGGTGTGGTATAAACTCCTTGACCGTTTCCGGAGGGACGACGCCCACGAGTTCAAACCTGCCATGGCGGAGATCGAGGAAAAGCCCGCCCACCCCTTGGGCCGGATCGTCTTCTGGGTCGTGGTGGGTACCATGCTCTTCTTCACCCTGTGGCTCTGGGTGGGAAGGGTGGACGTGGTGGTCTCGGCCCGGGGCACCGTGATCCCCGAAGGGGACGTGAAGATACTCCAGCCCCTCGACACTGGGGTGGTGAGCGCCATCCTCTGCAAGGAGGGGGACTTCGTCAGGAAGGGGCAGGTGCTCATGGAGATCGACCCTTCCATCACGGCACCCGAGCTTGAATCGAGGAAGAAAGCCCTCGCCTTCCTCGAACTGGAGCAGGACAGGCTCGATTCCACCATTTCCAAAAAGACGTTTGTCCCGAAGGGCAGCGGCCATGACCCGGACGTTCTGCGGCGTCAGCGCGACCTCCACCATTCCATGACCGGGAGCCTGGAGAAACAACTTGAATCGAAAAGGGCGGAACTGAGGCGCCTGGAGGAAGAGAGGTCGGCGGCGGAGAAGGAGATTGCCCACGCCAGGGCCCAGCTCGACATCGACCTGTCGAAAGAGCAACGACTCAGGGAAGTCCTCGATATTGTGGCCAGGAGCGACTACGACAAGGCGGTCCAGGATATCCTCGGCCGGAGGAATACCATCGACCAGACAGCAAGCAGGATCGAGCAGTTCCGGCACCAGCGGGACCAGATAGAACACGACATCTCGTACCTGGAGGAGAATTTCAGGGCGGGAAATCTCAGGGAGTTCGTGGACAAGCAGAAGCAGTCGACGGAGATACGGGCCGAAATCGACAAGACCGCCTTCAGGAACGAAAAGCAGAGGATCCTCTCCCCTGTGGACGGCCATGTCTCGACCCTCCTCTTCCATACCATCGGTGGCGTGGTGACACCGGCGCAGAGGCTTGTCACCATCGTGCCCCTTTCCGCGCCCCTTGTAGCAAAGGTATGGGTCCTCAACAAGGACATCGGCTTCGTCAAGGAGGGGATGGACACCACCATCAAGGTGGATACGTTCGACTTCCAGAAATACGGTACCCTGCCCGGCCTGGTGAGGAACGTGGCCCGCCATAGTACCGACGACGAGAAGCTGGGGCCTGTCTACGAGGTCTTTGTGACCCCCCGGGAGACGGACCTCGTGGTGGACGGCGTAAGGACCCGCATCTCTTCAGGTATGAGCCTCACCGCCGAGATCAAGGTGGGCAAAAGGCGGATCATCGAGTTCTTCATCTACCCCCTCATCAAGTACCTCGACGAAGGGGTCAAGGTACGGTAAGCTATCCCTTCATGGAGGCCCCGGAACCATGATCCCCTTCGACCGGCTGGGCCCACTCTTCAGGCTCTTCGGTCCCCTCATCTACCCGGATAGGGTGCGCAGGCAGATCGCTGCGGCCATGGCAGGCCTTGAGCCGGGTGCCCCGGTCCTGGATGTGGGGGCAGGGACGGGCATCCTGAGCGACTTCGGCCGGAGAGAAGCTGATACCTCTGTCCGCCTCTGCCTTGACCCTGCCGTGGGCATGCTGCGCCACGCCGTCACGTGCCCCCTGAGGGTTGCCGGTCTCGCCGAGTGGCTCCCTTTCAGGGGGGATACCTTCGGCGCCCTCATGATCGGTGATGCCATCCACCACTTCCAGGCCCCTGAGTCCGCGATCAGGGAAATTTCCCGGGCCCTCAAGCCCCGGGGTATGCTTCTCATCTTCGACATCGACCCTGATTCACTCCTGGGAGGGATGATATGTCGGATGGAACGGGCGGCGGGAGAACCCGCCCATTTCTATTCGCCCGGCGACCTTGGCCGCATCCTCGAAAAAGAGGGGTTCGAGACGGAGGTCCTCTTCCATGACTGGCGCTATCTCCTGAAGGCCATCCTCGCCCCCTGATCCGTTCCCGGACCACACCTCTTCATCCGACCCGGCCACGGACCGCCTCCCGGCTTCCCCCTATCCACACCCCCCATGGATACGGAGATGTTTCTTCCATTTTTCTATTTCCTTTCAGTATGTTCTAACTATCTCTTGATTCCTCACATCATCTTCCGCGTCTAACAGCTCATATATTGTTGACCAACAAAATACGCGTTACTGTAATTGCCCTGGAACATGTCTGTCGGAATATCCTCGCCCACACGCTCACCTGCACCCCATCCGGTCCGGCTTTGCCTCTTTCCCCCAGTCAGCTATTCAGCCAGTCAGTGGTCAGCCATTCAGCTAATCAGCTATTCAGCCACTCAGCCATTCAGTGAGTCAGCTAATCAGCCAGTAATCAGTTTTCTTCATGGGGAGCACACCCGTCCCCAGCGGGGAATGCCCTCCCCTTCCCTGCTTCCGGCTCATATAAAGGGCTATTGGACAATGAGGCTGTTCATGGTCCTGAAGCCCCTGATCTCCTTCCCCCTCGCCTTCTCAAAGAATCGAGCCACCAGGTTGTTATCCGTCGGTTCGTCCCTAAAATCGCCTGTTTTCTCGTCATACCCGACAAACCTTTTCTCGTCGAGGAGGATCGAAAGGATGGTCCCGACAACCCCACCCCTGTTCTCCACAGGTAGACAATTGAGGTCGGAAATGAACCGCATTTCTCCTTTTCTGTCAATAAGGTTCTTCACCATGTTGATGAACCGGGTGAGCTTCATAAGGGTATAGAGGCGCGATCTCGGCATTTCCTGATTCGCTTCGACCATGTAGCTCGACCGCATGGTCCGGAAATCCCTCCCCTCCTTGTCACTCCGCCCCTCAGGAAAGATGGCGCTTCCCGGGGCATGGTAGTAAACGGACGGGCCGGGAAGGACCCGCCTTCCCATGAGAAAGATGAGGGTGTTCAGGACATCCTCCACGGTCTGGCCGGGCAGGCCGAGGATGAAGTGTACCTCGATAAGGAACCCGGATGCCTCGAGAAAAGGGAAAAGCTCAAGGAGGCTCCCGGGATCGGGGCGCATGTGACGGGCCGCCACAGACGGGGACTGATCCACCAGGGAGAAGTTGAGACGTCTGAAGCCCGCCCCCCACATTTTTTCCAGGGTTGCCCCGTCGAGGGTGTTTCCATAGATCCCGTTCATGGCCGAAAGCACGAGACCCGTACCGGTGAAGAGGTCAAGGACCTGATGAAAGAAGCTCCTGTCCAGGGTCAGCATGTCATCCTCAAAGTCCAGGGCCTTGATGCCAAGATCCAGACACCGACCCATTTCTTCCGCAATGCCGTCCAACCTCCTCTTCCGGTACGGAACAGGGGGTTTGCCGCAGAAGGCGCACCCGAAGGGGCACCCCCGGGACGTGAGGAAAGTGGTGTACGGGTGCCGGCCGATCCGGTATCGGGCGGGGTCAATCAGGGACCTGTCTGGGATGATATCTATATTGTTCTCAATAGTTATTGAAGATACTTGAACCTCATTCTGATACTTTGTGCATAGCCCTTCAATATGTAGTGCACCAGGCCGTACACCGGCGGCAAGGGCGGTCACCAGCCCTCTCAGCGGTGTCTCCCCTTCCCCGCGAATGACATAGTCCACGGAAGGGTTTTCAAGCACCTCCCCGGGGAACAGGGTGGGATGGGTCCCGCCCAGGACCGTCACCATACCCCGGTCCGCCTCCTTCGCAATCCGGGCCACCTCGATGGCCTGTTCCGCGTAGGCGGCGAAAAGGGAGGAGATAGCGACCACGTCGGGTTTTTTCTCTTCAAGGACCCGCCTGATCTGCTCGGGCCCGGCCCCGAAACGGCAGTACCTGCTGAAGAGAGAAAAGGGGGTACCCATCGACGGGCTGTAGTAGGGGTCAAGATCGGGGAATGGGCTTCCGGGCAGGGGCTTGCCCTTCCCTCTTCCCCTCAGGTCGACTACCTCGACGTCGCACACATCCTTCAGGGCGGCGGCCAGATAGAGGAGGGACAACGGGTAGGTCCTGATCCGCGTATGGTAGTAGTCCTCGATGGGGGGCTGGACGAGCAGGACCTTCACGGCATCCGGGAACCTTTATCCAAGAGGGACATAGGGCACATTATATCAGAGGACGGCGGAAGGGTGACCGGAAAAGCCGGGTTTGCAAAGGCCGGTTCCAGGTGCTTTAATAAGGAGGTTGCCGGATCGGGAACGAGCAGGCACAAGGAGAGATGTGATGGAAAAACAACACGTTCTGTACGAAGTGAAAGGTCATGTGGGTATCATCACGCTCAACCGGCCGGAGGCGAAGAATGCCTTCAGCCCCGAGATGATCTCCCTCTGGCGGGAATACCTGGAAGAGGCGAAAGGGGATGAAGCGGTGAGGGTCATCGTGGTTACGGGAAAGGGGGGCACCTTCTGTTCAGGCGGGGATATCCGGGACATGGCCGAGGGGAGACTCAAGTCCTGGGACATGAAACGCTTTCTCTGGGATGGCGTCCACAGGATCGTGCTCACCCTGGAAGACCTCGATAAACCGGTCATCGCGGCCGTCAACGGAGCTGCCATGGGCGCCGGCATGGATATGGCCATCATGTGCGACCTCCGGGTAGCCTCTGACAGGGCGAAGCTCGCCGAATCCTACATCATGATGGGCCTCGTGCCCGGGGACGGCGGTGCCTATTTCCTTCCCCGCCTTGTGGGTGTATCAAAGGCCCTTGAACTCCTGCTCACGGGCACCGTGCTCACGGCGCAGGATGCCCTGGGGGCAGGGATCGTCAACCGCGTGGTGCCCCACGACAGCCTCATGGGGGAAACGCTCAAGCTGGCGGAGTCCATCGCCGCCAAACCTCCCCTGGCGATAAGGATGATGAAAAGGGCCGTATATCAGGGTCTTACGAGTACGCTCCGGGGTCATCTCGATTACATTTCTTCCCAGCTCTCCCTTCTCTCCGAAACGGAGGACCATGTGGAGGCGGCGAAGGCCTTCCTGGAAAAGAGGAAACCGGTGTTCCGTGGAAAGTAGGCGGGATTCAATCCCGCAGGGGGGACCGGGGGCGGCTATTTCGTGGTGCCGGCAGCCTTCCCGAATTCCGCGAGAAGGTCCATGGCCCGCAGGGCCGCCGCCTCGGAGAGACTCCCGAGACCACAACTCGCGGTGTAGATCGGCTCATTCGACAGGCCGGCCGGATAGAGCACACCCATATGATCCAGGTAGGAACGGTGAAGCCCCAGGATACGATCCAGGGGAACGGTCATCACCTCTTCGGAGGAAGGCACAAAACCCGGGGCGATCCTTCCGCCCCGATCCAGGTAATGCTTGAGGTCATCCCCATAGTAGAACAGGGTGTCGAGATAATTGAAGGCATCATAGTTGATGATATCGGCATTCGTCCGGAGGAGAACCGACCAGTCCGTGTTCCCGCAGCAATGGATGCCCCGCGTGGCGGGAAGACCGTCGAGCACCTCGTTGAAGCAGTTGATGGCCTCCTCTCCGGACACGGAGACGTAGGCCGACCCGAAGGAGACCATGTAGGGCTCGTCAAAGAAGATGATCACCGGCTTTCCGGGAAAGGATCGCTCGATGAAGGCGATCAACCATCGGGCCTTCATGTGGAGGGCCTTTTTGATGATGTCGAAAAAGGCATAATTATAGATGATGGGTTTACCCTTCTCATCCTTCAGGCCCAGACCCATGCTGAAGGGCCCCGTGATCTGTCCCTTGATGAACCGTACCCGGTCCCGAACCTCTCCGATCCTTTCGAGAAGGCGGAAGAATCCCGGCGCCACCCTCGGCGACAGGGCAAAGGCATCGGTGTTTCCTGCGGCCACGTGTTCGTAAAACTCTTCGATTCCCTCGGTTCGCTCCGTGTCCACGTAAGCGTTTTCGCCCTCCTCGTCAGGGACGACAGAGGGCACGCCTTCGAGAAAGGTGGTGTACATGTTTTCCAGGGGAGAGCGTTTGGGCAGCTGGGGCAGAAAGGGCACTTCCGGACAGGCTGTGAAAATAAGATCAATAGCCCTATCAATGTCGGTAAAAGGGAGGCTTCCGATTCCTGTGATCATGAGTTGCACCCGTATGGAACATCGTGGTGAGGACTTCTCGAGGGGGCTGCACATTCATATGGGCCGTCCAGGATTCGAACCTGGGGCCAATTGATTAAGAGTCAACTGCTCTACCGGACTGAGCTAACGGCCCAAGATGGGACTTTATAGCACGAAAAGGACCGGCTCGCAAGTCTTTTTTGTCCTCCCCGGGACTTGAAGCACGCCCCTGTCCCCCTGCCCCGGAGGCATGCAACCGATTTCACAAAGTCGTAGGAATGGGGAGAAAAATACATTGACTCCGCCTATCCCGTATGATAGAAAAGGTAGGATGTGAGCGATGATAATGCCTATTTCCCAGAACAACCGGGACGTGATCCGGTCGCTTTTAAGTTACAGTTCCCTCGGTTTGGAGATGGGACTCTGTGTGGCGGTCGGAATAGCCATGGGGTACTTTCTCGACACCTTCTTCAAGACCTACCCGTACCTCACCATCATATTCATGATCTTTGGCGTGATAGCGGCTATGAAGACCATATTTGTGCTCCTCAGGAAGATGCAGAGAGAAGATGAAAGAAATAGCACTAAGTGACATTGAACGGATAAACGTGGCGATTCTGGTGATAGGGTCGATCCTCACCATGGTAATCATGCGGGAGTTCCGTCATGTCTTTAGTTTCGCCGTCGGCTCGGCCGCGATGACGGCAAACTTTCGGTTCCTCAGGAAGATCATAGAAGGCGGTCTTCTCGGGGCAAGTGTGCGGAAGAGGGATCTGGCCGTCAAGCTGCCTCTCAAGTTCCTTGCCCTCATGGCCCTTGTCGTTGTGGTAGTGGTGTACGGCGACGTCAACATAGTCTTCTTTCTCATCGGTCTTTCCACCGTTTTCATCTCTGTGGTGATACATCAGATTCAGTTGGCCTTTACCCCGGCTGAAAGAAGGAGGCAGAAAAATGGGGCATGACGTATTCTCGTGGGGCTCACTCCTACCTTTTATGAAGCACCAGCCCCACGTAACGAACGGACTAATCGTATCGGTCATCCTGCTCGTCATCGTGTTCCTCGGTTACCGGCAGATCAAAAGGACGGAAGACGAGATCATACCCGATTCCAGGCTTACCTGGCGGAATTTCGTCGAACTCATCGTGGAGGCCCTTTCAGGCATCATTACCGACGCCATGGGTCCCCGGGGCAAGGAATTCGTCCTTCTGGTGGGTACACTGGGTCTCTTTATCCTCTTCAATAACCTCTCGGGACTCGTACCCGGGTTCCTGCCCTCTACGGACAATGTGAATACCACCTTCG
Organism: uncultured Syntrophorhabdaceae bacterium; assembly: GCA_964406055.1. GTDB lineage: Bacteria > Desulfobacterota > Syntrophorhabdia > Syntrophorhabdales > Syntrophorhabdaceae > CAYOQF01. The sequence continues at coordinate 31,008 of CAYOQF010000024.1, forward strand.
CCTGTTCCCTGACCGTTTTCGTCATGACCCATTATTACGGGTTCAAGGAACATGGGACGAAATACCTGAAGCAGTTTGTGGGGCCCATGTGGGCGCTCGCACCACTGATGATACCGGTGGAATTGATAGGCCACATAGCCAGGCCCCTTTCGCTGGGCATGCGGCTTTTCGGAAACATCACCGGTGACCATCTCGTGACCGCCATCTTCTTCAGCCTCGTGCCCTTCCTCGTTCCCTTGCCGGTCATGTTTCTCGGCCTCTTCGTGGCCTTTGTCCAGGCTTTCGTGTTCATGCTGCTCTCTATGGCATATTTTTCAGGGGCGATTTCCCACGAGGAACATTAGGAATCAAATGTCGGCCACGGCCGGCCGGGCGGGTAAACCGGTCCAGGCAGTGAGCCGAAGTACTAAAAACTATGAAAGGGGTGAGATGGAATGAAACGGTTTCTGGTAGCGGTTATGCTTCTCACGGTGTTTGTAGGCTTCTCCTACGGCGTTGCTATGGCAGCGGAAGGGGCGGCGGCAGGCCTTGATTCTTCAGTGAAACAGATGGTGGCACTCGCCGCAGGCTTCGGTATCGGTATTGCCGCCTTCGGTGGAGCTCTTGGTCAGGGAAAGGGTATTGCATCGGCATTGGACGGCATTGCGAGAAACCCCGGTGCCTCGGGGAAGATCGTGACCCCGATGATCATCGGTCTCGCCATGATCGAGTCTCTCGTAATATATTCTCTGGTCGTTTCTCTGCTGCTTTTCTTCAAACTGTAGAGATTTCAAGGAGGCAGACCCTTACCAGGTCTGCCTCTTCCAACCTCCTCTGGGGGCTATGAGTAACCGAAAGGGGCGTAAACCCGGACGCCTTACAAGGTCATCAAAGGCCCTCAACTCTTTTTCCCCACCTCACAGGGGCGGTGCGTCGTCCGGGGGGGTGGATTCCCGTTCGCCCCTCGTGCCCCCGGGCATCCTCGTTGCCGCCGCCCTGGGCCACAAGATCTCGATGTCTTCGTTCCCGGGCGGCATCTGCCGCGCCGCGAAGCAGGTGCCCCGCATCGACCGCCACCGTGCGGTGAGAAGGATATGGGATCCGTCAAGGCCGACTGTATCCGCCGTCGCAGGAAGTCCCGCGACGCGACCCCGACCCAAGGCGGGGTAGAGGCAGGGACCGCGCGCGCCGGTACAGGGCAGGCAAGGCGATCACAATCACGACAACGCAGGCGGGGCCTACTCGTCTTCAGGGTACCAGAGAATCTGGTTAAACCTGAGGCCACAGGCCTCCCCTTCATTGAGGACGCCGACCCGACGGTTCTGCTGGACTCTTACCTCTGCCTCCCCCACCCTCACCCGGTAATCGATGAGGTCCCCGAGATAGACCCTTTTCGACACGGTTCCCCTGACACCGTCATCCTTGGAGAGGGAGATCTCCGACGGCCGGCACGCGAGGGTGAAACGCCTCTCTTTCAGATCGGCGGGGATGTTACGGCTCACAGGCCCCCCTTCGGTACCCCCGGCAAGATAGATGGCCCCGTCGTGGACCTCGGCCGGCAGGAGGTTGGAGAGGCCCACGAAGCTGAAGACGAACTTATTGGCAGGCCTGTTGTAAATGTTGTAGGGCGTATCCACCTGCTGGGCCACGCCCAGGTTCATGACCAGGATTCTGTCCGATAAGGCCATAGCCTCTGCCTGATCGTGGGTGACGTAGATGATGGTGAAACCGAACCGCCGCTGAAGGTCCTTGATCTCGAAACGCATCTCCTCCCGAAGCTTGGGATCAAGGTTGGACAGGGGCTCATCGAGAAGCATGACGGCAGGGTTGATGTTAATGGCCCGAGCCAGGGCGATGCGCTGTTTCTGACCGCTCGACAGCTCGTTAGGATAAGAGGCCTCGTACCTTAGAAGACCGGTGTAGGCAAGGGCCTCCCTCGTCCTTCTTGCAGTCTCCGCCTTCCCGACACCCCGGATCTGGAGCGGGAACGCCACATTATCAAAGACGTTGAGATGGGGCCACACGGCAAAGGCCTGGAAGACCATGCCGAAGTCCCGTTTCTCCGAAGGCACGTAGAAACCCTCGAAGCTTGAAGAGAAGAGCCGGTCACCCACCCGGATTTCCCCCTCGTCGAGGTCCTCGAAGCCCGCCAGCATGCGCAACGTGGTGGTCTTACCGCATCCCGAGGGGCCCACCATAGAGAAACACTCCCCTTTCCCTATCTCGATATTCAGGTCCCTGACCGCCACCACTCCACCATATTTCTTGGTCACATGCCGGAGACTCACGAAGGACACGGCTACACCTCCCCCGTGCCCGACCGGGTGATCCGGCGGATCACCGCATGGCCGATGATGATAATGAGGAGGGCCACGCTGGCCAGGGTCGCCGCGTAGACGGTCTCGCCGTCCTCATTGAGGGCATAGATGGCAACGCCGATGGTGCGGGTCGTCGGGCCGTAGAGGAGAACGGAGGTGGTCAACTCCCTGAGGGCGGGAAGGAAAATGAGGAAGAAGGCCGCTACCATCCCCGGCTTGATGAGGGGGATGACGATATCCTTCAGGGCCTGCCAGTGGCTCGCCCCACAGGCCCTGGCCGCCTCCTCGAGGGAATCGTGCACCTGTTCAAGGGCTGCCGAGTTGGATTTCAGCGAAAAGGCCATGTACCGGGCGATGTAGGCCACAAAGATGATCCAGGCCGTGTTGTACAGGTTGATTCCGAACTGGCCGCTCCACAGCAGGATGACGCCGAGGGCGATTACGGTCCCCGGCACCGAGAAGGGGAGGACACCCAGGAACTCGAGAATGAATTTGCCCCGTACCCGCATCTTCACGATGACGTACGAGATGAGGGTGCCGACGATCATGGTGACAAAGGCCGCTGTCAGGGAAAGGTAGAAACTGTTCCAGATGGCGTCCTTGGTCAATTTCCATTCGAAGATGATATAGGTCAGGTTCTTCAGGGTCATGTTCTCGAGGCTCAGGGAAAGACCGTAGGTCTTCAGGGTCCCCACCAGGAAGATCGTCACCGTGGGGAGGACCACGGTCACCAGGATATATATGATGCTGAACACCAGGAGGGGCACCTTCAGCGCCCTCAGTTTGAGGAGCATGGGCCTCATGCTCTTACCCGCGATGACCTGGAACCTGCCGGCCTTGAGGACCAGGCTCTGGACGTAAAGGATGATACCCGCCGAGATGACCAGGATGGAACTGAGGATTGTTCCCGTCCTGATGCCGGCAAAGCTGCCGCCGCTCTGGTAGATCCTTTCGTAGATCTTCGTCGGGATATTGTAGATCCCTACCTCGGTACCCAGAATGGCGGGAACCCCGAAATGGGCGAGGGAGTAGAGGGCCACAAGGAGTGCCCCTGCGGCGATACTGGGCAGCATGAGGGGCATGGTGATCTTCCGGGTAATGGTGAAGAGCCCGGCCCCTGAAATACGGGCCGATTCTTCAAGGGTCGGGTCCATCCTCTCCAGGGCCCCCGACACCTGAATGAAGACGAAGGGAAAGAGGTACATGGTCTCCACGGCAATGATCCCGCCGAGACCGTAAATGTTCAGGAGAGGTTCCTCAGTATTGAAGAAGTCCATGAAAAGCCGGTTGATGTAGCCCGATCTAGGGGAAAGAAGGATCTTCCATGCAAGGGCCCCGATAAAGGACGGGAGCATGAAAGGCACGAGGAACATGAGCTTCATGAGGCCCTTGAGGGGTAAGTCGGTGCGCGAGACAAGCCAGGCGAAGAAGACGCCCAGGAGCGTGCTCCAGAAGGTGACCCCTGCGGCGATGATGACCGAATTCTTCAGGGCCTCGTAGGTGTCCGGTTGACGGAGGATCTTGAGGATGTCGGCCACGTTGAGGCGACCGCTCACCACCAGGGCGTTCCAGAAGATGAGGAGCACGGGGATGGCTACCACCACCACCAGGACAAGCACGGACAGAAAAAGAAGGATCTCGGCCACGCCGAGCCTCTTGACGTAGCTACCCACTATCCTTCAGCCTCCAGGGCCCTGCCCTCCTTCTCGAACCATTTGAGTTCACGGAAGGCGATGTCGACCCTCTCCCCTTCCCTGAAGACCGCATCGGGCGGGTCTCCGGCATGGACCTCCTCCTCGACCCTGATCTCCTCCCCGCCCACGTCCACCCGGTAGTCCACGGACGTCCCGAGATAGACGGCCCTCTTCACCATGGCCCCGGCCGCAGGGTTTCTGACAAGTTTCACGTCGAAGGGACGGCATCCCGCCACGATCTCTCCCGCGGCCACCTCGCGGACACGGTCCGCGGGAACCGGCAGACCGATGGGTTCCCCGTCTCCCCGCACGAAGACCTTTCCGCCCCTTTCCTCAAGGGGGATAAAGTTCGAGACACCCATGAAGGTGAACACAAAGCTGTCACGGGGTCGCTCGTACACCTCCTCCGGTGTGCCGACCTGTCGCACATAGCCGTTCCTGTCCATGATGGCGATGCGGTCCGAAATGGCAAGGGCCACCTCCTGGTCGTGGGTCACATAGAGGATGGTGACACCCGTACCCCTCTGGAGTTCCTTGATCTCGAATCGCATCTCCTCTCTCAGGTTGGCGTCAAGATTGGACAGGGGCTCATCGAGGAGCATGATCTCCGGACGGGCCACAAGGGCCCTGGCGAGGGCCACCCTCTGCTGCTGGCCTCCGGACAACTGGTAGGGAAGACGCCTCTCAAGGCCCTGAAGGTTGACGTCCGCCACGGCCCTCATGCTCCTTTCCCTGGCCTCGTCCCGGGGAACCTTCTGAATCTTCAGGGGATAGGCTATGTTGTCAAAGACAGACTTGTGGGGCCAGACCGCATAATCCTGAAATACCACTCCGATATGCCGCTCTTCGGGGGGAATATGGATCTTTTCCGCCGGACTGGAAACGCACCGGTCGCCGATCCACACCCGTCCCGAGGAAGGCTGCTCGAACCCCGCGATCATCCTCAGAACCACTGTCTTGCCGCACCCGGAGGGCCCGAGGAAGGTGAAACACTCGCCGTCCCGAATGGTAATGGTCAGGTCGTCGATGACCCGATGGGCCCCGTAAGACTTACTGACCTTTTCAAGGGTAACATCCGCCATAATTCCCTGAAGGCCTACTTCAGCTTCATGATGGCGTTGAACTTCTGGATCATGGCCTCCTTGTCATTCATGATCTTGATGTAATCGATCTTCATGGACCGCTTGACCGCATCCTCGGGGGAGGGCAGCCCCAAATTCTTCGGTATCGGCACATCGGTCCTGATGGGAAGGGTCCCGGAAGCGGCGATGATGGTCTGCCCTTCCCTGGAAAGGAGGAAATCGATGAATTTCTCCGCGGCCTTCCTGTTCGGCGTACCCTTGATAATGGCCACCGGGCTGGGGATCACGTTGATCTCCTTGAAGTAGGCGATGCCCATGTTGGCACCCTTCTGAATCTTGTCGATGGCGATGTAGTCGGGGGCGAGGGAGGCCTTCAGGTCACCGAAGGCCGTGTCGTCCACCACCTGTCCCGAACCCTGGCCTATCTTGGCGCCGTTCTGTTTCAACTTCTCGATGTAGTCCCATCCGAAGGTGGCCACGATCTGGGCGATACTCACAAAAGCGGTACCGGAAAGGGCCGGGTTTGCGATGCCGAATCCGTTCTTGAAGCGACCGTCAAGAAGATCCTCCCAGGATTTGGGAGGAGCGGCCACCTTCTTCGTGTTGTAAGCGATCCCAAGTGTGCCGAGCCGCGCGGGCGTGAAGAACCCGTCAGGGTCGGTCACGGGGCTCCTGATGTTTTTACTCTCCGGAGAGACGTACTTCTCCAGCATGCCGTCCTTCTTGAGACTGTAGAAGTCGGGTACCTCGCTGTGCCAGAGGACGTCGACCGTCATCTTGCCGGCCTGCCGCTCTGCCGCGAGCTTGGCCATGAGCTTTCCTGCGCCCGCGGAATAGTAGTCGAAGGAAACCTCGGGGTGTTTCCTGACGAAGGTATCCCGGAGCTTTCCGATGAGACTTTCCTTCATCGACGTGTAGACCATGAGCTTCTCGGCCCCTGAAGCCGCCTGGATCCCCCCGAGGAGCATGACGAGGGCCACCATGACTATAAGGATCTTTTTCATCTCTTCCTCCTTCCGGCACCCCTGGGATGCCGTTCACCGGCCAAGGATAATCGTCTCCTAAACAGATACATTCGGCCCCCTTTTCTTGTCAACGGAAATCAGGGTGCTTGCGGTCTTGCAGGGACCGGAAGGCCGTGGTAGAGTGGCGTATGGCACGCAGCACCCCATCGGCCCACCTCGACTGGGCGCTGGAGGGACTGAGGATGGCCCTCCGGAAGGGCCATATCGTGGTGATCGACGATACCCTCCGGTTCAGCTCCTGTGTGGTCACCGGAGTGGCCATGGGTTTTTCCATCCATCCCGTCTCCGACGTGGCCAGGGGAATGAGACTGGCCGAGTCCCTGGGGGCCCATTTCGCAGCCCGGGAAAAGAAAGGCCGCCTCTCCCTCTCGCCGCTCAGCTTCATCGAAAGGAGAGGTGCCGAAAACAAGAGGGTTGTCCTCTATTCGCCCAACGGGGCCGCCTGCTCGGAGCTTGTGGGCGAGGACGATACCGCCTTCGTGGCATGTCTCCTGAACGCGGAGGCCGCCGGCAGACACGTAGCCGCCCTCGCCCGGCAGACGGGCCGCGATGTGACGGTCATCGCCGCCGGGGAGCAGCAGGCCCTCGCCACCGGTGAAAGGATCATGTATGCGAAAGAGGCGTGCAGGCCGGTCTTTGCGGTAGAGGACTACCTCGGATGCGGTGCCCTTCTCTCGGCCATGGGTCTGCCGGAGAGCGGTGAAGCCCTTGCCTGCCGGCACGCCTTCATCGCCTGCAGGGAGCACACGGAGAGGATCCTCCTCGATTCCTTCAGCGGTCGCTACCTCGTCCGTCACAGGAGACGAGAGGACGTGATCCACGCGAGCCGGTTGAACCACTACGACGTGGTGCCCCGTTTCAAAGGGGGATGGATTGAGGGGATATAAGAAACCCCGCCCCCCTTCATGACGGGAGCGGGGTCCGATCGTGTCGTGCCGGCCCGGGAAAGGTGCTACTCTTTCTGGGCTTTTGCTTTCCTGGCCTTACCTTTCGAAGCTTTCGGTGTGTCGGCCTTCGCCTTCGCCGGTTTGGCCTTGGGAGCCTTCTCCACCCCAACAGCCTTTCCACCCAGCTTGTGTACCCTGGTCCCTTCCTTCACGTACTGCACACCCACTCTATCCTTTATCTTCACATCCCCGAGGACCTTGTACCCCTTGAAGATGGGCCTCGACACATCAAAGGTCACGGCGCCCCGCGTGCCTTTCACGGACAGGGTCTTCACCTCCGTGTTCACCTTGGTGACCGCCCCCGTGAACATGCCCGGGACCTTCGGTTTCGTCTTTGCCTTCGGTTTGTCGGCCTTTTCAGGCGCCCCCCCTGGCTTCTCAGCCTTCACCGCCCTTTCCGGGGCCGCCGCCGGTTTCTCGGCAGCAGGTTTTGCCTTTTCAGCCGCAGCCTGACCGTAGGCGATGCCACCGAGAACCACGCTCACCATCAGAACCAGCGCCAGAACCAAGAGCTTCCTCATGCGTCCGTACCTCCCTTCCCCTGTTTTCGAAGCGTGACTACATGGTGAAACAGGAGCACCCCACCTGTCAAGTGATTTCGTGCTACAATATGGCCGCCATGGCGCGGTTCAGGATCGTAAGCGATTACACACCCACGGGCGATCAGCCCCGGGCCATCGAAGGGCTCTGCCGGTCCATCCGGGAAGGGTCGCCCCACCAGGTGCTCCTCGGCGTCACCGGCTCGGGAAAGACCTTTACCATGGCCAACGTGGTGGAACAGCTCCAGAGGCCCACCCTCGTCATCTCCCACAACAAAACCCTTGCGGCCCAACTCTACACCGAGTTTAGAACCCTCTTTCCCGAGAACGGCGTCCATTTCTTCGTGAGCTACTACGACTATTACCAGCCCGAGGCCTACGTACCGTCGACGGATACCTACATAGAAAAGGACTCCTCCATCAACGAGGAGATCGACAAGCTTCGCCTCATGGCCACGAACGCCCTCTTCGAAAGGGAGGACGTGATCATCGTGGCCAGCGTCTCCTGCATCTACGGTCTCGGTTCGCCCGAGGCCTATTACGGTATGCTCATCTTTCTCGAGGAAGGCGAGGAGTGGGACCGACGTTCCCTCCTCGACCGCCTCATCCAAAGCCAGTACGAGAGGAACGACCTCGACTTCTACAGGGGCAAGTTCCGGGTGAGGGGCGAGACCATCGATGTCTTTCCCATCTACGAGGAGGAGCGGGCACTGAGGATCACCCTGGATGAGGGCCGGGTCACAGCCCTTGCCTTCATCGACCCCCTGACGGGGGCCGTGGTCGAGCGGCTCCGGAGGTGCACCATCTACCCTGCCTCCCATTACGTCATGCCCCGCCATACCCTCGACCGGGCGATCGCCTCCATCGAAGAGGAGCTTGCAGCCCACCTCAAGGTCCTCAAGGAGCAGAACAAGCTCCTCGAGGCCCAGCGGCTGGAAATGCGGACGCGCTACGATCTGGAGATCATGGGGGAATTGGGTTACTGTTCGGGGATCGAGAACTATTCCCGTCATTTCACGGGCAGGTTGCCGGGCGAGCCGCCCCCTACCCTCATGGAATACCTGCCCCCCAACGCCCTCGTGATGATCGACGAGAGCCATGTCACCATCCCCCAACTCATGGGCATGTTCCGGGGGGACCGGTCCCGGAAGCAGACCCTCGTGGATTTCGGCTTCCGGCTCCCCTCGGCCCTTGACAACCGCCCCCTCACCTTCGAGGAATTCACCGCCCGGGTGGGACAAACCCTCTACATCTCCGCCACCCCGGCCCACTACGAAATGGAGAAGGCAGCCGGCAGGGTGGTGGAACAGGTGATCAGGCCCACGGGCCTCATGGATCCTGCAATCGAGGTGAAACCGGCAAAGAACCAGGTGGACGCCCTCCTGGCGGCCATCAACGAGGTGGTGGCGCGAAACGAGCGGGTCCTTGTCACCACCCTCACCAAGCGGTTCGCCGAGGACCTGACCGACTTCCTCCTCGACAAGGGGGTGAAGGCAAAGTACCTCCATTCAGACATCGACACACTCGAGCGGGTCGCCATCGTCCGGGACCTGCGGCTCGGCAAATTCCACGTCCTGGTGGGCGTCAACCTCCTCAGGGAGGGTCTTGACCTGCCCGAGGTCGCCCTCGTGGCCATCCTCGATGCGGACAAGGAGGGTTTTCTCCGTTCCGAGACCTCCCTCATCCAGACCTGCGGGAGGGCGGCGAGAAACGTAAACGGCAAGGTCATCATGTTCGCCGACGTGGTGACCAGGTCCATGGCCCGGGCGATCGGGGAAACCAACCGGCGCCGGGCCATCCAGACGGCGTACAACGAAGAGCACGGCATCACCCCTGAGGGGATCAAAAAGTCGGTGGTGGACATCCTCTCTTCCATCTATGAGAAGGACTATCTGGCCATTCCCCTCGATGAACTGGACGAGGCGGGCATCGAACCGAAGAAGCTTCCCAAGATGATCCGGAAACTCAGGAAACAGATCGATGATGCAGCCAAGCGCTGGGATTTTGAGAAGGCGGCCCAGCTCAGGGACCGTCTCCTGAAACTGGAGAAGATGGAGATAGCGTCGTGAGGCGAGAGATGCGGAAGAAGGGTGGATGAGGGAACGAGAAGATGAGGAAAGGGCCGAAGGTTCGCGAGCAGGACACCGCTGGAGTGAACCACGCGTGCGGGCGAGGAGATCCCGGCACGGAAGACTGAATAATACAGCGTATGCTCGATGAGACCACCATACAGGCCCTTCCCGAGTCCTCAGGCGTCTACCTCTTCCGGGACAGGGAAGGGAAGATCCTTTACATCGGCAAGGCCAGGAACCTGCGGGACCGGGTGCGGAGTTACGCCCGTGCCGGCCTGAAGGACCTCAAGACAGAACGCCTCGTCGAAAAGATCGCGGCCGTGGACACGATCCTGACCGCCAACGAGAGCGAAGCCTTTCTCCTTGAGAGCAATCTGATCAAGGAACACACCCCGCGGTACAACATCAACCTCAAGGACGACAAGACCTACGTCTCCCTCAGACTCACCGTCAAGGACCGTTTTCCCGCCCTCTTCATCACACGGGACATCAAGGACGACGGCTCCCTCTACTTCGGTCCCTACCCTCACGCCCGGGACGTGCGGGACGTGATCAAGACGGCCCAGGCCCTCTACCCCCTGCGCCGGTGCCGGGACACGGTCTTCAGGCGGCGGAAACGTCCCTGCATGCTCTTCCAGGTAGGCAAGTGTCTCGGCCCCTGCGGGGGGGAGGTGGAGGAAGGTGCATACCGGGCCGTTGTTGCGGAGCTGATCGATTTTCTCTCGGGAAGGGACGAGAAACTCCTGAAGGATCTGGAATCGAGGATCAGGGAGGCAGCCTCGACGTGGAATTTTGAAGAGGCCAGGAAACTGAAGGAGCGCTACCTGGCCATCAAGACCATGCTGGAGCGTCAGCACGTCCACGAACATCACGGGAGGAACCGGGACGTGTGGGCCTTCCTGGAAGACGAGAAAGGTATGCGGATCGTGCTTCTCGGATTCCGGCGGGGGGTACTCATGGAGAAACGGGTCTTCAAGGAACCTTTGGTGGCCGTGGCACCGGGCGACGCCGTATCATCCTTCCTCTTCCAGTACTACAGCGGCAGGCCCGCCCCGGAAGAGATCATCATCTCGGAAGAGACCGGAGAGCGCCCCTTTCTGGAACATTACCTGAAGGAACAGAACAGGAAGCCGGTCCGGATCCACGGTCCCGGCCACAAGGGGGCACAGGAGATGATCGCCCTGGCAGTGGAAAACCTGCACAGCGCCGAACCGGTCGCCCTTGGACCCGACTTCCGCCGGCTCCTCCACCTGAGGAAAGAGCCGGTTCGCGTGGAGATCTACGACATCTCCCACACCAGGGGAAAGAACCCCTCCGGCGCCATGGTGGTCTTTCAGGATTTCAAGCCCCACAAAACCGGTTACCGGGTCTTCCACATCAGGGACGCCGCCCCCATGGACGACACGGCCATGATGGCCGAGGTCCTGAGGAGGCGCCTCTCCGATGAGCGACTCGGTCCCCATCCCGACCTCCTCATCCTCGACGGCGGCAAAGGACAGCTTTCCGCAGCAAGCGCCGTTCTCACCCGGCTGGGGCTCACCACGGACATGATCGCCATCGCCAAAGGAGAGGGGCGAAAGAGGATGACCGAGGTCATCTATCTGCCCCTCCGCAAGAACCCCCTGCGTCTTCCCCAGTCCTCACCCGTCTTCAAGAAGATCGTGGAGATGCGGGATGAGGCGCACCGTTTCGCCGTGGCATCGCACAAGAAGTGGAAGCGGAAGGAAGACCTGCGGTAGAGGACCGGCGAACTGTTGCACCAGTACCCGGTTCGCCAACATTTGGGCACCCTTGACCTGCGCCGACGGACCTGGCAAAGGTGACGATCTCCTACAGGAATCGCTGATCATCGTTGCAGAATTGAAGAGAAGGTATGGCTGTCAACGTGACACGGGAGACGGCGACCCGGAACAGCCCATTATTTTTGGAACTGTCGGTCAGGCAGTTCCGTGGCAGACAACTGGTTTCTAAACTTGGCCACAAGGAGGCTGGAGAGAAACAGAGCGGTGGTGGCCAGCATGAAGATGAATTCATGGTAATGTTGTTCTGTGGGGATCCACAGATGTTTCAAACCGCTCAGACCCTCGGGTTTCAACTCCTGCACGAGGGTGATAGCGAGGCCCACGGCCGAAAGTCTTGCGACTCTGGAACATTCTTTTGCAGTAATGCGCTTTACCGAAAACCCTTCAAAGAGTTTCCCGAGACCCCTCAAGGAGGCTCTGTCCGGAAATATTTGGGGAATTACGAAGCTGTCGTTGAGGAATGCATCACCGTGCCTTTCGCTCAGCAATCTCTCTTCGTAGCGCACGGTGGGCCCATAAGCCCAAAAGAAGAGAAAAGGATAGGCCATAAGCAGGCAATGGTTTCCGCTCAGAATGCAGAAACTCGAGTCAATCAGATAATTGGCAAAATAGTAGGGGTGTCGTACCAAGCCATATGGCCCCCTATTGGTAAGCACTACATAACGGATTAGGGTGCCCTTGGCAACCACGTGGAGGAAGCATCCGAAGACAAAGATCGTAAAACCAAGAACGATCTCTCCGTTTCCAACGCCGCAGACAAGGGCGGAGGCAAAGGAACAGAGAAGGATAAGATCCCTGAGTCTGCCCCGGTTGAGAACGTTCCTTTCATGTCCGGTCACTTTCTTTCTCTCCATTTTCCTGTCCCTTTACAAAGTTCGCCGCGGATTGGCCCGCAGATTCGACCCTCATACCCTCAAGACCGGCCGGTACCAAGTCTGTCACGATGCCGCCATGTCCATGGATGAGCCACTGTTCACGATCCGCCCTGAAACGGCGCAGACTTCACCATCAGAAACGCAGGACTTCATTGAGTTTTCCGGTTGCCTCACCGATTCTCTGCTTTGCCGTATCATATGCCTCATATGCGCGGATGCAGCGAATGAGGTTCACCAATTCATTCATAACCCTTACATTGGAAGACTCGGCAAACCCCTGTTTGACGGAATAACCATCGGTCGCCGCATCCTCGTTATCTTCCAGACAGCTGACAAAAAAGCTGTTGCCGACCGGCTGAATGGCTTCCCTTTTCTTGAAATCAACAATCTTTAGTTTGTCGATTAGGGTGCCGTCAACGGAAACAGACCCATCAGAGCTGACAGATATCTCCGCCCCCTCTATGGTTATCTCGCCCCTGGACCCCATAACAGGATATCCGGACATGGTGACGAGCTTCTTCTCATTACCCACAGCGAATTGCCCGTTCCTTGTATAGAAGGTGGTGTGAGGCGTCCTGACAACAAAGAACCCCTTTCCTTCGATCGCAAAATCGAGCCGTCCACCTGTTGCGACGAGTGGGCCTCCTGAGAAGTCTATCCATGGATTCTCTGTGTTCTTTGCCGCGGAGGTCTGCTCCTCCTGAGCCGTAACGGAAGATATCCTGTCAAGAGCCACCTTGAAGGCTTTGTATCCAGGGGTGGAGGAATTGGCAATGTTGTGGGCTATAGCGGCAAGTCTCTTTTCCTCGTAAAACATACCCCTGGTCAGGAGTCTGGTTGCCATTCTCGACATGAGCAGACTCTCACCGCGCCGTCGTCGTAACGTTGTACATGGTGAAGAGTATATCGCCCGCAGACTTACAGGATGATGATCGGATGATGACAAAACAGTAAGAATTGTTTCCCAAGGCTATTCACCGCGGAAGAAGAAGATGATGATGATCAGGAGGGGCGCGACGATAGCCAGCGAGCCGAAGATCAGGGCCATGTCCTGTTCTGCCATGACTCCCTTGACCTCTCCCGGCTACTCGCCACCCAGGATCTTTCTCAAAACCATGGCGATGATCGTGTTCTTCTCCGGTAGGGGCGTCTTCATGGAGACAAAGCCAAAGGGGGCGCTCGTTTCTGATTCGGATACCACCTTCCCGTCCTTCACTATTTCCACTTTCAGGGATCCATGTTCAGTCAGCTTCCTGAAAAAACAGATAGCAACAACACCTTTCCCTTTGTACTCTGCCGGGGCCGTGCCTCTCACATTTACGGGAGACGGGAGGTTGTCACCCACCACAATAGCATAGTGACCGCTGAAGGAACGTTATATACCACTCATACCCCTCTTCCAGGGAAGATGAGGGGAGCAGCCCC
>CAYOQF010000025.1:0-44211 GCA_964406055.1 uncultured Syntrophorhabdaceae bacterium
TTACCGGGTGTCTGAGGGGCAGGTTCCAGATGGGGAAGGTCTCGAACTTGGCGTACCCTGACCGTATGCCCCTCCGGTGGTCATGGTAGAGCTGGGACAGGCAGGTGGCGAGCTTCCCGCTTCCCGGGCCCGGCCCCGTGACGATGACCAGGGGCTTGTCCGTTGCGATGTACTCGTTTGCGCCGTAGCCTTCGTCGCTCACGATGAGGTCCACGTCGGTGGGGTACCCCTTGGTAAACCGGTGGGTATAGACCTTGATGCCCCGCCGCTCCAGTTTGTTCCGGAAGAGCGATGCCGCCGGCTGGTTCTCGAAGCGGGTGATATTCACGCCCAAGACGTTGATGCCCCAGGTCCGCAGGTCGTCAATGAGCTTCAGGGCGTCGGAGTCGTAGGTGATGCCGAAATCGGCCCTGATCTTCTTCCTCTCGATGTCTCCCGCATAGATGCACAGGATGATGTCGGCCTTGTCCTTCAGTTCCGCCAGGAGTCTCATCTTGGCGTTCGGATCGTAGCCCGGCAGGACCCGGGCCGCGTGGTAATCGTAGAGGAGTTTCCCTCCGAACTCCAGATAGAGCTTGTTGTTGAACCGTGTTACCCTCTCCAGTATCTCCGCGGTCTGTTCGCGAAGATACTTCTCCCCGTCAAATCCGGTCTTTCCTTCCATGATCGTTACCCCGTCGCCCCTGAGGAATAGACTGCAGAAGCTGTCTTGTATTGATCCGAGAGTCGGCCCCTGAAACCCTGCGGTCCATCCCGCCCCCGAGATGGCGCCGCGAAGAGGGCCGACGGCACATTCTAATACGTTCGGCGTCCCAAAGAAAACACTTTTCCCCCTCCTCGTGTCTTTTCAGGCCATTTCAAGTATAATCTGAATCATGACGGCTGAAGGCCCCGCACTTGTTTCCACCATCTCGGGACAGGTCTACCCCTTTGACCGGATCGAGGAGCTGAGCGAAAAGGGGGAATCCCTGGAAGTGGCCATGCCCCGCCTGGACGGGGCGCGGATCGGATCGGGCCCGTACCTTTGGGAGCGATTCTCCGAATTTCTCCCCTTCACCATCGATGAGACCCTCTCCCTCGGTGAAGGCAACACCCCTCTCGTGGCGGCCGACAAGCGCCTCCAGGGGTTCACGGGCTTGAGAAACCTCTTTCTCAAGAACGAAACGGTGAACCCCACCTGGAGCTTCAAAGATCGAGGCTCCCTCACCTGTATCGCCATGGCGCGCCAGATGGGTGAGCCGGTGACCGCCACCATCTCCACGGGCAACATGGGCCACTCCCTGGCGGCCTACGGTGCGCGGGCAGGCATCGGGGTGATCGTCTTCGTGCCCGGCTTCGTGCCCAGAGAAAAGATCCTGGCCATGGGGATCCACGGGGCTCAGGTCGTGGCCCTTAAGGCCCCCGACTACTCGGCCATGAAGAAAACCCTCCTCGACCTCGCACGAGAGCTGGGTCTCAGGATCGTTTCAGGGAATGGGCCCATGAGGGTGGAGGGATACAAACTCACCTCCTTCGAGATGTACGAGCAGATGGAGGGGGCCGTGCCCGACTACATCGCCGTGCCCACCTCGGCATGCGGCCACATCAGGGGGTTGTTCAAGGGCTATCGCGAATTGAGGGAAGCGGGACTCACCGACAGGCTCCCCCGGATGATCGTGGTCCAGGCGGCCCAAAACAGCCCCATCGTCACGGCCATCAAGGAAGGGAAACAGGAAGTGGTCCCCTTCACCGACGTGCATACCATCGCCGAGGCGATCACGAGCGGCAACCCGCCGGGGGGCGACGAGATCGTGCAGAAGGCCCGGTGGTACGGATGGCCCGCGGAGGACGTGACGGAAGAGCAGATCCTCGAATCCCAGCGGGTCCTGGCCGAATCGGGCTTTTTCGTGGAACCCGCCTCGGCCGTGAGCCTCTGGGCCTTGAGGAAACTTCGCAGGGAAGGGCGTATCGACGAGGAGGCGACGGTGATCATGATGCTCACCGGATCGGGCCTCAAGGACTTCGACGTCTTCTCCCATCACCGCCTCAACGTCACCACCACGACCCTCGACGACGTGGCGACGCTCCTGCGCAGGATCATGTGAGGGCCGACCCCGTTTCCCCTTAGTTCTTCTTAAGGTATTCGCCGTAGATTTTTTCCATGCACTCGGGGCAAATGCCGTGGCTGAACTCTGCCTCCGAACGGTCCCGGATATAGACCTCCATCTGCTCCCAGTATCCCTTGTCGTTGCGTATCCTCTTGCACGACGCACAGATAGGAAGGAGTCCGCTCAAGGTCTTGACTTTCGCCAGTGCATCTTTCAGTTCAAGGACGAGTCTTTCCCTGTCCTGTTCGGCCTTTGTCTGCTCCGTGATATCCCGGCAACTCATTATGGTTTCATACGAGCTCACTCGAACGGGCACAAAGTGGATAATCTTCTCGGTACCATCTTTACAGGTGACGGTAAAGACTCTCGACACCATCTCGCCCGCCCCCCTCACCTGCATGTCCTCGAGCCAGGCCGAGATTACCACATGCCGGTACAGAGGATCCGGGTATGCCTTGCGGAACCAAGTCTTCCCGTCAGGCACATCGTCCAGTGTATAGCCGAACAGTTCTTTGAACCGCGGGTTCAGGTAGGTGAAATAGCCCCCTGCATCAATCATGGCCAAGCCGTAGGGGGCACCCTCCGACAGGACCCGGAACCGCCGTCTCTCCGCAGCCAGCTGTGCCTCCATCTCCTTCCGCTCGGTGACATCCATCAGGGTTCCCAGGATGGCAGGCTTACCGTCGTACGTCACCACGGTCCCGAAGACCTCCACGTGACGCACGGCACCGTCTTTCCGCCTGATCCTGAACCCGTAATGTTCGTTGAGCGTCTCCCCCTTCAACCGTCTCTCTATCCTGTTCGTGACCGTAACCCGATCCTCGGGTATCACGGGGTCCAGGGGGCCCATGGTGTCAACGATCTCCTCCGGCGGATACCCGAAGATCTCAGTAAAGGCGGTGTTGACATACCGGAACACATCGTCCTGAATGACATAGATGCCCACGGTCGACTTCTCCGTCAGGATACGGTAGCGCTCCTCCGATTCGGCGAGGAGTCTTTCCGCCCTTTTTCGTGCGCTCACATCTCGAATGATGACCTGAACGCACGTCTCACCACCCACCACCAATCCGCTCATGCCCACTTCTGCGTCGAAGAGACTCCCATCCTTGCGGTGGTGCTGCCATTCGAAGAACTGGGGGGTGCCGGCCACTGCGGCGTTGACTTTCTCTGCAA
This sequence comes from uncultured Syntrophorhabdaceae bacterium, assembly GCA_964406055.1. Lineage (GTDB taxonomy): Bacteria > Desulfobacterota > Syntrophorhabdia > Syntrophorhabdales > Syntrophorhabdaceae > CAYOQF01. The sequence goes on from CAYOQF010000025.1 coordinate 3,264, forward strand.
TCCCTTCCCTGGAGCACCTTCCGTCAGGCTGGAGGGGCGGCGAGAATTCCTCGGGAGAATGACCTATGAGGTCCTCTCTGGTACAGCCGAAGAGTGCCGATGAGTTGGCGCTGCAATCAATGCAGATACCATCCTTCACGAGGAAGATGGCGTCGTTCGCGTGTTCGAAGAGGCTCCGGTATTTCCTTTCGCTTTCCCGAAGCGCCGTCTCGATCTGCTTCTGCTCCGTTATTTCGGATGCGAAGATGGCGATCTTCGATACCCTTCCCTCCCCCTCGATCACCGGGTAACAATGCTCCCTGAAGCACCTCCCCTCTCTGACGCTCTCAAAGACGCAGGCCTCTCCGGTAGCAACGCATGCGTCATAGTACTCTTTCCGCATCCTTGCCGTTTCGGGGGGCAAATGGGTATATACCCTGGTACCGATGAGATCCTGCGGGTTCCTGCCCAGTTTCTCCGCCGCCACGTCATTGATGAAGAGAATCACACCATCCTTGTCAAGCAGTATCAACGCCTCGCGCGTCGCGTTGACCAGCGCCTCCAGCATTTCCTTGCTTTGATCGGTCTTCTTCTCCGGATGATTCGGTTCGATGGCTAACCCTCGGGAACCACGATTTAAAGCACGTTACCACAAGTTTATCGCCCAAAACAACACCCCCATAAGCCGCGGTCTCGTGCACTCCAAGGGAAGGGCATGGAGCCTCGCGTGAAGGAGCAGTCGGACAGCGGCAGGTCCGGCGACCATGGTTATCTTTCTCCTTCCGGTCCGGCTTCGTCTTTCCCGGTTCTCTTCGGGCCATCCCAGGCAAGGGCTGCGGGAGGGGCGGGTTGTCCCGGTGTGACGGCCTCGGGGGCGATCAAGGGCCGATCGCGTTCTCTTGGGGTTTGTTTCGTGGAAAAAGAAGGCGGAGCCGTTGCCGGCTCCCCCTTGGCCTTCGCGCTGATGTCACGGATTACTTCGCCCCTCTTCTCCTGAATGGGGCGAGACCGAGGAGTCCCGAGCCGAGAAGAAGCATCGTGGCCGGCTCGGGGACCCGTTGCGTGACCTCGATGGTAAGGTTCACACCGACCGACCAGGGGAAGTCGTATCCGGAGTAGTCCCCCACGAAGGTCACCCTGTCGCCGACATGGACGTTCATGACGCCTCCTCCGGTAAAGTAATCAATGTCGTCAGGGTATTTGTCGGTTTCCTTTGCAGTGCCGCTAGCGAGGAGACCGTCATTGAAAAAAAGTCCCCAGTTCATGCCCCTGTAATGGTTGGGGTCATCCCAACCCCCCCACCAGACGTTTCCGCTGATGGTGATGGTCCCCTCCAGAGGGCTTTTCCAGAGAACGTACCCGGGTACGTTGTTGGGGTCCGAGCTGGTGTGGCTGTACGTGTGAAAGGCGATGTCGCCGACGCTGAAATTCGTGTCGCTCCAGGGGGCATCCACCTGCACCCATACGGGGACATGGCCGATAGGGTTGCCTGGCCCATAGGCCGCCTTCGCAAACCCCTCCCACATGCTCCCGTCGCTGAAGTAATCCGGCTGGTTCGGCAGAAGATCGCTACCCTGCCAAAAGGACCATGGACCGTTGGGATTGGCCGTATCGCTCCAGTCCGTCTTCAGATCGTACGTAACCGCGCCGACAGCCGGAACAAACCCGGCACAGAACAGCAGAAAGACAAAAACCACCGCCAAGACTCGTTTCATCGTTCCCTCCCTCATATGGATTGGTGCACCGAAAAGGAACAGGCTGGCGGGACGTTCTCCCTTGAGGGATCCGATCGACCCGGAGCCCTCCGACCGCCGTGCTTCATCGACGGGGTTGCCCTCCTGTTCCTTTGATGTCCTCTGATCTCCACCGTGCCCTTTGCGTTCGCCGCTGTTCGTTTGCAAGTATAATGCCAATATTGCAACCCACGGAATTCATTGTCGACGTCGAACGGGGCGGTCTGTCCGAAAAGGCAATATCGTAAGGAGGTCCGACAAACGGGCGTGTGCGGCCCCCTCATGGGCCCGGAGGCTGCTGTCACGGTGCCTCGACCTTTTTCAAATCCGCCGGGGGGTGCAAACCATGGAGCCCGCGATCGGCGCGGTCTGTTTATCGCCGCGTCCGCCCCGCCATCAAGGGAAGAGCGCCTCTGCGCCCAGCCGGGGTCGGTTAAGGATAGACGGGCAAGCCCTCTCTCTTGATCTCCCGCACCAGGGGATCATCGTCGCGATCGGGATCCATGTTTCTACACAATATCGAAGAAACCGGAAGACTGCAACTCAGCGGGCGGGAGCGAAGGGAACGTGGTATAATCCTCTTCGCTTCGCTCTGTGGCCCGCCGCACCGGGAGCAGGGGAGGGAGATCCATGAAAGACCATCATATCGCCCGGATCGCCGGAGAAAAGGGGCTGAAACCGGAACAGGCGAGGGCGGTGGCCGCACTTCTTGCAGAAGGCGCGACCATCCCCTTCATCGCCCGTTACCGCAAGGAGGCGACCGGTTCTCTCGACGAGGTCGCGGTCACCGCCATCAGGGACCGCCTCGAGCAGTTAGAGGAATTGGAGCACAGACAGGAGGCCATCCTCCGCTCCCTCGCCGAGAGGGACCTCCTCACCGACGAACTGAGGGAAAAGATCTTCGCCGCCCAAACCCTGTCCGTTCTTGAAGACCTCTACCTTCCCTTCCGCCCCAAACGAAGGACCAGGGCCACCATTGCCCGGGAAAAGGGCCTCGAACCGTTGGCCCAACGACTTTTCTCCCAGGACCCGACAGACCCGGCAAGCCGCGATCCCCTGGTCGAGGCCCGGGCCTTTGTGGACCCCGAGAAGGAGGTTCACAGCGCGGAGGAAGCCCTATCAGGGGCACGGGACATTATGGCCGAGTGGATGAGCGAGGATGGAGCCGCACGGGCACGGATGCGAACCCTCCTTCACGACGAAGGCCGGTTTAAATCCAGGGTGGCGGCGGGTAAGGAAGAAGAGGGCGCCAAGTACCGGGACTACTTCGACTGGGAGGAGCCTGTCCGCACCGCCCCTTCCCACCGCATCCTCGCCATGCGTCGGGGCGACCACGAGGGGGTGTTGAACCTCGGCGTGGTTCTGGACGAAAAAAAGGCCCTCGCCATGCTCCGGACCCTCTTCATCACCTCGGGGAACGCCGCCTCCCGGCAGGTGGAAATGGCTCTCGAGGACGGCTACCATCGCCTCCTCTTCCCTTCCATGGAAACGGAGATCCTCGCCATGGCAAAGGCCCGGGCCGACGAAGAGGCGATCAGGGTCTTTGCCGGGAACCTGCGCCAGCTCCTGCTCGCCCCTCCCCTGGGCGGGAAGAACGTCCTCGCCATCGACCCCGGGTTCAGGACCGGCTGCAAGGTGGTCTGCCTGGACCGGCAGGGGAAGTTGCTCCATACGGACACGATCTTTCCCCACCAGTCCGAGCGGGAGGCGGCGAAGGCAGGAGAGACGATCAGACAACTGTGCGGGCGTTTCGAGGTGGAGGCGGTGGCCGTGGGGAACGGCACCGCCAGCCGGGAGACGGAAAGTTTTCTGAAGCGCCTCGACCTGCCGGGACCGATACCGGTTCTCATGGTCAACGAGAGCGGCGCATCGGTCTACTCCGCGTCCGAGGCGGCGAGGGAGGAATTCCCCGACCAGGACGTGACCGTGCGGGGCGCCGTCTCTATCGGCAGGCGTCTCATGGACCCCCTGGCGGAATTGGTGAAGATCGACCCCAAGTCCATCGGCGTGGGCCAGTACCAGCACGATGTGGATCAGGCGGCGCTGAAGCGCGGCCTCGACGACGTGGTGACGAGCTGCGTGAACAGGGTGGGTGTGGATGTAAACAGGGCGAGCAGACAGCTTCTTACTTACGTCTCCGGGCTGGGACCGAAACTGGCCAAGGCGATCGTGGATTATCGGGACGAGAACGGACCGTTCCCTTCCCGAAAAGAACTCAAAAAGGTGCCGCGCCTCGGACCCAAGGCCTTCGAGCAGGCCGCGGGGTTCTTGCGCGTCAGGGACGGGAAGAACCCCCTTGACGCAAGTGCGGTCCATCCCGAGAGTTACCCTGTCGTGGAGGCCATGGCGAAGGACTTGGGCTGCACCGTGCGCGACCTCCTCGCCTCCGAGGAAGCGCGCACGCGCATCGATGTGGCACGGTACGTGACGGAGACGGTGGGGTTGCCCACCCTGAAGGACATCATGGCCGAACTGGACAAGCCGGGGCGGGACCCCAGGGAACAGTTCGAGGCCTTTGCCTTCACCGAAGGAGTGGAGAGGATCGAGGACGTGAAACCGGGGATGAAGCTGCCCGGCATCGTGACCAACGTCACCGCCTTCGGCGCCTTCGTGGACATCGGCGTGCACCAGGACGGGCTCGTCCACGTGAGCGAGCTGGCGGACCGGTTCGTGAAGAACCCGGGGGATGTGGTGAAGGTGCACCAGAAGGTGATGGTCACGGTCCTCAACGTGGACCTCGCCCGCAAGCGCATCTCCCTGTCCATGAAACGGTAACGCCTGCCACTCTTCCCCGGTGTAGGCCTGAGGAGGAAGCGTCTCCGCCTTTCAGGGGGAAAGGCCACGTCATCATACCTCGGACGTTACCGAGAGGGTATGTCCGTGTCGGGGTCTCCTGTGGCACACCGTCGAGAGGCAAGGAAGCTCGGTCTTCTGCGTCAGCAGAAGTTCCGCAGCCAAACGCGCGCGAGTGGAGCCGCCGGAGCGAATGAGCGTGTGTGCGAGGAGATTCCGACAGGGGCATCCCTCAAGCGGATCTGGTCGTATCAGTAATCTTGCCTTGGATCTCCGCTGAAATGGCAATGCAGTTTGCGTGATTGGACAAAGCAGTTGTAACTGGGGTTCTGGTCAAATTCGGTTAGAGGACTCGTTAAAGGAATCCTCCTCTCCTCCGATAAACTTAGTGGCGCCCTCCGGGGCAGCCTGAGACGAGGCCCTCCATGTGCTACCTGTCCACGAGAATCCTGATCATCATCGCCGCCTGCGCCCTCCTCTACTACGGCTACACGGGGTACCGGAACGGGCAGGTCTACGTAAAGGGTCACCGGCTCATCAGCAGGGAGGATCATCCCCAAATCTATTGGGCCAGCGTGTGGATCTATTTCATCGTGGGCACCGGCGGTATCCTCGCCGCCCTCTTCCTCAATTTTTGACCACCACCAAAAAGAAGGGCAGGATCAGGAGATAATACGAAAAAGGGCTCAGTAAATATCTCCGACACCGCAGGACACCTTTTTACTTGTAATATATTGTTATTCAATACCAAACCGCTGAACCGCATACAAAGGAACAGGTGATAAGAACACCGACACATTTCGAATCGGAAGAGTCCCATGGCCGGCCTTATGTTTTCGCCCTCCTGATCCGAATACTATGGAGTATGAAGTCTGTTCACCTATCAGCGGGAGGGCACAAGGATGTTTCAACTGGTGTGCAAGGCGACACGATGCAAATACCATAACGGTGGGACCTGGAACAACTGCCGGCGCTTCGAGGACCGGAACGAGCGGGACTTCGATATCGTGAAGCTCGACGATGCGGGCAGGTGCAGGTACTTCACCGAGAAGGTGGCCGTCGCCTCTCCCGGGAACGGATCAGTCCAACCCGCCAAGGACGGTCGACCCGTCATCGCCTTCTCCGCCTCCCGGTAGGAGGGCGACTGTTCTACTTCTCGTCCATCACGTAGATGCCGTCCCAGTCCCGGCCCGGCGGTGTTTCCCCGTAGAAGCGGCATCGCTCCCTGTAGACCATGGAGGGGCCGTCGTCGGGCACCGTTGCCAGACACTCCTCGAAGAGGCTTAAGGCCTCCCGGAAGCGCTGTTCCCGGTAGAGCGCCCTCCCCTCCCCAAAAACCCGGAGGAGCTTTATCTGGTCCCGGGAGGCCGATTCATTCTCGGCCATGAGCTCGAATATCCGCAAGGGCTCCGTCTTGCCCTTCACCTTCACCAGGTCCAGCTCCCTCAGGAGAAACCGTTCACCTGCCTGGGCCGCCGTATTCTCACCCACGATGATGTCCGTATTGTACCGCCGGTTTACCCCTTCCAACCGGGAGGCCACGTTCACCTCGTTGCCCAGCACCGTGTAGTTGAAGTGTCTGCTCGCGCCCACGTTTCCCGCCACCATCTTGCCGCTGTTGATGCCGATCTTGACCTGGAGACGAACCCCCGTAAGCCCCTCTTCGACCCTTCCCAGCTCGGCCGCCGCCTGCCTCATTTTCAGGGCTGCCGTGCATGCCATCACCGCGTGGTTGGGCTGGGCCACCGGTACGCCCCACACGGCCATGACCGCGTCCCCGATGTATTTGTCGATCATACCCTCGGCGGCGAGCACGATGTCGCTGAAGCGACCGAAATACCGGTTCAGGAGATCGATGAGGTTGTGGGGCGCAATCCCTTCAGAGAAGGAGGTGAAACCGGCCAGATCGGAGAAGAGGACCGTCGCCTCTACGGCCTCACCCCCGAGGGTCAGCCGTTCGGGATCACTGAGGAGTTGATTCACCACGCTCGGTGCCACGTAACGCGCAAAGGCCCTTCGGATGAAGTTCCGCTCCCTCCATGCCCGGTAGTAATGCCAGAAGGGGCTCGCGAGATACCCCGCGCAGAACGGCAGTTGCAGAAAGATGGAGGGAAAGTAGTACTGCCAGCGCTGAAACAGGAGGTGTGTCACCGCGAAGACCCCGGCCACCTCGAGAACCATGACGAGGGCGCCCGCCATGGGCTTGAGCCTGAGAAAGAGAAAGAGGGAAACGAGCCCCGCCAGGACCCCGAGCAGCACAGGCAGGTGGCGGGGCGGGTACCTCACCAGGGAATGATGGAGCAGATCATGGGCCACCTGGGCATGGATCTCCACGCCGGCCATGTATCCCGTATCGCGTCGCGAAAAGGGGATGGGGTAATGGTCGGGTCTTCTCGTGCGAAACTCCGAGGTGCTCTGGATGACAATGCCGACAAAGACCATTTTATCCCTGAAAAAAGCCGGCGGTAGGTGCCGTTCAGGGTCCAGTGCCTGATAGTAGGAGACGGTCCTCACCGTTCGGGGCTGACCGAGGAAGTTGATGCCCTGATACTCGGGGGAAGCACCACGAGGGGCCTCCAGACGGCTGCGACCTTCCCTTTCAAGGAAGGTATTCGCCGCGAGAAAGGCAAGGGAAAAGTCGCCGTCCCGGGACAGACGGGTCCGGCGGACGAAACCGTCAGGGTCCACGGGAAAATCGATGAAACCTACCTCCGTTGCCGGTGACAGCAGTTCGGGAAAAGGGCTGACCACGATCTCCTGCATGTACGCGGACTCTTCAGTCAGGCTCAGGTCGGATGCGAGGATCGTACCCGGGTGTCTCCTGATCGCTGTCGCAAAGGCCTGATCCTCCTCCGGGGTTGAGGGCTCTGCGAAAATCATATCGAAGGCGACAACCCTCGCACCGGACCGAAAGAGACTCTCCACGAGACGGCCGTGGAGGCTCCGCGGCCAGGGCCACTGCCGGGCGATCACCCCGAAGGAGGGCTCGTCGATGGCCACGATGACAATCTCGTCGGGCGTCCCGAGGGATCCCCGGACGAGGAAATGGGAGTCGTAGAGGAACCTGTCCACCGCCCCGCCCCAGGGACTGATGCAGAAGAGGAGGGCGACAAGGACAACGACCCCGCCGACACCCACCTGAAGGACATAGTTTCGCGAGGATAGGATGGACCGGGTCAGGCGAAGACCTCCCTCTTCAGAAGTTCAGGGCAAGGGTAACATAGACCTCCCGCGCCGGAGCCCTGACCGTTCTGACGAAGAAATCGCTCACCCAGGTGAAACGGCGATCGAAGAGATTCTTCACCTGGATCGCCGCGGAGCCCCGCTTGCCCGGCAATTCGTACCCCAGGTGAAGGTCGGTAAGCCAGATGGTCTCGCTGCCCTGTCCCTCGGATTTCATACTCTGGTGGCGGAAGGTCTGGGTGAGGCCGGCGGAAACACCGCTGTGATGGAGGAAGTTGAGCCCCCCGTAGACCGTGTGCTCGTGCCGGTCCGAAAGGGGGAACCGTGCGTCCCTGACATCTGCGAATCGCCACCCTCCCACGAGGCCGAGGCCGGACCAGAGCAGCTGGTTGAGGGTGAGTTCCGCCCCCCTGGAGCGCCCCCCCTCCCTCACCATGACCCCGACGCTTTTGTACCTGTAGTCCCGTTCCATGTAAAAGAGGTTCGCGGAGAGAAAACCGGTGCGCCACTCCCGCTCCCAGGTGAGATCATACTCGTCCGCCACCGATCCCTCGGCATCGTTCCTGAAGATGGGTACCCCGGCAACCTCCACGGGGTCTATCCGGTAGGCCACGAAGGGAAAAAGGGAGCGGAAACCGGCCAGGCGAAAGGTATCGTTTCTGGTAGGTGTCCAGATGAGGCCGAGGCGAGGGCTCACCTCGCGGAGAGTCCACTTCTCGCCCGAGAAGGCGTTCCCAAGGTCCATCCGGTCGTAGTAGACCGCCCCTTCAAGGGTGAGCCCGGCCGCTGCACGCCAGACATCCTGAATATAGTAGGACTGGTACCGGTCGTGGATCGTGTGGTCGGTAAGGATGGTGGGCAGCCCCAGGACCGCGCCTCCCCACCTCATGGTATTGACCGTCTCGCTCTCCGCGCCGTTCCTCCTCCGGTACTGGGCCGTTCCCAGGATCATCTGGTGATTGCCGAGCTTGAAACGCTGCTGGGCCTGGCCCAGGGTATAGGGCATGTGATAATCGGCCCACCGGTCGGCTTGGAGATAAAAGGGCGGGAAGGGGGGCACCGCCGCGAAAGGCCCGGCGACCGTCTTCAGGTAGAGACTCCCCCTGTTGTCCACGTGGGCCACGAAAACGAGCAGGTCGGCGTCGGGCCGGAAACGATGGTGATAGGCCGCCTCCACTCTTCCCGCCTCCAGGGCGTCCCACGAGGGTTCATCGCCCTTCTTGTAGGTCGCCCCGCCGAGGCGGAGCATAAAGCCGTCCTTGGCAGTAAGGTCCCACTTTACGTAGGTGTCCCATCCCCCGTAGCGCTCGTACCGGCTCCTTTCCCATCCGTTGGTCCGGTTGTAGAAGGTTGAAGCGTAGAAGGCGAGGTTGGCCCGGGGGATCCCCCCGTACACCGTGGCGCTGTTGTCGTAGGTGAGAAAACTCCCTGCCGTGGAGGTGATGGTGCCGCCGATCCCGGGCTGTTCGAAGAAGGACGTATATTCGTTGAAGGAGTTGAAGGAGTTCAGGTTGGCAGGGTACATGATCCGGGCGAGAAGCACCTCGCTCCCCCCTGCATGGGATCGGCCCTCCTGGTTCAGCAGCGCCCCGCCGTAGAAGAGATGGGCCGCATAGTTCCCGTAATCCTGTTTCATGGAGGCAAGGGCCTTGTTTGCCGCCCAGGCGGAAAGGCCGAGCTGGTTATAAACAATGGAAAGATCCACGTTCTTGACCGCAAGATCCCTATCCAGGAGAAACCGTGACCGGTACACGGCCCGGTTGTCGTTGAGCGCAATGGCGTGGTTCATGGCCTCGATGGCTTCCGTCGGTCTGTTGAGGTCCCTGAGGATGATCGCCCGGTAGAGCTCAGGGGTCGGGTCCCGAGGGTCCAGCTCGCCGGCGAGCTTCAGGATGGCCCGGGCCTCGTCGAACCGCTTGAGCTGATAGAGCATCTTTGCCCAGTAGCTGAGGAACAGGGAGCGCCTCGGTTCAAGAAGCACCGCCTTGCTCATCTCCTCCACAGCCGTTTCTGTATCGCCCTTCCGCATGGAGGCAAGGGCGAGGCCGAGGTGGGGCTCTCCGAGGGCCGGATCGAGGGATATGGCCTTTCTGAACGCAGCGACGGCGTCCTCGGTCTTCATCCTGGCGAGGAGCACAAAACCGAGCACTCCGTGCACCTCCCCCCTCTCCGGGGCCAGGACGAGGGCCTTCTCGGCAGCCGCCAGGGCCTCGTCGATATCATCCGCACCGAAGTGGAGCCTTGCCATGTTGAGGTACGCGGTCCCGTCCCTGTCGTCGAGGAGCGAAGCCCTTTTCATGGCGTGGAGGGCCCTTCCGAGATCGAAGGACGCCTGACCGGCATAGCCCTCTGCGATGAGGGCGGAGGGCGAGTTAGGGGAGAGTTCGACCCCCTTCCGTGCGGCGCTCACCGCCTCCGCGTTCCTCCCGAGGGACAGAGAGGTGAGCGACAAGAGGCTCCAGGCAGGTCCGTATTCGGGATTGCTCGCCGTAAGCCGGCCGAGATCGGTATAGGCCGTCTTCAGTTCACCCATTCTCAGAAGCAGCAGGGCGTGCTGGAGCCGAAGAGGGAGGAAACCGGGGAATCGGTGAAGACCCTCACGGACCGTGGTCATGGCCTGCTCCATCTCACCCAGGTCCGCCAGGGCCGCCGACCGGCCCAGAAAGAGAAGGGCGTCGGGTTGTCTCACCCTGTCGAAGAAGACCAGGGCCTCCCGGGGACCGGCACGGTCGAGAAATGTCCATCCCAGACCTGTCAGGGCCTGCTGATTGCCAGGGTCTGCCGCGAGCACCCTCTCGAAGAGATCCCTCGCCTTTCCCCCCTGCCCCTGGTCCCGGTACACGAGTGCCAGACGAAGCAGGGTATCGACGGTGACGCCGGGGGAGACAACGAGGGCCTCAAGTCTCTGCTCTTCTCTCTTCAGGAAGAGGTGGTCTTTCGAGATGAGGGGAACATCCCGGACGGTGATGATCGGCGGTATGGTGATAGTCCACTGGACGGCGTCCTCCGGGGAAACCAGAAGCACTTTGGAAAGCGGGGCTCCCGGTCGTGCCGTGACCTGCTCCCGGGGGCCCACATCGATGGAACCCAGCTCGTTTCTCGCCTGCACCCGGCCCTCAAGTACCGTGAGGACGACCGTTTCCCGGTCCATGATTTTCAGGTTCAGCTCGGTCCCCCGTATGGCCGCTGTGACTCTCGGGGTCTCTATCTCGATCATCATATTCCTGTTCTTGTTGCGGGCCCAAGCCTCGCCCGATTCCAGGCGGTAATCGGACCGGGGCGGCGAGGAACCCGCCGGGATCACCCTGCCCCCTTTGAACCATCCTGCACTCCGGGCCACTTCCTTGACCACAAATCGGGTGTTCCTGTTCAACTGGATCAGAGTCTCGTCAGCCATGAGCACGGCTGCCCAACCGTCCTGCCCTGTCCGCACGGTACTCCCGGGATGGAGCGCCTGGCCTGTTCTTGCAGGAGTCCATGCCTTCGTATCCGGGCCGAAGGTGTCTACCCGCCCCCTTAGGTTCACGATCTGACCGGCCGTCCCCTCCTCTGCCGGGGCAGGGGTTGCAAGAAGGAGGAGGAAAAAGACAAGGAAGAAAGCAAGCATGTACGAGGCCTTTCGCTTCAACGCCCTCTTTCCTTTCCTGTTCCGGACGACACAGAGACAGACAGCCAGGCACAGGAGTCCCGCCGGCAACGGATACTCGATGGTATATACCACGGGCCAGAGGACCGCTCGGGTCATCCCTTTCAGGGTATCGCTGGCCGCTATCGCGTCCGCCAGGGCCGGGGAGTACCGGTAGTAGAGATTCACGAACCACCTGCCCGGTTCGTGAGTGAGGAGCCAGGTGTCTCTGAAATGCCTGAGGGTAGCCACATGAGGGTGCAGGGATGAACCGAAGGCTGCAGTGGCGATAAAGCACCCTCCGCCGCCTCCGCCGCCGCCCACACTCCCGGACGGCGAAGGGATGGGTGCGAGGACACCCGACTGAAGGATGGTCCCCGCAATGCCGACGGCGACAAAGCCGCCCCTGCCGTATATGGCGCCGATGAGGGTGGAAAGATTTCTCGGGTATCTCCTCACCCAGCCGAGCCCCCCCTGGAGCGTCAGTACGGTACCGTAGTCCCCCACGGCCTCGAACACTCCGTCGCCGTAAGCGATGCCAAAGAGTGTGTGTGCAGTCCCCGAAGGGCTCTGCGTCCACTGCGTCCCGTCGGCGGAGGCGATGATCGTTCCCGTCTCTCCCACCGCCACAAAGGTGCCGGCCCCGAAGGCCGCATAGTAGAGTTTCCTGTTGACGCCCGAGGGCTGTGCGGCCCACGCGGTCCCGTTTGACGAGCCAAGGACCGTCCCGTTGTCGCCCACCGCGACAAACCGGTCGGCCCCGAAGGCCACCCCCCTCAGGACCTCCGGGGTACCCGAATTCCTCGCCGTCCAGGTCGTACCGTCCGGCGAGGTGAGGATGGTGCCGTTGTTTCCCACGACCACATAGAGATTCGATCCGAAGGCCACCCCCCTCAGGACCTCCGGGGTACCCGAATTCCTCGCCGTCCAGGTCGTACCGTCCGGCGAGGTGAGGATGGTGCCGCCGGTGCCCACGGCAACGAAGAGGCTGCCGCCATGCGCCACAGCCAGCAGGATCTCTGCGGTACCCGAATTCCTCGCCGTCCATGCAATGCCGTCCGTGGAGGACAGGATTCTTCCGTCCCCTCCCACGGCAACGAACACTCCGTTACCGAAGGCGCCCCTGAAAAGGTTCTCCGTTGCCCCCGCATTGGAAGGCGCCCAGAGGATCCCGTCCGGGGAAACAAGAAGCGTGCCCGTATCGCCCACGGCAAGAAGACCTGCATCGCTCGCCGCTACACCGAAGAGGGTGTTGGCCACAGGCCCCGGAACGGCAAACCATCCCGCGCCGTCAAAGGACAAGAGGAGGGTTCCGGTGTCGCCCACGGCCACGTACTGGCCCATTCCGTAGGAGATCCCGTAGAGGGTATTGGCCACACCGGAAAACATGGCGAACCAAAAAACACCGTCAAAAGAAATAAGGATGGTGCCCGTATCGCCCACGGCCACGAAGAGATTGTTTCCGTAGGTGATGCCGTAGAGGGTATTGGCCGCGCCGGAGACGACCGGGGTCCAGGTGACGCCGTCCCCGGAGGTGAGGATCGTGCCTCCGTCGCCCACGGCCACGAAGAGATTGTTTCCGTAGGTGATGCCGTAGAGGGTATTGGCCGCGCCGGAGACGACCGGGGTCCAGGTGACGCCGTCCCCGGAGGTGAGGATCGTGCCTCCGTCGCCCACGGCCACGAAGAGATTGTTTCCGTAGGTGATGCCGTAGAGGCTCGCCAGTGTGTCGGGCTCTGCCATGGTCCAGGACACCCCGTCAGGTGACGTCACCAGGGTACCGGCATCACCTGCGGCCACGAATAGGCCGTTGCCGTAAGCGGCACCGTAAAGGTAGTTGCCTTGGGGAAGAGGGTTTCTCCAGTGCCACACGTCAAGACCGCCGGCCCCGGACGCAAGGCCCGGACCGAGGAGGGCGCAGAGAAGAAGGAAGAGAATGACAGGGGTTTTTGACCGTGTAGCGCTGGTTGCGTTCATGGTTTCTCCTCGTCCTGGTTTCCCCGGAAAACAAACGCGTGAGGAGCCGTTACGGGACGGCTTCCGGGCGGAGCAACGCTCTTTTCCGCCCATTATACCATCGCGGGGCGACCAGTCAAGGATCGGTTCGGGGTCAGGCGGCCCGCACCCCTTCTGTTTCCTCGTTCCCCTTTTACCTTTTCCCTTTCACCTTGATCCTTGCACCTTGGTCCTTTCCCCTGCCTCTACCCCATCCTCTTCTTGAACCTCAGGGCGCTGATCGTGAGCACAAAGGCACCGAGGAGCAACAGGGCCGCCATCTGGGGCCAGAGGATGGCCGTCCCGTTCCCCTTGAGGAAGATGCCCCTGATGATGACGAGGAAGTACCGGAGCGGGTTCAGGTAGGTGCCGTACTGGACGGCTACGGGCATGTTCTCGATGGGGAACATGAAGCCCGAGAGGAGCACCGCCGGGGCAAAGAAGAGGAAGGTGGCCATGAGGGCCTGCTGTTGGGTCTTCGATACGGTGGAGATGAAAAGGCCGATACCCAGGACGGAAAGAAGATAGATGACGGTGCAGAGGGTGAGGAGCGGCAGCGAGCCGGCGATCGGTATCTTGAACCAGAAGACACCCGCCACGGTGACGAGGAACATGTCGAAGAGGCCGATGATGGCGAAGGGGATGGTCTTTCCGAGGATCAGCTCGATGGGGCGCAAGGGCGTCACCATCAACTGCTCCAGGGTCCCTATCTCCCGTTCCCGGACGATGGCCATGGAGGTGAGGATGAGACAGATGAGGAGGATCATGATGGCAATGACCCCCGGCACGTTGTAGTTCCTGCTCCTCAGCTCCGGGTTGTACCACGCCCTGGGCCGCACGTCGAGCGTGAAAGCGGAAAGGTTGATCGTGCCGGGACCCAGGTCTGTCCCGAACTTGGTGATGATCCGCGTTGCATAGCCCATGGCGATGAGGGCCGTGTTGGAGTCGGTGCCGTCCACGAGCACCTGGACCACCGCCCCTTCCGGGCCCTTCACATCCTTCGCGAAACCATTGTTGATCCGGATCGCCACCGTCACCTCGCCCCGATCGAGGAGTTCCTGGATGACCTTGGGCGAGGAGACATTCGCCTTGACCCGGAAATAGCCCGATGCCTCCATCCTCCGCACCAGCTCCCGGCTCTCGTGGGACCGGTCGAAATCAACAACCGCCGTGGCCACGTTGTTTACGTCCGTAGTGACCGCGTAGCCGAAGATGAGAAGCTGGATGAGGGGCGGGACAAAGATGAAGAGCCTCAGTTTTGCATCCCTGAGGACTTGGATGAACTCCTTGGCGATGAGGCGCCGTATCCGTTCGAACATCCTTATCCTATCCTCTTCTTGAAGCGCCTGTTGGCGATGAGGAAGACCACGAGGCCGAAGAGGGAGAGAAGGACCGTTTCGAGGGCGAGGAAGGAAAGGGTACTCCCCTTGAGGAAGACCCCCTTCACCATGGTGACGAAGTACCGGGCCGGGATGATGCGGGTCAGGACCTGGAGCGCCTCGGGCATGTTTGCGATGGAGAACATGAACCCCGAGAGGAGAAAGGCGGGGAGATAGGAAACCACCATGGATACCTGGCTCGCCAGGATCTGGGACTTCGTGTTGATGGAGATGAGGATACCGAGGCTCAAGCTCCCGAAGAGGAAGATACTGGAGAAGAACATGAGGAGAAAGACATTCCCCTTGAGGGGCACGCCGAAGAGCCAGACGCCTGTGATCACGGAAAGGACCACGTCGGCGAGACCGATGACGAAATAGACCGCCAGCTTTCCCAGGATCAGTTCCGAGGGTTTGACGGGCGTGGAGATGAGCTGCTCCATGGTACCCCGTTCCCATTCCCGCGCGATGGTGAGGGAGGTGAGGAGTGCCGCGATGATGGCCATGATCACGGCCACCAGGCCCGGGACGATGAAGTTCCTCGATTTCAGTTCCGGGTTGTACCAGACCCTCGCCCGGGGATCGATCCGGGGCATAACCGATATTGCCCCCCTCTTCTGTCGGAAAAGCTCGGCCACACCGAGGACATACCCCATGGCGATGGTGGCCGTGTTCGAGTCGCTTCCGTCCACGAGTACCCCGATCGGGGCAGGCCTTCCCCTCTCCAGATCCTTCGAGAAATCAGGTGGTATCGAGATGGCCACCCGGGCCTTGCCCCCATCGAGGTAGTGGTCCAATTCCCTCTCGCTCTCGGCGTATCCCGTGACGGTGAAATAGCCGGAGGCCTCGAAGTGCCTCACCAGTTCCCTGCTCGATGCACTCCTGTCCAGGTCGCGCACCACCGTGGTGATGTTGTTGATATCCATGGTGATGGCATAGCCGAAGATGAGAAGGAGGATGACGGGCAGGAGGAACCCCAGGGCGAGGCTCAAGGGGTCCCGCCTCACCTGCAGCATCTCCTTGTGTGCCACGGCCCGGATTCTGAGAAGGTTCATGGGGCGGTCCTCATGAGGTCTCGATCAGGGATACGAAGACATCCTCAAGGGACGGCCTGATCCTGGCAAGACGGGTCACCTGAAAGCCAGCCCCACCGAGAAGGGCGGTCATCTCCTCCGGGGCTGTCTTTTTTTGTTCGACCACCGCGTGGAGGACACTCCCGAAGAGGGCCGCCTCGATCCCTTTTTCCTTCAGAAACTCCATTACCTCCACGGGCCTCGCCGCCTCCACCTCCAGCACGTCCCGCTTCATATGCCTCTCTTTCAGCTCCGTGGGCGACCCGAGGGCCACGATCCTCCCCCTGTAGATAAGGGCCAGGCGGTCGCAGTACTCCGCCTCGTCCATGTAATGGGTGGTGACGAAGACGGTGGTCCCCGACCGGGCCATCTCGTAGATGAGGGACCAAAACTGACGCCTGGAGATGGGATCAACCCCCGAGGTGGGCTCATCGAGGAAGATGATAGGCGGCTCATGGAGAATGGCGCACCCGAGGGCGAGCCTCTGCTTGAAGCCTCCGGGGAGGGTACCGGTGAGGTCGTTCCTGCGTTCCGTGAGCCCGGCCATGCGGAGGGCCCACTCTTTTCTCTCCCCCCTCCTGTCCTTCCTCACGCCGTAGATACCGCCGAAGAAATCGATGTTCTCCTCCACCCTGAGGTCGTCATAGAGGGAGAACCTCTGGGACATATACCCGATGGTGCGCCTGATCCGCTCCGTCTCCCGGACCATGTCGTATCCACCCACCGTGCCCCTGCCCCCGGTAGGCAGGAGAAGGCCGCAGAGCATCTTGATGGTGGTCGATTTTCCCGCACCGTTGGGGCCGAGGAAACCGAAGATCTCGCCTTTGCCTACGGTGAGGTTCACGCGGTCCACCGCCACGAAGTCGCCGAACCGCTTCGTCAGGTCCTCCACTCTCACCGCCACCGTTCTCTCTTCCACACCGTGCCCCGTCATGGCTATGCCCTTCAACTATCCGCTCATCCCTTCGATTCCGGCCATCCCACTTCTTGCTCTCCACTGAGCCATCCTTCGCCGGACCACTGTGTGGCTCCCTGCTTCGCCCTGCGCCCTTTACCCACTATGGGGCCAGCCCTGCACTCACGTGCGCAAACTTGTCCCGCACCAAAAACCCTTGCGGGACTTCGGACATGCGCCGTGTCCACAGTGCGGACCGTTTGGTCTTGCCCGAAGTGGGTACCCAAAGGTGCTCGTAGGCGCGACTCGCCAAAAGTTCCGTCCGGCTCGGATCACAGGAAACGCACCCTCCTCCGAAGGAATTATTTGATAGAGTTGGAAGGCAGGGTCGGACTCCCAGCCAAACGTCTCTCCAGTCCTAAGCCCGCTATCCGGCTTCATTTCGTTCCCTCCACCATGGCGATGAAGGTATCCTCCAGGGACGGGGTGATCATCCGGTGCCCCCCCACCGCCACCCCCTGCCTCTTCAGCCTTTCTACGAGCCCCTCCGCTATCCCCTTCTCCGCCACGGCCACATGGAGCCTGTCCCCGTAGGCGGTCACCGTCCTGACGCCCTCGAGGCCTGACACCACCCCGGCGGCCCTGCGGCTCTCCGAGGTCCAGATCTCCACCATGGGGACGGGAAAAGACTCCTTGATCTTCACGGGATCGTCGGCCCGGAGGAGCCTCCCGTTGTGCATGAGCCCCACCCGGGTGCACCGCTCGGCCTCGTCGAGGTAGGCGGTGGAAACGAGGATGGTCACCCCCTCCTTCAGGAGGTCATAAAGGATGTGCCAGAAATCCCGCCGCGACACGGGGTCGACGCCGTTGGTCGGCTCGTCCAGGAGGAGGATGGGGGGCGTGTGGATCAGGGCGCAGGCAAGGCCCAGTTTCTGCTTCATACCTCCGGAAAGGGCCCCGGCAAACCGTCCCGTGAAGGGGCCGAGACCGCTGAATTCCATGAGCCTCTCGATCCGCCGGAAGCGCTCTTTTCGGCCTACCCCGTAGAGGTCCGCATAGAAGAGGATGTTCTCCATCACCGTGAGATCCTCGTAGAGGCCGAACCTCTGGGACATGTAGCCGATCCGCTCCTTGATCGCCTCTCCCTCCCTCGTAATGGAGAAACCCGCCACCCAACCCTCTCCTCCGGAGGGCTCCATAATGGCCGCCAAAAGCCTCATCACCGTCGTCTTCCCGGCGCCGTCGGGCCCCACGAGGCCGAAGAGTTCCCCTTCCTGTACTTCCAGGTCAAGACCGTCCACGGCCCGCAAGGGACCGAAGGACCGGGTGAGGTTGGCGGTCTTGACGGCAACCGGTTTCTGGTCGGCCATGATACTCCTTACCGGATCTCGATGCGTACGTCGGCGGGCATGCCGGGCTTCAGCTCGTCTTTGTCGTTTTTCACGCTCACCTTTACCGCGAAGACCAGCTTCACCCGTTCCTCCTGTGTCTGGACGTTCTTGGGGGTGAACTCGGCCTCAGAGGATATGGAGGTGACCGTCCCCTCGTAGGATCTGTCCCTGTAGGTGTCCGTGGTGATTGTCGCCTTCTGCCCGAGCTTCACGAGGCCGAGCTTCGCTTCCTTCACGTAGACCTTTACCCATGGCCGTTCCAGATCCCCGATGGTGACCACCGGCGCACCCTGGGCGATGGTCTCGCCGGGCTCCGCATGCTTCTTCAGGACCACCCCCGGGAGGGGTGCATAGATCACCGTATCCTTGAGCCGCTCCTCGGACGCGGCGAGGGCGGCCCGCGCCTGGCTCACCCGTGCCCTTCCCGCCTCGATATCTTCCTTTCTCGGCCCTTCTTTCACGAGGCCCAGGCGCTCCACCGCGTATCGCATCTGGGCACGCCGGTTATCGTAAGCGGTGACCAAGCCGTCATACTGGGCCGCGGAGATGGCACCGTTCCCGTAAAGGATCTCCGCCCTCTCGCGGTCCTTTCGGGCCTTCACCAGTTCCGCCTCCTGGGCCGCCAGGTTCGCCTTCGCCTGTTCGATCTCCTGGGGTCTCGACCCTGCCTGGAGCTCTTTGAGGCGGGAGGAGGCCTCTTCGAGGACTGCCCGTTCCCTGCCGACTATGGCGGCAAGCTCCCTGTTGTCCAGGAGGGCAAGTCTCTCCCCTTTTGCCACCTTCCGGCCCTCGTCGGTGAGAAGATCGGTCATTCTTCCGGGGATTTTGAATCCCACGTGGACCTCCGTCACCTCGACGGTGCCCGAGAGGACGAGCGCCCCGTCATCTCCCTTGCCCCGGAACGTATAGAACACCGCCACGGCGAGGATGACGATGACAGCGGCAATGGGTATGATCATGAATCTCTTCTTCACTTTTCACCTCCTGTGGGCCGCACCTCTTCCCCTGTCGCCTTCCGGAGCAGGGCGTAAGCGATCTCCCGTTCGAAGACCGCCTGATGGTATTCGGTCTCCGCCCGAAGGAGGGCCGTCTGGGCATCAATCACGTCCGTGCTCGTGCCCGCTCCCGTCTCATATTTCAGGCGTTCCACCCTGAGGTTCTCCCTGGCCGAAGCGATCGCCCCGGATGTCACATCGATCCGTTCCCCGGCGTTCCGGATGCTCACGTGGGCGTCTTTGACCTCCCGTATGATGGCAAGCCGTAAGGCCCTTTCTTCCTCCTTCACCCGCTCCAGCTCTACCTTTTCCTTCTGGACTTCCGAGGAGATGGCGCCGCCGTCGAAGACGGGCACGGCGAAGCGCACCGTAACGTTCCAGTTTTCCTTGAAGGCCATATTGTCGCCCGCCCTGCCTCCGTAGTCACCGGCCGCCACCACCTCAGGCAGCCTCTTTCCCCGGGCCATCTTCACCCGCTCCTCCGCGATCTTCCGCTTTCCCGCCAGAGCCCTGTAGTCGGGCCGCCGGCTGAGGGCTGAAGCGATGTCATCATCCGCGCTGCCGGGCGCGGGTGTGGGCACGGTTTCCTCCTGGAGAACGATCCGCCTTCGGGGGTCGTCGATCCCCATGAGGGTCTTGAGGAGCTCGAAGGCGCTGTCGATGGTGTTCTTGACGAGCAGCCGGTTCTCTTTCATATGGGAGAGCTCCACCTCGGTCTTCAGGAGGTCGAGGACCGGGACCGTGCCCGCCTTCAGAAAGCTCTCCACCTGCTCCCGATGCCGGGTCAGTTGTCTCACTGACGCATCGCTCGCCTCGAGGGTGTTTTCGAGTTGAAGGATCTTGAAATAGAGACTCGAGAGGTTGTAGGCCAGTTCCTGGGCCGTGTGGCTGTATCCGTCCTCGGCCACCGACTTCTTCAGTTCCGCCACACGGACCCCCCTTTCGAGACGCCCCCCCTTGAAGAGGGGCAGCCTAAAGGAAACCCCGCCGTCGTAGACGTTCCGCTCGAAGTCGGGGATGCTTGTCCCGGCGGTCAGCGGGAGGCTAATGACGATGGGCGTCAGGGGAGAGGGGTAGCGATACCGCGTGTAGCCTCCGCCGACATCGAGGCGCCCCATCCTCTCTGCCCGAGCGGCATCGATCCCGTATCGCTCCCCTTCGACGGTCTTCCGGGACACCCTTAAGGCCGGGTTATGCTCCAGACCATAGCGGATGATCGATGACAGGGTGTGGCGCTCTTCCGGCTCCACCTCTTCCCCCCGGGCTATGCCGCAGAAGAATACGGCGGATAGGGCGATCACGATGAGGATCTTCATTTGGCTGCTCCTTTTTTCCTGGAGGTCTTTTTTCGAAGGCCATGGAGCGAAAAGGAGACGATATGTTCCACCAGCACTTCCTTCATCTCACCACTGTAGCCCTCGAGCCCGAAGAGGCGCTCCACTACAGGCCTCGCGTAGAAGTAATGGAAACACTGACCCACCACACTGGCGCAGGATAAGCGTACCTCCTCTTCGGAGGCCCCTTCCCCGAGAAGGTCACGGACGATGGACCCAAGAAGGTGAAAGCTGGGCCGGATGGTCTCCTCCAGCATCATATCCAGGGCCCTCGTCGGCTCCATGAACTCCCGTGCCATGAGCTTGGCCAGGTACGCATCCTCCCCCTCGTCAAGGATGCGCAGAAGGGTGGTGCGGACGAACTCGCGAAGGCGCGCTTCAGGGGATGTCATGCCGTCACCCCCGGCGGGCAGGGGATACTCCTCGAAGGCCCGGGAGCGGGCATACCGGAATACCTCGAGGTACAGCCCTTCCTTGTCCCGGAAGTGGTAATTCACCGCCGCCAGGTTGGCCCCTGCCCGGCTGCAGATGTCCCGCACCGTCACCTGCTGAAAACCGTGCTCGGCGAACATCCCGGCAGCCACCTCGACGATGCGGTCCCTCGTCGCCTTCGCTGACCGACCCTCTTCCTTCATTGCTCTCCCATGGCGAACATTTGTTTTATACACTTGTATCAAACTATCGTTCGCTTCGTCAAGGGAAATATGCGTTCCTCCTCCGTTGGGCCATCAAGAACCTTCTTGACAAGTTTCCCGGGGTTCGATTATCCTTCCTATAATAGGTATGACCTATTACTCTTGGAGTGAAACGCAGGCCTCCATGGATGATCGGTCAGGCCCGCTACAGGACGGAGGTGACAGGAATGAATGACGTGGACCGCTTTTATAACGAACTCCTTACCTTTATACCCGAGGACAGGGCGACGCGGGACGAGGCGGTGCTTCACAGTTACGCCACCGACATCTCTTCACCCCCGGGAATGGCCACCATCCCTCCGGTGGTGGTCCTGCCCGAGACGGTGGAAGAGGTGCGCCAGATCCTCATGGCGGCCAACCGGTACAAGATCCCGGTGGTCCCGAGCGGCAGGGGCGCCAATATCGCCGGCCTTTCGGTCCCCCACCGGGAAGGGGAGATCGTCGTCGACCTGAGACGGATGAACCGTATCCTCGAAGTGAACACCGATGCGGCCTACGCGGTGGTCGAGCCCGGGGTGAACCACCACCTCATGAGCATGACCGCGAGGCAACACGGATTCATCAACCACCTTCCCACGGCCACCGGCGGGGGAAGCACGGTCGCCAACTATCTCATGCGGCCGTCCGGCAATCTTTCCCAGAAATGGGACCCTGACCCGATCCTCTCCCTGGAGGTGGTCACGCCGACCGGCGAGGTGATCCGGACCGGTTCAGCCGCCTTTCTCGACACGGCGGCAGGGTGGAGGGCCCGTTACACCCCCTTCCCCGACCTCACGGGCCTCTTCTGTTGCTCTTACGGGACCCTCGGCATCGTCACGAAGGCTGCCGTGAAGCTCTTCGAGCGGGGAGAAGAGGAACGCCTGTTGGTGACCAAGTGGAACTCCACACCTCCGGTGGTCGACTTCATCAAGAGAATCGTGCGGGGGAACATCGCCGAGAGCTGCACCTTCTGGAGCTGGACATGGAACATGTTTCACGGCCTCATGCATTCCAAGAACATGTCCCTTCCCCAGGAGATGATGAAGGAAGACCAGCGCACGCCGCCGCCGGGGGTACCCTTCGGGGTTGCATCGGCCCGACTGAGCGGATACCGCGAGGTAGTCGACGCGGCGGAGAAGACGGCGATCCGCATCGCCCGGGAGCTCGGCGGCGATCATATGCCTGAGGAGGAGCTGAAGGCCGTCCATCCGGGCAGCTGGGAGTACTTCCACTCCTACTTCATCGAAGGCATCCACCCCAAGCCGGGCGAGGAGTCGACCATGCGCCGGGCCATGTGGCTCCCCGGCTGGCTGATCAATGCGGAGCCGAAAAGGATCATCGAGCTCGAAGAGATGATGTGGGCCCTGGCCCGAAGGGAGGCCAAGCCCCCCTATATGTTCCGTATCCTCCCCTTCAATCACGCCCGGGAGTTCTTTTTCGCCTTCGTCATCCTCATTACCGGCACCCTCGACAGGGAACGGGATTACATGATCCACCTGCGGTCCGTCTACTCCAAACTCTATCACGAACTGCTGAAGAGCCACGGCGCGGTCATGTTCAGGTTCAGGCAGGACCCGACCTTTCTTGCCCTGACAGGCCCATACGGAGAACTGCTGCGCAAGATCAAGGCTGTCGTAGACCCGAACCACATCATGCATCCCGGTGTCAACCTATTTTAGGAGGGAAACGATGAGCAACGGAATCAGACTCCATGAACGGCTCTACCGGTTCGGGACCATGTGCGTCCGGTGCGCCAACTGCACCTATGGATACGGGGACGCCGATTTCGCCCCGGTGTGCCCCATACACGGGAAGTACAAGTTCTTCGCCTACAGTCTCGGTGGCATGGTGCAGATCGGGAGGGCCCTCTCCGAAGGTCGCCTCGACCTCTCCGAATCGGTGAACAACGTCGTCTATGCCTGTACCAGTTGCGGCGCCTGCGGCGAGATGTGTGCCGAGGTGGACTTCCCCGATATCATGCAGCTTCAGCATGAGCTGCGCGCCCGCCTCGTGGAGACCGGCCAGGTGCCCTACGAGCATGCCATGGTGATCGAGGGACTCAAGAAGGACGACAACATGCTCCAGGCCAGGAAGACGGACAGGGGCAGATGGGCGGAGGGTCTGGATCTCAAGGACATAACCCGCGAAAAGGCCGGGATCTACTTCCATGCGGGCTGCAGAATCTCCTTTGACGAAGAGTTGTGGCCCACGGCCCGCAGTGCCGTCCGGCTTCTGAAAGAGGCGGGGGTGGACGTCGGTATCGCAGGGGCCGCCGAAACATGCTGCGGCGGGCGGGCCTTCGAGATCGGCTACCAGGGTGAATTCACCAAGTATGCGGAGAACAACAGGGACCTTCTCAAGGCCGCAGGGATCAACACCGTGGTCACCGCCTGTTCCGACGGCTATTATACCTTCAAGGTCCTTTACGACATGATGGGCGCGAAGGGGGACACAGAGGTTTACCACATCACCGAGTATCTGGCCCGATTGATCAAAGAAGGGGCCTTGAAACTGACCAAACCGGTGCCTCTCACGGTAACCTACCACGACCCCTGCCACCTGGGCAGAAAAGTGGAGCCGTGGCTGCGGCAGGAGGGGGTAGTCCTGCCGGGGGCGATCTACGAGCCTCCCCGTGATATCCTCCGCGCCGTCCCCGGACTCACGATGGTGGAAATGAAGAGAAACAGGGCCAACGCCTGGTGCTGCGGCGCCGGAGGCGGGGTCATCGACGCCCGCCCCGATTTTGCCCTCTGGACCGCGGGTGAGCGTATCCGCGAGGCCGTGGCCACAGGCGCCGACGCCATGGTGACCGCGTGCCCCTGGTGCATGCGCAATTTTCGGGACTCCCTGGCCGAGACCGGGGAAAAGATCGAGATCATCGACCTTGTGGATCTCCTTGCGAGGGCGTTGTAGGACGCCGTCGGCGATCACAAGAAGGGGTTGGTGATGGAAAGACCGAACGAGCGTCCACGGGTTCTCGTCCTGGCGGAGACGGAAGGGGGGGACGTCTCTTCCCTTACCTTTGAGTTGCTGCAGGCAGGTCGGGGTGTGACACAGCGGCAAGGAACCGTTCTTGCCGTCGTCCTCCTGGGCAGCCGGATAGAGGGGACAGCGGAAAGGCTCGCTTTGTACGCCCATGAAGTCTACGTGGCGGACCACCCCCTTATGGCGACCCCCGATAGGGACCTGACGCTCCGGATCCTTCAGGCCCTCGCAGCCGAGACCAGCGCCGGCCTCATCATCATGGGCCACACCCTCGGCAACAGCGAGGTTGCCCCCAGGCTCGCCTTTCGTCTGGGTATGCCGGCGATAACCGACGTCATAGCGGTGGATCGGGGCGCGGACGGGCAGGCCATCGTCTGCGAGAAACCCGTGTACGGGGACAAGGCCAGGGCCACCTACCTCCTCCCCGGCCCGGGTGTCGTCACCCTGCGACCCAAATCCCTGCCGCCTGCAAGCCCGCAGGAACGGAAAGGGCAGATCATCACGATTCCCGTGGAAGCGTCCGTCACGAAGGCACAACAGGAACTGGTGGAGACGATTCCCGGCGAGGGGGTGAGTCTCGATAAGGCCGATGCGGTCGTGGCCGGGGGGAGAGGGGTGAAGGACCAGGCAGGGATCGACACCCTCAGGACTCTGGCTGCCTCACTGGGCCGGTTTTTCGGCACCGTTGAGCTGGGCGCCAGCAGGGCCCTCGTGGACAGCGGGCTTTTGCCCTCGTCCCGCCAGGTAGGTCTTACCGGTGAGAAGGTATCTCCCCGGCTTTATGTTGCCGTGGCGATCTCAGGGGCATCCCAACACATGAGCGGCATCTCGGGCTCCGCCCGGATCGTGGCCCTCAACAAGGATGAGCAGGCCCCCATATTCGAACAGGCAGACTACGGGGTCGTGGGGGATTACGAGAAGATCGTGCCTCTGCTCGCCCGGGCTTTGGAGGAGTTGCCATGAACGGGTTCACTTCCATCGTCTGCGTCAAACCGGTTCCTGACCCGGAATGCCCGCCATCCTCCCTGGAAATAGACAGGGAGGCCGTCACCATCACACCCATCGGCGTGCCACCGGTCATCAACCCCTACGACGAAAACGCCCTCGAGGCCGCTCTTCGCGTCAGGGATGCTCAGGGCGGCCGGGTGGTCGCCCTGAGCATGGTGGAGAAACAGGCTGCCACGGTTCTTCATAAGGCCAGGGTGGCCGCCGACGAACTTGTCGTTCTTCAGGATGGGTTGTTCAAAGATCTCGACCCGGTCTCCACTGCCTCGGTGCTGGCTGCGGCGATCTCCAGGATCGGCGCCTTCGACCTCGTCCTCCTGGGAAGGCAGTCTGCCGACTGGGGATTCGGCCAGACCGGTCCCTTTCTTGCCGAGATTCTCGGTCTCCCGGTCCTCCATGTAGTGGCTGACGTCAGAGTGGAGAAGGGCCATGTGTGGGTAAAACGGCTACGGAGGAGCGGCTACGATCTCATCCGAGCGCCCTTGCCCGCGGTCGTGACCACAAGCAGTGAGGTCGGCGGTCTCCGCCTCTTCTCCCTCAAGGAGATACGGGATGCACGGCTCAAACCCCAGACGGTGTGGGACGTGACGAATCTTGGCCTGAGTCCCGAAAGGCTCTCGGTGAGAAAACCCTTTCTTCTCTCTCCGCCACCTTCACGGAAGAGAAACTGCCTTATGGTGGACGGCGATTCTCTGCAGGAAAAGGCCCATGCCCTCGCACATCGCCTCCGGAAGGACAGAGTCCTCTGAGGCGGGGAAGAGGAGATCCTCTTCCCCGCGCACTTCAATCATCATTTGTCGTAGGTCTTCAGATAGTCGAGGGCAAACTTGAGTGCCGCATCACCGGGTAGGTTCTTGGCTTTCATCTCCTTCACGTATTCGTCGAGAAGGAACCTTACCCTGCCGGCCCACAGGGCGTTCTCCTCGTTGCTCAGGGGGATAAACTTGATGCCCCTGGCCTCGGCGAATTTCCTGCCTTCCACATCCATTGAATCCCAGAGCTTCGCTGTTGTCTCGAGCCACTCCTCGTTGATCTGGTCGATGATCTTCTGGATGTCGGGGGGCAGACTATTCCACTTGGCCTTGTTCATGATGGCAAAGCCGCAGGTCGTGTACGCCGTGCCGTAGGATTCGGTCGTGTACTTGGTCACCTCGGCCAGCTTCCACTGCTGGAGCCCCTCCACCGGGACCACGATCCCTTCGGTCACCCCGGTTCTCAGGGCGTCGTAGGCCTCCGCGATGGGCATACCCACAGGGGCGCCCCCCAGGGCCTGAACGATCTTGGCGCTCAAGCCCGTGGACCGTATCTTCATCCCTTTCAGGTCCTCCAGCTTGTGGACCGGCTTCTTCGTCACCAGCAGGCCCGGTCCGTGGGCGAAAAGATAGAGGACCTTGACGTCCTCCAGCTCTTTGGGTTTCATTTTCCGGTAGAGTTCGTTCGCCATTTTGCTGGCCACATAGCCGCTTTTGTATCCCAGGGGCAGGTCGACGACCTCCATCAAGGGAAACCGTCCTCTCGTGTAGCTCAAAAAGGACCAGCCCACGTCGGCGATCCCTTTCAGGACCCCGTCATACATCTGCCCGGCGCCCACCAACGTGGAGCCCGGGAAGAAGCTCACCTTCACCCTCCCCTGGGTCCGTTTCTCCACCTCCGTGGCCCACTCCTTGGCGAGCTGGGCCTGTTTGGTCACGATGGGCATGAAATGGGCATAGTTCAGATTGATGACCTTCTCCTGGGCAGTACAGGGAACAGACAGGAACAGAGCGCAACACAGTACACCGAGCACACCGCCAAAGATCCTTCTCATAGCGCACCCCCTATTCGATTCACTCGCCCCTCGGGACGTGTGTTTCCCCCTGCGAGCCGTTCACCACCCCGGTGGAACGCTCCCCCACCTTCCGCTTCAGATTGCTTTTTACGAAGAGGATGTCTTCCTCCACCAGCTTTTGTATGTTTCCCTTCTTTCTTCCTGTGAGCACCCGAAGGATGTTGTCGTGGACGTCAAACAGCTCCCTTTCGAACTCCGGGTTGAGGAAATCGTAGGCAAGCTTGAGAAGAAGGTCGGTGATGGACTGCATGATCATGACGAGCACGGGATTCCCCGAGATCTCCGCCAGGAGTATATGGAATTCGATGTTTTTCTCTTTCAGGTAGGCCGGGTCGTCGAAGTGGGCCCTCGCGTCCTCCATGAGGGCGATGAGCCTGTCCCGCTCCTCTCTGCTCGCCATCTTCATGGCCTGCTCTGCGATGTACGGCTCGATACGGAGTCGCACATCAAAGAGGTGGTCCACCGTCACGTGGCCGTGATCGGCAAGGCTCTTGAGGGATGCGCTCATGGGTTTGTGGTAGAGCTGGCTCACGAAGATGCCGCCCCGCGGGCCCTTCTTGATCCGCACAAAACCATGGGCATCGAGGATACGGATCGCCTCCCTGATCACGGCGCGGCTTACCTGCCATTCCTCTGCCAGTTCCCGCTCCGTGGGCAGCCGGTATCCCTCCTCCAGGGACTCTTTGAGAATCCTCTCCTTTATACCGTGGGCGATCTGTTCGGAGAACCTCTTCTTGTCGAGGGGCTTAAAGGTTATCTTCTGCACCTGTGGTATCTCCTTTCTTCAGTCTCCCGTTGTATCCTTCTCTGCCCACATTTCTATAATAGGTCTAACCTATATACAGAGTAACCGGGCAGATCAGTTTTTGCAACGGTTTTTTTTCCCGATCCGCCCGGGTCTGCTATTCTTTAACACAAGGGCTCAAGACGGGCCGTCAGGATCGGTGTGAAAGGAGGGATGAATCATGAGCGGGAAGGCGGTCATCGTGATCGACATGGTCCATGACTTTGTTACAGGAAGCCTGGGTTCCGACAGGGCCCGGGCCATCATCCAACCCGTCAGGGAGCTCGTGGAGGCGGCCCGCAATCGTTCGCTGCCGGTGATTTACACAAACGACAGCCACCACAAGGACCTCGACAGGGAACTGCTCCACTGGGGACCCCACGCGGTGGCAGGTTCAGCGGGTGCCCGGGTCGTTGACGAACTGAAACCGACGGACCGGGACTTCGTGGTCGAGAAACGACGGTACAGTGCCTTCTTCCAGACCGACCTGCACCTCCTTCTCCGGGAGCTTGACGTCGATACCCTCATCCTCGTGGGGCTCACCGTGGACATCTGTGTTCGCCACACCGCGGCCGATGCCTTCTTTTGGGGTTTCAAGCTCATCGTGCCTGCCGACGGGACGCAGGCCTTTACGGAAGACGAATACAGAGCGGGTCTCGACTACCTGGCCCGGATCTACGGGGCCCGCATCACCTCCGTCCGCGAGGTGATCGGCGAGTTGTGACGGGGGATGCCGGTCCGGTTCCCGTTCAGCGGCCCTGCCGCGATTCCCTTTCCTCAAGGTCCTTCAACCGCTGCACCCGCCGTGCGGTGTCGGGGTGGGTGGAAAGAATGGAAGGGTAACCGCCCCCCGGGTGGGTCTCCGAGAGCCTCACCAGCATATCCCGGTAGGGCCTGGTGCCCCACCCGCGGGCGATAAGATAGAGGCCGGCCCTGCGGTCCGCCTCTTCCTCGAATTCCCGGGAGTACCCCCGTTCCAGCAGAATCACCGGCACGGATGCGGCCATGGAGGTGAGGGAGGCCACGTCGCCCATGACCACCGACATGAGGATCGCGATACCCGAACTCTGGAGGATGTTGCGCACCGCGTGGCGACCCTCCACATGGGCGATCTCGTGGACGAGGACACCCTGCAGCTCTCTGTCGTCCCGTGCCAGGGAAGCGAGTTCGTCGGTTACGATGATAAGCCCGTCGGGGAGGGCAAGGGCGTTGGCACCCAGCTGTCCGCCCCTTCTCAGTTCAACCCGGTAGTCGTATCCTCCTGTTCCATCCCTGGCCACCTCGGCGAAGAGGGCCCTCACCTTCTCTCCCTTTTGCCTGGGAAGCCTGGTCGGCCCGACAAGATTCCGATCCAGGGTCTTCACCGCCTCCGCTGTCAGTCGTGTCATAAAGGACTTGGGCAGAGAGAGGGCCACCCTTTCCGCAAGCGCAGGGATCCCGTACGAGACGAAGAGCCACATGGAGACCGCCAGTCCCGCAAGGCAGCAGAGGACCATCTTCCACCGTGATTCGAGGAAGTGGACGATCCTCGGTCCCCGGTTCGCCGAGGCAATCCCCTCCAAGGCTTCCACGGCTGCGCCGTCCTCCGTTTCCAGACGCCCTCCCCCGGGGAGGCGCAGGGAACGGCGCGTTCTGCCCAGAGGGGGGTTGATGACGCAGTGGGAAAGGAGAGCCCGCACTTCGTCCTCCTGATCCTCCCCCCTGACGAGGAGAAGTTTTCCGTCGAAGCAGACCCTCACCGGCCGGCCCTTTGACACCTTGCCGTCAAAGTAGATCCCGTGGAATTCCATCAGAGTCCCATGTCTATGTCGAAGAAATCGGTCGCCGTTTCCCCCAGGGCCGTCACGTCTTCATCCGATGCCGCCACGAACTGATCGAGACCCCGGTCGGTCAACACCTGGAGATTTTCCAGAATGTAGCGTGTCCGTCGTATCTTGGCCCAGGGAAAGGCGAGGCCGGCAGTGGAGATGATGGCCAGGAGGTTCGTCACTTGGATGAAGGCGAGCCGGCGGGCCCTGAGGGAACTGACGAATCTGACCTGTCCGAGGGTCGTGTGGTCGAAGGAGTAATTCGACAGCCGGGCATAGAGGTATTGCTGGGCCAGCACCATGGCGGCGCCGTAGCCACCGATAAGGAGGGCGGGAAAGAGGATCAGATCGAGACGAAACTGACCGGCCGGACCCGAACCCATCCCCCGGAAAACCCCGCCCAGCGCACCGACAAGAAAACTCCCCGCCACGAAGACGAGGGCCAGCACCACGCCCACCCGGACATAGACCTTGTAGAAGGGTCCCGCGGTCCCGGAAAAGGACACGGCCGTACCACCAAAGCACAGGTTTCCGAGGAAATACTGCTTCCGCCGGAAGGCCCAGTAGGGCACCAGGATGCCCCCGGTCACGCCAACGAGGATGGGGAAGAGGAGGTACACCTTGTAACTTTCCCTCAGGGTACCGCGAAACCGGAAGCGGATGTTACGAAAAGCGGAGTTCCGGGCGTTGAAGCGGAGCGACGTATAGACCAGGTAGGGCATGACCACATAGAAGAGAAGAAAGAGTGCGCCCACGAGGACGGGACTGAAGGCCCTCGAAAGCACGTAGGCGATCAGGCCTCCCCCGATGATCAGGTTTCCCTTGAGGATTGACCGGGGGTCCCCGAGGTATTCGAAGGGGTCGCCTGCCAGGCTCGTGTTGTTGTAGAGGTACCTGCGGGTGCGCACCTTTGCCCAGGAGGCATAGATCCCCACGGTGATCACCGTAAGGAAGACGTTGACGATCCAAATGCGGAAGTACTCTCCCGCCGACCCCGAGAAGACAAAGCGGTGATACTGAAGGGTTCCGGCTCCAGGCGAATCATCCCGCTCCGGGCGGACGCCTTCCGCCGGCGTATCTCCTGCCGAAGAGGAGCCCCATTCAGGACCCGTCGCATCGGTCATGCCCACCTCCACACTTCACTTTTCTCCCCGGAAGGAGCCCCTTCTACCTTTTGCCGTCCGAGCGAGACCCGTCATCCCACACCGTCATGCATTCGACTTGAATAGTTGAAGGACGCGCCTCCTTTTCCTTCCCGGCAGCGCGGAAGACCTCGAGGAATCTACCCGGAGGGATCGAATAGCGCAAAAAGTTCACCGGAAGGCGAACCCCTCTCCTCACCGGTCCGTTGGAACACGTGGTTGGGCCTTGGCAGGTAACGCTTCCGCCCGTAAGCCCAAACCAAGCGCACCTATCACCTTGAGAATGGTATCGAAACCAGGACTTCTCTCTCCGGAAAGCGCTTTGTAAAGACTTTCTCTGGACAATCCTGCATCGCGAGCTACTTGAGACATGCCCTTGGCTCGCGCGATATCGCCGAGAGCTTTGGCAATGAAAGTGGCATCACCATTCGCTTCCTCAATGGAAGCTTCAAGATAGGCCGCCATCTCTTCAGGAGTGCGCAGATGCTCGGAAACATCGTATTTGGTTGTCTTGGTCTTTCTCATGGTGTACTCCTATACATTTCTTGCCAGACGCAAGGCAGTCTTGATGTCTTTCGCCTGGGTCTTTTTATCCCCACCTGCCAGCAGAATGACGAGTGACTCTCCGGACTGCTTGTAGTGAACCCGATAACCGGCACCATAATCGATCCGTAACTCCGAAACCCCTTCCCCTACCGGGGCGGTGTCGCCGGGATTGCCTGCCGCTAATCGTTCAATTCTCACCAAAACTCGCGCCCTTGCCCGCATGTCCTTCAGACTGTCTAGCCATTCGGCGAAAATTTCAGTTTTCCGTATTTCGATCGCAGCTCAAATTGTATCCTCATGGCTACACCCTTGTCAAGCAGCCGATTGCCAACATCAGCCCTCGATGCCACAAAGTCAACCCGGGACGCAGGCGGCCAACTCGAACGTCTTGTTGGGATAGCCGTGATGACGTGCAGCAGATCATCATCTTGCTTGCCGCCGTGGCGTTCCCGAGGGTGCCGCCCCGTCACGCCGGGGGCAAAGAAGGGATTGAATGCTGAAGGACCCCCCCTCCCCTGCCCGTCCCCCCGGGTTCTCCCAAATGCGTGAAGGAAGTAACGTCCCCTTGGCCCTCATATGTATGCGGCTTCGACATTGGCCTTTCATAAGCTTATGCTCGAAAATAAGGGACCCATACGATGGCGAAGAGGATCTATTGGTGCTTATAATTTCATGGTCATGAAGACTTCCTCAAATGCAGCCCGCGTGAACCACGCTCCCCCAAGAAGCATTCCCTTTCTCTTCTTTCTTCTTCTCCTCCTGTCGTCGGGCGCCATCGTCTATTCAACTGCGGAGAACATCCGTGCAGTGGAGGAGCTTTCCCTTCAGGCTCTGAGAAATATAGGGTTCTCCCTCGCTTCCTCCGCCGACAATGCCCTGCATGGGGGACACACCCTCAGCACAAATGAGTTCAGGGCTATCTTTGCCGATCGTGTCGTCGCGTACGCTCTGGTCGTCGGGGCTGACGGAACTGTGCTCTTTCACACCAACCCAGGGCTTGTCGGGTCTCGACTCCCTGGGGATGAGGTCGATCGATTGCTCAAGGCCGGCAGTCCGTCGGGTCAAAGGTCCGTACTGCAAACGGGAGCCCCTGTGTACGAGTTTAACTATGCGTTGCCGGGCCGGGAAAGGGCTCCACGGATTCTCCGTCTTGTCCTCCACACCACGGTGCTGGACCGAGCGGTATCGAAGGCAAAGCTGGCATGGTGGACGGTCGTCATGGTGCTCTTTCTCTTATGGACCGCGGGGATACTCCTCTGGGCTATCTTTGTCCGGTACCTGCGGATGAGGGATGAACTGGATGAAGGACACCGCATGGCCCTCATCGGCCAGATGACGGCTCTTCTGGCACATGAGATACGGAATGCCCTGGGAAGCATCAAGGGGTATGCCCAGTGGATGGACGAGAGAACAGACGCCGATAGCGCCATAAAACCGGGTGTAGCTGCGGTGCTGAGCGGCTCGGGCAGGATAGAGGGGCTGGTCGACGACCTGCTTCTCTTTTCCAGGGAAGAAACCTATGATATGACCTATGTGGACCTTTGCGAGGTCGTCGCGGAGGCGGCACGCGTGTTCACCCCGTCATGGACCGGGAGGGTTGAGTATCGAATGGATAGACCCTTCTTTGTAAAAGCGGACAGAGAGAAACTTTTCCGGATCATGGGGAATGGGATACGGAATGCTCTGGAGGCCATGGGAGATGATGGCACCCTCGTCCTTTCCGTCCGAGAGGAGGGGCGTTGGGTTGTTGCGACCGTGGAGGACACGGGGCAGGGCATTTCTGCAGACCATATCAGCCGTCTCTTCACCCCATTCTTCACGACAAAGGCACGGGGAACAGGGCTTGGCCTTGCCTATGCAAGGAAGCTTGTCGGTGCCATGGGAGGCACCGTGGACTTACACAACAGAGAAGGAGGAATCGGGGCGGCCTTTGTAGTCCGGCTTCCACGAAAGGGAGAGAAAGATGGGCAAAAGCATACTGATAGTTGACGACGACCCTTTGCTTCGCTCCTTTTTCTCCACCATCCTTCGGGAAGAGGGCTATTCTGTGGAGGAAAAGGGGAGCGGCAAGGAGGCCTTGCTTCTCATCAGGGAGAGAGAGTTCGATCTGGTGATCACTGACTTGAGGATGCCGGATATGTCGGGAATCGACCTTCTCCGGGAAGGGCAGGCGCTGAGACCAGCCACACGGTGGATCATCGTTACCGCCTTCGGCTCCATAGAAAATGCCGTACACGCCATGAAGGAAGGGGCGTCCGACTATCTTACCAAACCGCTCAAGAGTCCGGAAGAGTTGCGTCACGTTGTGCGAAGGATCTTTCGGGAGACGGAGAGGGAAGGCAGGATTGCCCTTCTTTCAGAGGAACTCGGCAGGCACTTTCCTCCTCCGGAGATGGTTTTCATGGGGCAAGAAATGGCCCACGTTCGAGATTTGGTTCACGACGTGGCACCGACGGGGGCTACGGTCCTCATCACCGGCCAAAGCGGCACGGGAAAAGAGCTGGTAGCGAGAACCATCCACCAGTTGAGTACCAGAAAGGAGAAGCCTTTCATCGCTGTCCACTGCACCGCCCTCGTGGAAACCCTCCTCGAAAGCGAGCTCTTCGGCCACGAACGAGGCGCTTTCACCGGTGCGGTTGCGATGAAGAAAGGGAGATTCGAACAGGCCGACGGGGGCACAATCTTCCTCGATGAAGTGGGGGAGATCCCACCTGCGGTACAGGTAAAACTTTTGAGGGTCCTCCAGGAGAAGGAATTCGAGCGCGTCGGCGGAACAGCCTCCATGCGCGTGAACATCAGGGTCATCTCGGCCACAAACAGAGATCTCAGGGCCGATATTTCTTCCGGCCGCTTTCGGGAAGACCTTTACTACCGGCTCAGCGTATTCCCCATTCACCTCCCGCCCCTCATCGAGCGCCGGGAAGCCATCATTCCCCTTGCCCAGTACTTCGTAGAGAAATCGAGCATATCCCTCGGCAAAAGGCAGCCTGTTCTCACCCCGGAGGCGCAGGAGGCGCTGCTCGGCTACCGCTGGCCCGGCAATATCAGGGAGCTCCAAAATGTCATTGAGAGGGCGGTCATTCTCGCGAAAGGAGAGATCGGCCCACATCAACTGAACCTGGAAACCCCACCTACCGAGCCGATCCCGGGGGAGGGACTTCTGAAGATAAAGGAGCGAGAACTGGTGGAGGCTACCCTCAGAGAAACGGGTGGCAACAGGAGGTTGGCTGCCGAGAAGCTTGGCATCTCCCTTCGGACCCTCCAGTACAGGCTCAAGGAGTACGGGTTATGACGGAAGGTGCAGAATTTGCGTACCCCCGTGCAAAAGATACGGGGCAAAGGGATTTGAGGGTTGCACCCGCAGGTTCCTTCGTGCTCTCCGTCATCTGTTATTTCAAGGTGTTACCGAACCATGAGCATCTGGCACGCCCCTTGCATACCTACGGTGGCAAATAAACCGTAAGGAGGAAGGAGCAATGAAAAAAGGATTTGGCGTCGGACTGATGGCAGCAGTGCTGGCAGTAGGCTTGATTCTCCCCATGACCCTGTCTGCGGCAGGCCCGAAGGGAGGAAACATGGGAGGACAGGCGCTCCAGACCCAGACCAGAACCATG
Source organism: uncultured Syntrophorhabdaceae bacterium (assembly GCA_964406055.1). Classification (GTDB taxonomy): domain Bacteria; phylum Desulfobacterota; class Syntrophorhabdia; order Syntrophorhabdales; family Syntrophorhabdaceae; genus CAYOQF01. The sequence continues at coordinate 38,022 of CAYOQF010000025.1, forward strand.
GACCAAATAAGGACCCAGGATCGCCTCCGTGACGGCTCGTGTACGACCGGCACGGCTACCCCTTCGGGAGCAGCGAACAAAATGGGAAAGACCTATGGGCCTGGTGACGGCACAGGCAATATGGGCACGGGGCCCAGGAATGGAACCGGATACGGTGCACCTGCGAACAGATAGCCTCCGACTTCGTCCATCCACCCAGAGGAACAGGCTCCTTTCCGTGATCCTGTTCCTCTTTAGCGCCTCCATGTCTCTGCCCTTCTTCGCCCCTCCGGCGTGGGGGGCCGAGGAGGACAGGATCCTTGAGCAGAGCGGCATACGCTACCCTGACGGCTTCGACGTCAACACAGTGGGGGAGACTCAGGGAAGGGCATTCTCCTTCATCCAAACGGAAAAGGGTGTTGCCCGGTTCTCTCTTCTCACCGACAAGGAGACTTACATTGTCCTCGCCTCGCCGTCCTGGTACTGGAGCGATCTGGGGGTTAAGATCACCGACGGGCAAGAGATCAGAGTGATCGGTTCCAAGACCCTTGGCAGGGACGGGAATCTCTATATTATTGCCCAGGAAATCAAGCTCCTTGGCTCGGGGAGGTCGCTTGTCCTTCGAGGGAAGGATGGGAGCCCCCTCTGGAAGTCTCCCGGTTTCGGCCCTATGGACAGGCAAGGGGGGTTCGGACCTTCTTCCGGTAGCAGTGGTCGAGGAGGGTTCGGAGGGGCGGGGAGAGGAAGAAGGTGAGTCCCGTGACGATACGACCGGCCAAGAACGTGTGCTGTCGAAGGGGGGCACGATGAGCAAGCCCGGACGGTTCCCATACGTAGTCCTTTGCGCTTCTCTGGCGCTACTTTTCGCCCATGAGGTTTCTTTTGGGGCTGGATGGGAGACAGGGATAAGAGCCGGTTTTGATACCGACGTCAATCGTTCGGTAACGGACAAAAAGAGCGATGGCTACCTCCTTGCCCACCTCTCGTATGAAAAGGAGTACTCAGATCTCTCCCGGTTGGGCTATTCTCTCGGCGCATCGATAGAGGGGTCTGCGTATAACCGTTACCGCGACCTCAGTTATGGAAGGGTCTCGGTGAGCCCCAGCATCATTTACCACCTTCACCGCCTTGTCTCTCTTTCCCTCTCCCCCCACGTCGGGGGGACAGTAATGGGCGATCAGGACCAAAGCGCTTTTGAAGGCGGGATCAAGTTCACTATCCGGGAGCAGATAACGCCCCGTCTCTATGCAGGTCAGTATTATCACCTCAGGGCAAGTTCCGCAGATTCGAACGTCTACTCTTTTACGGAAAACGCTCTGGGTCTCTTCCTTGGCGCCCGCATCACCTCGCTCATCGGCGGAGAGCTTGGATATGAATTCTCCAGGGGCGATTCCTACCGCACGGCATCGGTTGGACTGGGTGTCCGGAAAGGCGCAGGCGCAGGGAGGAGACAGCGGTATTCGACAGTCTTCAACGAGATGATCTTCCGCGAAGAGGTCGATCGCCACGCTGTGGGCGCGGTAGCTGCCATAGACCTGAGCGGGTCTCTGTCTGGAAGCGTCAGTTTCACCTATACGTCTCTGAAAGGGAATACCGGCTCCTCAACAGCCCGCTCAGGACTCATAGGTCTCGATTACCGGTTCTAATGCCCCGTTGCGCAAAGGGCCGGAGGGCCGAGGCTCGGGAAAGATACGGGGAGTGGGTCGCCATGGCACGTTTAGGCCGAGGGTGGTCAGAACCGGGGAACCACGGTCTCCGGGACCACCTCGACAGGAACAACTTCTCAGGGTACGGCTATCGGCATATGAGCGAGGGAGGGCATGCACTGGAAGACTGCCCGCAGTGCGGTGCAGAAAGGACAGCCCCCGGAGTTTACCGACCGCCTCGGCCGGGAGGGACGGATGGCAGGAAAGGCCCCCCGGCTTTGACAGGGATTCCCGGAGAGAGGGTTGACCCGGCCAGGGCAATACGCGCGCCATCATTTGAAAATCAATAGGTGACACGACATGGAAGGACCTTCAAAAGCGAGAACAGCGGTATCCTTCATTCTCCTTCTTCTTCTCGTGGCGGGGCTGTCGGCACTATCCACGAAGATGTGGGGCGGAAAACCGGAGGAGGCTCCTCGACCCGCAACCTGGACGATTGATCCCGCCATGACCGTACGCCGGTTCGGCGAGGCCAACGGGTTGCCCAATCCCGTGCTGAAGGAGATATTCGGCCTCCGGACACAGTCTGATCTGGAGAAGAGGATCGACCAGTACGGGTCGCACGACCAGATTGCATCCCTGGTCACAAAAAAACTCGCCCTGGCGTCGGAGCATGCGAGCAAGAACTGGGTAAAGATCCCGCTGAAGTTCCTCCTCTGGTTTGCCTTTCTTCTCACCGTTTTCATCCTTTTCAGGAAACGCAAGGTCACGCCCGCCCTCAGACTGGGGTTTCTTCTCGGGGGGGTTCTCCTCTTCGGGGTCGTCATGGGTTCGGACCCCAGCCCAATGGGCACCGTGAAGGATGCGATTCATCTCTACGGCACCTCCCGCGCGATCTTCCCTCCCCGGGTCATAGCCCTCTGTATCTTCCTGGCCATCGTCTTTCTCGCCAACAAATACATCTGCGCCTGGGGATGCCAGGCGGGGGTGCTGCAGGACGTGATGTTTCGCATGAACCAGACTGGCAAGGAGAAGGCCGTTGTGGGAAGAAGGGTCAAGCTTCCCTTCGTCCTCACAAACTCCGTTCGTGTGGCATTCTTCGGTATCTTCACCGTCATCGCCTTTGCATGGGGTGCGGACATCATCGATCCCATAGACCCTTTCAAGATCTACAAGCCTATGTATCTCGGCCTTGGCGGAGCAATCTTCATTGCCCTTCTCCTGTGCGCCAGCCTCTTCATATACCGGCCCTGGTGCCATCTGTTCTGCCCCTTCGGACTGGTAGGATGGCTCCTGGAGAAGGTGAGCCTCACAAAGATCAGCGTCGCCTACGGAACGTGCATCGCCTGCGGGCAGTGCGCCACGGCCTGCCCCTCCACGGTCATGGGCGCCATTTTGAGGCGGGACAAGGCCACCATACCCGACTGTTTCGCCTGCTACACCTGTCGGGATGTCTGCCCCACCAACTCCATCGCATTCTCTTCCAGAAAGAGGACCATGCCCCCGCCGGACCACTTCGCGCCTCGCAAATAGGGGCGCGACCCGTCGGAGAAAGATCGGGGTACGTCTTTTAGTTGTTCAACATTCAGTCCCCTCCCGGTTTGACAAGCCCGCTCTGTCGCACCGCCCTCTCGGATTTCTTCCGAGACCGAGTTGCTGAGGGACACCCCCCTCGCCTTGAGAGACGTCCCCCTCGCCTACCGGACGGTCACCTGACCGACCCTTGCTGACGTATCGCTGCGGCGTAGAGCGACGCACTCTGGGAGGCTTTCCAATCGGGAATGATCGTGCCGGTCCCGCCGTGGACGCTTATATGGGCGACCACCGCTTTTTTGAACGTCAAATCCACTTTCCATTCACCGCGCTTGCCGAGGCTCACCGAGGCGATCTCAAGATTCGGGAGGGCTTGCTGAACGATCTTCACCGCCTGTTCCGGCGAGGCCGACACCGAATACGCAAGGGTCTCCAGTCCTTTCGGCAGAATCTCGCCGGTGGCGGGATTGAGGCGGATCTTTGAGACGATGTTGCCGTCAAGAACCAGCGGGACTTCCAGTTTCTTCTCTCCTCTCTTGCCGGTCTTGACATAACTGTTCCCGGCGGTGATGTTGGGTAGGGCGTTCTTGACGGTCGCCACTGCCTGTTCCGCGGTTACCGTGGGGGCCACGGCGGAGCCCTTCGCCTTTTTTTCCTTTGCCGTGGCCACCGTCGCGATAAGACAGACCGCCGATACAACGAGTGCCGCCTTCATTACCATCGATTTGATCTTCATGGTTCTCCTCCTCATCGTGTATTTTCTGTGATAATCATATCCCATGAAGATTTCCTGACCCTTTCCCGAACATTACACTTTAGAAAGGTTGCCTGCTTTGCGGAAGGGACAGGGAAAACACCGAGCCCGATCCCGGTTCGCTGGACACGGCGACCCACCCTCCGTGGATCTCCACGATCGATTTGACGAGACTGAGACCAAGTCCGAGCCCTCGCTGAGCGCGGCTCTCATCGCCCCGATACAGGCGATCCCAGACCCTCGGAAGGTCTTCCCCGCGTATGCCGATCCCCGTATCTTTCACTGTGACGATGGCCCTTCCCTCTTCCGCGAAGGCCCGCACATCCACGCGTCCCCCCGCCGGCGTGTACTTGATCCCGTTGTCGAGGAGGTTCCCCAGCGCCTGCCTCATCCTGTCCGGGTCTGCCGATACGACAAGACCCATGCGAAGATCGGCGCCGACGGTTATCCCCTTCTCTTCGGCGCTATAACGGTAGACCTCGATGACCTCTTGCGCCAATAGGGACACATCAACCTCTTCCCTGTCGAGTTTCAGGGTGCCCGCCTTCGCCTCTGCGATGTCCATGAGGGTATTCAGCATCCTTATGATGCGCTCGGACTCCTCGATACCGTCAGAGAGGGCTTCACGGCAGGCTTCGAGACTCTCCTGTTGGAGGGCGTTTTCCGCCAACCCCCTGAATCGGGCCATCGGTGTCCGCAGGTCGTGGGCAACATTGTCCAGTGACTGCTCCATTCCCGTCACAAGATTCTCGATCCGTTCCAGCATCCTGTTGAAGAGCAGGACCAGTCCGCTCAGTTCATCCTCCGTTGTGCCCAAGGGGACCCTGTCCCGAATATCTCCGGTCTCTGTAATGGAGGCAACGGCTTTGGTGAGATGACGGACCGGCCTCAAGGCACGAAAGGTGAGCAGGTAGCCCCCCGCAAGACCGAGCAGCACCGCCGGAACCAGGATGCCGATAAACACATTCCGGAAACGGGCGAGGAGCTCTTCCCGACGACCGATCTCTCTGCCTATCTGCATGACGTTGGCGTCATGCAGGGGAAAGGAGAGAATCTCAAACACCGTTTCTCCTTCTCGCGCCCTTGCCCTCACCTGCTGGTCTTTTCTGTCCACGTCGATGTCGCCGATCCGGGCAAGGTCGATACCTCTCCACTGGTCGGGGAGGCTCAACAGGAGTGTGCTGTTCTCGGGGTTTGCAACACGGACAAAAAAGAGGATGGGTTTTTCCGAATCCCTCTCCGAGGCAAGAAACGCCTGTAAATCTGTCAGCCCGCCTCTCCTGTACGCGTCCTCATACTCGTCGAACTTGGAACGAATCGCTTCTCTGTCTTCCTTTACGAGCAGGGATGAAAGCGAATGGTAGGCAAGGGCGAAGACAACCATGAAGGCGATGGAGGAGACCGCTGCATACCAGAGCGTGAGGCGGAAGCTGAAACTCTTTTGCACCCGGTTACGAAGATTTGAGGACATATCCAACCCCTCTGATGGTTTGGATCATCTTCGTATCCCTGTCCTTCTCGACCTTGTTGCGCAGTCTGCATATGAGGACGTCGACGACGTTTGTCTGAGGGTCAAAACTGTAGTCCCACACGTGTTCCATGATCATGGTCTTGGAAACCACCTTGCCCGCATTGCGCATCAAATATTCGAGAAGGGCAAATTCGCGGGGTTGCAGATCGATCTTCCTATCGGCCCGGCTGACCTCACGGGTGACCAGATCCAGCACCAGATCGCCAACGGCCAGTCGTGTCGGTTCGGACTGGATGGTCGCCCTCCGGATCAGGGCATGGATGCGGGCGAGCAGTTCCGAGAAGGCAAACGGTTTGGCGAGGTAATCATCGCCCCCTGTGTGAAGACCCCTGATTCGGTCATCGACGGAGCGTTTGGCGCTCAGGATGATGACCGGCGTATGGACTTTCTGGGTTCTCATGCGCTCGATGATGGTCAGCCCATCCAGTCTCGGCAGCATGATATCGATGACGCACACGTCGTACGGTTCGGTCAGCGCAAGGTGGAGACCATTTTCGCCGTCAGCGGCATGATCCACGGCAAACCCCGCCTGCCTCAACCCCTTCACGATGAGCGAGGCGATCTTATCGTCGTCTTCGACAATCAGGACTCTCATGTGTCACGCCCCCACTTTTCCGCCGCCTCTTCGTAGTGTATGTGACACTGAGGACGTTGTTTCATTCTGTACACTGTGTTGACGAGGACTCGATACTTATAATTACCCCCAGAAACTGGACACTCCATTAAGGTGGACAATCTCTCCTGTCT
>CAYOQF010000026.1:0-43089 GCA_964406055.1 uncultured Syntrophorhabdaceae bacterium
ATGCTCTTCTCGGTGCGCTCAAGTGAGTCCACACAGAAGGCGGGGCGAAGGGGCGCTACATAAGTCACCTTGTGTCTTGCGCCTTCTACTGTGGTCGTCGACGCCCGTCAGAACATGAGGGGTTTGAGGATCCGGTAGGACTTGAAGGAGACGTCGAGGTGGTAGGCAATGAAGCCCTCCATGAGGTCCCGTGCCTCATACTCGAAAGACGCCTGTGCCGCCTCGCCGTTGCCGTCTTTCAGTGACGCAAGCCACGGGATGATGCCCTCGCAATACTCCTCGTGGGCCGTGGAACGGGCGCAGGCATTGCAGACCACCCCGCCCCTCTCCTTGGAGAAATAGGTCCTCTCCGCCTGGGGCGCCGAGGTGCCGCAGCAGACGCAGGAATGGAGGTTGGGGAGAAAGCCGAGGGTCTCCAGCATGCGAAGCTGGAAGCAAAGGAATTCGGGATAGGTCAGCTCCTCCTTCCTTGTCTTGCCGAGGGCCTCCTTGAGGAGAAAGAAGAGCGTATCGTGGGGCTCCCTCTCCTTGGTGAGCCGGTCCACGAATTCGGTGAAGAAACCGGCGAGGGAAACCTTTTTGAGGCTCGTTTCCATACCCCGGTTCGTCTCAAGGATGTCGGCGTTCTCGATCCGCACCATGGCCCGTCCCGCCTTTTCGAAATACTCGACCCGGATGTGGTTGAAGGGCTCGAGGGTGTTCATGAACCGCTTCTGGCTCTTGCCCGCGCCCTTGGCGATGGCCGCCACCTTGCCGGAGTTGAGGGTGAAGAGACGGATGATCTTGTCCGATTCGCCGAAGGGCCGCTTGAAGAGCACGATTGCTTCGTCTTTGTGGAGGGCCATTATCGCTCGATCACTTCCTTGTCTTTCTCGGGCCTGAAGACAAACCTGCCATCGTCGACAGGCCGGTTCACTTTGATGCCGAAGAACTCGATGGTATTCACGTTGCCCGTGAATTCACGGATCTCCACTTTTCTCACTACCTGCTCTTTGTCGATCCAGACCCGGGCCGAGTTCACGGTACTGTCCTTCTTCGGCACCAGATCGAGGACGTCGAAGGCACCGGAGATGCCCTGTCCCTTCAGAGTGAAAAGCTGATCGATGCGGGTCACGTCCTCCACGAGGTCGAGAAAGGTGCCGCCCGTCTTCTCCTTGTTGATCCGGTCCTTCATGATGAAGGGCTTGTCCTCTTCCCCCTGGAAGATGTGCCGCCCGTCGTAGAGAAAATATTTCGTCTTGGGCCTGGAGTACCGCCACAGAAAGCCCTTCCCCCTTTTGTACCAGAACTCGCCCTCGAACTGCCGCTCCTTGTTGAGGCTGGCGATGTGGATCTTCTGCCTGAACCCCGTCTCCAGGGTGGTGATGGCCGAGTAGGTTTTCTTCAGGCCGTCGAAGGGGGAGGGCTGGGCAAGGCAGAAACCAGGTACCAGGTACCAGGTACAGGGCACAAGGATGAGAAAGAAGCAACGAAGGAAGGACCGGAAAGCCGGCTTGCCCGGCTGTGGGGCTGCCTTCAACCAATCCAACCAACGCAGCGCCCCTCTCTTCCCCTCCTGACTCCTGACTCCTGACTCCTCAATTCCCATGATCCTGCCTTTCCCTTTCCCCTTCTATCTTTAGCCTGGCACCTTGCTCCTTGATCCTTTCCCCTTTAACCTTTCACTTTCCTTGCTCATTCCTTCCTCAACACCTCCCGGGGCTTGACCCCGTCGGAAGGACCCACGACACCCTCCCGCTCCATGCGCTCCACGATGCGGGCCGCACGATTGTAGCCGATCCTGAAGCGGCGCTGGACCATGCTGATGGAGGCCTCACCCTTTTCCACCACGAACTCCACCGCCTCCCGGTACTTCTCGTCATCCGCCTCTTCCTCCTCCTCGCCCTGCTCTTCCGTCTCTTCGAGGATCTCGTTCTGGTATTCCGGTCCTCCCTGCTGTTTCAGAAACTCCACGATCCGCCTGATCTCCCCTTCCGATACAAAGGGGCCGTGGAGCCGCTGAAGCCTGCTCACGCCGGGGCTCAAAAAGAGGAGATCCCCGTATCCCAATAGGCTCTCGGCGCCGTTGGCGTCCAGGATGGTCCGGGAATCGACCTTGGAGAAGACCTTGCACGAGATGCGGGCGGGAAAGTTGGCCTTGATGATCCCGGTGAGTACATCCACCGAGGGTCTCTGGGTGGCCAGGATCAGGTGGATGCCCGATGCCCGGGCCATCTGGGCAAGGCGTGCGATATACTCCTCCACCTCCCGGGTGGAGACCATCATCAGGTCGGCAAGCTCGTCGATGACCACCACGATAAAGGGTATGGTGGTCCCCTCCTGCTTCGCCATCTTCTGGTTGTACTTGTCGATGCTCCTCACGCCGATGGCCGCCATCATGGTGTAGCGCCGCTCCATCTCGTCGATGAGCCATCTGAGGGCGGTCTTCGCGTTTTTCTGGTTCGTCACCACCGGCAGGAGGAGGTGGGGTATACCGTCATAAGGGGAGAGCTCCAGCATCTTGAGGTCGATCATGAGAAAGCGCACCTGTGCCGGCGTGGCCCTGAAGAGGATGCTGCAGATCATGCTGTTCAGGGAGACGCTCTTGCCCGACCCCGTGGCCCCTGCCACGAGGAGGTGGGGCATCTTGGCGAGATCTGCCACGTAGGGTTCTCCCGCGATGGTCTTGCCCAGGGCAAGGGTCGTGTAGGAGTGGGCACCGTTGAAGGCATCCGATTCGATGATCTCCCGGAGGTAGACGGTCTGCCGCGCCTTGTTGGGGATTTCGATACCCACCACCGCCTTACCCGGAATAGGGGCGACGATCCTGATGGAGACGGCGGAGAGGGCCATGGCAAGGTCGTCCTCGAGATTGGCGATGCGGCTCACCTTGATCCCTGCTGCAGGCTCGAATTCGTACATGGTGATGACCGGGCCGGGCCGGACCTCGGTCACCCTCCCGTCGATCCCGTAGTCCTTCAGCTTCTTTTCGAGAATGCTGGCGTTGAGCTGGATCGACTCCTTGTCGATCTTCACCTCCTTTCTCTCCACCGCGTCGAGAAGGGAAAGGGGAGGCACCTTGTGGGGCCCCAGGTGCTTGAAGAAATCGAAGGATTCCTGCACCACCTCCGCGGGCTTCTTCTCCGCCTTCGGCTCCTCCTTCTTCTCCTCCGTCACCTTGATGGTCTTCCGTCGTTCCAGGGGTCGTTTCCGGGCCACTCTCGATTCGATGATGGAAAGGATGGGCGCCTGAACAATGAAAAAGACGGATATGAGCAGAAGGATCACGGCCACCAGGTAGCTTCCGAAGGAGCCCAGGTAGGTGACGAAGGTCTTTTCAAGAAGGACGCCGAGGAAGCCGGAGAAGGGAATGGTCACGCCCTTGAGGTGGATGCTCCCGATGGGAAGCTGGAGGAGGACGGCAAGGGAAAGGAAGAGGATGAGGAAGCCCGCCCCAAGGAGGATCGGGTGGGGCGGCTCCTTCTTTCTCACGTAGAAGACCCCGAAGAAGAGGGCCACGGCAGGGATGAAGTAGCTCACCATGCCGAACATCTGGATGAGAAGGTCCGCCGTATAGGAGCCCACCTTCCCGCAGAGGTTCCGGGCAACCCCCGTGGTGACCGTATTGAAAGAGGGATCGAAGGGGTGATAGGAGAGGAGGCTCACGAGGAAAAAGAGAAAGAGCCCCAGAAGGCCGATACCCAGGATCTCTTTTCTCACTTCACCGGTCATGGCGCTGATCCCCGTCTGTGTACCTCCAAGGCGACGAACAATCTATCTGCCCCCCATGCGCCCCTGTGCCCTCACCTTTGTCCGACCATGAGACCTTCGATCCGGCTCCTCACGTCTTCCATGAAGGCAGCCTTGGCGCTCCGCTGGGCAGATCCCACCTCCATGGGCTCGCCGATCCGTATGTACACAGTCCCCGAGGCCCTCGGGATCAGGCTCCCCTTGGGCTGAAGCCTGCTCGTACCCTCGATCCCCACAGGGACCACCGGCACACCCGCCCTGAGGGCCAGGGCAAAACCGCCCTTCTTGAAGGGGAGAAGTGTGCCGTCGGGGCTTCTTGTTCCCTCGGGGAACATGACGATGTTGAGCCCCTCCCTGATCTTCCGTGCGGCCTCGTCAATGGCCTTCAGTGCCTCCCTCGCGTTGTCCCTGTCGATACTGATGTGCCCTGCCCGGGCCATGGCCCATCCGAGAAAGGGGATACGAAAAAGGGAGCGTTTCGCGATCCACCTGAAGGAAAGGGGCAGCCTTGCCAGAAGGGCATAGATGTCGAGGGCGCTCTGATGGTTGCACATGAACAGGTAAGGCGGCGAAGGGATGCGGTCCAGCCCCTCTATCTGTGCCCTGATCCCGGAGGTGGCCAGCTGAATGGCCCCCCAGAGCCGGGCGACACGGTGGATGCTCTCGCCCTTAGCGTCGAAAAGGGAGAGGAGCAGGCCGAAAAGGGACAGGATGACGGAGGAGGTTACAAGGCCGACCAGGAAAAAGGCTTGTCTCACACACCCTCCTCTTCGAGGGCAGCCAGAAGACCCTCCACCTCGTTCACCAGCCTCCGGTCCGTGTCGAAGGGGGAGACCCCTTTCCTGTCCGCGTCGAGAATTTCATCACTGTACGACAGGAAGCCGAGGAAGGACATGCCGGGCAGGCTGCTTCTTATAAAGACACGATCCTCCTCCCCGGTGACCTTGTTGCCCACCACGTAGACCTTCCTGATGCCCAGGTCGGCGCTCAGCCTCTCCACGTCGAGGGCCGTCTGGAAACTCCTCCGGCCCGGCTCGACGACGACGATGAGGCCGTCCACATACTCCGTGGTACCCCGCCCGAGATGTTCCAGACCCGCCTCCATGTCCACGATCACGAACTCGTTCCGCTCGATGAGGACGTAGGACAGGAAGGTCTTGAGGAGGACATTCTCGGCGCAGAGACAACCTGTTCCGCCCCGGGCCACGTTCCCGAGGATGACGAGCTTGATGCCGTCCCGGTCCAGGGAGAAACGGTCGGGGATATCGTCCACCTTCGGGTTCAACTTGAAGAAGGAGCCGTAGGTCCCTTTCTTGGCGCCCGTCCGCTCGGCAATGAACTCTTCCATGAGGGCGAGCGGTTTCACCCGGTGAACTTCCTCGGGGCCGAAGCCGATGGCGCCCGCCAGATTGGAGTCCGGGTCGGCGTCGATGGCAAGGACCTTCCGCCCCCTTTGAGCGAGAATCCGTGCCATCACACCGGCAAGGGTTGTCTTGCCCACCCCCCCCTTTCCAGATACGGCGATCTTCAACATGGCTCCATAGGTGTCGCTACATTGTAGTATGGGAGGCTCCAATATTCAACAAGAGGCGGGGCGGAAAGGCTACTCCCTGTTCGCCGGTTGGGCCGCCTGTTCTTCCGCGGAGACGAGGCCCTGGAGTATTTCCCGCTCCTCGGCGGTGCCGAGGATAATGAGGCTCATGTCCTTTTCGAAGAGGGTCTCCGGTTTGGGGTTGTACGTCCAGTCACCCTTCGCCGTCCGGAGCGCCACGAGGAGGGCGTTGCCGAGACTTCTGAAATCGATGGATGAAATGGGTTGCCCCAGATAGGGTGAATGGGCGGGAATGTGCACCTCTTCCACCCTCAACTGGGATTCCTTGTCCCGGAGCATCTTGTCGAGGAAGGAGGTGACCTGGGGCCGAATCATCTCGGAGGCCATGCGCAGGCCCCCGATGTAATTCAGGGCAACCACCGCGTCCGCGCCGGCAAGCCTCATCTTTTCGATGTTCTTCGTATCGGTGCAACGCGCCACGATGGAGAGGTCGGGGTTCAGCTGCTTGGCGGTCAGGACGATGACGATATTGTCGTTGTCCGAGTTGGTGGTGGCGAAGAGACCCTTTGCCCGGTGGATCATGGCCCGCTCCAGGGTCTCGTTCTCCATGGCATCGCCGATGATGAGGTCCACATCCATGTTGTGGGCCTTCATGGCCTCCAGCCTCCCCTCGTCCAGGTCGATCACCACCTGCCTTCTCCTGGTGTGATACAACTCGTGGACCACGTAGAGACCCACCATGCCCATGCCGCACACAATATAGTGGTTTTTCATTCTGCCCACGCGCTTTTCCATGCCTCTCCTCCTGAATACCCTCCTCAACTCTCCTTCCACGACATAGGCGGCAAGGGTGGTGAACATATAGGCGATGGTGCCGGCACCGAAGAAGATGAAGATGACCGCAAAGACCTTCCCGAAGGGCTTGCTGTCGAGACCGATCACGTCGCCGTAGCCCACGGTGGAGATGGTGATCGCCGTCATGTAGAGGGCGTCGAGGATGCTCGTGTTCTCCCCGCCGATGATCTTGAAGCCCGCGGTACCGATGATCACCACCAGGATGATGGTGATGATCATATTCTGCAGCCGCACCGGCACATGTCTCATGACCGTCCCCGCATGGGCCTATTATAGCACCGATCGGCCGACTGCTCACCCCTTTTCCGGGGCGGAAGCCTTGTTCCCATCGGAACGGCCCTGTCCGGAATCGGGCCGCCGTATTGACTTGAGCACGGGGCCGTCTTAATTTTCTTCCTGGACGTCTGTTCGTCCTGTCGTTCCATAACAACATTATCACGAGAGGTAGAACACCATGACGGTAGAACGGTTGGAATTCAAAACAGAAGTAAAGCAGCTTCTCGACCTGATGATTCACTCCCTCTACTCCCACAAAGAGGTCTTCCTGAGGGAGCTGATTTCGAACGCCTCCGACGCCATCGACAGGGCCCGCTACGAATCGCTGACCGACAGCACCGTGACGGAGAACGAAAAAGGCTGGACCATCCGCATATCGCCGAACCCCGAGGAGGGTACCCTCACCGTGGAGGATAACGGCATCGGCATGACGAGGGAGGAGGCGATTGAAGCCCTGGGCACCATCGCCCGGTCCGGCACCAGGGAGTTCCTGGCCGCCCTCCAGACCAAGGAGGCACGGGACAATCCGGAACTGATCGGTCAGTTCGGCGTGGGCTTTTACTCCTCCTTCATGGTGGCCGACAGGATCGTCGTCCTTTCCAGGAGGGCGGGACAAAAAGGCACAAAGGGTGTGCGCTGGGAATCGACCGGCGACGGCTCCTTCACCGTGGAGGACGTGGACAAGGAGGGCAAGGGGACCCGGGTGATCCTCCACCTCAGGGATGAGGAGAAGAAGTATCTCAACGAATGGGAGATCCGCAGCGTCGTGAAGCGGTATTCCGATTTCATCGAACACCCTATCGTCATGGAGGTCGAGAGGTACGAAGACAGCGCCCTCGAGAAGGGGAAAAAGGTCAAGGTGATGAAGGAAGAGACCCTCAACTCCATGAAGGCCATCTGGCAGAAGGACAAAGCCGAAGTGACGCAGGAGGAGTACAGCGAATTCTACAGGCACATATCCCATGACCATTCGGACCCCCTGGTTACCATCCACTACCGGGCCGAGGGCACGTCCGAGTTCACCGCCCTCCTTTACATCCCCTCGAAGGTGCCCTCCAATATCCTTTACCGGGACTTCAAGATGGGTCCCGCCCTGTACGTGAAGCGGGTGCAGATCATGGACCACTGCGAAGAGCTGCTCCCGCCCTACCTCAGGTTTGTGAGGGGCATCATCGACTCCTCGGACCTGCCCCTCAACGTGTCGCGGGAGATCCTCCAAAACAACCGGCAGGTGGAGATCATCCGGAATAACGTGATCAAGAAGGTTCTCGACACCCTCGAGGAGCTGAGGCACGGGGACCCGGACCGTTACGCCGGCTTTCACCGGGAGTTCGGCAGGGTGATCAAGGAGGGGATCCACTATGATTTCACCCGGCGCGAGGCAATCGCCGACCTCCTCCTCTTTCCCTCCACCAAAACCGAGGAAGGTAAGCTCCGGACCCTGGCGGAGTACGTGTCGACCATGAAGGAAGGGCAGGAGGAGATCTATTACGCCACGGGCACCTCTCTGGCCGAGGTGCTCGCCTCCCCTTATCTCGAGGCCCTGAAGGAGAAGGACTACGAGGTCCTCATCTTCCTCGACGACATCGACGACTTCCTCTTCGCCGATTTCGAATACAAGGGAAAACACCTCAAGTCGGTCATAAGGGGGGATATCACCCTCGACAAGGAGGAGAAGGCGGAGAAGGAGAAGACGGGGCGCCGTTACGGAAAGCTGATCGAACTGATGAAGAAGGAACTGGAGGGTACGGTGAAGGATGTCCGTCTTTCCGGCAGACTCATAGGGTCAGCCTGCTGCCTCGTCTCGGACGAGGCCGACATGGACCCTCAGATGGAAAAGCTGCTGAAGACCATGGGGCAGGACGTGCCTGAGAGAAAGAGGATCCTGGAGATCAACCCCTCCCACCCTCTCTTCGAGGCCATGAACAACCTCTTCGAGGAGGGCACGAAAGAGGAGGTCCTGAAAGAATATGTAGGGCTTCTTTACGACCAGGCCCTCCTTCTTGAGGGCTCGAAGCCCAGAGACCCGGCAGGCTTTGCCCGCAGCCTGGCGAAACTCATGGTGGAGCATGCTGCCGGCCGCACACACGTGACGCCCTGACGGCTCCCGCGCAAAAGTGTAAAGTAATCCGACGAATTCCGGGGCTCAAAGGAGGGGTGAAAGGGGGAAAGTGTGACGCAAGTCAATCTTTAGGGGTCTATCCCGCAGAAGACAGGTGGTCAGCTCAAGGCGCCCTTCTTGTAAGCCTCTCCGACAAACTCCGGGGGAGGGTCACCAGAACAAACGTGTAATTCTTCACCTTTTTTCTCTCCGGTGCAGGAGATAGTGTAAAATAGTTTTACACTCTTCGCCCTCTTATTTTTCTGGAAAAGGCGGTTCAATTCTGATATGATTCTACCTTGATGGTCCCATAGTCTAGTGGCCTAGGACGCTGGCCTCTCACGCCGGAAACACGAGTTCGAATCTCGTTGGGACTATTTTTCTTCCCCCTGTCGGCCGCCATGGGAACACTCAGGAACAATCCCTTTTTTCTTACCCGCCTGCCCCACAACAAGGATCTTGCCGCGGCCATCGGCGATGCTTTCAAGGAAGCAGGTGTTCCTACGGGCTGGTTCTCGGTGATCGGCGCCACCAAAAAGGCGATCCTTGCCTTCTACGATCAGGCGGAGAAGGGGTACCGGGAACTCCTCTTCCCCATGCCGGGCGAGATCGTGACCTGTACAGGCAACGTGACGACCCTGGACGGAAAGCCCTTTGTCCACGCTCATATCACCATCGGCTTCAGCGACGGCACGACCCGGGGCGGCCACCTCATGAAGGGCACCGTGCTTTTCGCGGGGGAGCTTTTCGGGGTGGCTTTCGAAGGGGAGCTGGAGCGGGTCTACGACGAGGTCACAGGGTTAAGACTTTGGAAGCCTTGAGAGAATCGTTCTCCAGGAAGGCCTTGAAGGAGGCCATGGCCCTGCCGCGGTGACTCAGCAGGTTCTTCTCCTCCGTTGACAGCTCGGCAAGGTACTTTCTTTTTTCAGGCACATAGAAGACAGGATCAAACCCGAAGCCCATGGTGCCGTGCCGTTCGAAGCCTATGAACCCCTTCAGGTGGCCGTAGAAGATGTACCCATTCTCCTTCTCCGGAATATAGAAGGCAATATAAGCCCTGAACATCGCGGTCCTTTTCTCCCATGGAACAGCCTCCAGTTCTGCAAGGAGCCGGTCGATCCGTTCTTCGTCGTTCGCCCCGTACCGTGCCGACAGGACGCCTGGGCGACCTCCCAGCGCCGTCACCTCGAGGCCCGAATCATCGGCGAGGGTGTTCATCCCGAAGCGATCGCCGATCTTCCTCGCCTTCTTGACGGCATTTTCCACGTAAAGGGGGCTGTCCTCGTCCACAGGCACGGCTTCACCGAGATCGCGGAGGGAGTAAAAGGTGTCGAAACTGTCGATCAGGAGCGACGTGATCTCCCTGAATTTACCTATGTTTTCCGTCGCGACGATGAGGTTTCCCATGGAGGACATGGGATAAGGATACACGATTCAGGGGTGCGGGCGCAACGGTGACGGAGTCTGGATCAGGCGGGAAAGAGGGGTCCCAGGGCGAGTTTCTGCTGCCTCGTGATCTCCATGATGCCCTTGTACGCGTACTGGTACATCATGTCGAACTGGTCTTTGGAAAAGGGGGTCTTTTCGGCGGTTCCCTGGATCTCGATGAGCATCCCCTTCCCCGTCATGACGAAATTCATATCCACGTCCGCCCTTGAATCCTCTTCGTAGTCAAGGTCCAGGATGATCTCTCCCCCCACCATGCCCACGCTGATGGCGGCCACAGAGTCCCTGAGGGGAATCTTTTCGATAAAGCCCTTTCTCTTGAGGCTCCAGAGGGCTTCCACCAGGGCTACGTAACCTCCCGTAATACTGGCGGTTCTTGTCCCTCCGTCTGCCTGGATGACATCGCAGTCGACCCAGAGAGTCCTCTCGCCGATAACATCAAGATTGAGCACCGCCCTCAGGGCCCGACCGATGAGCCTCTGGATTTCATGGGTCCTGCCGCCCACGCGCCCGGCCATAGCTTCCCTTGTCGATCTCGTATGGGTAGCCCTGGGCAGCATGGAGTATTCGGCCGTGAGCCATCCCTTCCCCGCGTTCTTCAGAAATGGGGGTACCTTCTCCTCCACGCTGACCCCGCAAATCACCCTTGTGTCACCCATCTCAACAAGCACGGAACCTTCCGGATACTTCAGGAAGTTTTTGACGATTCTCAAGTCCCGCGTCTTGTCGTTGGTCCTGCCGCTATTTCTCATCCTGGGAACCTCTCGAAAAGTATTTCTGCAACCCGCCATGGACTTTATCGAGGACCTCGGTGGCCTTTTCCTGAGGAAAGCGAAGCCTCAGATAGATGGCGGGCATATCGACGCCGAGGAGGGGAAAGATCGGAAATTCCACCACTTTCCTGTTGAACATCCCTGCAACGGCCCGGGCGCATTTCCGGGACTGGTCGGCGTGAAGGAAGCCAACCTCCTCGGCACTGAGGACCGAACCCTTCGGCCTCCGGGACCTCGTCACCCCGACGAAGCAGGACTCCTCGCCGGAGATGGCCGCGTCCAGGGCTACACACAGGCCCGCCCTAACCCGGTTGATCCTGTTCACCGCCTCCATCTGTTTCTCTATGGTCTGGGCTCCCTCGTACATGGTGACCTCGTACCCTTTTCCTTCCATATATTTCCTTAGCAAATTCCAGGCCACAACGTCCCTTTCTCCTACGCGGTAGAAAACGACGGCATCACCCGCCCGGACCGGCACCGAAGACAGAAGCAGAAAAAGGGAAAGGAGAAAAATCCCCCCCCATCGGTTCCGCCCGCCGGGGATCGTGACCGTCAGGCGGACAACAGCACCGTCACCGTACTGCCGGGCCATCGAGCCTCTCTATCACTTCACGACTTCCGACGTGATGTCGGTGCCTGCCTCCACACACCGACCGCCCTGATAGACCTTTCCATCCGCAATGCTGATCTCACCCCGTGACAAAAGGGCGAGGGTCCTGATCGCAAGAGGGGCCTCCGCCGCCCGTTCGCACCGACCCATGAGGCGGCACAGGGCATCCCTGGACGTACTGTCACCCCTGTAGGCGTTGTTGTAAAGGTCCTCTATCTGCCCCCCCTCCAGGACCAGGCTCACGTAGGTCACCGGGACGGATTCCGCGGGATCCCCCTTCGAAAGGCTTATCGCGAGAGTGAACGCCCTGGGGCCTCCCTGAACCGTCCGTCTGATCACGTCGTCCATCCCCCTACCCTTCCCCGAAGGGAGGGAAGAATGGAAGGTGAGGACAGGCCGGGATTCAAGGAGGGAGGGAAGAGGGGGACACGGGGAATCGGCAACAAAAAGAATATCAAAAGCATAGGCGCCCATGCGCTCGGCCCACTCTCTGCCGAAGGCTTCGCCGCCCTCACCGTGGCCGGCGAGTTCCACCGGGATGCCCTTCGCCTCGGCGAAGGCGATCATGGCATCGGAGGCCGCCGATTCGCCCCGATTTCTGTTCATGAGGAGAACCGTTAATTCGCCGTCAATGGTCCCGTCCTTCAGGGCCCCGTACACGTCGCCGAGGAGATTCAGTGCTTCCTGATCCTCCCCGGATGACAACCAGCATATCTTCATCGTCTGAACCTCAAATCCTTTATCGGTTGCCGGAAGGTTTTCCTTCAGCCCCCTGCGACCCGTTCAACCCGCAATCAACCCTTTCGGGCCTTCCGGAACAGGTGCCCCACCAGCCAGACAGCGGCAAAAAACAGGAAGACATAGAAGACCACCACGAGCAGGGCACCGAGAATGTGAAAGAGAATCCAGAGCACACCGAGGACGATCAGAAGAAGGAGGCTGGCAAGAAAACCTGTTGCGACAATAAGGGAACCGGCAAAAAAATCCCTCAGAATATCCTTCATCTCCTGCCCGCTTTTGTCCTTCCCTGCAAACAAGAAGTCGGGTGATCTGCGGGGTGTCCGGTCAACCCCGACGAGTCTCCATGATGTACCGTTCCAGGCTTACCGCGGCCAGGGCCCCGTCCCCTACCGCCGTGGAGATCTGTCGGAGGGACTTCTTCCGCGCGTCTCCCGCCGCATAGAGTCCCGGGGTTTTGGTCCCGCAATCCTCATCGGTGATCACAAAGCCGCTTCCATCCCTTTCCACCAGGTCGCCCAGGAACGCCGAGCCGGGCCTCGCCCCGACGTAGATAAAGACGCCGTCGACCTTAACCTCGCTTCGCTCCCTGCTTCCCGTGTCCTCAAGGATGATCGATTCTACCTGACCCTTACCCCGGATCTCCACAGGGACCTTGTTCCAGAGGAACTCCATTTTTGGATTTCGGAATGCCCTTTCCTGTATGATCTTCTGGGCCCTGAGGGTATCCCTCCGGTGAATCACATATACCTTTCTCACCAGATTGGTGAGGGCGATCCCTTCCTGGATGGCTGCGTCCCCTCCTCCGATCACGGCCACGTCGAGGTTTTTGAAGAACATCCCGTCGCAGGTGGCGCAATAGGATATCCCGAGGCCCACAAACTCGTCCTCTCCCGGGATATTGAGCTTCATCGAATCCGTACCTGTGGCTGCGATAACCCCGGCGCATTCAATCTCGCCGCCCGTGGTCTTCACGAGAAAACCCTCCCCCTGCCGCACCACTTCGTCCACCTGGCAGAATTCCCGCACGGCGAGGCCGAACCTCTTTGCCTGCTCCGTCATCCTGGCGGAGAGCTCCTTGCTGGGAATGCCTTCGGGAAAACCCGGATAATTCTCCACAAACTCATATTTCATAGGGGTACCGCCGCACATACCCTTTTCCACGAGGAGGGCATCGAGACCCCCCCTCATGAGATAGATACCCGCCGTGAGTCCTGCCGGCCCCCCTCCCACGATGACCGCGTTTCGCCTCTCTGCCATTTTCACTCCATTGAATGCCCTCTCGCCCCGATCCCGGATGCTTGCCAGGGGGTCTCTGTTTCGCCTACCTTCGCTGCATCATTGTAGAAAATCCGCCGTCAATATTCAATCCTTTTCCGGCACGGGCACGGCGTGGGGGTTCACGTCCGGCCTACCCGGATGCACCCGGTAGGGCAGTTCCTGCACATGAGGTTCTCGTTGTAGAACTCGTGGAATCGCTCCGGATGGCGGTGGAAGAGGTACTCCCATTGGACGATGACGACGGCCGACAGGGCGAGGATGGAATAGGTCCAGAAAGAGGGGACGAAGAGGAGGGGGGAAAAGGCCATGAAGTATCCCCAGTTGTTGATCCTGCATGCGTTACAGCACTTGTTTCCGATGAGCCACTTGAAAGGACACCAGACGGTCACGCAGAACTGGTCCATGAAGACAAAAAAGAGGGAGGCGACAAAGAGCATGGCCCGGGAAAGAATGCCCGCAAAGTGGAGCACCCCCGTGGCGATGATCACCAGCGTCCAGTAAAGGGCCGATCGCAGGGCACCCCTGTTGATCCGGGTCAGATAGATCTCAAATATCTCCCGCGCCTTCTCGCCTCGTTCCCTCCCGACTGCGTGGTGACGGGCAAAGATCTTCCCGGAGGAGATCTTCGGGTTGAGGCGCGGAATCAGTCTCTTCACCAGAAGAAGCACAAGGATGAACCACAGGAGGTGGTAAAACCTGAAAAGACCAAAATCCCAAGTGAAGAGCCCGGTCAGCAGATGGGGATGCACGAGGGTCCCGAGGAGGCAGGAGACGAAGAGGATCCCCTTGAGAACCAGCTTGACCGCACCCTTCGAATTATCACCCATGCGGGCCCGCCGGATGCCGGCCTGTTCCCCTGTGGCCGGGAAGTCCCCCTTCGTTCACGATTATCTATACCCCAGAGGAAAAGAGGGTGTCAAATCGCTGTGGCGGGAAGGGCGGAAAAGGGCGGGTTCTTCTTGACTTTTGCGTTTCCTTTTCGTAATATAGAGGGTTTTTTCAGAACGAAAAGAGGAGTCAGTCATGTACGCGATCATTGAGACCGGTGGTAAGCAATACAGGGTGGAAGAAGGTATGAAGATAAGGCTGGAGAAGTTTCCTGATACCGAGGGAAGCGACGTCCGGATTAAGGAGGTGCTGGCCGTCAACAACGGCGAAAACCTCGTGGTGGGTAACCCTTTTGTGTCGGGGGCGACGGTGAGCGGAAAGGTTCTCAGCCACGGCAAGGCCCGCAAGGTCATCGTCTTCAAGTTCAAACGGCGCAAAGACTACAAGAAGAAAGTGGGGCACCGCCAGCAGTATACCGAATTGCTGATCGAAAAGATCCAGATGGAGGAATCCCATGGCTCATAAAAAGGCAGGGGGAAGTTCACGGAACGGCCGGGACAGCAGCGGCCAGAGACTCGGCATCAAGGTTTTCGGGGGGCAGACGATCAAGGCCGGAGGCATTATCATGAGACAGCACGGGACCAAGATTCATCCCGGCCACAATGTGGGCCTGGGCCGTGACTACACCCTCTTCGCCCTCACGGACGGGGTCGTCAAATTTGAATCCTTCGGGGACAAGAAGAGGGCCAGCGTTTACCCCGCTGAATGAAGTTCGTTGATGAAGCGGAGATTTACGTCAGGGGTGGCGATGGCGGCAGCGGCTGTGCGAGCTTTCGGAGGGAAAAGTTCGTTCCCCGGGGGGGACCGGACGGTGGCGACGGTGGAAAGGGAGGAGATGTAATCATCCAGGGTGCCAGGAACCTCTCAAGTCTTCTGGACTTCAAGTATCGACGCATCTACAAGGCAGAAAACGGCAGAAAAGGGGGCAGCAAAAACCGGCGGGGCAGAGACGGGGACGACATACTTGTTCCTGTGCCCTTAGGGACCCTCATCTTCTCGGGAGAGACAGACGCGCCCGCCCTCTGCGACATCGTTGATGACGGCCAGGTCTTCGTGGTGGCCCGAGGCGGGCGCGGAGGACGGGGAAATGCCCATTTCGCCACACCCACGCACCGGGCACCTGTGGAATATGAAACAGGCGAGCCGGGAGAGGAACGGCGGCTGACCCTGATCCTGAAGCTCCTCGCCCACGTAGGGATCGTAGGTCTGCCCAATGCGGGAAAGTCAACCCTCATCTCCCGCCTCACAGAGGCCAGACCCCGGATAGGTGATTATCCCTTCACAACCCTCACACCCACCCTCGGGGTCTTCGAGGCGGAGGAAGGCACCCTCGTGATCGCGGATATTCCCGGGATCGTGGAGGGGGCCTCAGAGGGCCGGGGGCTGGGCTTGAGTTTTTTGAGGCACATCGAGCGCACCCGCATGCTCCTCTGGGTGCTCGACCTGTCCGGCGGGTCCGCCACAGATGATTACGAAACGCTGGCCGCCGAACTTGCCAGCTACCGCCGGGAACTTCTCGGACGGGAACGGATCACGGTGCTCAACAAGGTGGATGCAGCCCCCCGGGGCGAGGCAAGGCGGGTCGCTTCCGCCCTCAGGAAGAAAGGTGAAACAACGGTGACGGTCAGCGCCCTCACCGGAAAAGGTCTGGATGATCTTCGCTCCCTCCTTCACGAGCGGGGTCTTCGAACCATCCCGGCCACGTAAAGGGGTTGGAAAAAATGGGAGAGATGAGGAACCGGCCGCTTAAAGCGGGGATCGCCCGGGAGAGAAAGGGCCCATCCCCCCGACAGGCAGGATTTCAGTGCCTGAAGGCAAAGCGGATCGTCATGAAGATCGGGACCTCCGTGCTCCTTGATGGAGAAAGACGGATCAGCCCCGGGATCATCAGGGATTTTGCCCGCCAGGTCAGGGCCATCAGGAACATGGGGAAAGACGTCATTATCGTCACAAGCGGTGCCATAGGCTGCGGCATGGAGATACTCGGTCTCAAGAAGAAACCGAAAGAGATCGAGAAACGGCAGGCCCTTGCCTCCATCGGCCAGGTCGCCCTCATGAAGATGTACATGGAGGCCTTTCAGGAGGAAGAGATTCAGGTAGGCCAGGTCCTTATCACCCATGAGGACATCAAGAGCAAGACCCGATGTCTCAACCTCATGAATACCCTCAAGACCCTGCTCGCCATGGGCATCGTGCCGGTCATCAACGAGAACGACGCCCTCTCCTTCAAGGAAATCAGGTTCGGCGACAACGACAACCTCTCCGCCCTCATCGCCCAGATCACCGATACGGACCTCCTCTTGCTTCTCTCCGATGTCGAGGGATTGTTCGACAAGGACCCCAACCGATACCCTGACGCCGCCATGATCAGGGTCGTGGAGAAGATCGACGAAGGCATCGAAAAACTGGCTGAAGGGACGAAGAGCGAGAAGAGCACCGGCGGTATGGTCAGCAAACTCGAGGCGGCAAAGAAGGCCGGCTTCTACGGCATCTCCACCCTCATCGTGAAGGGGGACATCACGAATGTGGTACAGAGGGTCCTCAAGGGCGAAGCGATCGGCACCCTCTTCATGCCCTCCTGCCGTTTGGCCCGGCAGAAATGGTGGACCGCCTTTGCCTTCAACGTGAAAGGGAAGGTCTGGATCGACCGGGGGGCAGAGGAGGCCCTGGTGCGAAAGGGCAAGAGCCTTCTTCCCACCGGCGTGGTCGGCACGGAAGGCGACTTTCGCCGCGGCGAATGCGTGGAGATTCTGAACGATCGGGGCGGCCTCGTGGCCAAGGCGATCGTCAACTATTCTTCCTCTGACATTAATAAAATCAAGGGGTTGAAAAGTATTGATATCGAACGGAAGCTCGGTTATAAATACACGGAAGAAATTGTCCACCGGGACAATATGGTACTGCTGTAGTGGGGGAGACGGGTCAGGTGTGAGGCACGGCCCGTCTTGGCTGTTATTTCCCTTCGAGGGGATTTGAAATGAAACCGGAAGAACTTGCAGGTCGGGCAAAGAAGGCTTCCTCTATCCTTGCCCATGCATCGACGGCACAGAAAGACAGGGCCCTGTCGGCCCTGGAAAGGCTGATCGGCGAGCAGTCCGACCACCTCTTTAAGGAGAACAAAAAAGACCTGGAGGCGGCGGTCGGCGCCGGGATGCCGGGCAGCCTCATCGAAAGGCTGGCCATTGACGACAAGGTGGTCAAGGAGATGAGGGCGAGCATCCGGGACGTCGTGGCCCTCCAGGACCCCGTGGGAGAGGTCGTAAAGGTCTGGAAGAGACCGAACGGCCTTCTGGTGGGAAGGATGCGGATCCCCATCGGCGTGATCCTGGTCATCTACGAGTCGAGGCCCAACGTGACCGTGGAGGCCTTCTCCCTCTGCCTCAAGAGCGGCAACTGCGTCATCCTGAAGGGGGGCTCGGAGGCCCACCACTCCAACCTGGCACTCTACGGTCTCATACGGCAGGCCCTCGCCGAGGCCGGCCTCACCGGGGAGATCGTCCAGTTCGTCCCCACCCCTGAGCGGTCCTTCATTTACGAACTCCTCAAGAGGGATGACCTCATCGACCTCGTCATCCCCCGGGGAGGAGAGGCCCTGATACGGAGCGTGGCGTCGGAATCGCGGATTCCGGTGCTGAAACACTACAAGGGTGTCTGTCACATCTACGTGGACGAATCGGCGGACCTGGACATGGCCTGTGACGTCTGCCTCAACGCCAAGGTCCAGAAACCTGCCACCTGTAACGCCATGGAGACCCTGCTCGTCCATCGGTCCGTAACCGGCGCCTTCCTGCCGGTCATGACGGAGAGACTGCGGGAAAAGGGGGTCCGCCTCAAAGGGTGCCCCCGGGCCCTGGCCGCAGTGCCTTGGATGGAGGAGGCCGGGGAGAGCGACTGGTACGAGGAGTATCTCGACCTCACCCTGTCCATAAAGGTGGTGGACTCCCTGGAAGAGGCCGTCGATCACATTCGGACCTACGGTTCGGATCACACGGAGGCCATCATTACGTCTCACTACGACCGGGCCTGGAGATTCTTGAGGGAGGTCAACTCCTCTCTTGTCCTCGTGAACGCATCCACCCGTTTGAACGACGGTTTTCAACTCGGCCTGGGCGCCGAGATGGGCATCAGCACGACGCGCCTTCACGCCTTCGGTCCCATGGGCTTGGAGGAGTTGACGGTGACGAAATTCATCGCCTTCGGCGAGGGGCAACTGAGGGAGTGAGTGTGGTAGGAGTGTTCGGAGGAACATTTGATCCCGTGCATATCGGCCACCTGAGGGTCGCCGAAGAGGTCCGGGAATCCTACGGCCTCAGCCGCGTCTATTTTGTGCCTTCCGCAACCCCTCCCCATAAGAGGGGAAGGCAGACGACCGGCGCCGCCGACCGGCTCGAGATGTTGAAGCGGGCCGTGAGGGGAAACCGGTACTTCAGAGTATCGGATGAAGAGATCAAGAGAGGCGGGGTATCCTACACCATCGACACCCTCCGCTTTTTCGAGGCCACCTCTTCGTCCCTTTTCTTTCTCATCGGTATGGACGCCTTCGCCGAAGTGGACACGTGGCATCGTTACAGGGAACTCTTTTCCCATACCAATTTCGTGGTCATGGTGAGACCGGGGCAGCCGGGTATTCAGGTTTTTCCGAGAGATGTGCAGGAGGACATGACCGAAGCGAATGCATCGACCTTTCGCCACAGATCGGGCAAAATGGTTTACTTTCACCGGGTCACCCAGCTCGACGTCTCGGCCACCCGGATCAGGGAGAATGTCCGCCTGAGCCGTTCCATCCGGTATCTGGTACCCGGGTCCGTGGAGAGGTTCATCAAAGAAAAAGGGTTGTACAGGGGATAAGTGGAACAGGACGAGAAGGTTGCCCTTTGCGGCAAGTATGCGGATGAGAAGAAGGGAAAGGACCCCATCGTGCTTGATGTGCGGGGTTTCACCGACATTGCCGATTTCTTTGTCGTGGCCTCGGGTTCGAGCGAGCGCCACGTGCGGACCGTGGCGGAGCACATCGAGACATCCATGAAGAGACACGGGGTGAGGCCGTACTCGGTGGAGGGTTATGGGGAGGGTCGGTGGGTTATCATCGATTACCATGATGTGGTGGTTCACGTATTTCTCGAGCAGCTCAGGGAACTCTACGACCTCGAGAGCCTCTGGATTGAGGCCAAGAGGTCGAGGATCGAACACGAAATAAAGAACTCAGGGGTGGAAAATGGAAAAGGGAAAGCTTGAGGAATTCAGAAAACAGCTGCTGAAAATGCGTGAGAATATATTGAACAAGGCCAAGAAACTGAAGGAGGACTCTTACACCCTCGGCACCGACGGGATCCAGGATATGGCCGACGCGGCCAGCAATTCCTACAACGCGGACATTCTCATGAGTATCAGCGACAATGACCTCACGACCCTGAAGGAGCTGGACAGCGCACTCGATAAGATAGCCCACGGGACTTACGGTATCTGCGAAGAGTGCGACGAGCCGATCGGAGAGAAAAGGCTTGAAGCCAACCCTGTGGCACGGTATTGTATCACGTGTAAGCGCATGATGGAGTTGAAAGGGACGTGATCATATGAAGTACAAGGTATTCTTCTTCCTTTTCTTCCTCTTCGTTCTCTTCTACCTTTATATCTCTCACCTGAACAACGACATGGTGAAGCTGTACTTCGGCGGCCGCCAGCCCATCGAGATGTCGGTTGTCGACTTCGTCTTTGTCTCCTTTGTCCTTGGCGTTATCGTCACCATCATCGTCAGCTTCTTTTATGATATCAAGTCCACCGTGAAACACTGGAGGGAAGAGAAGAAGGGAAAGAAGGACGAGGAGGTGAACCAGCAGGTCGAAAGGGCCCTCGGCCACGACCAGAAGGGGGACCGGGATAAGGCCATCGAGAGCCTCACCAGGATAACGAGGAAGAACCCTTCCGTTCCCGAGCCCTACCTTGTCCTGTCGGACCTTTACGTATCCATGAAGGAGTACGACAAGGCCGTCGACATCCTCGACCTCGCCGAGACCAACCTCGGGAAGCGGGAACCCATCATGCTGAAGAAGGCCGGGGTCTTTGCCGCCATGAAGGACGGCACACGACTGGAGGCCGAACTGAGGGAGATCCTCAAGATCAACGAGTCGAACCTTGAGGCCCTGGCCTTACTCAGGGATCACACCATCTCGAAGAGGGACTGGAACGAGGCCTACGATCTCCAGAAGAGATTAAAGCGATACATCAAGACCGCGGACGAGGAGAAGAGGTTCGTCGGAATCCGGTACGAAAAGATCAGTCGTGATTTCGCCGAGAGGTTCGACACGGCGAAAGACGGGATCATCAGCGACCTGAAGGAAATCATCTCCGAAGATAAGCGGTTCGTGCCCGGCTACATCCTCCTTGCGGAGGCTTACAAGCGGACGGGGAAACTGAACGAGGCGGGAAGGGTCTACGGCCGGGGCTACTCGAAGACGGGTCATATCGTCTTTCTCCTCAAGATGGAGGACCTCTACATCGACAGGGGCGACCCCGGCGTGATCCTCAAGATATACAGGCGGATCCTCGACATTTCCCCCAAGAACCATCTTATCTCGTTCCTCTATGCCAGACTCTGTCTGAGACTCGAGATGATCGACGAGGCCATCGATACCCTCAATACCCTTTTTGCGGAGGGCGAGGATTTCACGGGCCTCCACAGGGCCATGGCCGAGGCGTACATCCACCACGGCGAAATGGAGCGGGCCGTCGAGGAATTCAGGAAGGCCTTTCCCATGAAGCTGGCCTACATACCCTTCAGCTGCGACAACTGCCAGCAGCGGGAAGAGGAGTGGGTGGACTTTTGCGAGACCTGTAACTCCTGGAACTCCATCAATGTGAAGCGAGAGGATTTTCTGGTAAGCGATTCGAAAGAATTACGCATGCTCTACGAAGAAGAAGACTGGGCAAGGGGAGGACAATGATCATGATGAGCGACCTGATTCTCGGTAACCCGAACAAGATCATCTTTCTCATCATGGACGGCGTAGGGGATATCCCGAACCCTGCCTTCTCCGGCCTGACACCGCTGGAGGCGGCAAGGAAGCCAAATATGGACAAACTTGCCGTGGAGACCGGTATCCTCGGCAGGATCATCCCTGTGGGCATAGGCGTGACACCGGGAAGCGGTCCGGGCCACCTGAGCCTCTTCGGTTATGATCCCCTTACCTTCGAGATCGGCAGAGGTGTCCTCGAGGTACTGGGCCTCAATATGGACCTCCAGGAGGGGGATCTGGCGGCGCGGGCCAATTTCTGCACCATCCGCGACGGCCTGGTGGTGGACAGAAGGGCGGGGCGGATCGCCACGTCCGAAACGGAACGGCTCTGCGCCCTCCTCACAGATGCGGTGCCCGAGGTGGAGGGAGTGAAAATCCTGATCCGGCCGGGAAAATCCCATCGCTTTGCCCTCATCTTCCGGGGAGCGGGCCTCTCCGACAAACTCACCGATGCAGACCCCCACAAAGACCACCGGCCCATGGCCCCCGCTTCGGCCAGGGAGAAGGGCGCCGATTTCGCCGCAAGGGTGGTCAACGGCTTTATTGAAAAGGCAGGCCGCGTCCTCAAGGACGAAAAGGTGGCCAACGGTATCCTGCTCCGCGGCTTCTCCGTGAAGCCGGACATCCCCACTTTCGACGCCAGGTACCACCTGAAGGCCCTTGCTGTCGCCACCTACCCCATGTACCGGGGCATCGCGAAGCTCCTGGGCATGGACGTGAAGGGCGAACCGGCTGACTACTTCGAGGTCACCGAGATAGTGAAGGAACATTACGGCGACTACCAGTTCTTCTTCATTCACATCAAGGAGACGGACGTGGCGGGAGAGGACGGTGATTTCGAGGCAAAGGTGAGGGCCGTTGAGGCGGTGGACGCCATCATTCCCGCTATCACCGCGCTCAACCCGGACGTGCTCGTCATCACGGGCGACCACTCCACGCCCTGCCCCCTGAAAGGCCACAGCTGGCACCCCGTTCCTCTTCTCCTCGTCACCAGGACCGGCGAGAGAGACGGCATGGCCTTCCACGAGAGGAACTGTAATGGCGGGAGCATAGGGACCATTTTCAGCAAACAGCTCATGTCACTCAGTCTGGCGCATAGCTTCAAGCTTGACAAGTACGGTGCTTAGCCATTTCAAAGCAGCCCTCCAACTGCTCTATCCGGTCTCTTGTGGCGGTTGCGGCGCAGACGGGGAGGTTCTCTGCCCCTCCTGCACGACATCCCTGCACTTTGTCGATGCGGCCGAGACCTGTCCCCTCTGCGGGCGATGGACCGGGTGCCGGGCGGTCTGCGGGGCCTGCATGGACGAGGATGTTCCCTTCCGTGAGGGTATCTTCGGCTTCTATTACGAGGGCCGGGTCAGGGACGCGATCCAGGCCTTCAAGTTTCAGGGAAGGAAGGACGTGGGCAGACATCTTGTCAGCCTCCTTTCCTACCGGTTGACCACCCTGGATGATCGATGCAGCGCCATTGTTCCCCTTCCGGTCACCGAAAAGAGGCTTAAGGAGCGGGGCTTCAACCAGTCCTTCATCATCGCGGAGGGGTTATCGGCACTGACGGGCCGGCCCGTGCTCCCCTCGGCGCTCAGGAAGTCACGGGAAACGGCGGATCAGTTCACCCTCTCCCGGGAAGAACGAAAGAAGAACGTTAAAAAGGCATTCGTCGCCGAAAGATCCGAGGAGCTGAAGGGCCGGACGGTTCTTCTCGTGGACGATCTTTTCACCACCGGTGCCACAGCCCGCGAGGCATCCCGGGCCCTCAGGAGGGCAGGGGCCGCCGCCGTGATCCTCTTTTGCCTTGCGAGAACCCCATGACCAGGCGGATAGGGTATTGCTGTCTCTTCGTCCTTCTCCTTCTCGGGTTCGCCGCACTCCTCGTCTCCATGAACCTGCCCTCCCTCATTTCCCATGTTCTCACCCGGGTAACAGGTGTCGATATCCGTGTAAAGGAAGCCCGCATGGGGTGGACCGGCGGGCATCTCACGGTGAGCCTACACAACACCGAACTTCGGGGGATCGTGACGGGGACCGTGGGGGCCTGCGAGCTGCACCTCCCTTTTCATCTGAAAGCCGCCTTCAAGAGTGTGGCGATCACGGATTTTCACGTCGCCCTTGCCGACGGCGACGGAAAGGCGGAAGGGATTCCCCTTTCCATCGATCATCTTTCCCTCAGCCGCGGGACGGTGGCCTATCGGGGGGAAAAGTTCCATGTGGAGGATCTGAGCGCCGATCAGCTTCAGCCCGGCAAGCCAACCCGTCTGTCGGCCTCCATCTTCAGCGGCAACGGCTACGGACGCCTGAGAGTCACCGGTACCGGAACATACCGGGGCTTGGAGAGTGAGGGGTCGGGAAGATTCAACCTTTCGGCCTTCGACCTGGTGAAACTCTCGGACCGGCTCAAGGGGTCCGGTTCCCTGGAAGGAGAGTTTGTCTGCCGGCAGGGCCGATGCACCGTATCAGGGCCGGTAGCGGTTCAGAACCTGGCGTTGAAGGGACACCCCTTCAAGAAACCTCTCTTCGCCGCCTCGGTCAGGGGAAGGATCACGCTTCTCCACGAGAAGGAATCGACGGAGATCACCGCTGAGGACCTCTCCTACAGAGGCACCCCGGTAAGACTCCATCTGTCTGTAAGGAAGGGGGATCTTTTGGGATTGAGGATCACTTCGGGGGTATTCGATCTCTCCCTTGCCCGGGAATTCCTTGTCGAACCCCCTGTCTCCGGAGGGTTTGTCGGTCTCTCGTCGGCAGTCCGGGGAGGGAGGGCAACCATCCGCGAGATCATCTACGAGGCCGGAAAGACCCTGAGAGGCAACCTCGAGGTTGCACAGGCCATCCTGGTCTACGACGGTCATACCATCGATCATGTGGGAGCGACAATCGCCTTCGAGGGGGAAAGGGTGCGCCTCTCCGGGGCCAAAGGCACCTTCGGAAACAGTTCCCTCAAGGGCTTTGAGGGGACGGCAGGGCTTGCGGATGGTGGCACGGTGCACCTGAGGGGACGGTTCGATCTGGACCTCGAGGATATGGCCTCCTTCTACGACCCGGGGGAACTGCGCCTCAATAAAGGCAGGAGCGAAGGGGTGCTGGAGATCATCCGGGAAAAAGGGAGGCCGTCGGCACTCCGCATGGCGGGGACGATCAAGGACGGCCACGTCGGGTGGCGCGGCCTCGAGGCTGTGGCAGAGGGGTCATACAGGATCGAGGGAGGGCAGATCTCCTTCGACCCCTTGGTCCTTTCCAGGGGAGGATCGCGACTCGCGGCCACGGGCAGTGCCGGTGCCCGTTCAGCCCGGGGCACGGTGCGGGGCATCCTCCAGGGAGATGAGATTCAGCGGCACCTCAGCCTTCCGGTCCGTCTTGACGGCACCCTTTCTCTCGACATGGCCCTGGAAAGAGAGGGTGACACCGTGAAGGCCCGGGGGAATATACTTCTGAATGACCTCCTTGTGGAGATCCCCAAGATCTTCAGGAAGGATCAGGGGGTGGACAGCAGCATCACCCTCTCGGGGAACATATCGCCCCGGGGTGCCACCATGGACGAGGCACGGATACGCCTCGACGCTATGGATCTTGATGTGGCGGGAACCGTGGACAGGGAAAGGAACATGGACCTCAGGATCTCCCTGGAGATCCAGAGGCTCCAGAGGCTGGGCAGGTTCTTCTTTCTCGACGAGGAGACGGCTGAAGGTGACGCCCGTATGCGCCTTTCGGTGAAGGGGCTTCGCTTTCCCATGAAGAGACTTCCTTTCGTCACCGGACAGGTGCGGGTGAGGAACGGCACCCTCCGTCTCCCCTTCCTGTCGAGGTCCATGCGGGACATCACCCTGGCGGCCGATTTCAGGGGCGACACCTTCGATGTGGCCCTTCGGAGGTTGATCTGCGGCACTACCAGGATCAACCAGGGACTCCTGCGGGTCGAGGGACTGGAGAAGCCCCGCTTCTCTCTTTCTCTGGATTTCGAACACCTCAGACTCGGGGATTTTCAGGGTGACGGCGAGTTCGTCATGCGGCCCCCGCAGGGAGGCACCATCCTCGCCCATGCGGAGGGAGACCTGACCATCACGGCCGGGACTTTTGACCTTTTTGACTTTGCGGGAACTGAGGGCAGCCTGTCGGCCCATCTCAGAGAACGGCGTCTCTCGATTCCCCGGCTGAAGGGGCGTCTTTTCGGGGGACCCTCAGTCCTCGAAGGGATGGTGGACCTGTCGGGTTCCGAACCGGTTGTCCAGGCATCGGCAAGGCTCCATGACGTGGACAACAACCGGTTCCTCAACGCCCTGGGTGCCCGCTCCCAGGTCATAGAGGGGCCAGCGACGATCGTGGGCAGCTTCGAGACCACCGGCACCACCCTGACGGCCATGGTCGAGTCCATGGACGGCAACGCGGTCGTGTACAGCAGAAACGGGGTGATCAAACGGTGGAACCTCCTCTCCAAGGTGTTCGGCCTCCTCAACCTCTATGATCTTGTCAGGGGACGCATCAATTTCGGCCGGGAAGGTCTCCCGTACCGCAAGCTGGGCGGGTCTTTCAAGATCGAAAAGGGCGTGATCTCCTCATCCGACTTCATTATTGACAGCCCCTCCATGTTCATCAGCATGGACGGCCGGATCGACGCGAGGGAGAAGACCCTCCAGGGAAATGTGGCCGTATCCCCCCTCGTCGCCCTGGACACCACCATCGGCAGGATCCCCATTCTGAGAAATATCCTGAAGGGGGATAAGAAGGGTTTTCTTTACGCAGCCTATACGGTCAAGGGCCCCATCGACGATCCCGATATCAGCGTGGATCTCGTCAACACGATCGGCGGTAAGACCCTTGAGATACTCCGGAACATACTTGTGCTCCCCGCGGAGGTGTTCAAATGATGACGATAGGTATCATCGGGGCCGGGAAGGTAGGAACGGCCATAGGCTATACCATGAAGAGGAACGGGATGCCGGTGGTGGCCGTCTCGGACCGCTTTCAGGCGGCCCTCGACAGGGCACGATCCTATCTCGGCGACGATGTACTGTACACGGCCGACAACATGGAAGTGGTGTCCCGGGCGGACATCATCGCCGTGACGACTCAAGACGGTCTGGTGAGCGAGGTGGTGCGGGAGTTGGACCGAAGGGCCTCCACCTTCAAGGGCAAGCTCTTTTTTCATACGAGCGGTGCCCATGGAGCGGCGCTCCTCAAGCCCCTCGACGCCAAAGGCGCCCTTCTGGGCACCCTCCATCCCCTCCAGACCTTCCCCGATATCGACAGTGCCATCCGGGTCCTCCCGGATACCTTCATCTTCGTGGAGGGAGGAGCCGAGAGTCTCTCCCTCCTTCGGCAGCTTGGTGAAAGACTGGGCCGAAGCGTTTACGAAATTGATGGGAACCAGAAGGTGCTCTACCACCTCTCCGCGGTCTTCGTGTGCAACCTCTTCTGCTCCCTCATGTACGCAGGCGCAGAGATCATGGGGAAGATCGGCGTCAACCTGGACCCTTTCTTTCCCATCATCAAGGCGACCCTGGAAAACATCGAGAAGAAAGGTCCTCTTCTTTCCCTCACCGGACCGGTGGTACGGGGGGACGAAGGGACCATCCGGTCTCACCTGGAGGCAATGGCCGACATGGAGGGCCACCGGGACATCTACCGGGCCCTTTCCCTTGTGGCTCTTGCGATGGTGAGGAAGAGAGGGCTCTTGAGCGCCGACGCCCTTGACTCTCTCCAGGCATTACTGGCAGGGATGGGACAGAGACCTCCGGACCCGACAACGGCCGGATGAATGAAACCCGGGAGGATGACGACCATGATGGAAAAGGCTATTGAGAGGCTCGGCGAAACACGGTCTCTGCTGGTCATTACCGGCGCCGGGATCTCGGCGGAGAGCGGCATACCCACCTTTCGGGGCAGCGACGGGCTCTGGAAGAACCACCGGGCCGAGGATCTGGCCACACCCTGGGCCTTCGAACGGGACCCCAAGACCGTATGGGAATGGTACGACTGGCGAAGAGGGATCATCGGTAAGGCCGAACCCAATGCCGGTCACTGGGCTATCAGGGAACTGGAGGGTCTCTTCGGAGATTTCCTTCTTGTCACCCAGAACGTGGACGGCCTTCACGAAAGGACCGGCATCACCAGGATGGTGGAGATCCATGGCAACCTTTGGCGGGTGAGGTGCCCGAGGGACGGGCGGACTTCCATGTTGAGGGATGTGCCCTTGAAGACCGTCCCGCCCACATGCGAATGCGGCACGATCCTGAGACCCGACGTGGTCTGGTTTGGAGAGTCCATGCCCCAGGACGCCCTGGAACAGGCCTACGCGGCCATCCGCTCCTGCGACACCCTTATCGTGGCCGGCACCTCGGGTGTTGTCTATCCTGTGGCCTCCTTTCCCGAGGCGGTGAAAAACAGCGGCGGTTTTGTGATCGAGATAAACGTGGAGGCCACACCCATCACCGCGATCGCAGACATCACCCTCCTCGGCAAGTCCGGGGATATCCTGCCCGTCCTCGTCGACGGTGTGAAGAGTGGAAAGGTGGTGTAAGAGATACCCTTTTTTGGTTGCATTACAGATATATATATTTTAGATTTTTTCCGTGATGGATTTCCGGCACCTTGAGACATTCCTGAAGATCGCGGAACTGAAGAGCTTTACGAAGGCCGCCGAGGAACTTTACCTCACCCAGCCCACGGTCAGCAAACAAGTGGTCGATCTCGAGCGTTTCTTCGACGTCAGACTCATCGACCGCACCAAGAGGGCGGTCACCCTCACGAGGGCCGGGGAGATCCTCCTACGGTATGCAAGGGACTTCCTCTATCTCAAGAAGGAGACGGTGGACGCCATCGCGGATTTCAGGGGCCTCAGGAAGGGCACCATTCACATAGGGGCGAGCAACATCCCCGGCGTCTACATCCTCCCCAGGGCGCTGAAGGAATTCAAGAAGGAGTACCGAGGTATTCACGTGCGCCTTACCATCTCCGATACGCAGGACGTGATACGGAAGACAGAGGAGGGTGAGACGGACGTGGGCTTCGTGGGGGCCAAGGATCCGTCGAGGCCCCTGGACTACCGGCCCCTCATGGAGGACCGGATCGTCCTCATCGCTCCCCCCGATTATCCCGATGCCCTGCCCGTGGACCGCCTGAAGGAACTCCCCTTTATCGTCAGGGAGAGCGGTTCCGGCACGCGGAGGAATTTCGACGCCTTCCTGGGAAAGCTCCACTTGGAGCCGTCCAGGGACCTGAACATCGTGGCGGAGATGAGCGACACGGAAGCCACCAAGGAGGCGGTGAAGAACGGCCTGGGGATCGCCTATGCATCCCGCATGGCCATAGACGGGGAGCTGTCGCGGGGAACCCTCAAGATCGTCGAGATCGAGGGCATGAAACCTCCGAGGCGTTCCTTCTATATCGTCACCAGAAAAGGGAGGACGGTCCTTCCTCAGGTGAAGGCCCTCATCGCAGGCATGGAGGCCCCGAAAAAAAAGTCGCCCATCCCGGTTTCCCGGTAATTCATTGACGGGGGTATAGGAACAGAAGATGAGAACCTTTGGCATCATCGCGTTACTGGTCGCACTTATTTTTGTCGCGGTACCCGCAGAGAGCAGGGTCTATCTCGATGTCTACGGAAAGACCTTCAAGAAGATCACCATCGGCGTGCCCGCCCTCAAGGGGGATTCACAGGACCGCACCCGGGCCGATATGTCGGACCTTCTCTCAAAAGACCTTGATCTCTCCGGTTTCTTCCTCGTTGCCCCCCAGTCTCTCATGGATAAAGAACTCTCCAACGAGGGCGTTGAAAAACAGGAGATCAGGTTCGGGAACTGGCGCTCCCTGGGTATCGAGCTCCTCTGCAAGGGCAAGGTTCAGGAGCGGGAAAACGAATTGAGCCTGGATGCCTATCTCTACGACACGATAGACGGATCTCTTGTTCTGGCCAAGCGCTACAGGGCAAAACCCGATGAATGGCGACGGGTGGTCCACAGGCTGGCAGACGACATCGTCCTCGCCGTGACGGGCGAGAAGGGCATCATGAGTTCGAGGATCGTCTTCGCGGCAGGGACAAGGAACAATAAGGAGATCTACACCGCCGACCTGGACGGCCAGAACATGAAGAAGGTCACCAGCCACCGGTCCATCTCCATCCTTCCCTCCGTCTCGGGGAATGGCAGATTCCTTTCCTACACGTCCTACAAGGACGGCAGGCCCAACCTCTATGTCATTGATCTGGAGAGAAACAGGGAGGTCTTCTCCGACCGGGAGGAAGGCACGAAGATCGGGACCAGCTGGCATGGGAGGTCACTCGCCTACGCCGCCACGGCGGGCCGTCATTCCACCATCTATTCGGTCGACGTGGAAACGCGAGGGAGAAAGACGATCCTCCGGGGAGACGGCATCTATACCTCCCCCTCCTTTTCGCCCGACGGTACCAAGATGGTCTTTGTCTCCGACATGTACGGTTCCCCCCAGGTCTTCCTGAAAGACCTGAACAGCGGGGAGGTGAAACGGCTCACCTACTACGGCAACTATAACACCGCCCCCTGCTTTTCACCCAAGGGCGATCAGATCGCCTTTGTCTCCAAGTTCGAGGGGGCCTTCGAGATCGTCCTCATGAATGCCGACGGCTCCAACCAGAGGGTTCTGACGAACGGAGGGATCAACGACTCCCCCAACTTCTCACCCTGCGGAAGGTATATCATCTATTCCTCGAAAAGGGGGAACCGCTACAACATCTATGTCATGCTTTACAACGGAGAGAACAAGAGGCTCCTCAAGTTCACCGATGGCGACGAGGAGCAGCCGCGGTTCGTGGGGGGTGGACCGTAAAGGATGAAATACTCCGGTACGAAAAACCCACCGTCCCTGAAGGAGGCATTATGAAACATATCGGTCCGTTATTCGTCGCGCTTCTGGTCTGTGTCTGCATCGCGGGGTGTGCACCGAAAACGGTTCCCCTCACCCACCCCACCACCACGTCGCCTGCGGTTTCCGGCGGTGACGGTACGTCCGCCGCTCGGGACAGTGCCGCATCCCGCAGAGGAGGGATTACCGCGGAGGACCTGGAGAGGTCAAGGCGGTCGGGGGAGGGAGAGGGATCCCTCGACAGGACATCGGCCGCCGCCGTCCTTAAGAATGTCTACTTCGAGTTCGACAGCTACAAGCTCCGACAGGAAGACATCCCGGTCCTCAAGGCTATCGCCGAGTGGCTGAACCGCAACAAGGGGGTTACCCTCACCATCGAGGGTCACTGCGACGAGCGGGGAACCGCAGTCTACAACCTTGCCCTGGGCCAGAAAAGGGCTGAGGCGGCGCGGGATTATCTGGTCCTCTCGGGGGTGGACCGGAAAAGGATGACGACGATCTCCTACGGCAAGGAACAGCCCGTCGATACGGGCAGTACCGAGGAGGCGTGGGCCAGGAACCGCAGGGTCCATTTCAAAGTCGATCAAAAGGGGTGATTATGAGACTCTCCATACTCATCGTATCTGCTATTTGCCTTGTCGGGTGCGCCACCACCGAGGAGACGACGCGACTCCAGACCAGTCTGAATTCCCTCACCCAGGAATTCTACCAGTTCAAGGACGACACGACGGGGAAGGTTGCCGCCCTCACCAGGGAAACGGAAGGCCTACGGCGACAGCTCCTCGCCATCCACAGCTCAACGGATGACCGGGAGGACAAGCTGAAGGGGATCCTCGGCAAGGTGGATGAACTGGAGCATCAGCTCCAGACATACTGGAGCGAGACCAAAACCGAGATCAGCGCGCTTAAGAAGGGAGGGGGCGTCCCGGGACCCGTCAAGCCCGGTGCCGCAGATCCTGATACCCTCTATCGGCTGGCCTTCGACGCCTACCAGAGGGGTGCCTTCGATGAGTCGGCCCGCAGGTTCGAGGAGTTTGTAAAGGCCTTTCCCGAACACCAGCTCGCACCCAACGCCTATTACTGGACGGGTGAAAGCTACATGAACCAGAAGAACTACGAAAAGGCGATCGTCACCCTTCAGGAGATCGTGGACCGTCACGGAAAGAGCGACAAGGTCCCCGCTGCCCTGTTGTCCCAGGCGGAGGCCTTCGCTGCCCTGAATGACAAGAAGAGCTCTATGACGATCCTGAAGAAAGTCATAGAGCTCTTTCCGAAGACGGAAGAAGCGGTTATTGCCGAGCGGAAATTAAGAAGCCTCAATCTCTGACATTTCAGACCTTACCTCTTCCGATTTGTCGAGTACCGCCATCTCGTAATTGCGGTATCGGGAGAAACCGGTGCCTGCCGGGATGATTCTGCCCATAATCACGTTCTCCTTGAGCCCCGCAAGATAGTCCACGCGCCCCTGTATTGCCGCCTGGGTCAGGACCTTGGTGGTATCCTGGAAGCTGGCCGCGGAGATGAAGCTGTCGGTGATGAGCGACGCCTTGGTAATGCCCAGGAAGAGCGGCTCGGCCTGGGCCCTGCGCCCCCCTGCCTCCATGACCCTCCGGTTCTCCTCCTCGAAGACCCACCACTCCACCGGCGTATCGATGATGAAATTGGTGTCTCCCACGTCTTTGATGCGCACACGCTTCAGCATCTGCCGGACGATGATCTCGATGTGCTTGTCGTTTATCTTCACGCCCTGCAGTTGGTAGACCTCCTGAATCTCATCCACAAGATAACGGGCGAGTTCCTTTACGCCCTGAATCCTCAGCACGTCGTGAGGGTTCTTGGGGCCGTCCATGAGGGCCTCTCCGGCCTTCACCCTGTCACCTTCATGGACGATGATGTGTTTCCCCCGCGGTATGGAGTATTTTCTCGTCTCACCGTGGGTGGCATCGGGGATGACCACGATCTCTCTCTTGCCCTTGGTGGTCTTGCCGAAGGATATGGTCCCGTCGATCTCGCTCACGATGGTGATCTCTTTCGGTCTCCGGGCTTCAAAGAGCTCTGCGACCCTGGGCAAACCGCCGGTGATGTCTTTGGTCTTGGTGGTCTCGCGGGGCATCTTGGCGATCACGTCACCGGCATGGATCTGGTCGCCCTCATTGGCCACGATATGGGCCCCCACCGGGAGGATATACCGTGCAGGGCTCATGGTGCCCGGAATCGTGGTGCTCGGCAGGGATATGGTCCTGCCCTTTTCGTCCTTGATGGAGATCCTGGGCCTCAGGTCAGGGTCCTTCGCCTCTACCGTAACCTTGTACGCGAGGCCCGTCACTTCATCCTTGCTTTCCTGCATGGTGACGCCTTCAAGAATGTCGCCGTACTTCACCCTTCCCGAGGTCTCGGAGAGGATGGGGATCGTATAAGGGTCCCATTCCGCGAGGACGTCTCCGTCCCTCACGGCCTGGTCATCCACGACTTTCAGTTTGGCGCCATAAATGACAGGGTACCGTTTTCTCTCCCTGCCCGCTTCGTCGACGATGGAGATTTCGCCGTTCCTGTTCATGACCACGGGAACGCCGTCCCGGTTCATGATCACCTTCACGTTCACCAGCTTCACAAAACCGTCGCTCCCCGCCTCGAGGGTCGACTGCTCCACCCTTCGTGACGCGGCCCCTCCGATATGGAAGGTCCTCATGGTGAGCTGGGTTCCCGGCTCACCGATGGACTGGGCGGCTATGATGCCCACCGCCTCTCCGATACTGACCAGTCTTCCCCTGGCAAGATCCCTGCCGTAGCAGAGGACACACACGCCCCTCTTCGCCCGGCACGTGAGGACGGACCTGATCTTTACCTTCTCGTAGCCCGCATCCTCTATCTTTTTCAGATGAACTTCCCTGATCTCTTCATTCTTTCTCACGATGATCTCGCCGTCGGGATCCTTCAGGTCCTCGAGGGTTACCCGGCCCAGGATTCGGGCGTCGAGTCGTTCGATAATCTCACCCCCCTCGATGAGGGCGCCCACCTCGATGCC
Source organism: uncultured Syntrophorhabdaceae bacterium (assembly GCA_964406055.1). Taxonomy (GTDB): domain Bacteria; phylum Desulfobacterota; class Syntrophorhabdia; order Syntrophorhabdales; family Syntrophorhabdaceae; genus CAYOQF01. Next base: position 33,120 of record CAYOQF010000026.1, read on the forward strand.
GTCCAGGGTTCCACAGTCGTGTTCATAGACCACCACATCCTGGGCAACGTCCACGAGTCTCCTGGTCAGGTACCCGGAGTTCGCCGTCTTGAGTGCCGTGTCGGCGAGACCCTTACGGGCACCGTGGGTCGAGATGAAGTACTGGAGCACGTCAAGGCCTTCCCTGAAGTTGCTCGTGATGGGCGTCTCGATGATCTCTCCCGAAGGTTTGGCCATGAGACCCCTCATGCCTGCGAGCTGCCGTATCTGCTGTACATTACCCCTCGCACCCGAATGGGCCATCATGAAGATCGGGTTGAGGCTGTTCTGATACTCCGTCCTGCCGTCCGGGGCAGTAACCTTCTCTGAGCTCAACTCCCGCATAAGCTCGTCGGCTACCTTCTCGCCCACGTCGGCCCAGATGTCGATCACCTTGTTGTAGCGCTCGCCGTCGGTGATGAGACCTTCGGCGTATTGCTTCTGCACCGTTTTCACCTCTTCCTGGGCTTTGTCGATGAGGTAGTGCTTCTTTTCCGGTATCTTCATGTCGTCGATACTGATCGATATGCCGCCCAGGGTGGCGTAAGAATATCCCAGATCCTTCAGGCGGTCGGAGAGGATGACGGTACTCTTCTCGCCGGCCTCCCGGTAACACTTGTCCACGAGTTGGGCGATGGTCTTCTTGTCCATCACCCTGTTGATGAGGTCGAACATTTCCCGGAGTACTGCGTCACGTTTGTCCTCTTCCAGTTCACTGAGGGCATCCTGGATCACGTCCCGGAGTATCACCCTGCCGGCGGTGGTCCTCACGAGCGTGCCGTTGAGTCGTACGTCGATAAGGGCGTGAAGGTCAAGTTCGCCGCTATCGTAGGCAACCCTCACCTCTTCCATGTCGGCGAACTTCTTACCCTCGCCCCGCACGAACTTCCTGTCGATGGTGAGATAATAGAGACCGAGAACGATGTCCTGGGTAGGTACGATGATCGGCCTGCCGTTGGCAGGGGACAGGATGTTGTTTGTGGACATCATGAGCACCCTCGCCTCGGCCTGAGCCTCGACGGAGAGGGGTATGTGCACCGCCATCTGGTCGCCGTCAAAGTCGGCGTTATAGGCGGGGCAGACAAGAGGGTGGAGCTGAATGGCCTTGCCGTCGATGAGCTGGGGCTCGAAGGCCTGGATGCCGAGCCTGTGGAGGGTGGGCGCCCTGTTCAGAAGGACCGGGTGCTCCTTGATCACCTCTTCCAGCATGTCCCACACCTCCGGCCGCTCCTTCTCCACCAGCTTCTTGGCGTTCTTGATGGTCGTGGCATATCCCTTCTTGATAAGCCGGTTGTAGACGAAGGGCTTGAAAAGTTCGAGGGCCATGAACTTGGGCAGGCCGCACTGGTGAAGGCGAAGCTCGGGCCCCACCACGATGACGGAGCGGCCCGAATAGTCGACCCTTTTGCCGAGCAGGTTCTGCCGGAACCTTCCCTGTTTCCCCCGGAGCATGTCGCTCAGAGACTTAAGGGGTCGGCGGCTGGCACCGGTGACCACCCGTCCCCGTTTCGAATTGTCGAAGAGGGCATCAACCGCCTCCTGGAGCATCCTCTTCTCGTTCCTGATGATGATATCCGGTGCGTTGAGCTCCATGAGCCTCTTCAGCCTGTTGTTCCGATTGATGACCCGGCGGTAGAGGTCGTTGAGATCGGAGGTGGCAAAACGGCCGCCGTCGAGAGGTACCAGGGGTCGCAACTCGGGGGGAAGAACGGGGACAATGTCGAGAATCATCCACTCGGGTCTCACCCCTGAGATCCTGAAGGCTTCCACAACGGTGAGTCTTCTGGCAATCTTCTTCTTCTTGGCGTCGCTCGTCGCCTCCCGCATCTCCGCCCTGAGGGTTCCGGTCAGCTCATCCACATCGATTTTCTTCAGACACTCGCGAATCGCCTCGGCGCCGATCTTGGCGACGAAACCCGATCCGTATTTCTCCCTCCCCTCGATGTACTTCTCTTCCGGGATCAGCTCGCAGAATTCGTAAGGGGAATTCCCCGGTTCGATGACGATGTACATCTCGAAGTAGAGGACCCGCTCCACTTCCTTGATGGTGAGCTCGAGAAGGGTGCCGATCTTGCTCGGCATGCTCTTCAGGAACCATATATGGGCCACAGGAGAGGCGAGCTTGATGTGTCCCATCCGTTCCCGCCGCACCTTGGACTGGATCACCTCGACCCCGCACTTCTCGCACACGATACCCCGGTGTTTCATCCGTTTGTACTTGCCGCAGATACACTCGTAGTCCTTTACGGGACCGAAGATCTTGGCACAGAAGAGCCCGTCCCTCTCCGGCTTGAAGGTCCGGTAGTTGATGGTCTCGGGCTTCTTTACCTCGCCGAAGGACCACTTCTCAATAAGGTCCGGTGAGGCGAGAGATATCTTGATCGCCGAATAGCTCAGCGGGTCTTTCTGCTTCTCATAAATCTTGTAGAAGTCTTCCAAAGGTATACCTCCTTGCTGTACTCCCTACTGCTCTTCCTTCAGGAGTTCAACGTTTATGCAAAGACTCTGAAGCTCCTTCACGAGGACGTTGAAGGACTCGGGCAGGCTCGGCTCGAGGACATCCTCGCCCTTGACGATCGCCTCGTAGGCCCGTATGCGGCCCGTCACGTCGTCCGACTTGATGGTGAGAAACTCCTGGAGGGAGTAGGAGGCGCCGTAGCCTTCCAGTGCCCATACCTCCATTTCTCCGAGTCTCTGTCCGCCGAACTGGGCCTTGCCGCCCAGGGGCTGCTGGGTTACCAGAGAATAGGGGCCGATGGAGCGGGCATGGATCTTGTCATCCACGAGGTGGTGGAGCTTGAGAAAATACATGTAACCCACTGTGATCTTGTGATGGAAGGTCTCACCGGTCCGACCGTCGAAGAGGTAGGCCTGTCTTGTCGGAAGCCCCGCCAGCTTGAAAACGTCCTCTATCTCCGATTCCCGTGCCCCGTCAAAGACAGGGACCGCGACCGGCACGCCGCCCCTCACGAGGTCCGCAAGCTGCACGACCTGTTCGTCATCAAGCTTGTCGATCAGGTTGTCCAGCTCTCCCTTGCCGTAGGTCTTCTTCAGAAATTTCTTGATCACCTGGGGAGTGGTCTGGCCGCCGTAGTAATTGTCCACCAGTTCACCCACCTTCTTGCCAAGCTCCTTCGCGGCCCAGCCCAGGTGGGTCTCGAGAATCTGCCCCGCATTCATTCGGGAAGGAACGCCGAGAGGGTTGAGGACGATGTCGATCGGTGTACCGTCAGCCATGAAGGGCATATCCTCCTCGGGAAGGATGACGGAGACAATACCCTTGTTGCCGTGTCGTCCCGATATCTTGTCGCCCACGGCCACTTTCCTCTTCATGGCCACGTAGACCTTGATAGTCTTGATCACGCCGGGGGGGAGTTCATCTCCCTTCTTGATCTTGTTGATCTTGTCCTCATAGATGAAGCGAATGAGCTCCACCTGGTTTTCTTTACTGTCAAGGATCTTGGAGAGTTTCCCGTCCAGCTCTTCGTCTCCGAACTCCAGGTCCTGAAGGGCGTCGAGATTGATGACGTCGATCTTTTCCTTGGTGAAGAGCTCTCCCTTCTTGAGGGCGGTCTTTCCCCTCTCGTCCTTCAGCTCGACCGGTGTGGCCTTCCCCACAAAGAGGTTCGTGATCTTCTCCCGGGTGCTCTCAAGGATGATCTTTACCTGGTCTCCCTGGTCTTTCAGGATGTTGGAGATATCCCGGTCTTCGATATCCCGGCTCCTCTCGTCCTTGTCGATTCCTCTGCGGGAAAGGACCCTTACGTCGATTACAATACCCTCGATACCGTGGGGTACCCTGAGAGAGGTATCCTTCACGTCTCCCGCCTTCTCGCCGAATATGGCACGGAGCAGCTTTTCCTCCGGCGTGAGCTGGGTCTCGCCTTTCGGGGTCACCTTGCCCACCAGGATGTCCCCCGGCTTTACCGTTGCGCCGATGCGGACTATGCCGCTTTCATCCAGATCCTTGAGGGCTTCATCGCCCACGTTGGGTATATCCCGGGTCACTTCTTCCTTGCCCAGTTTTGTGTCCCTCACCGCACACTCGAGCTCCTCGATATGGATGGAGGTGAAGACATCCTCTTTCACCAGCCGTTCGTTGATGAGCACCGAGTCTTCATAGTTGTATCCTCTCCAGGGCATGAAGGCCACAAGCACGTTCTTCCCGAGGGCAAGCTCCCCCCTTTCCGTGGAGGGGCCGTCTGCCAGGACATCGCCCTTCTTCACGTAGTCACCCTCGTTGACGATGACCCTCTGATTCATGCACGTGTCCTGATTCGATCTCCTGAATTTCAGAAGGTTGTACACATCGATCTTCGTTACCGGTTCCTCGCCGCCATCCTTTTCTTCATACTTCACGATAATCCGGTTGGCATCGACGCTCTTCACGACCCCGCCATGCTCGGCCATCACCGTCACCCGGGAGTCGCGCCCCACATTCCTCTCCATGCCCGTCCCCACGAGAGGGGCCTCGGTTATGATCAGAGGAACGGCCTGACGCTGCATGTTCGATCCCATGAGGGCACGGTTTGCATCGTCATGTTCCAGGAAGGGGATGAGGGATGCCGAGACACTGACGAGCTGTTTCGGCGACACATCCATGAATTCCACCTCCCCCGGGGGGACGAGCGAGAAGTTGCCGCCCTTCTGAGCGGTTACCAGTTCCTGGGTAAAATACCCATCCTTGTCCACAGGAGAGTTTGCCTGGGCGATATAATACTTCTCCTCGTCCAGGGCCGTGAGATACCGTATTTTGTTGGTCACCCGACCGGCCTGAACCTCCCGGTAGGGTGTCTCGATGAAGCCGTATTCATTCACCTTCGCATAGGTGGAGAGGGATGCGATGAGACCGATATTGGGACCTTCAGGGGTCTCGATGGGACATATACGGCCGTAATGGGTGGGGTGAACGTCCCTCACCTCAAATCCGGCCCTTTCCCTCGTCAAGCCTCCGGGGCCGAGGGCGCTCAACCGTCTTTTGTGGGTGATCTCGCTCAAGGGGTTGGTCTGGTCCATGAACTGGGAAAGCTGGCTGCTGGCGAAAAAGTCTTTCACCGCTGTGGCCACGGGCTTCGGGTTCACCAGGTCGTGGGGCATAAGGGTTTCCATCTCCGGGAAGGTGAGCCGCTCCTTGATGGCCCTTTCCATGCGCACCAGGCCCATGCGGAACTGGTTCTCCAGAAGTTCCCCTACCGTTCGTACCCTCCTGTTTCCCAGATGGTCGATGTCGTCGCCGGGTCCCCTGGCATCCTTCAGCTTCAGGAGGTGGCGTACCACCTCGATAATGTCCTCTTTCCGGAGGATCGTCACATCCATGGGGACATCAAGGCCAAGCCTGTGGTTGATCTTGAGCCGCCCCACCCTGGACAGATCATACCTCTCGGGGCTGAAAAACATGTTATTGATGAGGGCCTCGGCGAACTCTATCGTCGGTGGGTCGCCGGGCCTCAGTTTCCGGTAGATCTCGAGGAGGGCCTCTTCCTTGGTGTTGGCCTTGACCTTGTCCTCTTCAAGGGTGTCGCGGAGGGAGGAGCTCACGTTGAGGTTGTCGATGAAGAGGATGTCGAAGCTCTCCACCATGCGGGCCTGCACCTTCACCAGGTCGTCCTTCTTGATCTTCCTGTTGATCGGTATGAGCACCTCGTTGGTTTCGGGATCCAGCACGTCGGTGGCCGCAACCTTGTCTATCAGGTCCTCCTCTTCCACGGGGATCTCGTTGATCCGCGCCGCCTCCATCTTCTTGAGGGCCGCCTTGGTGATCTTCTTGTGCTTCTTGACGATCACCTCTCCTGTCTCGCTGTTCACGATGTCGGAGGTGGCCTTCTGGCCCAGGAGAAGGGTCTGTGGTGTCTTCTTGAAAAACTGGCCGCCCCGGATAACGACGGTCTCTTTTTCGTAAAAGTAGTCCAAAATGTCCCGCTCGCTGTAGCCCAAGGCCTTCAGGAGGAGCGTTACGGGGATCTTCTTCTTTTTGTCAATCCTGACGTAGGTCAGTTCCTTGTGGTCGAACTCGAAATCGAGCCACGAACCCCGGTAGGGAATGATCCGGGCCGTATAGGAGAAGGGGCCTCCCACCAGCGTCTTGGTCTGTTCAGCGTCGAAATAGACGCCCGGCGATCGGTGAAGCTGGCTGACGATGACCCTCTCGGTCCCGTTTATGATAAAGGTCCCTCTCCGGGTCATGAGGGGAATCTCACCGAAGTATACGTCCTGCTCCTTTACCGCCCTGATGTCCCGGGCCTTCGTGTCGGGGTCCACGTTCCAGACCACGAGCCGGATGGTGACCTTCATGGGTGAGGCATAGGTGAGGCCCCTGAAGATACACTCCTCTTCCGTGTTCTTGGGGTCTCCGATCTCATACTTGACGAACTCGAGTGACGTGGTATCATGGGCGTCCCTGATGGGGAAGACGCTCTTGAAGACGGCCTGGAGACCTGCATTCTGCCGCTTCTCAGGCTTTATGTTCTTCTGGAGGAACACCTCGTAAGAGTCAAGCTGGATCTCGATCAGGTTGGGGATGTCGAGGACTTCCTTGATCTTGCCGTAGTTCTTCCTGAAAATCCTGTTATGGAAGGTTTCCCTCATAATCTGTCTCACCTCTCGGCACTGCGCTCAAAGCGTTGAGCGCATAGGGGCCGTGACCCCTATACGCTCAACACGACACACTGCAACCTGTTTGTCTTAATCAATCTTGACCTGTCCGCTCACTTCTTCGAGTTGTTTCTTGATATTGGCAGCTTCTTCCTTGGATACGGCTTCTTTCACCGGCTTGGGCACGCCCTCCACGAGGTCCTTCGCCTCCTTGAGGCCGAGGCTCGTGATGGCCCGCACCACCTTGATCACCTGGATCTTCTTTTCCGCCTCATACCCGGTGAGGATGACGTTGAACTCGGTCTTCTCTTCCACCGGAGCGGCAGCTTCCGCCGCCACCGCCGGGCCCGCCGCAGCGGCCATCACGGGCATGGCTGCCGTTACGCCGAACTTGTCTTCCAGGGCCTTGATGAAATCGGAAAGTTCGAGAACCGTCATGTTCTCGATGAACTGGATTACCTCTTCTCTTGTCACGCTCATGTATTTTCCTCCTTCTTAAGCTTGTTCTTTCTGGGCTTTGATGGCATTCAAAGTGCCCATCAGTTTCGTCATGTTGCCAGAGAGCACGTAAACGAGCCTCTGGGGTGTGCCCTTGAGAAGGCCCATCAGTTTCCCGATGAGGACTTCTTTCGGGGGCAGGGTAGCGAGTTTCAGGATCTCGTCGGCCGTGATGACCTGGTCGTCAAGGAAGCCCGCCTTCAGTTTCAGTTGGGGCATCTCCTTGGCGAAGCCGGCAATCACCTTTGCTACGCCGATAGGGTCCTTATAGACGCAGACGATGGCGTTGGGACCGCGGTACTGGTCTTTCAGCGCCTCAGCCTTTGTCCCTGCCGACGCCAATCTGAGAAGAGTGTTCTTGACGACGCTGAATTCGCCGTCAACATTGCGCAGCTCTCTTCTCACTTTCGTGATCTGGGCGACGCTCATGCCGCTGTATTCGGCAAGGAACATGTAGCGCATGTCCCTCAGCTTGCCGCCCAACTCCTCAACAACTTTCTCTTTTTTTCGTCTTTCCAAAGGTGCTCATCCCTCCTTTCTATAAGATATGTATGGAAAGTCAGGGAATTGCCACTGTTAGAGTGGTCTCGGCAGGCCGTAATCGTTTACTCCCGCCTCAGCGGGACACCTGCTATCTCTGACCTTTTCCCTATTTGGTCAAGTTCCTCACATAGGCAGGATCAACTTTTATCCCGGGGCTCATGGTCGTACAGATTGCGATGCCCTTTACGTAAGTTCCCTTGCTTGAGGGTGGTTTCAGCCGGATGACCGCCTCGAGAAGCGAATTGAGGTTCTCCGCAAGCTTCTCTTTGCCGAAGCTTATTTTCCCTACCGGAACATGAAGGTTCCCGGCCTTGTCGACCCTGAACTCCACGCGGCCCGCCTTCATCTCCTTGACTGTCTTGGCTATATCAAAGGTCACCGTGCCCACCTTCGGGTTGGGCATGAGTCCCCTGGGACCGAGTATCTTTCCCAGTTTGCTCACCATGCCCATCACGTCGGGGGTTGCGATCGTCTTGTCGAAATCGATCCATCCTTTCTGGATCTTTTCCACAAGGTCCTCGGCGCCCACGTAATCGGCCCCGGCGTCCTGCGCCTCCTTTTCCTTCTGGCCCTTGGCGAATACAAGGACCTTCACGCTCTTTCCCAGTCCATTGGGAAGGGCAACACTTCCCCTCACCATCTGGTCAGCGTGACGGGGATCCACGCCGAGTCGCAGGGCCAGCTCCACTGTTTCGTCAAATTTCGCAAATTTCACCTGGGGAAGGAGTTCCAGGGCCTCCTCCATGGAGTACCTTTTTTCCCTGTCGACCTTCTTCCACGCCTCTTCGTATTTCTTCCCTGCCTGTGCCATCGCTCTTCTACCCCTCCACTATTTCTAATCCCATGCTTCTGACGGACCCTTCAATAATCCGCATGGCACCTTCGAGGTCCTTGGCATTCAAATCCACCATCTTTGCCTGGGCAATCTCTTTTATGGACGTGCGGGTGATGGAGCCCACGGTTTCCTTCTTCGGGTTATGGGAGCCCTTTGCCAGCTTTGCCGCCCTCTTGATCATGAAGGTTGCCGGAGGGGTTTTGAGGATGAAGGTGAAGGTTCTGTCGGAAAAAATCGTAATGAGTGCCGGAATCACGGTCCCTTCCTGGCTCTTGGTCCGCTCGTTGAAGGCCTTGCAGAACTCCATTATGTTCACACCGTGCTGGCCCAGGGCCGGTCCTACCGGTGGGGACGGCGTCGCCTGTCCTGCCTGCAGTTGCAGTTTAACCATCGCCACAACTTTCTTTGCCATCGCTTAACTCCTTCAAATTTTTTCTATCTGTATGAAATCAAGCTCCACAGGGGTGGTCCTGCCGAAAATATTGAGGAGGACCTTGACCTTCCCTTTCTCCGGCTTGATTTCCTCGACGGTTCCAGTAAAGTTCGTGAACGGACCCTCAGTTACCTTGATGTTGTCGCCCTTGTCGAACCTGATCTTCGGCTTGATCTTCCCTTTGCCTTCCTGGATTGCGTAAAGTATCTCGTTTACCTCTTTTTCGGGAAGAGGCGGCGGGTTCATCTTGTCGTAGCCGACAAACCCGGTCACCTTGGGCGTGTTCCTCACGAGGTACCAGGTTTCGTTGTTCATTACCATGTTCACGATGATGTAGCCCGGGAAAACGGTACGCTGGGACTTCTTCACCTGGCCCTTGATGCGTTCCATGATGACTTCGGAGGGGACAATGATCTCACCGAAATGGCTCTCCATCTTGGCGGCCCGGATGTTCTCTTCCAGTCCTTCTCTGACCTTCTGTTCGTATCCGGAGTACGTGTGAACCACGTACCACTTCTTCTCCATCGCGCCCTTTTCGTCCATACCTTACTCTGTCACCCTCTTAAGAGGACCTGGATCAGTTTCGCAAGGCCCACATCCACAATTCCGAGGAAAATCGATGCGATAACGACCGTTATCAAGACAATGTACGTACCCTTTATCGCATCTTTTCTGGCAGGCCAGGTTACTCTCCGCGCTTCCAGATAGACCTCCCGGAAATACTCCTTGACCTTATCCGTTTTCCCCTTGAAGTCCATAGTGTCTCCGCAATAAACAGGCCAGGAGGGATTCGAACCCCCAACACCCGGATTTGGAGTCCGGTGCTCTATCCGTTAGAGCTACTGGCCTTTAACTTTTACTTTGTCTCCCTGTGCGAGGTGTGCCGCCTGCAGAATTTACAGTACTTCTTCGTCTCGAGCCTGTCCGGGGTCTTCTGCTTGTTCTTGTCCGTCGTATAGTTCCGGCTCTTGCACTCAGTACACGCGAGAATAACCAGCTGTCTCATGTTCCCCTCTACTCAATAATCTCGGTGACGACCCCTGCGCCGACGG
>CAYOQF010000027.1:0-40436 GCA_964406055.1 uncultured Syntrophorhabdaceae bacterium
CCGATATTGGTATCTTTCAGTTTTGGACTTGACAGGAGGAATATAGGATGTCCCTCTGTCCCAGTAATCTTAATGGTGAAATCCGAACCCTCTCCCTGGAAAAAACCACAACCGGAAAGAATGAGCAAAGATATGGAGAAACACAGGAGCATCTTTTTCATGAACCTACCTCTTTAGGAACCGCACTTCTTTACTCAGTCTCCAGACAATCACTTACCCCCGGCAGGGCAGGCTTCATCCGGGCGCGAATCACCCTCCATGCTTCTTCCGCGGTCCTGAACCTCTTCTCACGGCCCAGCAATTTCTCAAGGAAGTCCTTGTATGAATCGCTTGCGGGCAAAATATCCTGCCAAGGCTTCTGAAACAGGCCCTCATCCTCAATCCAAGCTGTAAACAGGTCAAGACCTACAACCCCCGCGCCAAAGAGGTCACTCCTCGCCGAAACTTCCTTTCGGAACATGGCGTAAGTCTTTGTTCCTGGACGGCAGCGACTCATGCGTGCCCCCATTTCCCCCGGCAGCTCTCCAGAAGATTCCCGGACTTCGTCCCAGTGTCTGGCAAGACCGAAGTCTATCAGATGAACCCTCCCGTGACTCCACACGAGGTTTGACAGTCGTATATCCCTGTGCACAACGGGAAGTCTGCCCTCTTCCGGGTTATGGATATACATCAGGACCTCCAGGAGTTGGCAGAGGATGTCCTTCGCCTCGTCCTCGGTGAATCGCCTTCCCTTCACCACATGGTAGCTGAGGGGATACCCATCAATATACTCCTGAACCAGATACTCCACCCCCTCGTGTTCAAAGACCTCGATGAAGCGGGGTATTCCCGGATGATTCAGGCGGGCCAGAATGGAGCCTTCAACGTGAGGGTCGTTCTCCTCTTTGCCGGGGACAAAGGCCTTGATGGCATAAGCCCCGTTCTGGTTGCGGGCCCTGAACACGACACCATAACTTCCTTTTCCCAGCCACTGGCACAATTCGTACCCGCGGAGCCTTCTTTGGGGAGTTCAGGACGAGAAGAGACTCCCCAGGAATCCTTTTCTCCGATGGCGATGTCCCGAGTGGCCCCCAAAGACTCGATCCGAACGGCTCCCGTGAGCATACCCGTGCTTGGGTTCATACAAGATCCGTTCCTGCTGGACGCCCGGCGCTGGCTGATTCGACAACCGGTATCCGCAGTAGGGACATGCGACCCATTCCGGCCTCGCCTCTTTTCCGCAACCGGAGCAAACAGACCTCTGGGCAACCTGCGCCCCGCATTTGGGACAGAACCTGAAATCTCCCTGTATGTCTGTCTTACAGTTTTGGCATATCATGTAAACTCTCCTCTGATAATTGGTGCATTGCGCTAATACTATATGCCCCCCGTAATTACGGGCCCATGACAGCCCCGTTACAATACTGTAATGTCGGCCTTATTCTGCCAACACCCGGCTTCCCGAGCCTCTTTCCATTTTCGAGGAAAGGAACATGAGCGAGTGCTCAGCGCCCCGGCCCAAAGGAGCAGAACCGGGCCTGGCAACGCCTGATGGCTATGTGATCATCGATTCCGAGGCGACAGTTCTGTCCTCATCCCTGTGGGAAAACTCAAGGGTCACCGTGGTTCCGGATCCCGGCTCGCTCCGCACAGCAACAGAGCCGCCGTGGAGTTCCATGATTGATTTAACGATAGAGAACCCCAAGCCTGCCCCCTGAGGATGAAGGGATCTCGCCCTCGGGGTCCTGTAGAAACGGTCAAATATTTTGGGGAGATTCTCCGGCTCTATGCCGATACCCGTATCGGTGACTGTTATCTTGCTGGACACCTCTGACGAAGAATCAACAACAATGGTGATCTCCCCTTCCCGGGGCGTATACTGAAAGGCATTCGAGAGGACATTGGCAAGGGCCCGTCTAAACAGTGCCTTGTCGGCGCTGATGAGGGCATGCCCTGTGACGGTGACGGTGACATCATTCTCTTCCCGTATGGCGTCGTAGTATTCCAGCACCTCCGCCACTTCCAGACGCACATCAAGGCGGGAGAGGTTAATCCCGCTCTTCCTGCTGTCGCTTCGCGCAAGAAAGAGGAGGTTCTCAATCATGCGAGAAAGACGTTCATATTCTTCGAGACCTGACATAAGGACCTGCCGGTACTCTTCGACGGTTCTTGCCCTGGATAAACCCACCTCCGCCTCACCCCTCAAGTTGTTGATGGGAGTACGGAGTTCATGGGCAAGGTCGGCAGAGAATTGAGAGAGAGATGTAAAAGACTCCTCGAGCCGATCAAGCATCCCATCAAAGGTATTGGCCAGGGCAGCGATCTCGGGGGGCCACCCCCGGGGGCCAACCCGTTCTTTAAGCCTGTCAGGGGTAATGCCCTGAACCGTATGGGTCAGCTCCATGAGGGGCCTCAGCCCTTCTCTCGTAATGAGCAGTCCAAGGAAGGCAGATAAAAGGATGCCTCCAATCATCACAAAGGCCACCTTTTGACGGTAATCGTTGATAATGGACCTTTCGTGAGACATGTCCAGGGCGATCTGTACAATCCGCTCAGCATCCCCTACCCTATGCCCCTGAACCGATGCCGAAGTCAGCAGAAGGGGTTGTCCATCCCGGGAAGTGGCCTTGGTGTATTCCAAGGAAGTCTCTGACGGCCTCATAGGCTTTGGAAAGTATGAAGTGGGTGCGATCTGGGCCATGCCCGGGGTTTCAACGAGAGCTTTTCCTGTCTCGTCAGAGATTCTCACATAATACCTGACGAATGTGGATGCTGCCGCGTAAGTCTCCCGCTCAATCTCCAGTTTCCAGGCATTTATGTCACGTGGATATTCCCGCAAGAGAATCCGGATACTCTGCATCTCTGTCGCCAGGAACTGTCTGTCTTCCAGTTCCATGTCGCTCCGGAGAACCCAGTCCAAGAAGAAACCTGAGATTGTGAGGATAAGACAGACCGCTACAGTGTAAAGGAATATGAGCCGCTTGGCGATCGACCATCGCCGCGGCAGGAATGAAAACACTTAGGGGTGTCCCTCCTCTCCCCTGTATTCCAGGACATACCCCACCCCGCGGACTGTGTGGAGCAGTTTTACAGGAAAGGGGTCGTCAAGCTTCTTTCTTAACCTGAGGACAGCAACATCGACCACATTCGTCTCACAGTCGAAGTTCATGTCCCAAACCTGTTCGGCGATGTACGTTCTGGTCAGTACCTCTCCCCCGTGGCTCGACAGGAGCCAGAGGAGGAGAAACTCCTTCGGGCTCAAGTCCAGACGTCTGCCGCCTCGCACTGCCTTCCGTTTTAGGAAATCGACTTCGAGATCAACGATACGGACCATCTCCGGCTGTCTTCCCGGACCACGGCGCAGAACCGTCTTGATCCTGGCCAAGAGTTCCGAGAATGCAAAGGGCTTGACCAGATAGTCGTCTGCGCCGAGCTCAAGACCCCTTACACGGTCGTCCACGGAATCGCGGGCGGTAAGGAAGATTACGGGGGTCTCCCGGCCAGCCCTTCTCAGTTCCGTCATAACCGACCAGCCGTCTCTATCGGGGAGCACGATGTCAAGAATAACAAAGGCGTAATCACCGGTAGTGGCAAGATGGAGCCCATCATCACCTCTTTCCGCCACATCCACAACAAATCCCTGTTCCGAAAGGCCCTTTTTCAGGTACTGGGCCGTCTTCCTCTCGTCTTCTATTATAAGCGCTCTCATTGTCGTCCTCGAACCATCGACTTCCCCATCATCCCGATAGAAAGCATACTACACCAATACTCATTACAGGTATATTACAAACAGATTACATTCCCGCAAGGAGTTAGGTTCGGAGACTCTTCTTGGATAGCCGACAGGCGTAAAATGCCAAACAAAAAAAAGGGGGGGTTACCAGGTAAGCCCCTGGCTCCTGAGTTGTTCCTGCGCTGATCTGTACCCCAGCCGGGCGGCGATGACGAAGCTCTCATTGGCCCCTTTCTGGTCTCTCATATTGAAGAGGGCGATCCCTTTGTTGAAGTAGGCGGCCCCATACGTGTTATCAAGGCCTATGGCCCTGTCGCAATCCTCTATCGCCTCCCTGTTCCTGCCCAGCTCTATGTAAGTGTTGGCCCGGTGCACATAGAGGGACGGGTCCTTCGGCTCCAAGTCGATGGCCTTCCCGAAGTCCCTGACGGCCAGGTCCAGTTTGCCCAGTTTGTGATAGACCCCGCCCCGGACCAGGTAGGCCTGACCGATCTTCGGATCCAGCTCCAGGGCCCGGTTACAGTCCTGGAGGGCCTTCTCCGGTTTGCCCGTCATGCTGTAAGAGGCGCAGCGGTTATAGTAGGAAAGGGCGTGGGTCGGATCCAGCTCGATGGCCCTGTCACAATCCTTTATCGCCTCGTCATACCGCCGGAGCATGACGTTGCTCGCCCCCCTGTTGTAGAAGGCAACGGCACTCCTGAAGTTCAGCCCTGCGGCCCTGTCGTAGTCCCTGATGGCATCCTCGTACCTGCCGAGCCGCTGGTTGGCGATCCCCCTGTTATAGTAAGCCCTGCCGTAGTCCGGCTGCAGCTCGATGGCCTTTCCACTGTCCCGGATGGCCTGTTCGTAGCGTCCGGCCATAAGATGGGCGATCGCCCTGTTGTAGTAAGTCGTGGGGTCCTTCGGATTGATCTCGAGGGCCTTGTCGTAATCCTTCACCGCCTCATCATAGCGGTGGAGCCTGTGGTACACACTCCCGCGGTTCGTGTAGGCGGAAGCGTACCGGGGTGAATTCTCTATGGCCCTGGAGTACAGGTCCACCGATTCCTCGTAATGCTCACCCATGTGCCGGGCATAGGCCTTCTGAAAGAAGTCGACGGCGGCAAGCTCCTTCACCTTCCGCTGATACTGTTCGGCCAAGGCCTTTTCAAGATCCTCTTCCCGGACCTCATCGATATCATCTGCGTCATCGTTGTCCTCATCCGCTTCGGCCGCCACAGGGGGCGGCATAGGTTTGTGCGGGCTCACGGCAGGACCTGCGGGAGACGGCCTCTCCGGCCCGGAAGCCGGTTTCTGAGGCGACGGGAGAACCTTCTCCGGCATCGGAAGAACCGGGACAGGTTTTCCGATGGCGGCAAGCTGGGTCGAGCCCTCCGGAGCCTGGGTCTTCTTTCGTTTCGCCGTTTTCGAGGACTGGAGGTCCTTCTTCAATTTCTCCAGTTCCTCAAGCGCCTTCTCCGCTTTTCTCCTCGTGTCTTCCAGGTCCTCCACCTTGTAACGATCCTTCCGCACCTTGCCGATGGAATTCGCCACCTCATCGGGATTCGCCGACACCTTCGCCTTGAGGTAGTACCGTGCCCCGTCCCATTTCTCTTCCAGGATCTCCACCTTCACGATACCTGCCGTAATGGTGGTGATCTGGTCCTTGGTGAGCTGGAAATCCCTCACCTCCGTCTGGGAAAGGAGGTACGTCCCCAGTTCCTCGAGGAGGAGCCTCTTCACCTGCTCCAGGGCTACGACCCGGCTCGATACCTTGCTGTCCATCTCGCTGGCCTGGTACGCATACTCCTTGATATAGGTGACGGGCGTTGAGGCCAGAGAGGGCAATACCAAACAGAGAAGGAGGAGGACGGCACCCGCAACCCTCCCCTTCCAGCCGACACTAGAGTTCCTCTCCTCTTTCACGCCATATCCTCGCGTTACCGTGCATTATAGCAAGGTTTCGACCCTTTGTGAATGACCCCGCGACCCCCGTCGCCGCAATAACCGGTCTCAATGGAAAAACCTCCGGTCCGGCATGGGGATCCCTTTTTCCGGAACCGAGAAAGGCCTTCTCATGGCAGAGACTGCGGGGTATAATGGTTCCATGGGCGACGAACCACACCGGCCCCGGGAGGGCCGGTTCATCCCCAAGGAGGGTGACATGAGGAGGAAGCAGGGTGCATGGGGGGGAATCATCTTGGCCGGTTTCATCCTGGCCTGGTGCATCACGGCCCGGGAAGGTTTCTCCCAACAGACCAACGACCTTGAGGCCCAAGGTTTCACCGGGACTGCGTCATGGTTGAAACAAAACGGGGTAACCGTCACGCAGTCGCCCACCCAGGCCTTCATATACAATTACGTTGTCGTCACCGGTGAGGGCGTGCCCGCACCTTCCGCCACGTCGGCCGGCCAGAAGCGGCTTACCGCCGAGCGGGCCGCTGTTGTCGTGGCCTACCGGCAACTTGCCGAAATCCTCGACGGACTCTGCGTGACCGGGGAAACCTTTGTGAAGAACGCGAGTGTCGAGCACGACCAGATCAGGACCGCGGTGAAAGGCTTTATCAGGGGGGCCCAGGTGGTCCACAAGGAATACAACGAAAAGGGTGAGGTCGCCCTGGCTACCGTGAAGGTGAGTATGTCGGGCCCCGCCGGCTTCGGGACCATGCTCTACGAAAAGGTTGTGGCCGACCCGGTTATACGAAAGGCGGTTGTCCGGGAACAATCCGTGTTCAACCCCCCGGAGACCCCTCCCGTCGAGGTCGCCCACGACGGACTCATCATCGACGCCACGGCGGAGACCTTCAGACCGGCCCTGATCAACCGTATTTACAGCCCGAAAGGCGAACTCCTCTACGATCCGTCCAGGATCGAGCAGAAGATCCTCGTGGAGTACGGGTGCGGCGAATACACAAACAGGGTGGAGAAGGCAAGAGAGACCCTTGCCTCAAGGGGCGCCAGGAACCCGCTCCTGGTGAAGGCATCCGGAACGGCGGGTCCCACGGACCTCAAGGTCACCGAGGACGATGCCCTCAAGATCTTCGCGGCAAACCAGAGATCGGGGTTTCTCTCCCAGGCCCGGGTCGCCTTTGTCCTGAAATAGTGCCCGGGTGCGTCAATGCGGGACCGCCTGCTCATCGTTCTTGCCCTTCTCTTTCTTCTCTTCCCGGTCAGGGCGGACGCCGAGACCGTTATCGTATCGGGAGAGCTTGACGGCACCGCCGAGATACGCCATCAGGCCGTGTTCCAGTTGCCGGGGCGCGTCGAGGAACTCTCCTACCGCTTCTCCCTGCCCGCCTCACCTGAAGGAAGGGGTTTTTCCCAGACCGTGAAGGACTACCGGGTCACCTTTGAGCCGGAACCCGCATCGGTGGAAGACGAGATCGACAGGTTCGGTAACAGCAGCAGAAAGGTGACCTGGAAGGGATTGACGGGGAATGCCTCGGTGAAAGCAACCTACAAGGTGCGGGTGCGTTCCGAACTTCCCCTTCTCCAGAGCAGGGCACCCTACCCCGTGGCCCAGGTACCCCCGGAAGCGGCCGTCTATCTCGAACCGACGTCCCTCGTCCAGTCGGACCATCGCACCATCCGCTCCCTCGCCAATCGTCTCACGGCCGGGACGCAGACCCAGTACGACGCCGTAAACGCCATCGTCAACCACGTGGCGGACCGGGTGAAATACGGACATAACCCCGTGCAGACGGACGCCCTCTTCACTCTCGCGCGAAAATCGGGCAACTGCACCAATTTCGCCCATCTTTCCGTGGCCCTCCTCAGGGCGGCGGGAATCCCCGCCCGCTTCGTGGGAGGGATCGGCCTCAGGGAACGGTGGGGTGTTTCCACACCCACCGGTAACGTCGTCCATACCCTGGGACAGGGCGGCCACGCGTGGATCGAGGTCTTCTTCCCCGATCTCGGATGGCTCCCCTACGATCCCCAGCAGTCGAAACAGTTCACCTCATCCCGCCACATCAAGTATACCCACGGCCTGGACTGGTACTCGGTGGGAGACGAGTGGGTCTGGAAACCATCCTCCCAGGTACCCGCGTACAGCGAAGTAATCGACGCCACCTATCTCACGGACACGGTGTCGGTGGCCATGAAGCATCGCCAGGAGGCCCCGAAGGTCCTCCTGCTCGGCAGCGAAATGCAGGCGACGATCGTCGGCAAACCGGAGGGCATGAGAACCCTCTCGTCCACCGTCAGTGCCCCGCCGCCTGCGCCCTCACCTGTCCCTCCCGTCCCTACCGCCCCCCCTGCACCTCTGCCGCCCCTTCCCGAGGCCGCCCCTCCCTTGCCACCTCCACCTGCGGAAAAAGCACCCCTTGCCCCGGAACCGGTGCCCGTCGTCCTCTCCCCTCCAGCCCTGTCTCGGCCCGCGCCACCCGAGGAGAAGGCCCCTCCGCCGCCCGAGACACCATCGCCACCGGTCCCGTCCGGACCCGTGGTCGTCGGCAACACGGATTTCCCCGAACTGATTGATCTTTACCGGGTCCTGGGAAACAGGGGCTTCAGGGTCCTCGACCGGGAGACAGCGGAATACGTGAGTTCCCGGTACATCTACGCCCAGGCCTTCACCGTGGAACAACCCATGAGCCTCGAATCCGTCTCCCTGGCCATGAAGCGGTTCGGCGGCGACGGCACGGTCTACGTGGACGTGGTGGCCGACGACGGAGGCAAGCCGGGGCTTTCCGGTGTCCGGTCGGCCCTTCTGCACGCCGATCGCATCCCCAGAAAACCCGGATATGCGTGGCTCGATTTCCCCTTCCCCGATCCCCCGTTGCGCCTGGAACGGGGCAAGTACTGGATCGTCTTCAGGCGCTCCGGGGAGGTGATCATGAACTGGTTCTACACCCCCGGGAAACCGTACGGCGGCCCCTACGACACCCGCTCCACCCAGAAGGGCTATACCTGGGATGATGTCCTCAACTATGACTTTGTCTTCAAAGTGACAGGCACCGTCCGGACGGGGGGCACCGGTTCATGAGGCTCATCCCGGTCGCCATGTTTCTCCTCAGCCTCGCCTTGTTTCCGGGCGGTCCCGGGACCCTCATGGCCCGGGAGGGGGCGGAGGGCCTCTCGCACCCTTCCCCTGAAGGCCTTCCCCGGATCGTCGCCATCCTCCCTTTCCACAACGAGACGGAAGAGCAGGCCATATCCGAACAGGTCCGGAAGGTCTTCTACAACCACTTCAGCTCCAAGCCCTACACGGACGTGGAACTCACCCTGGTGGACCGGAAGGTGGTGGAAATCGAGAAATCGACAGGAAAGAAGGTCGCCGATATAGCTCCCGCCGAGGTCTGTGCCGCCCTCGGTTGCGATGGTCTCGTCTACGGGAAGGTAACCTCTTTCCGTAAGGTCTTTGCGGCCCTCTATTCCCAGTTGAACGTGGGAGCGGAGGTCCGGATGGTCGATACAAAGACGGGAAAGGAAATCTTCAGGATCGCCGACTCGGTGAGCTATCACGGGGGCAGCATCCCCATGTCTCCCCTCGGGGCCCTCATGAGCGCCCTTTCCGCAGCCATCAATCTTCGCGAGATCCAGCAGGTGAGGATCGTCAACGAACTCTGTCACAAACTGAACGAGAAGATACCGTCTCCTGAGGAGAGCGAGGCCCGGGTGCGGCCTGCGATCCGTGAGGTGATCACGAATGCGGCGGAAGGTCCCTTCCGGCAGGGAAAGACCATCTCCGTCGGCCTCGAGGGGGATGGAGGTCTCGTAGCAACCTTCGACATCGGCAATTTCAGGAAAGGTCTCCCCATGAACGAGGTGAAGCCGGGGCTCTACACGGGCCGGTACCTCGTTCTCCCCGGCGATACGACGAGCCATATGCCCATCACCGCCTCTCTCAGGAAGCCGGGAGGGCTCGAATCCCAGTGGATCGACCCGGGCGGCACCGTCGTCATCGACACAACGCCGCCGCCCAGGGTGACGGGACTGAAAGGACGCGGAGCAGAAGACAGGGTGACCCTCACCTGGAACGGGGTGAAGGATACGCCTGACCTGAAAGGGTACGAAGTCCTGAGAAGCGAGAAACCCCTGACCGGCTTTGCCGTCATCGGCGAGACGGAGCACACCCGCTACGACGACCTCACCGCCCGGCCCGGCGTGACCTACCACTACCGTGTCCTCGCGGTGGACACGGCGGGAAACAGATCCGAACCCCCGGACGGGGTGTGGGGAAAGAGAAGGAGTGGCGAAGCCGAGGAGGTAACGGGAATCCTCAGGGAGGATGTCACCCTCGCCGGCCTCTACACCCTCAAAGGTATCCTCCGGGTACCGGGAGGGATCGCCCTTTCCATGTCGGCAGGCACCACGGTGGAGTGCGGGGAAGGCTCATCCCTCGTTGTGGAGGGCAGTATCCGGACCCTCCCGGGGGAAGGACCCGTAGAGTTCGCAGCGGTGAAAGGGGCCTCGTGGAAGGGCATCAGGGTGGAAAAAGGAGAGGTGCACCTGAGAGACCTGAAGGTGAAGGGTGCCGAAAAGGCCCTCTGGTTCTTTGAGGCACGGGGTCTCCTGGAGGGTGCGACCCTCATGGAGAACGACACCGCCTTCGCGATCGAGGGGCCGTCGTCCCTGATCGTCAGAGATTGCCATGTGGCGTCCAACAAGGTGGCATTCCACCTCCGGAAGACCAACGCGACCCTCACGGGCAACACGGTGACCCGGAACGGGATCGGCCTCTCCCTGGATGAGTTCTCCGGGGTGGCCCGCGACAACACGATCGTGGATAACGAAAAGAACGGGGTGGCCGCGACGCCGGCCAGGCTCGATCTCAACTACTTCGGTTCTGTCGCGGCAGGGGCGATGGGACTCGAGGGCATCACCGTATCCAGGGTCTACGACGGTCGACCCGGGCAGGGAAAGGTGGTGGACGTCGTCCCGGATCCCTTTGCCTCCATGGCTGCAGAGGCACGAAAGGAGGCAGCATCCCGGCTTCTCGCCGAGGGGCAGGATTACTTCACCAGGAGGAATTACGGAAGGGCAACGGTCCTTCTCGAGGAATCCCTGAGGGCCTCTCCCACGCCCGAGGTCTACTACTATCTCGCCCTGTCCTACCAGGAAATGAAGGAAGAGGCCAGGGCCCTTCAGTACCTGGAACAAGGCGTGGAGCGGTTCCCCCGGGACACCCGGCTCGGCAGGGCCCTCGCCGTGGCCTACTACGAGAGGGGCAGAGAAGAGAAGGCCCGTCCCCTCCTGGAAAACCTGCTGCGCATGAACCCTGAAGACCGGCAGGTCCGTTTCCTCCTCGAAAGGATGGCGAAACCGTGACGCGGAGGGCCGCCTCATGATCCTGGCAAAAATCCTCGACAAACACCGGGACCGGATCATCGAGGAATGGGTGCACCGGCTCAAGGGCGGCACGAGCCGGCGGTACTGCCAGAGACCGGTGGATGAACTG
Source organism: uncultured Syntrophorhabdaceae bacterium (assembly GCA_964406055.1). GTDB lineage: Bacteria > Desulfobacterota > Syntrophorhabdia > Syntrophorhabdales > Syntrophorhabdaceae > CAYOQF01. The sequence goes on from CAYOQF010000027.1 coordinate 11,094, forward strand.
TATATCACCGTCACGAGGGCCAATGACGCGGCCTATGCGGTCCTCGTGGACAACGATTACTCGAAGATCGACAGCCACATCGAGTGGATCACGAGGATCCGCCTGGAACTGGGCTTCTCCCTCTCCGAGGTCCAGAACGCCTACGAGCTTTACCGGACCATCCTCGTCCCCATCCTCGTGCGGGAACTTCACGGCCAGGAACTCCTCCAGGTCCTGGAGAGGGTGAATGACTGCCTCTTCTACACCATCACGAGGTTCAGCAACTACTTCCAGTCCCAGCACGAAAAAGAGATCAGGGAGTACACCCAGGTCCTCGAAGAACGGGTGATCCGACGCACCCGGGAGCTTTCCGAGTCGGAGGCCAAGTACCGTATTCTCGTGGAGGAGATCAACGACGGCTACTTCGTCAACCAGGGCGGCATCATCGTCTTCGCCAATCAGGCCTTCTGCGACATGCACGGGTACACCCCTTTGGAGATCCTCCGGATACGGTACACCGATCTCATCGCGCCCGAATCGCTCGCCTACGTCCAGGAGATCTATGAGGGCCGGATGAAGGGCATCCGGCCCGAGGAGCTGTACACCTATTTCCGGCGCCACAAGAACGGCTCCCATCTGGCCACGGAAAACAAGGTAAAGCTCATCACCTTCGACGGCGAGAAGGCCGTGGCAGGCATCTGCAGGGATATTACGGAACGGATGGAGATGGAACGACGGGTCCGGGAATCGGAGCGCTTCGCCCACATCGGCCAGCTCACCACCTCCCTTGCCCACGAGATCAGGAACCCCCTTTCGGCGGTAAAGATGAACCTCCAGATCCTGTGGAAAAACGTGAGGCTCAGGGGCAACGACAAGAGGCGGGCGGAGATCATCGCCAAGGAGCTTGGCCGTCTTGAACGGATCCTCTCCGAGATGCTCGACACGGCAAAACCCGTCAAGCTGAGCCTTGAAGAGGCGTCGATCCACGAGGCCATCGACGCCTGTCTCGATGTGCTGGACGTGAGACTGAGGGAAAAGAACCTGTCCGTCTCCACCAGGTATTCGAAAAGGGTTCCCCTTCTCCTCCTGGACCGTGATAAGATGGAGCAGGCCATCATCAACGTGCTTCTCAATTCCATCGAGGCGCTCACGGAGGGGACCATCAGGATAACGACCAGGTACAGCTCAGGAAATGGAAAGGCAGTCACCATCGAGATCGACGACAACGGTCCCGGCATCCGGGCGGAGGACCGGCCCTTTGTCTTCGACCCCTTTTTCAGCAGCAAGAAGAAGGGGACAGGCCTCGGTCTGGCCAATGTGAAAAAGATCGTCGAGGCCCACGGCGGCCGTGTCCGTATCGGTTCTGTCCGTCCCCACGGCACCCGTCTGACCCTCTCCCTTCCTGTCCGGTGAGGCCGTGAAAGAGACGAGAATCCTCATCATCGACGATGAACAGTCACTCCTCGAATCCCTCGAGATGTTCCTCACCGAGCTGGGCTACCGGGTGGCTTGCGCCGTTACCGCCCAGGAAGGCCTGGAGAAGAACGCGACCTTCGATCCCCATGTGATCATCCTCGACATCAGACTTCCCGACAAGGACGGCTTCGAGATCCTCGAGGAGTTGCGCGGGCCCGACGGTCGACGGTCCGTCATCATGGTTACCGCCTTTCACGACATGGACACCACCATCAGGACAGTGAAGCTGGGGGCCTTTGAGTACATCCCCAAGCCCATCGACGTGGACGAACTCCAGAAGGCCATCGAGAAGGCCATACGTTTTTCCAGCTCCTCCCACGGCAGCGACACCGTGGCCCTGGACCCGGCCCTCGCCTACGAAGAGGGAAAGATCATAGGGAAGAGCAGGCCCATGAAGGAGATCTTCAAGGCCGTGGGGCTTCTTTCGGAGAATCGGGTCACCGTGCTGATCGAGGGGGAGACGGGGACCGGCAAGGAGCTGATCGCCAGGGCCATCCACGGACACAGCCCGAGCAAGGACAGGCCCTTTATCACCGTCAACTGCACCACCATCATCGGCACCCTCCTGGAGAGCGAGCTCTTCGGTCACGAGAAGGGCTCCTTCACCGGGGCGAGCTACACGAAGAGGGGAAAGTTCGAGCTCGCGGGCGACGGCACCATCTTCCTCGACGAGGTGGGCGAGATACCGCTGGACCTCCAGGCCAAGCTGCTCAGGGTGCTCCAGGAACGGGAATTCGAGCGCATCGGCGGGGAACGGAAACTGAAGTCGGGCGCCCGGGTCCTGGCAGCCACCAACAGGGACCTCTGGCAACTCGTCCAGCAGGGGAACTTCAGGGAGGATCTCTATTTCAGGCTCAGTGTCGCCACCCTCAAGGTGCCGCCGCTCAGGGAGCGGAAGGAGGATATCCCCGTCCTCGTGGACTACCTCCTCAAGAAGGTGAACGGCGAGCTGAAGCTGGGCATCAGGAAGATGGAGAAGAAGGCGGCCGAACGGCTCCACAGTTACGAATGGCCGGGTAACGTGAGGGAGCTGGAGAATGTCCTCACCCACGCCGCCATCAACACCCTGGGCGACGTGATCCTGGACGACACGGTAGCCCCGCTCCTCGGGGCAAAACACCTGCGCGAACCGGCCTCCGGACACGGGTTCAACGGCCCGAGCCTCCAGGAGGTGGAGAAGGACCACATCGTCAGGGTCCTCTACCGCACCGGCTGGCATCTCGGCAAGGCCTGCGAGCTCCTGGGCATCTCCCGCCCCACCCTCCGTCAGAAGTTGAAGGAATACGGCATCACCCGCACGGCAGGGCAGTAACAGGGCCTCATCGCCGTCCTTCTCCAGAATCTGTCCCCCTCGTCGCCCCTGGCATTCCACTTGCATCCTTACACCCTCATGAAGATGAACGGCCTCAGGACCTTGAGCGAGATCAGGCACGATTACATCCTGAAGGTGGTGAGGGACACCGGGGGTGACATCGCGAGGGCCAGCAAGGTTCTCCGCGTTTCCGAGGCATACCTCCGGAAGGAGCTGAGAAAGATCGACCAGGGGGCTGCAAAGGGGTCCGGGAAGAGATGAAGGCGTCGCACTCCAGAGGCCCCGGGTTGAAAAAAACTTTCAAAAAGGAAAAGAGGGTTTCAAGAGAGGGGGCCGGAGCCGGGATCCCCATGCTCATGGCGTCCTGATTACAGGTCTTTTGCGGCTGCCCGGCATGGCACGGGATTTGCTCTGAAGGTTGGAGAAGTCAAAATCAAAGGGGGGTTTTTATGAAAAAGATGGTCTGCATCATCTTCAGTCTCCTGTTTGTCTTTGTCCTGGGCCCCGGCGCGGCGGTCTCCGCCGAGAAACCCATCATCATCGGGGCGCCGCTCGCTACGGCCTTCCTTTACGGCTGGGATGCGGAAAGGGGCATCAAACTCGCTGCCGAGGAGATCAACGCGAAAGGAGGGGTGAATGTGGCGGGGAAGAAGCGCCCCCTTCAGGTGGAGGTGATCGACACGAGGGACCTCGAGCCCGGCGTGCCGGTGAGCGAAGCCCTTCTGGCTGTTGAAAAACTGATCCTCGAAAAGAAGGCGGACTTCATCATCGGCGGCCCCGTCCGCTCAGAGGCGGCCCTGGCAGCCATGGATCTCCTCTCCCGTCACAAAAGGGTCAGCATCCTCACCACCGGGGTCCTTACCCCCGCGTACCACAAGAAGGTGGAGGAGAACTACAACAAGTATAAGTACTGCTTCAGGAATTCGAGCCATGTGGGCGTGATGATGAACGAGTTCGTCACCATGCTCGAGGACCTGAGAAAGGTCCACAAGTTCAGCAAGGCCTACATCATGGTCCAGGACGTGGCCCACGCGAGGGCCGGTGGTGAGTACATGAAAAAGGCCCTCAGCGAGAAGGGCTGGACCGTCATCGACATGAAGATCTACCCCACCGGAACGGGAGACTACTCGGTGGGCCTCATCGATTCGGGAAAGAAGGGCGCCGAGATCCTCTTCCTCTGGATGGACATGCCGGAGAGCGCCATCCTTCTCAAACAGTGGAGCGATATGAAGCTGAAGAGCCTCCCCGTGGGGTTCGTGAACGCGGCGGAGCAACCCGGCTTCTGGAAGGCCACGGGCGGCAAGGGCGAGTACCTCATCGTGAACCTGGTGAACGGCGGCAACGCGCCGGCCAAGATCACGCCGTGGACCATGAAGTTCGTGGACGCTTACAAGAAGAAATGGGGTCTCGAGCCGGAAGGTTACGGCACCTCGTCGAGCTACATGGCCGTCTATCAGCTCAAGGAAGCGATCGAGAAGGCGGGGAGCACCGATTCGGACAAGGTGGTCAAGGGCCTCGAGGAGATCGACATCATGGGCGTCTACGGCAGGATGCGGTTCGACAAGAAATCTCACCAGATCATCCCCTCCTTCGATCCCAAGGAAGGAGCGGTGACCGGCATCATCCAGTGGCAGGCAGGAAAAAGGGTGCAGGTCTTCCCGCCGAAGGTGGCAGAGGGAAAGGTCCTCTTTCCTCCCTGGATGAAGTAAGGGGGTTCCCGTGGAAATCCTGGTCTATGGCATCATCAACAGTATCGTGCTGTCCCTCATGTCCCTGGGGTTCACCCTGGTGTACAGCATCAGCAGGCTGCCCAACTTCGCCCACGGGGCCCTCTACATTACCTGCGGGTATGTCACCTGGCTCTTCATGAACAGGTTCTCCGGCTTCCCCTACCCCCTGGCCATCATCACATCCATCGGCCTGACGGCCCTTATCGGGGCCCTCATCTACCGTTTCATCCTCATCAGGATACGGGGCATGGAGATATCGGAGATCATCGCCAGCTACGCCATAGGCCTGGCTATCCTTGAAGGGTTGCGGTGGGGGGGGTTGCGGGGCATGACCTTCACCCTCCCCACCTTCTATCCCGGGTCGGTGAACGTTCTCGGCCTCGCTCTGGACTACCAGAGGATCATGATCGTGGGGGTCGGTATTCTCACCTTCGCGGCCCTCTATCTCTTCACGCACTACAACAGGATCGGCCTGGCGTTGCGGGGCATCGCCCAAGACGAGCGGGCGGCCATGATGCTCGGCATCGATTCGGACACGACGGCCGTCATCTCCCTGGCCATCGGTTCAGGGCTGGCCGGTTTCGCCGCCGTACTCCTCCTGCCCCTGGGCAACATCATTGTGGAGGCCGGCTACAACGTGCTCATCTTCGCCATCGCGGTCTGTGTGATCGGGGGTCTGGGGAGCTGGGCCGGGACAATCCTGGCCTCCTTCATCATCGGTTTCGCCCAGATCCTTACCGAGGCATTCCTCTCCGCCCACTACCAGATGGTAGTCGCCCTCCTCGCCATTATCGTGACCCTTCTGATCAAGCCCTCCGGCATCTTCGGCAAGCAGAAGGAACTGGAAGAGAGGGTGTGACCTATGGAGATGATGCGAAAAGAACGGATCGACCGCGGCATCAAGGTAAGGACGGAAGGGATCTACGCCATCTCCTCCATGAGGGAGATCGGCTATCTCCTCGGCCCGAGGCTTCTGCTCATCGTGGGGGTCATCGCCCTCCCCTTCGTCCTTGAGCTGGCCCCTTACTGGAAAAGGGTCATCAACATCATGTGCGTCTACGCCCTCCTGGCCCTCTCCTTCGATTTTCTGGCCAATTTCGTCGGCCTCGTCTGCCTGGGAGGGGCCTTCTTCACCGGCGTGGGCGGGTATCTCACCGCCATCTTCAACGTCTACCTGGGGATCCCCATCTACCTCTCCATCCCCCTGGCGGGCTTTCTCGGGGCAGGGCTCTGTACGGTCCTCCTCATGCCCTGTCTGCCCCTGCGGGGTGTCTACTTCGCCATTGTCACCCTTATGTATCCCCTCCTCGCCACCAGGGTCATCGAGGCCCTCGACGTGCTCGGGGGGACGAACGGTATCACGGGCCTCGACAGCTTTCCCCACGAGTACGTGGAGAGTTACGCCATCATCATCCTCATGCTGGTATTTCTCTTTGCCATGAGGAGGTTCGTCAACCAGGACATCGGCCTTGTGATCAGGGGAGTGAAGGACAACGACCAGGCCGTGAGGGCGTCCGGCATCAGTGTTACCCGCATGAAGGCCCTGGCCGTCTTCGTGGCATCCCTCATGGGGTGTTTCGGCGGCGCCTATGTAGCCCACCTCTACATGTGGGCGGGGCTTTCCCTCTTCGCCCTCGATTTCTCGATCATCCCCATCGCATCGGTGGTTATCGGCGGGCCCGGTACGCTGGTTGGGGCGGTGGTCGGGAGCTTCATCCTCGTGCCCCTTTCAGAGTTCCTGAGGTTCTTCGGTACCTTCAGGATCGTCATCTATTGTGCGGCCCTCACGGCCTTCATTGTGTTCAAGAGCGAGGGACTGATGGTCTATCTCCAGAGAAAATACCACCAGTTCGAAAGATGGGTGAAAGTATGAGCGACGACATCATTCTCTCCATGAAAGGGATCAGCAAGACCTTCGGAGGGCTGAAGGCCCTTGTGGACGTGAGTTTCGACGTAAAAAGAGGTGAGATCTTCGGCATCATAGGGCCCAACGGCTCCGGGAAGACCACCCTCATCAACTGTATCACCGGCTTCATCAAGCCGCTCGCGGGGCAGGTCTTCTTCAAGGGGCAGGAGATCACCGGGTGGCTGCCCCACAAGATCGCCCACCTCGGCATCGCCAGGACCTTTCAGATCATGAGGCCCTACTACAGCTTGCCTGCCTTCAAAAACCTCATCGTACCCCTGTGGTCTCCCCGGGCGAGGAAACTCGGAGGCTGGAGGGGTGGAGGCAAGCATGGCGACCGGGACACGGTGGCCGTCGACATCCTGGAGGAGATCGGCTTCGAGAGGGACTCCCGGGTCCCCTACAAGCTGGCATCCACCCTTCCGACCGGTTACCAGAAGAGACTGGAGCTTGCCCGGTGCCTCGCCATGAGACCGGAGGTGATCTTCTGCGACGAGGTCTTCTCGGGCCTCAGCATGAGCGAGATCGCCAGCATGCTCCCACTTATCGAGAAGCTGAGGATGGACGGCATTACCCTGATCATGGTGGAGCACAGGTTGCGGGAACTCTTCAGGGTTGCCGACAAGGTCATGGCGCTGAACTTCGGGGAGAAGATCGCCGAGGGTCAGTCGGATGAGGTCATAGCAGACCGGAGGGTAAAAGAAGCCTATCTCGGAAGCGAAGAGGTATAGACGCCATGTTTGAAGCCCGCGAACTGATGGTTTTTTACGAGAACATGCTGGCCCTGAACAACGTGAGCCTCGAGTGCGACACAGGAAAGATCATCGGCGTCTTCGGTTCCAACAGCGCCGGAAAGAGCACCCTTATGTACGTCCTCTCGGGGATCATCCTGGACATCAAGAAAAAGGAAGAGATGCGGGGAGGGGAGCGGATTTCCGTTTTCGGCAGGATCTTTCTCAACGGGGATGACATCTCCAACATGAAGCCCCATCAGCGGGCCAAGAAAGGTGTCATCCTCTGCCCTGAGCGGCGCAGAATCTTCCCCGAAAGCTCGGTTATGGAGAACCTGAAGATCGGGGCCTATCTCTCCACGGGCCGGAAGACAAGGGAGAATATCGACTATGTCCTCAATCTCTTCCCGAGACTCAAGGACCATCTCGACCGACAGGGAGGGTTTTTGAGCGGCGGCGAGCAGCAGATGCTGGCCATCGGGCGGGCCCTCATGGCGGAGCCCCAGATGCTCCTCCTCGACGAGCCCCTCCTCGGTCTGAGCCCCGCCTACATGAAGATCGTGGTGGACGGCACAAAGGAGATCAGGGACACAAAGGGCATCTCCATCATCATCACCGAGCAGTACGCCCGCCCGGTCATGCCCATTGTGGACTATGCCTACATTCTTGAGAACGGATCGAGCGTCCTGGCGGGCACCCGGGAGGAGCTGCTCGATAATCCCGATGTGAAGGCTGCCTATTTCGGCGTTTGAGAGGGAGAGGGATGAGAGACTACGAAAACCAGTTCACCTTTACACAGTTTGAGTTGATGGCGGAGGAGTATTCCAGCAGGACGGCCCTCGTCTATCTCGGACAGCGTTTCTCCTACGGGGCCTTGAGCCGCCTCATCGATAAGTTCGCCACCGGTCTGGCCGACATGGGGGTGGGCAAGGGGGACAAAGTCCTCATCTACATCCCCAACTGCCCCCAGTGGATCATCGCCAACTTCGCCGCCAACAAGATCGGCGCGGCGGTCGTCCCCGTATCCCCCATCTACACCGCCTTCGAGATCGAGTACATGATCAACGACGCCGGGGTGAAGACCATCCTCTGCCTGGACACCAATTTCGGTTATGTGAAGGAGGTCATGGGCAGGACGGGCCTCGAACACGTGATCGTCACGAACCTTGTCGACCTTGTCCCTGCCTGGAAGAGGTTCATCGGCACCATTTTCGACAAGATACCCAAGGGTGCGGTGGAGAAAGGGGATAAGATCGTCTCGTTCCGCGAGGTCCTCAAACGGAGCTGGCCGAGGCCGCCGGAGGTGAAGCTCGACTCCTACGACGACCTTGCCTATATCATGTATACAGGAGGGACGACCGGCTTCCCGAAAGGGGTACCGGGCAGCCACGCCGGGGAGGTATCCTACATCAGAGACATCATGGATGACGTGGTGGACGGCCGGACGGAGCCCGGAAAGGACGCGGTCCTCATGGTGAACCCTCTCTTCCACATTATGGCCAAGGGGTTCGCCATCGCCTTCGGGTTCAATTTCGGCAACACCGTGGTCCTCATGCCCACCCCCGAGGTGGATGCCGTCCTCTCCGCCATCGAACGGTACCGTGTGAAGTGGATGCTGGGTGTGCCCGCTCTCTACCGGATGATCCTGGAGAACGACCGGATCGAGCAGTACGACCTCAGTTCGCTGCGCTATTGCTACTGCGGCGGCGATGCCCTGCCCGTAGAGGTCTTCAAGACGTGGCAGGAAAAGTACAACGTGCCGCTCTACCAGGTCTACGGGTCAACGGAGGTGGGTCACGTGACGTACTCCCTTCTGGACAGGGAACCGGCACCCAAGACCATCGGCACCCCCCTCAAGTCGAGGACCTGCATTGTGGCGGACGAAAACACCCTCGAGCCCCTGCCCGTCGGGGAGACAGGGGAGCTCCTCATCACGTCGCCCTACACGATCAAACAGTACTGGAACAAACCGGATGAAACGGAACGCTCCTACGTGGATATCAACGGAACCACCTACTACCGCATGGGTGACTTCGTCTCCATGACCGAAAAGGGGGAACTTCAGTTCATGGAGAGGACCGCAGACGTGATCAAGTACAAGGCATACAGGGTCTCGGCATCGGAAGTGGAGGCGGCCCTTCAGGATCATCCCACGGTGATCGGGGCCTGCGTGGTCGGCGTACCGGACCCCAAGGTGGGGGAACGGATCAAGGCCATCGTGGTCCTCAAAGAAGATGCGAAGGGCGTGGGAAGCGCCGAGCTGCTCAGGTGGTGCCGGGACAGGCTCGCACCCTACAAGGTGCCGGGTTATATAGAGTTCCGGGATATGCTCCCCAAGTCCAAGGTGGGCAAACTCCTCCGCCGTGAAATCCGGGACGAAGAGAAACGAAAGATGCAGAAGAAGAAGTAAGCGGCTTGACTAATAGTGCTGAGGGACTATAATGAAGGGTATGGCGTGTATACAGGAAATGATGCCTGATGCAACGTGCTTCGTGGGTCACCACTACGCGTGAAGGGGGACATCGATGGCAACCAGAAAGCCCGCCAGGAAAGGACAGGAGGGGATCATTGACGTATTTGGTGGTGGGAGGTCCGCAACGACCAAAAAGCCGGTCAAGAAGGCACCGCCGGTGAAGTCGAAGGCCGAGGAAGAAGGCAAGGCCCTCAAGGCGGCACTGGCGCATATCGAAGCTATGGCCAAAGAACGGGTTGCCAAGGCCCGCGATCCGGTCAAAATGGGCCTCAAGCTCTCCGCGGATATCCGCCAGATCGCGGAGAGAATCGAGAATGAGGTGCTGGCCGAGAGCCTGTCGGTCACCGAGGCGTCCGAAGGGGCCGTGGGCATGGGCATAGGCGTCCTCTGAAGTCTCCAGTGAAGCGGTTCATCTGTGAGCCCCCTGGATGGAACGGAAACTCCAGGGGGTATGTCGTCGGTTGTACGCTCCTCTTTCTGTGTCTTTTTCTCTCCTGTCCCGCCCTCGGCGCCATCGATCCCGAGTACGAAGCCGGGGCATTGGAACTGGTGGAACGTCTCAAGGCCCGGGGTTTCGCCGAGGAGGAACTGCTCCACCTCCTCGCGGACGAAAGGACTCAGCTTTACCCCCATATCACGGTCCGGACGGGCAAGGGCTTCAACTACATGAGCAAGCGCTTCGGGCTGCTCAAGAAGTCCTCGGTGGAACGGGGAAAACGGTTTGTGGCCGACAACCGGGAGGACCTCACCGAGGTGGAGCGTCATTACGGCGTGGACAAGGAGATCGTGGCGGCCATCCTCCGCATCGAGACCAATTTCGGCCGGAGCACGGGGAGGCAGCCCATCTTCAACAGCCTCCTCACCCTTACGCTCGTTGAGAACCGCCGGTCGCAGTGGGCGGAAGGCGAGCTCGTCCACCTCCTCACCATCTGCAGAGAACGGGGGCTCGACCCTCTCTCCATCAGGGGTTCCTGGGCAGGGGCCTTCGGCATGGCCCAGTTCATCCCCTCCTCCTACGTGCGCTATGCGGTGGACGGGAATGGCGACGGGGTCATCGACCTCTTCGATCCCCGGGACGCGGCGGCCAGTATCGCCAATTATCTCAAGGCCCACGGGTGGGCGAGGAACCGCCCCGGGGAGAACCGGAAGGCGGTCTATGCCTACAACCACTGCGACAACTACGTGAAGGCCGTCTTCGCCTACGCACACGCGCTCAAGCGCGCCAAATCCTGAGGCAAAGCACCAAATCCCAAACTCTAAATCCTAAACGAATTCAAATGACCCGCTACCTCAACATGAACCATTCCCTTTCAGCATTTCCCCATTCAGTTCAGTGGTGCGTATTGAGGATCCGGAGATTTCTTCCTGGGATTTCCCGTTGCGTCAAGCGGGGGTGCGTGAGCCGACTCCCCGAAAAAAAAGGCAGGGTCCCATGACCCTGCCCGTGAAATCATTTGAAGATGGTCCTACCTGGAGAAACGCCTCCTCAAACCTGCAAGGCCGAAAAGGCTGAGGCCCAGGATGGTGAGTGTGGCCGGTTCCGGCGTGGGTGTCGGCTTCTGCCTGGTGGTGTATTCGATCTTGAATCCGCGACTCCCCACAGGGTCTGATCCGGCGGGGTCATACTCTTTGGTGCGGAAGGTTTCGACGCTGTTCTTGCTGAGATCAGTTATGTGGAGAACGAGGCTCAGCTTTCCGTCGGATTCCGCGTTGAGGGTTGAGGAAATATCCCCGGTGAATTCCTGCCAGATGTCGTACGTGTGGCTACTGGCACCGCTACTTGATCCGGTTGGCGTCCAGCTTGCGAGTTTGGGTCCGCTTTCCGTGGGTTTGGTATTCCATGTAATGGTGTTCTCGTCCCAGCTGTCATCACTGACCCGGTACCACGAGTGCTCCACATCGTTGCTATCCCACGTGTCAAAGTAGTAAAAACCCCAAAGCTTTGCGCTGGCAAACTCTTCCCCCGGCGCTAAGGCGGGCAACTCGAACCGCACAAACGTAAAGATATTGAAGTTCGTTGCTGCGGTCTGACTGCCGCCATAGTTGGTGGTCGGATAGGTGCCGTGAGTTTGGGCGTCCGCGCTCGCCCAGATCGTCGCCGCTTCCGCCCCATAACCAGACACCAGAATAAACGCCGTGAATACCATCAGATACAGACACATTTTTACCGGTACTTTTCTTTTCATTGGACCTCCTTGGATTTGGAATTTTGCCAACCAACCAAAATGCCTGGATTACGGTGTTACCCCAGCACATTCAGTGCCATTCACTTAACATATTGTTATCACTTACTCTTTCATACCGCTGGCTCCGGTCGAATGGAAGGTCCTGTAAAACCATCCGACAACCTCCCCTCTCAACACCATGCGACCCACCAATCAGGACATAAATACCGTAATCATAACATTGTGTTACGAATAGTGCCTCCTTCTTCACGAACTATGTAACACTTACCGACAGGTCATGAAGAGCAAGACAACATCCTCGCCGGAATCTCCTCGCCCGCACGCTCATCCCCCCCCCACCCCCCCCCCCCCCCCCGGGGTTTAGCATTTAACCACTCACCTAATAAGCCAGTGAGTAAAACAGTAGAGAGGCGGGGGGTTGGTCCCAGAAGGGCATGGCGGGAGGGGAGCAAAAAAAGCCTCGGAGGGTGACTGCCGGGGTAAGGAACTCCCTGGAACGAGGGATAAGGAGCGGTAGGGGGATGGGGGGGTGCTCCCGGCATGATGCCATGCCGAGCTGCTTTTCTCTCCCCCGGGGGCACCAGTCCCGAAGGGGGAATAGCCGGAGCCTCTCGGTAAAAGCGGGGAAGGGGGAATGGGGTGGAGGGAGGAAGGGGGTGGAGCAGGGAAATCCTAAGAACCAATCCCTAAATCCTATACAAGCTCAAATGACCAAATGGATCAATGTCCAAAAGGGGAACGAAAGATCATTATCGATGATGCAGTTTGGAGCATTCGGTCATTACCAGATTGTTTAGGATTTGGTGCTTGCACCCCACACGGGGTGCACCAGCCCCGGGGGGAATATCGTGGTCTCCCTATGGAATGTGGACTGCCAGGGGTAGGAAGGATTGATGTTGAAGCATGACATAATCAGAGTTCTGGGTATCCGGAAAAGGAGGGTCGCGGCGATAGTGCAAAGCTTGGTACGGCAGATCAGGGATACATGACCGCACGGCCCACTTCACCCTTGACGGGAGGCGCCTCTCCCTGATACTATCCTGTCGGCAAATCCCCTTTCGGAAGGAATAGATACCATGACCATGAAGAAGATTGAAGGCATCGAGAAAGTGATCATCATCGGCTCCGGCCCCATCATCATCGGCCAGGCCTGCGAGTTCGACTACTCGGGCACCCAGGCGTGCAAGGCGCTGCGGGCCGCGGGCTACGAGATCGTCCTCGTCAACTCGAACCCGGCCACCATCATGACCGACCCCGGCATGGCGGACGTGACCTACGTGGAACCCCTCACCGTGGACGTCCTCGAAAAGATCATCGAGAAGGAGCGACCCCAGGGGCTGCTGCCCAACCTGGGCGGCCAGACCGGGCTCAACCTGGCGGCGGAGCTTTCCCGGCGGGGCATCCTCGAGAAATACGGGGTGCGGATCATCGGCGTCCAGGCCGACGCCATCGAGCGCGGCGAAGACAGGAGCGAGTTCAAGAAGACCATGGCGGCCCTCGACATCCCCATGCCCGAGAGCTCCCTGGCCTACTCGGTGGAGGAGGCCCTGGAGATCGCCGAGAGGCTCGGCTACCCCGTGGTGGTGCGACCGGCTTATACCATGGGCGGTACCGGCGGCGGCCTTGTCTATAACCAGGAGGAACTGCGGACTATCGCGGGCCGGGGCATCGCGGCGAGCATCATCGGTCAAATCCTCATCGAGCAGGCGGTGGTGGGCTGGGAGGAACTTGAACTGGAGGTGGTCCGGGACGCGAAAAATCAGATGATCACCGTCTGTTTCATCGAGAACATCGATCCCATGGGTGTCCACACGGGCGACTCCTTCTGCTCCGCCCCCATGCTCACCATCTCGGAATCATTGCAGAAAAAGCTTCAGGAGTACTCCTACCGGATCGTGGAGGCCATCCAGGTCATCGGCGGCACCAACATTCAGTTCGCCCACAATCCGGCTGACGGCCGGGTGGTGGTCATCGAGATCAACCCCAGGACCTCCCGCTCCTCGGCCCTCGCCTCCAAGGCAACCGGCTTTCCCATCGCCTTTATCTCGGCCAAGCTCGCCGGGGGCTACACCTTGAGCGACATCCCCTACTACCGGGGCGGCACCCTGGACACATACACTCCCTCAGGCGACTACGTGGTCATAAAGTTCGCCCGGTGGGCCTTCGAAAAGTTCCGCGAGGCCGAGGACAGGCTGGGCACCCAGATGAAGGCCGTGGGCGAGGTGATGAGTATCGGCAAGACCTACAAGGAGGCCTTTCACAAGGCCATCCGCTCCCTGGAGACCAAGCGCTACGGCCTCGGTTTCGCGAGCAACTTCAACACCCTGCCCCTCGACGACCTCCTGAGGCGTCTCCACGAGCCCTCCTCGGAGCGCCAGTTCATCATGTACGAGGCCCTGCGTAAGGGGGCGACAGTGGATGAACTGTATGAGCTGACGAAGATCAAGCCCTGGTTCATCCGGCAGATGAAGGAACTCGTGGACCTGGAAGAAACGATCCTCACCTACAAAGGCAGGATGATCCCCGACGACCTCCTCATCACGGCCAAGGAGGACGGCTTCTCAGACAAGTACCTCGCCCAGATCATGGACCTGAGGGAGGAGGACATCAGGAAGCGGCGTATCGAGCTGGGTAAGGTGGAGGCTTGGTGTGCCGTCCCGGTGAGCGGCGCGGACGCGGCCTATTACTATTCCACCTACAATGCACCGGACGAGGTCACGGTGACCGACCGCCCCAAGATCATGATCCTGGGCGGAGGACCGAACAGGATCGGCCAGGGCATCGAGTTCGACTACACCTGCGTCCACGCCGCCTTCACCCTCCGGGACGAGGGGTATGAATCGATCATGGTGAACTGCAACCCCGAGACGGTCTCCACGGACTACGACACCTCGGACAAGCTCTACTTCGAGCCCCTCACCGTGGAGGATGTGCTCAGCATCTACAACAAGGAGAAGCCTGTCGGGGCTATCGTCCAGTTCGGGGGGCAGACGCCCCTGAACATTGCAAGGGAGCTCGAAGAGGCGGGCGTGAAGATCCTCGGGACCTCTCCGGAGAGCATCGACCTTGCCGAGGACCGGAAACGCTTCAGCCAGGTAATCAGGAAGCTGGGCATACCCCAGCCCGAGAGCGGGACTGCCACCACCCTTGCGGAGGCGCTCGACGTGGCCCGCAGGATCGGGTACCCCCTGATGGTGAGGCCCAGCTACGTGCTCGGCGGACGGGGGATGGAGATCGTGTACGACGAGACCATGCTCATCGCCTACGTGAACGAGGCGGTCGAGATCTGGCCGGGCAGACCCATCCTCATCGACAAATTCCTCAACAACGCCATCGAGGTGGAGGCGGACGCCCTGGCAGACGGCGAGGACGCCTTCGTGCCCTCCATCATGGAGCATATCGAACTGGCGGGCATCCACTCGGGAGACAGCGCCTGCGCCATCCCGCCCCGGACCATCCCCGAGAAGCACATCGACACGATCAACGATTACACGAGGCGCATCGCCATCGAACTGAAGGTGGTGGGCCTCATGAACATCCAGTACGCCATCGCCGACGACGTGGTCTACATCCTCGAGGCCAACCCGAGGGCGTCCCGGACCGTCCCCCTTGTCTCCAAGGTCACGGGGGTGCAGATGGCCCGCATCGCGACCCAACTCATGCTGGGCAGGAAGCTGAAGGACATGAACCTTGTCCACAAGACCTATCCCCACGTGGGCGTCAAAGAGGCGGTCTTCCCCTTCAACATGTTCCCCGAGGTGGACCCGACGCTGGGCCCCGAGATGCGCTCAACGGGGGAGGTCCTGGGTATGGACGACTCCTTCGGCCTCGCCTTCTTCAAATCCCAGGAGGCGGCAGGCCAGAAACTGCCGGGACAGGGTACCGTCCTCATCACCATCGCGCCCAAGGACAGGGGGCCCATCCTCGAAGTGGCCCGGATGTTGAGCGACATGGGCTTCACCAGCGTCGCCACCGAGGGCACCCAGAAATTCCTCACCGAGAACGGGGTCGCCGCAACGCCCATCAGGAAGGTCCACGAAGGCCGGCCCCATATCGTCGACGCCATCCACAACAAGGAGATCCATCTCATCATCAACACCCCTATCGGGAAGAACAGCATGTATGACGACTCCTATATCCGGAAAGCGGCGATCAAGTACAAGATCCCCTACATCACCACGCCTGCGGCGGCACGGGCAACGGCGGAAGGTATCAGGGCCTATCTCGATAAAGGCGGTGAACTCGGGGTGAAGTCGCTCCAGGCCTATCACGCCGACATCAGGTAAGGAGGGGGCATGAGAAGGAAAGCGGGGGGGGTGGTTCGGTCGGTTCTCCGGGTTCTCCTTTTCCTTGCGGTGCTCGCGCTCGTCACGGCCCCGTCGCCGGTGAGGACAGCCGGCCCGAAGGACATGAAAAGCAGGCTGGTGGACGCGCACTGGCTCCACAAGAACAGGGACAACCCCGCGCTGGTCATCATCGACGCCTCAAAGACAACGGACTACCTGAAAGGGCACATCCCGGGGGCGGCAAGCGCCTCCTTCCCGGCCGATAGGTATCTCTCCTACGGCGTCGACACCTCCTACGGAGGAGGGGTCGATTTCCTCACCGACAATGCCCAGCGCATCCCTTTTCAGGACGGCAGGATCGGCCCTGTGGAGGGTGGTATCCGCCGCATGGGGGTGAACAGGGATTCCGTCGTGGTAATCTACGACAAGGGGGGCGATGTCCTTGCCACCCGCCTCTTCTGGATCCTCAATTACGCAGGCCACACAGAGGTCTTCATCCTCGACGGTGGCCTGTCGAAGTGGGTGGAGAAAGGTTATCCCGTGACCCGGGAGATTGCGCAGCCCAAACGGGGTGATTTCTCAGCCGCCTTCCCCCATCCGTCGCTGCTGGCAAGGACGGACAACGTGCTGGCAGCCTTGGAACGGCAGGACGCCGTCCTGGTGAGCGGCTCTCTTCCCTCCCGGTATTACGGTGTCGAGAAATCATACACGGGTTTCGGGCACATCCCCCTGTCCGTGAACGTGCCCTACAGGGAGTGCTTCAACAAGGACGGGACATGGAAATCGAAAGAAGAACTGAGGGCCGTCTTTGACGCGGCCGGAGTCACCCCGCATAAGGAAGTGGTCACCTATTCCGGCGGCGGCATAGCAGGCAGCACGCTCTTCTTCACCCTCAAGTATGTGCTCGGATACAATGTGGTGCGCTACTACCAGGGTGGGATCCTCGCGTGGCTCGACGATCCGAGGGGTTTCTCGCTGTGGACCTTCGACCGCCGGCACCACCTCAGGGACACTGAGTGGCTCCATTGGTGGGCCGGCGAGCGGATCCAGGCCCTCATGCCCGAGCCGAAGGTGAGGGCGGTGGACGTGAGGCCGAGGAAGGTGCACAGGGCAGGCCACATCAGATACTCCGTCAACATCCCCGTCGAGGAATACGTGACCGGCCAACCCCGGCCCATCGATACGGCCATGTGGCAGGAGGTGCTCGGAAAGAACGGTATCGCCAGGGACACGGAGGTGGTGATCTATGACGATCAGGTCTCCCCAAGGGCCACGACCCTCTTCTGGCTCCTCGACTACTTTGCCCACGGAAAGACGGCCGTCTACACAGACGGTCTCAAGGGCTGGGCGGCGGCGGGCTACAAAATGACCGGCGATGAGACGATCGTTGCGGCGCCGAAGACCACCTTCGACGTGGCGGTAAGACCGGCACAATACTTCATTCACCCCGGCAGGCTGGATAAGAAGGTACGGATCACGGACCCGAAGGACCCTTCGGGCAAGCTTCCCAGGATATGGCTCGTTGCGTCCGAAGGGGAGCCGAGGAATATTCCGGTCAGGGAGTTCAAGCAGGTGTCCTGGAGGGAGAACCTCGGGAAGGACGGCAGACTCAAGAGTGCGGGGGAACTGTGGACCCTTTATGAAAGGGCCGGTGTACCCAAGTTCTCCGAGATCGTCTGTTATTCCGACTCGGTACCCGAAGCGACCTTCAACTATTTCGTGCTGAAGACCCTGGGCTTTCCCAGCGTGAGGGTCTACTGGCCGGAAACACCGGGGAACTGATCGCGGATTGATGCAGAGGTCACAATCTTCAGGAGGTTACTCATGGACGAACACCGGAAAGTGAGGACGGTGTGCAGAAGCTGTCACGGCGGCTGCGGGGTCTTCGCCTACGTCAAAGACGGCAGGGTCGTCAAGGTTGAGGGGGACCCCGATTCACCCATCAGCCATGGCACCATGTGCAGCAAGGGCCTCGCCGTCACCCAGATCGCCTACCATCCCGACCGCATCCTTCACCCCATGAAGAAGGGGCCGACAGGATGGGAGCGGATCACCTGGGACGAGGCCCTTGACACTATCGCCTCCAGGTTCAAGGAGGTTATTGCCCAACACGGGCCCGAATCCCTCTTCATCGGCCAGGGTACGGGGCGGGACTACGAGAGCCATTTCTCCCGCTTCGGGAACCTCCTGGGCACACCCAACGTCCTGACCGCAGGCCACATGTGCTATCTCTCCCGCATCGGCGCCTCCCTGGTCACCTGCGGCCGCTTTCCCGTGTGCGACTACGGGGGTGAACCGAAGTGTATCGTCCTCTGGGGCGCGAACCCCCTCTGGACAAACCCCGACGAATACAAGGGCGTCTCTTTCTGGAGGGCGTTCAAGAAAGGTGCCCGACTGATCGTCATCGATCCCCGGAAAAGCTTCTGCTCCGAGAAGGCCGACCTCTGGCTCCAGGTACGGCCGGGCACGGACGCTGCCCTGGCCATGGGCTTCTTCAACGTCATCATCGAAGAGGAACTGTACGACAAGGACTTTGTGGCGAGGTACGTCCACGGCTGGGAGCCCTTCGTGGAAAGGGTGACACACGACTACCCCCTGGAGAAGGTGGAGACCATTACCTGGGTGGACAGAGACCTGATCAGGGAGGCGGCCAGGATGTACGCCCTCACGAAACCCGCCGCCATCCACTGGGGCGTACCCACGGAACAGACCAACAACTGCACGGACTTCACCAGGACGGCGGTGGGCCTCATGGCAGCCACCGGCAACCTCGACGCCCCCGGAGGGAACGTCTTCCACGTACCCCCGCCGGTCCGCACCGTCTCGCAGTTCTCCCGCCACGAGGCCCTGACCCCGGAGCTGAGGGCGAAACGCCTCGGGGGCGAACAGTACAAGCTGGGGGCCCGCATGACCTTCATCACCCCGAGGGTGGCCTGGGATGCCATCATCACCGGAAGGCCCTACCCCCTCAAGGCCGGTATCTTCGTGGGCACCAACCCCCTCCTCACCGAGGCGAACGCACGCTACATCAGGGAGGCCCTGGAGAAACTCGAGTTCTTTGCCGTGGCCGATTTCTTCATGACCCCCACCGCCGAGCTGGCGGACATCTTCCTGCCTGCGGGCACGTGGCTTGAACAGAACCATGTGGCCGAGAACTGGAAGTTCCACGGCTTTGTCCTGGCCAGGCAGAAGGTGGTGGAGATCGGCGAGTGCTGGCAGGACCATAAGATCTTCCTCGAGCTCGGAAAGAGGATGGGCCAGGAATGGTGGCCCACCGTCGAGGATGCCCTGGAGTGGCTTCTGGAACCCACGGGGGTCACCTGGGAACAGTTCAAGGAGAAGGGCTACCTGCGGGGCACCATGGAGTACTACAAGTACCGCAAATCAGGATTCTCGACGCCCACCAGGAAGGTGGAGCTCTACTCAACGATCCTGGACGGCTGGGGACGGGACCCCCTTCCCAAGTACGTCGAAATACCGGAGAGCCCCTATTCTACACCCGATCTCGCGGAGAAGTACCCGTACATCCTCAATGCAGGGCTCCGGACCCCCACCTTCTTCCACTCGGCGAACCGCCAGGTCCCCTGGCTCCGGGAGATAAGGCCCGATCCCATCGTGGAGATCCATCCCGACACGGCCCGGAGGCACGGCATAGAGGAAAGGGACTGGGTGTGGATAGAATCGCCGAGAGGACGGATCAGACAGAGGGCGAAACTGAACGACGGCATCGACCCCCGGGTGGTGGTGGCCGAGCACGGCTGGTGGTTCCCCGAGATCAGAGAGGAGGGCCGGGGCTGGGATATTTCCAACATCAACATCCTCACCGACGACTCCCACGAGTCCATGGACCCGGTGATGGGCGCCACGAATCTGCGGGTCTTGCTGTGCACCATAGCCCGTTGCGAAAACCGGTAGGAGGGACATGATGGAGAGATATGCGCTTACCATTCTCAAGGAAGACTGTTGCGGCTGTCACGCCTGCGAGGTGGCCTGCAAGCAGGAGCACGGTCTGGGCGTGGGCCCGCGATTCATACGGGTCATCGAGAAGAGCCCCTCCTTCATCCCTGTCTACTGCCGCCACTGCGCTGATGCCCCCTGCAGGAAGGCATGCCCTGTGGGTGCCATCCGGCGGGAAGGAAAAGGCATCGTCCTGGTCGATGAAGAGACCTGCATCGGCTGCAGGGAATGCGTGGCTGCCTGCCCCTTCGGCGCCATGCAGTTCGAGGAATCGAGGGAGGTAGCGGTGAAGTGCGACCTCTGTGTCGACCGTCAGAGGGATGGGCTCCCTCCGGCGTGCAGCACCGTCTGTCTCACGGGGTGTATCATCTGGGGCACCACCGCCCAGGTGCTGGAAAGGAAGGCGGGGGACCGGAGGTAGAAGCGGAGAGGCCGGGAATCCCTTATCAGGTGGCGGGCATGGCCTGGTAGTACCCGTTGATCTGCACCAGTTCCACCGGCGTGTCGAAGAGTCGTCCAAGGTTGGCGGCCGTGAGGAGCGTTTCCCTGGCCCCGTCGGCCACCACCCTGCCCTCCCGCAAGAAGACGACCCGTCCGATTTCGGGAGGGATCTCGTGGATGTGGTGGGTCACGAGGATCACCGTCTTGCCCTTCCCGATAAGGTCACGGACGATCCCCAGGTACTGGAAGGAGGCCTTCACATCGAGGCCGCTCGTCGGCTCGTCGAGGACGAGCACATCAGGGTCGTGGATGAGGGCCCGGCCCAGGAGCAGTCGGCGCTGCTCGCCTGTCGACATCTCCGCATACAGCTTGTCCCGGCAATCCTCCACGCCCATGGTCTTCAGGATCGCCTCGGCCCTGACCCGGTCACGGGCCGTGAAGGTCTGGTGTGACCAGATATCCATGCTGGAGTAAAGGCCCGAGAGGAGGACGTTGATCCCCCTCGCGTCACCCACGTAGGACTGCTGGAGGTCGGACGAGACGATGCCGAGGTGACTCCGCAGTTCCCACACGTTCCAGAGCTCTTCCCCGAAGACACGAACATGGCTTCCTTTCCGGTCCACCGGGTAGGTTTCCCTCGTGAGAAGCCTGAGGAGTGTTGTCTTGCCCGAGCCGTTCGGTCCGAGGATGGCGGTGCTCTCTCCCCTGGCGATCTTGAGGGTGAGCCCTCGAAAAACCCTCGTGGTCCCCCGGTAGGCGGTCACATTCTGTACCTCAATCACCGTGTCCATGGTTCTCCCTTCATGACCCGTCACAACCTTACCCTGTTTCCCGTGACCGGTCAAGAGGCCTTTCCTGTCGTGCGCCCCCCATTCCAGGGCCCAAACATTGGGCCGAGCAATAATGGTTTGCCTTCTGAGCATTCCTTATGGAATATTAGAAGTATCCATGCTGATCACGGTCAGGATTCACGAAGGGTTCGTCGGCCCGGCCCGCGAGAGAAGCCCTCAACCCCCTGTTCTCGGGAAAGGCGAGAGGGGGTTTTCCCTGTCATGACACCAACCGACCGGGGGCCTTCTGGCACTGGACTCGACCCCTCTCGTCCTGCCGACGGCTTCGACCACCGCCACAGGACGGGATCCTCCAGGGAAGATCAGGTGGGCTGCCTCGCCTATCTGGTCACATGGGGGTTTTTCGGGTGGGCCATACTGGCCATCGTTGCCGGCATCCTGGGATGGGACGTGGTCGCCCAGGTGGCGGTGTGGGTGGCCGCCTTCAGCATCGTGGTGAGCGTCGTGACCCACGTGACGAGCTGGATCCTCATCGCCGTCAGGTCCCGCAGAGACAGGGAATCCTTTGGCGGCGACGAGAGGGAGGAATCCCGGGAATCCCTGCCCCGCTCCATCCTCATGACCCGCGAGAAGTATCCCAGGGAATTCCGGTTCACCGGCTGGGCGGTCCGGGGGATTCGGGATACCACGGGGTTCATGCACTTCATCCTTTCCACGGCACCGGAAGGTTCCCTGTGGGTCCTCGAAGGGATCGTCACCGAGAAGAGCTGGCGGGCCCTCAAGCAGATCGCCTCCTGGTGGGGAGGATCGGTCAGGAGGGGGTCGAGCCCCTTCGAACCGTGGTCCACCCAAAACGAGGTGCAGATCCGCCTCGACAAGGAGATCAGGGAGGAGGTGCTCGAACTCGTTCCCTGGATAGACTGGCGCCAGGAGCCGGTCCATCAGTACATATTCCACGACGGGGAACCCTGGTTCGCCGGTGAAGAGGGTCTCGAAGGACCGATGATCGCCTCTTCGGTGCCCCGGGACACAATCGTCAAGGCCGCCGCAGTCTACGGCTTCACCTTTTCCAATGCGACGATGGAGGAAACCCTATCCTCGCCTGATCATGCCGACGGTCCGTAGAAAGTGGGCATCAAGCGGGTGATCAGCCCTGACAGGTCAGGACCGCGCATGGATTAGTCGCTGCTCCATCTGATATGATATAAGGCAGGGGAGGAGAGATGGTGCCCCACGAAATGTCCGGTACACTTCACGAGTTTCTCCACGTCATCTCCGATGCGGTGATCGTGACCGACAGGGAAGGCATCGTTCGGCTCATCAACGGGTCGGCCGAAAGGCTGACCCGCTTGAAGCGGGCCGAGGCCGTAGGAAAGTCTTTTGGGGAGGTCTTCAGGATCGTTGACGAGGAATCCCGTGCTCCTATGGAAGACCCTGCAGGACAGACCCTCCGACAAGGCTCTGCCACGGCCTTGCCGAGCCGGGCGCTCCTCGTGGCCGAGGATGGAACGGAAACCCCGATTGCTGGGAGCAGTACACCGATCCGTAGTGACCAAGGCGAGGTCACCGCGATCGCCCTGGTCTTCCGAGACCGGTCCGCAGAAGGCGCCACCCAGCAGGCACTGCAGGAAAGGGAGCGACGCCTCCGTTTTGCCCTCGAAGGGGCAAATGACGGTCTCTGGGACGTACTCCTGAAAACCGGCGAAGTCTACATAAGTCCCCGGGGCTGCGAACTGCTCGGCTGCAGCCCGCACGAGGCGGGTGAGATTGCACGGGCATGGAGCCGACTCGTTCACCCGGACGACATGGCAAGGACCCTGGAACGTCTCAATGCCCACCTCGAAGGGCGGGCGGGCATCTTTGAGGTCGAGCAACGGTTACGCACAAAGTCGGGTGAGTGGAAATGGGTACTGACCCGGGGGAAGGTGGTTGAAAGGGACTCCCGTGGTCAGCCCTCGAGAATGACGGGCACCCACACCGACATCTCGGATCGCATCCGGACGGAGGAGGCCCTCCGGCTTAGCGAAGAGACCTACCGTCAGCTCTTCGAGGCGGAATCGGATGCCCTTTTCCTCATCGACAACCGCTCCGGACAGATCCTGGAGGTGAACAGCGCGGCCTGCGCCCTCTACGGATACGCACGAGAAGAGATCCTCGCGATGAAAAACTCCGATCTTTCGGCAGAGCCGGAAGACACCCGTCGTGTCACCGCCGAGACGGTGCCCGACCCCGGTCGGGTCGTCACCATCCCCCTCCGCTGGCATCGCAAGAAAGACGGCACGGTATTTCCTGTTGAAATCACGGGCCGTTTTTTTCTGCGCTCCGGGGATTCGGTCCACATCGCCGCCATTCGGGACATTACCGGGCGCATGAAGGCCGAGGCTGACCTTCGGGCAAGCGAGGAGCGGCTCCGACTCGCTCTGCGGGCAGCCAACCAGGGCTTATATGACCTCAACGTCCAGACGGGCGAGGCAGAGGTGAGCGAGGAGTATGCCCGTATGCTCGGTTACGATCCCACGGAATTCCGTGAGACCAATGAGGCCTGGGTAGAACGTCTCCATCCCGACGACAGGGAACCGGTGGCGGCGGTCTACCGTGACTACGTGGCAGGCAGGATCCCGGAATATCGCGTGGAGTTCCGACAACGAACCCGCAGCGGTGACTGGAAGTGGATCCTGTCGCTGGGCAAGATTATGGAGTGGGACAAGGACGGTCGCCCCCTGCGCATGCTCGGCACCCACACCGACATCTCGGAGCGCAAGCAGGCTGAAGAGGCCCTTCGGGAGAGCGAAGAGCGTTTCAGGTTGACATTCCGGACCAGCCCGGATTCGATCAACATCAATCGCCTGGAAGACGGCCTTTACGTGGACATCAACGAAGGCTTTACCCGGTTGTCCGGCTATACGCGGGACGATGTGATAGGAAAGACCTCCCTCGCCGTCGACATCTGGCACGATCCGGCCGACCGGCAGAGACTCGTACAGGGATTGCAACGCCAAGGGTATTACAGCGGCCTCGAGGCCTCCTTCCGGCGGAAGGACGGCTCAGTGGTCATCGGGCTTATGTCGGCCCGGGTCATTACCCTTCACGGAGCCCCCCATATCATCTCCATCACCAAAGACATCACCGAGCGAAAAAGAATGGAGCGGGAGCACGAGAGGCTTCATGAGCAGCTGCTCCAGTTGCAAAAGATGGACGCCATCGGCCAACTGGCCGGTGGGGTGGCCCACGACTTCAACAATATGCTCCAGACCATCCTCGGATATTCGGAGCTGGCCCTTCGTAAGATCGACCCGGGCGGCACCCTTTACGAGAACCTGACGGAGATCAAGAAGGCTGCGGAACGCTCCGCCGACCTGACAAGGCAGCTTCTGGCCTTTGCCCGCAAGCAGACAATAAGCCCGAAGGTACTGGACCTGAATGAGACCGTATCGGGCACGCTCAAGATGCTTCGTCGGCTCATCGGGGAGGACATCGAGCTCATCTGGAAACCGGGACCCAATCTGTGGCCGATCAGGATAGATCCGGCCCAAATCGACCAGGTTCTCGCCAACCTCGCTGTCAACGCCCGCGACGCCATCGCCGGTGTAGGTCGCCTGATCATCGAGACGGAAAACGTGGTGCTCGATGAGGCTTACCGCGAGACTCACGCAGGCTTCCTCCCGGGAGACTATGTGCTCCTGGCAGTGAGCGACAGCGGCTCCGGCATGGACGGAGAGACGCTGGAGCACGTTTTTGAACCCTTCTTCACCACCAAGGCCCTGGGGAAGGGCACGGGTCTCGGTCTCGCAACGGTATACGGCGTTATAAGACAGAACAACGGATTCATTAACGTGTACAGCGAGGTGGACCAGGGGACCACCTTCAAGATCTACCTGCCCCGGGACCGGGAGACGGCAGAGCCCGAGGCCCTTCTTGGCGAGACAAAACCACCCCGCGGTTCGGAAACCATCCTCTTTGTGGAAGACGATGCGGCGATCCTCCGGCTCGGCGAAGCCATACTGAACCAACTGGGTTATACGGTGCTGCCGGCCCGCACCCCCGGTTCGGCTCTGGAGTTGACTGAGAGGCACAGGGGCCCGATCGATCTGCTCATCACCGATGTGATCATGCCCGAAATGAACGGCAAGGACCTCGGCCACAGTATCTCGCGCCTGAGGCCGGACATCAAGATACTCTATATGTCCGGATACACGGCCAACATCATAGCCCACCACGGCGTATTGGAACCGGGTATCCAGTTTCTCCAGAAACCCTTCACCGTCAACACCCTGGCTACCAGGGTGAGGGCCGTTCTGGACACCTGACTGCCCCCGCTTCCTCGCCCGGCAACAGGGGAAGGAATGAGCGGTCTTTCCCGCACCGCCATTCCGGGCGCCGGTACGGATCGGCGGTCGGATATGGTGCTCGCCCCCCGATCGAGGAACCCCCTTATGGAATACCTCTTCGGCGCCGGCCCTACGAGGCACGCTGCATGACGAAGAACCCGTAGCCGTAATACTCCGCATACCGCCGGTGTATGTCCATTTCCCGATCGAAGAGATCGCGCAGTTTCCCCACCTCATCGTCACGGCCGTAGCGCACCTTCAGGTCATCCAGCTTCTTCCCGATCGGCGTGTAATAGTCGGTCCACCACGACCGGGCCGGCAGGGGGAAATAACCGACGAGCCTGTATTCACACTCGCGGACCACTTCGAAGATATCTTCGTAGCAGCGTATGTCGGGATACTCGGCAAGCCAGTAGTCCTTCAGCTCCCGGGGCACCTCCCGGGCGAACCACACAAGCTCGCTGATCACCAGGTGGCCGTGAGGGCGTAACAGGGATCTCCACGAATCGAGGGCGTCCCTGAACCCCACGATGTAGGCGGCGCCTTCGGACCAGATGAGGTCAAAACTCCCGCTCCGAAAGGGCGGGGCACCCATGTCTCCCTGTACCGCCTCGATCGAAACCCCGCGGGGCAACCTCCGTGTCTTCTCCTTCAGGATCCTGAGGAATCCGGCATGGATGTCCAGGGCAACGATCCTGCCCTGCACAAGGCCCGCCAGGTCGACCGTCTGTTTACCCACCCCGCAACCCACATCGAGGATTGCAGGATGCCCGGGGAGCCCCTCCACCATCTGGAAGGCCCTTCGGGTCGAAAGCGGGTCACCCGGTCCCTGCCGGGGCAGGGCCTCGTAGACCTCGAACCATATGTCTTCCATCGTCGTCTCCCCCTCCGCCCCCCTGAGAGGCATGCCCTGTATGCAGGTCTGCCGGACGGCCATCAGGTTTTTCACTTGGAGAAATCTGCCGGTCGGTACCCGGCAGCCCTATCCGTGGAATCGTGCCATCGTCGCCGCGCCAGGTCAGGCAAGAAGGAGCATCCGCCGGGCGATCGCGGCCAACTCTTCGGCCATTTTACCCCGGGGATATCGTGTCACCACCGGTATGAGATCCCTGGCACTTTTCCCCACGTCACTGTGCTCCGAAATACCCCCGAGATAGGTGACTTCCCGGGAAAGCCATTTTCTTGACACCTCCTGTATTCTGGCGGCAACCCGGGCGGCTTCCAGTTCGCCGGACACTTTGTTGACCACAAGGTAGGGCGCGAAGTCCGCAAGCACCTTCATCAGGACGGAGAGATTCATGGGCTGGTGGGCCCTCACATGATCGATCAGTTCCTCCACCGATCTCACCCGGGGTCCGGCGGGCGAAAGGGTCAGGTCCCGTATCACCCTTTCGAGCGCCTTCTCCTCCTCGCCGTCGATCCTCGATTCGGGACCGGAGAGGCGGTGGAGTTTGCGATACAGGGCCGCCTTCAGGAAATGGTAGGAACCGATGTAGGAAGCCGACTCAGGGGTCGTGAGCACCACGGCGTAATCGGCCATGAGAAAGAAGTCCACCGTATTGAAGGTCGTGTCTCCGCCGAGATCGATCACGATGTAGTCGGCGTCGATCCCTCTGATCGCCCTGATCAGCCTCAGTTTCCTCGCAAACTCGATGTTGGCGGCACCCAGTTCCGAACTGTCGCCGCCGATGAGCAAGGGTCCGTAACCGCTCTCCACCATGATTTCAGGGAGGGTGGCCACCCTTCTTTTCAGAAAATCGTTGACGGTCCGTTTCAGGAGGGCCCTGTTGCCGAGATAGAGATGGAGATTCGCCCCGCCGAGATCGAGGTCGACGACCACTGTTTTAAACCCCCTGGAAGAGAGAAGGACGCCGAGGTTTGCCACAAAGATGCTCTTCCCTATGCCCCCCTTGGCTCCTCCTACCGCGATTATCCTCCTGTCTAATGGTCCTTTCCGGACGCCCGGCTCTGCCTTGTCGTTCAGGTACCCGGCAAGCAACTCATAGGCCGCCTGGACATCCATGAAACGGTCCGTCGCCGGTGTCTGCTCTTTGACATGGTGGTGACGGGCGTCAGGGTGGTAGGCCTTCACGCCCCTCCTGTATGCCTCTTTCAGGGAATCGTGGGTAAGGTCCTGGAGCAGCTCGTCCCATCTTCCGTAATCATCCGGAAACAAACAGGAACAGGCCCTTCGAAGCTCCCTGGTCACACTGTTCTCCACTGCCTCAGCACCGTCTCTCATCACAACTCCGTCCTCTCGCCGGTCAGTTCTCTGATCGGTACATTGCAATAAGCATACCGAATGGAAGGCGTTCGCCATGGACCGGACTTCCGGGCGGAAAAAAAACGGGGACGGCGGGCCGGGCGCGAAACCGGGCTGTTGACATTTGGCCTTCCATGGGAGAAGGTAGAGTAATACAGAATGCAGAGGTGATCCGTGGACATTACTTCCAGAGAGAAAGAGATGCTCATCAGGATTCAGGACAACCAGTATACCGGGGGGGCGTACAAACGGGCCACCTGGATCGACAAGGTGTGCCGCAGCGAGACGGACAGGTCCGTCCTTGACGCCCTCTGCCGAAAGGGCCTTGTGGAGACAGGGCTCGGGGGGACCGTGGCAGGGGACACCTACCGGGGATGCTGGCTCACCGAGACGGGAAAGGCGGCCATCGGGAAATCTTGACAGATACCCCTCCCGGGCTAAAATCGACTATGTGCGGCAATCTCTGACCTGCCCTGTGTCCTGCCTGTCCCCTACCCCTTTTTAAGGCGTTCGGACCACAGAGGGGCAGTGCAGACCTGCTGTCGCCCGAAAAGGAACGGTCTATGAAATATTCCGGAATCCAGCCGGTCCGCCTGAGGTGTCCCGGACCCGGCGGACGGCCTATCGTCGCCTCCGGGTCCGGTTGTCGGCTGATTCTCTTCTCAGGCCCGGTCGGAAGCCCTTGAAGAGGTTGGCTTTACGATGCGGCGAGGTCGAAACGGTCCAGGTTCATCACCTTGTTCCACACCCCTATGAAATCGCGCAGGAACTTCTCCTGCGAGTCATCGCAGGCGTAGACTTCCGCCAGCGCCCGGAGCTGGGAGTTGGAACCGAAGACCAGATCGACACGGGTGGCGGTCCACTTCAGTTCACCCGTCTTTCGATCACGCCCCTCAAAGAGGTCGGCGTCTTCGGAGACCGCCTTCCACTCCGTGCCCATATCGAGAAGGTTTACGAAGAAGTCGTTGGTGAGGGCCTCGGGGCGCCTGGTGAAGACACCGTGCGGGGTCTGTTCGAAGTTGGTGTTCAAAACCCGCATGCCGCCCACGAGCACCGTCATCTCGGGCGCGGTCAGGGTCAGAAGCTGGGCCCGATCGACCAGCAGTTCCTCTGCCCGTACCGCATATTTCGCCTTCCGGTAGTTCCGGAATCCGTCCGCCTTCGGTTCGAGGACGGCGAATGACTTCACGTCCGTCTGGTCCTGTGAGGCGTCCATGCGTCCGGGTGTGAAGGGAACCGTCACCGGGTAGCCGGCATTCCTCGCCGCCTGCTCCACGCCCGCGCAACCCGCCAGAACGATCAGGTCGGCCAGCGATACCTTCTTGCCGCCTGTGGCCGAGCCGTTGAACGCACCCCTGATGTCCTCCAGGGTCTTGAGCACCTTCGCCAGCCGGGCAGGTTCGTTGACTTCCCAATCCTTCTGCGGCGCCAGGCGGATGCGGGCACCGTTGGCGCCGCCGCGCTTGTCGGAGCCACGGAAGGTG
>CAYOQF010000028.1:0-40309 GCA_964406055.1 uncultured Syntrophorhabdaceae bacterium
AGGAGAGATTGTCCACCTTAATGGAGTGTCCAGTTTCTGGGGGTAATTATAGGGGGTACCTTTAGGCTGTTCGGACATTGGAATTTCCTTAGGATTTGGTGCTTGGGATTTGGTGCTTGAGGGACGGAAGGGGAGTGCCTGGGACGACGGGATAATATCCGAATAAAGGCGGTGAAAGGGGTTATAGGTTGAAGAGCAGGGATGCAGCTCCGATCAGTCGGAGAGGGTGAAGGGGCTGAACCGGGTGTTGTAGTCGTAGGTGTCCATGCCCTCGACCCGCTTCAGGAACCCCACCACCCGGTACGTCACCGGCGTGATCAGGGCCTCGTAGGCCGACTTGGCGAGCCACTGATTGACGATGGCGAGGCCCAAACCCGTTGCGGGGATGGTGCCCGCAAAGGCCAGGGTCATGAAGATGACCGAGTCGATGCCCTGGCCGGCAAGGGTGGACCCGATGGTCCTCATCCAGAGCCAGCGGCCTTTCGTGGCGATCTTCATCTTGGCGAGGACGAAGGAGTTGACGAACTCCCCGGCCAGGTAGGCCACGAAGGAGGCCCCCAGGATCCGGGGGGAGGAGCCGAGGATCCTCTCGTAGGCACCCTGGCCGTCCCAGAAGGGTGCGGGCGGAAGGACCTGGGTCACCCAGACGGCCGCCACCGTGAGGGCGTTGCAGAGAAAACCGAGCCAGATGACCTTCCGTGCCCTCCGGTATCCGTACACCTCGGTCAGGACGTCGCCGAACACGTAGCTCAGGGGGAAGATGATGATGGCCGCCGTCAGGACCACGCCGGAGAGAACGATGATCTTCACCGCTATGATATTGGCGGTGATGAGGGCCGTGACGAAAAGGGCCGCCACCAGGACGAACCAAGCGGAATAGCCTCCCTGTCCCTGCCTTTCGCCCTCTGCCGTGCCGCTCCTGTCCGTCATGGTCTCTTTCACCTTCTCCTCAGGCCCCCTATTGTACCACAAAAAAAGGGGCGCCCACCCCCGGAAGGATGGGCGCCCGATGTCCTTTGCCTTCGCCTACTGTTTCTTGAATTCCTTCTCCATGGCCTCTTTTGCGGGCTTCACGTAGATGTCTCTCAGTTTCGGTTTCTCGATCTTGCCTGCCGGGTTCCTGGGGATCGTCGTATAGACCATCTTTTCCGGCCACTTGTATTTGGCAAGACCTTCCTTCTTGACGAATTCGATAATCTCTTCATCCGTTATGGTCTGGCCCTCTTTTGGCTGAATAATGGCCATAACGATCTCCACCAGCCTGGGGTGCGGGTAGCCGAGGACTGCCACGTCCATAACCTTCGGGTGCTTTCTCAAGGAAGCCTCGATCTCGGCGGGGAAGATATTCTCGCCGCCCCTGATGATAAGGTCTTTTGACCTGTCGGCGAAGAAGATGAAACCTTCTTCGTCTTCGTAGGCGAGGTCGCCGGTGTAGAGCCAGCCGTCCTTGATTGTCTTCGCCGTCATCTCAGGGTTGAAGGCGTACTCTTTCATGAGACGGGGCCCCTTGAGGAGGAGTTCGCCTACCTGGCCGGCACCCAGCTTCTTGCCTTCCGAGTCGACCACCTTGGCCTCCATGAAGACCGTTGCCTTGCCGATGGAACCGGGCTTTCTCATGATGTCTTCGTCATAGCAGTTGGTGAGACCGCCGCCGCCGCCCTCGGTGATGCCGTAGATATTGGCGATGGGGAGGTTGGGGAAGATCTTTTTCGAGTCCTCGAGAAGGACGTAGGGCACCGGCTGGGCCCCGATCTCGATGTGGCGCAGGGCCGAAAGATCGTATTTGGAAATATCGAACTGCTTGGTCTTGATGGCGTTCAACACGTCGGACCAGGTGGGTACCGTGTTCCAGCCGCCGGTGCATTTTTCATCGGCCATGGACTTGATATAGAACTCGGGCTGAAGGTCCATGGGCATAAGGACCTTGCCTGCGGCTATATAACAGGGGAAGGAGAGGAAGAGGGTGCCGCTGTGGTAGAAAGGATGGGGCGCCAGGTAGACGCTGCTGTATCCCTCGTTGTAGGTAAGGGCGTTGCCCAGGCCGATGTAGAAGAGGGTCTTGTGGGTGTGGGACACCGGTTTCGGTGCACCGGTGGTGCCTGAGGTGAACATGAGTTCCGCCATATCGTCGTCGTCCACTTCCGCGCACACCGAGGAGCCGTCGCCCTTCTCCACGATCTCGTTATAGGACTTCACCCCCGCAGGTATGGTGGAGCCGAGGCAGATGAAGTTCTTGCAGTAGTCCATCTCCTTCATGATGGGCTCTACCCTGGCGTTGAACTGGTCGCCGAACATGAAGACCTTGCACTTCGTCACGTCCGCCGCATACTTGATGTCGGCGCTGGCAAAGCGGAAGTTGAGCGGTGTTACCGTCGCCCCCGTCTTCAGCACGGCAATGTAGCTTGCATACCACTCCATGCAGTTCATCATGAGATGAAGGACGATGTCCCCCTTCTTTACGCCGCAGTCCTTTATGAGGTAGTTGGCGATCTTGTTGGCCTGATCGTCAAACTGTTCCCAGGTGAGACTCCTGCGAGTGCCCTTTGCTGCATAGCTTTCAATGATGAACTCTCTTTTGGGAAACTTGCTTGCGTTGAGACCTGAAAACCACGCAAAATTCATGATACCCTCCTTTTTTTTGTATAGCTTTTTGTATTGCTTTGGGATAGTTAGCATGATAGATTGAACAGTGCTTTTTGTCAACATCAAAAATCTTCAAAGAATTTAGGAGGTATCTGGTATGGGAGATACATATAATCACATTGGGGAGATTCTGGCAAGAAACGGCCGGATGTACCCGGACGACGTAGCCCTGGTAGAAAGGATCCCGGCGGAGAAAAAGCGCTGGGAGATCACGTGGAAGGAATTTGACGACAGGGCAAACAAGTTCTCAAACATCCTGGCCAAGAAGGGTGTGAAGAAGGGCGATAAAGTCATCCACTTCATGAACAACTCCATCGACTGGCTCGTTTGTTACTTCGGCATCGTCCGCACGGGCGCGTGGGTCGTGCCCCTCAACTTCCGGTTCACCGCCGAAGACCTCGTCTACTGCGGCGGCGTGGCCGAGGGTTCGGTCATGGTCTTCGACCAGGAGTTCACGGACCGCGTCGAGGCGGCCAAGAAAGAACTGGATGCCTCGGGCGTGAAGAGCTACATCTGTGTGGGTTCCCAGGCACCGGCATGGGGCGAGTCCTATGCCGCCCTCATGGATGCCGCCCCCGCCACACCGCTCAACGTGGAGCTGACCTACGCAGACCCCTGCGGCCTCTATTTCACCTCGGGCACCACGGGCCAGCCGAAGCCCATCCTCCTCACCCACAAGTGCATGGTGAACGCCTGCATCACCGAGAATGCCCATCACAAGCAGACAAGGAAGGACAACTTTATCCTCATCCCGCCCCTCTACCATACGGGCGCGAAGATGCACTGGTTCGGAAGCTTCATCGTGGGCGGCAAGGCCGTCATCCTGAAGGGCGTGTCGCCTGAGTGGATCCTCGAGGCGGTGAGCGAAGAGGGCGGCACCATCGTGTGGCTCCTCGTGCCCTGGGCCCAGGACATCCTCCTCAAGTTCGACAGCGGCCAGATCGATCCCAAGAAATACAAACTCGATCAGTGGCGGCTCATGCATATCGGCGCCCAGCCGGTACCGCCTTCCTTGATCCATCACTGGAAGAAATACTTCCCCACCATGGATTACGACACCAACTTCGGCCTCTCCGAATCCACGGGACCGGGCTGTGTGCACCTCGGTCTGGAAAACACCCACAAGATCGGCGCCATCGGCATCCCCGGCTTCAACTGGGAAGTGGCGGTGGTGGACGAAAACGGCAAGCCCGTGCCCAAGGGCGAGCCGGGCGAGCTTCTCGTCCGGGGCGACGGCGTCATGAGGGAGTACTACAAGAACCCCGAAGCCACCGCCAAGACCCTGAAGGACGGCTGGCTCTACACGGGCGACATGGTCCGCATGGACGAGGAAGGCTTCCTCTGGATCGTGGACCGGAAGAAAGACGTGATCATTACGGGCGGCGAGAACGTCTATCCCGTGGAGGTGGAGGACTTCCTCCACACCAACCCCAAGATCAAGGATGCCGCCTGCATCGGCCTTCCGGACGAGCGCCTCGGTGAGCTGGTTACCGCCATCATCGAGCTGAAGCCCGGCGAGACCATGACCGAGGAAGAGGTGGTCAAGTTCTGCGATCCTCTGCCACGGTACAAGAGGCCGAGAAAGATCTTCTTCGGCGCCGTCCCCAGGAACCCGACGGGCAAGATCGAGAAACCGAAACTGAGGAAACAGTATTCAGGAAGAGAAGAGGCATTTAAACTTTAACATAGGGTAGTCGACAGTCAGGAGTCCGGGCGGGGAGCCGAGGGTTTCCCGCCCGGCCCTGATCCCTG
This sequence comes from uncultured Syntrophorhabdaceae bacterium, assembly GCA_964406055.1. GTDB lineage: Bacteria > Desulfobacterota > Syntrophorhabdia > Syntrophorhabdales > Syntrophorhabdaceae > CAYOQF01. Next base: position 4,396 of record CAYOQF010000028.1, read on the forward strand.
CTACCCCTTGAAGAACCCCTGTGACCATCCCCACCCCCCTGGAAGAGATCATCGGTTATACCTTCAAAGACAGGGAGCTTTTCAACCAGGCCGTCACCCACAGCTCCTTCTATAACGAAAAACGGGAAAAAAGCCCATCCAGAAACGAGGAGCTCGAATACCTGGGAGACGCCATTCTCAACGCGGTCATCAGCATCCTGCTCTACAGGAAGTACAGGGACCGCCACGAAGGATTCCTGAGCAACGCCCGCTCCTGCCTGGTCAGGAGGGATACCCTGACCGAGGTAGCCAAGCAGATCGACCTGGGGGCCCACCTCTGCTACGGTAACGGAGGGAAACGGGTGCCCGAGGAGTCGAAGGTCCTCTCCAACATGCTCGAATCGTTGATCGGGGCCATCTATCTGGACGGGGGCATCCGAAAGACCACAAAGGTGATCAGGCACATGTTCAAACCCCTCTTCAACGAGGAGAAGCTGAACGAGAAGAACCCCAAGAACCTGCTCCAGGAAAGGGTTCAAAAGGAGTGGGGCCTCCTCCCCAGGTACCGCTTTGCAAGGAAGGTGCGATCGGGCTTCACCGTCACCGTCTGCGTGGGCAAGGACCTCAAGGCCCGGGGCGCCGGAAGGAGCAAGAAAGAGGCGGAGCAGAACGCAGCCCGGGCCCTTCTCGACTACCTGGCCAGGGGCGGCACCCGGCACCATGAGGCGACGGAAGGGCAACCCCCCTCCTGAGCCTTTACCGCCACGGCCCATGAGCGGCCCGACCAACCCCGGTATGATCGTCCCCCTCTTCCTCCCCCATCTCGGCTGCCCTTCCCGTTGCACCTACTGCAACCAGGGGCACATCACCCAAGCCCCTTCTCGGGATGTAGCCTCGGCGGTGGAGGCTGCCTTAGGCCCCCATCGGCGGCCGGTGGAGGTGGGCATCTACGGCGGCAACATCCTCACCCTCGATGCCGAATCCCTCGGGAGGCTCTTCAGCTGTTTCGATCCCTACATGGACCGCCTTCAGGCGATACGGATATCGAGCACCCCCCTTCATCCGGGGAGGGAGACCATGGATCTCCTCAAACGGTATCGGGTGCGTACCATAGAACTGGGCATCCCTTGCTTCAATGACGCCATCCTCGCGGCCGTCAACAGGCGGCACGGGGTGGGCGATCTTTATGATGCCTACGGCCTCTTTCGGTCCGAAGGTTTTCAGGTGGGCCTCCAGGTGATGGTGGGTCTGCCCGGTGAGACACGGGGGGACGTGGAGGTGACCGCCCGGGAGGTGTGCAGGCTCGCCCCCGCCTTCATCCGCATCTACCCCCTGGTGGTGCTCAGGGAAACGGCCCTTTGCAGGGCCTGCGAGGAGGGCCTCTTTCAGCCTCTTTCCCTGGAGGAGGCAGTGGATCGGGCCCTCGCGATCTTCCTTCATGCAACCCGGCAGGGTATCAGGGTAGTGAAGATGGGCCTCACCGATCACGAGGCGATGAAGGAGAAGGTGGCGGCCGGTCCCTATCATCCCGCCTTCGGCTACCTCGTCAAGGCCCGGGCCTTCTATCTGGCGGTGCGGGGGGCGGCGGACCGTTCACTTCCGCCGGGACCCGTCACCGTGCTTCTCAACAGGCGTGACATCCCCCATCTCACGGGCTACCGGCGCTCCCACCTGTCGAGGTTTGAGCAGGAAGGCTTTGCGGTCACCTGGGAGGCCGCAGCCCTGAAGGAGGGGGCCTTCACCCTCAGGGCCGCCGGGGAGACGGTACGGGGCACCATCTTCGATGCCCTGCCCCCTACCACCTTTCCACTTTGAGCCCGTCCGTGCCCTCGTAGACGATCTCCCGCCCTTTCGAGGCCTTCACGATCCCGGCCAGGATCCGCTTCCTCAGGGCCGTGACGGACCTTGTTGCGTCGTGAAAAAACCTGAGGCGGTCGCGCAGGGTCACCTCTTTCGGGATCGTACAGTTCAACTGGGTAAGCATGCGGACGAGGGCCTCTTCCTTCGGTTCGTTGAACCGGATATCCTCGATGTCGAGGAGCAGGGGGCGTTGATCCTCCAGGATGACGAGATTGCACCCCTTCAGGTCCCGGTGGGATATCCGGTGTGCGAGGAGGCCGTCGAGGAACCTGCCTAGGTTCCGTGCCAGCCCCTTGCGCTCCCCGGGTGTCATCCCGCCATATCGGCCGTCCAGGTATCTGTCCAGTTCGACCCCTCTGCCCTGAAGATCCTCCATGGCCAGGTATCCCGCCGCATTGAAGGAGGCGGTCCTCATAAGGAAGACCCGGGGGATGGGAGAGAGCCCCATGTAGTCGAGGACCGCGCAGGCCTTCCAGGCCCTTTCGAGCCGGCGCCGGTGTCTGTAGATCTTCCTTACGTGAGTGGTCCACCGTTCCACCCGGACCTTCCTGTCCTCCTTGATGGTCTCAACGAAACGCCCTTCCTCTATGACCGGCGATTCCACAAACCTGACCGTACGATCCTCACGGACGATGCGGGAGGTCTCTCCGAGGGCCCTTTCCTTCTTTCTGCGGATCCACCGCGCGGCGAGCCTCTCCATCTCCTCTTCGACGGGCCCCCGGATGCCCGCTGAGCCGTAGCGCTTGAAGAACCGTTCCTTTTCCTGTTCCGCCAGGAGGGGGTAGAGGCTCAAGAGGGCATGGGCAAGGTTGGAGACCTCGTCGAATTGGTGGAATTCCTTTTTTATCACCATCTTGTGGAGATCGATGAGGCAGAGCGTGGTCCCCGTCAGGAGGATATTCCCGAGGTGGAGATCGTTGTGGCGGATCCGGTGGGCCCTCAACTTGGCGAGGAGTCCGGCGAGGGGCTCAAGGACGGCGCTTCGCCGGTCCGGGTCGTGAAGAAGGGAGAGGACCGTTTCACCCTCCACCCATTCCTGGATCACGAAGGACCGTTGCCTCCCGATGCCGTAACCCAGAGGTATCGGTGTGGGTATGGAGCGGGCAAGGAGGCGTGCGGCTGCCCGGTACTCCTTCATTCCCCTGGGGGCCAGCCTGTTTCTGACAAATCCTGTAATCCCCTTCTCCGAGAAGGACTTGATGAAGACCTTTTTCCCCCTGAAAGGCCGGACGAAGTGGCCCCTTCTGCCCCCCTCTTCGACGAGCACCTCTTCCACGACGGGCAGGAGGTCGCCGTGGGCGAGGTGCCATTCCACGCCGCCCGTCCGCACTACCTGCGCTATCCGATCCACCACCCTCGTTCCTTCCTCACACCATCTCCGCGGGTCCGCCTTACAGGTCGGCCATCAGCCTCGCCACCCGGGGTCCCCACAGGTCAAGGGAATACTTCTCCTCCACCAGGGCCCTTGCTGCCCTTCCCATCTCCGCCCTCAGGGCCACGTCCCCGCACAGGCGGGTGAGGGCCTCCTCCCAGCCCGCCCTGTCCGACCTCAGGAAACCGGTCTCTCCGTCAGCGACCATCTCCCGCGTCACCCCGAAGGGATGGGTCACGGAGGGCAGGCCTGAGGCCATATACTGGAGAAGCTTGAGGCCGCATTTTCCTTTTGACCAGAGGTCGTCCCTGACGGGCATCACCCCCACGTCGAAACTGAGCAGGGAGTCCCGCTCCCGATCCTTGCGCCACCGCTCGAAGACCAGGTTTTTGAAGGTACTCTCCGGTGCCCGGTCCGCCACCACCTTGAAGACCACATCGCCCCTTTCGGCCAGGCCCCGAAAGGTCTCCGTCATCTCGCCGAAATACCTGAGGGTGGATGCGCTGCCCATCCAACCTGCGGTCAGAGGTTTCCGTTCTCCGTGGGTCTTCACCCCATACCCCCTCGTGTCCACCACGGTGGGGACATAGTGGACACCTTGCTCCCGGTACCGCCGAGCCTCTCGGAGAAGGAAACCGTTTCCGCAAAACACCGCGTCGGCGGCCATGACCATGGCACGAAACTTCCGCTGTCTGGTACCGCTTTCTCCGGTAGCCCCGTACATGACGGCATCGTCGAAATCGTACACGATCCGGTGGGCCAGCCTCCTCACCAGGGAGACCTTCAGGGGACTGAAGAGGATCCGCTGGATATAGACGACCCGGGCACCCCGTACCCGATCGAGAAAGGTAAGGAAACCCGTCCTGGTCGTTACGAGCTCCACGGTAAAGCCCAAGTCCTCGAGAAAGGGGAAGTATTGCTGGATCCGGTAGCCCTGTGGGTTGGCGTGGGTCAAAAAGAGGATGCGCTTCACGAAAGCCCCTCGAGCCAGCCGGTGAGCAGGGGGGCGCAGGCCTGGACCGTGAACCGGGCCATGATCTTCTCACGACCGGCCTTTCCCATGGCGAGGCGCAACCCTTGGTCCCCGACGAGGCGGGCGAGCTTCTCCACCCATTCCTCCCTGGTGGCGGCCCAGAATCCGTTCGCGCCGTCTTCCACCACGTCCCGGTTGATGCCCACGGGGGTGCAGACCGCCGGCACCCCCACCCCCATGTACTGGATGATCTTGTAGCCGCATTTGCCTCTGGACCAGAGGTCGTCGAAGAGAGGCATGACACCGATGTCGAAGGACTGGAGGTCCCGTACCTCCCTGTCGAAGGACCAGGGGATCTTTTTCAGAGGGATGCGGGCGGTTTCGATAAAGGTATCGCAGATGATGGCCAGGACCGCGTTGCCGTGCCTGCGCCCCACCTCGTCCCACACGTCACGGTAGCTCTCCATGTAATGGATGCTCCCGTGATCGCCGATCCACCCGATCACCACCTCGTCCCGCCTTTCATAGCGTTTTTCCGTGTACCGGGCGCCATCGATGGGTGTGGGCAGGACCCTCACGTCGCCGTGGTATTTCGATGCCTCGGCCCGGAGAAACTCGTTCCCTGCGATCACAAGGTCCGAATACTTGAGCTGCCTCCTGAAACTCATGGTCCGGCGCAGGGAGTACGGGTTGGGGGAGAGGGAATTCTTGAACATCACCGCGTCGTCGAAATCGTAGACGATCCTCACCCCCCGGCCCTTCACCGCCATGAGGGCCCACAGGGGCATCCGTGTCCTCTGGACGAAGAGGGTGTCACCCTTTTCCAGGCTGCGGGAAAGGCTCAGCCACCCCCCGGTGGTGCGGGGGAACTCCCGTGCCTCCGCCCTCAACCCCGCCTCTTTCAGGAAGGGCAGGTACTGGAGTACGCGGTACCTGCTCGCCGCCACGTTAAAGCCCTGGATGAGAAAGATGATCTTCACGAATCTCCGCCCCGACCCCGGAGGATCGGGGTCGAGGTACATTATAGTGTAGCAGGGGGGCGGAGTAAAGGGTTGCCCGCAACGCCCCGGCGGTGAACACCCTCTACTGAAAGAAGGGTTGATTGGCTGAATGGGTGACTGGGTGATGATGACAGGTGCAAGGTGCATGGAAAAGATGCATGGAAATTCCTCATCCACCCTCTCTCTCATCGACCGGTTCTCAAGATATCCGTGTGGGCGGGGAGATGCCGACAGGTCGGCGGGGGATGACCTGTCACTCGTCCAGGAAGCGGATCACCTCTCCGTCCGGGATGGGGCGCAGGCGGCCGCCCGCGTTCATGTCCCGCACCTTCCCCGCCTCGATGTGCGCCTCGTCCGGGTAGCCCCTCTGCTCCCAGAAACCCGACACGTAGCGATCCATGAAGTCGACGCGCACCACGCTCTTGGCCGATTTGTATCCCCAGAGGTAGGGGCAGAAGGCCCGGACCGGCCCGCCGTAATCCTCCTCCAGGGGTTCCCCGTCGAACTCGAAGGCGAGGAGGGTCCGCTCGGCGGATGCCACCTCCCGGGGTATGGAGGTGTCGTAGACGAGCCCGACGGACCAAAACCGGACGAAGCGCGCCTCGGGACGGACCCGGGCGGCGGCCATGATCTCCGAGACCTTCACCCCGCCCCAGAGGCCCCGGACAGAGAAACGGGTGACGCTCGTGAGCCTCGCGTCGGCGATGCTCTTCGGCATGGCCGTGAGGTCGTGCCAGGTGAGCGTCCCGGGACGGTCGCACAGGCCCGTCACCTCGATCTTCCACGTGGCCCGGTCCAGCCTCCCCGGGTGTCCCTCCACCCAGAAGACCGGGGTATGCAAATCCTTCAGTCTGCTCATGGCGACCCCCTTATGAGGAACACTCATGCACCTCGATCCTGCTTCACCATTCTAAGGCAGGATCGCCTCATTCTCAACGGGTAGGATGACGGAGGGGGTCATCAGGAGGGAATCATTCGTGGGCGGCGGTGAACCGCCACATGCAGAAGAGGTCCTCCGGGTGCGGATCGGGCGGGGCGAAGAGGCACTCCACCCGGATGGAGGGGTCTATTTCCCGGGCAAAGGCCTCGAAGAGGGCGAGGTGCATGGGCTTGCAGACAAACTCGGCCTGGCCGTGTCTCAGGCGGGCCTGCTGGGCCGAGCAGCCAGGCACGGTCAGGATCGTCTCGTCGCCCCTCTCCTCAAAGGCGTAGCCCACGAGCGACGCCATGGGGAAGAGCCTGAGGGCCTTCGAGAGACCCCCGAGACCCTTCTCCGTAATTTGGAAACGACGGATTATTTCCCGGGCCGCGAGCTTCGCCGCGTTCTTCCAAACCGTCTCGACGATCTGCTCCGCCTTTTCCTGTCCCACCGCCTCGGCCACGCCCAGGAACCAGAAACCGTCCACCACCTGGTAGTGCCACAGCACGAAATCGAGATACTTCTCAGGGTATTCCTTCACGATCATCCTCTCGAGAACCGATACGTCGAACCGGACGTACAGGGCCTATCGGTTGCTCCAGTATTTCTCCCGGAGGATCTTCTTCTGTATCTTTCCCACCGGGTCTTTCGGCAGCCCGTCAAGGAAGTCCACGGACTTGGGGAGCTTGTACCGGGCCAGCCTTTCGGTGCAGAACCCTATCAGTTCCTTCTCCGTGGCCGTCTTTCCGTTCTTCAGCACCACGACGGCCTTCACCTGTTCGCCCCATTTCTCGTCGGGAACGCCGATGGCGGCGCATTCCTGCACTGCGGGATGGAGGTGGAGGACGTCCTCGATCTCGTGGGGGGAGATGTTCTCCCCGCCGCTGATGATGAGGTCCTTCTTCCGGTCCACCACGTAGATGTACCCGTCCTCGTCCACGGTCGCCATGTCGCCCGTGTGGAGCCAGCCGCCCTCGAGGGTGCTCTTCGTCTCTTCCGGCCGTTTCCAGTAGCCCTTCATCACGTTGGGGCCCCGGGCGATGATCTCGCCCATTTCACCCGGTTTCACGTCCTTGCCCTCTCCGTCCACCACCCTGACGTGGCAACTGAAGAGTTCCTTTCCCACCGACCCGAGTCGCCTCAACCCCTCCCCGGCGAGGGCCACGTCCTCTTTCGGCAGATAGGTGACGAGCGGCGAGGCCTCGGTGAGCCCGTACACCACGAAGACCACGTCCGGCCCCAGGAGGCGCACCGCCCTCTGGAGGATGGGCAGCGGCGTGGTCTGCCCGCCCACGGCGTAGCTTTTCAGGGTCCCGATCGGGTACTTCCCCTCCTCGAGGGCATCGAGGATCATGACGAGGCCCGTGTAGACAAGGGTCATGTGGGTGATACCGTCCCGGGCAACCGATTGCCAGAAGGCGTGGCCGTCGAAGTTGTTCATGATCACATTGGTGCCCGCCACGTAGAACTGGCAGAGCACCATGTTCATCTGCATGGTGTGGTAGAAGGGCTGGACATGGAGACAGACGTCCGAGGGTCCCAGCTTGTAGGCGATCACGTTGTTCACCACACCGGCAAGGAAGTTGGCGTGGGTGAGGATCACCCCCTTGGGGCCGCCCGTGGTGCCGCTTGTGTAGAAGATGGAGAACGTGTCTTCCGGTGTGACGGGAACGGAGGGTTCGAGGGGGCCGGCCGAGGCGAGGAAGGGTTCGTATTCCCCTTCCATCTGTATCACATGGGGCACGGAGATGCGGTCCCTGATGGCGGCGATCTCTTTCCTGAAGGCATCGCCCACAAAGAGGATGTCGATCTCCGCGTCGTTGATCACGAACTCCAGCTCCACCGGTACAAGCCTGAAGTTGAGCGGCACAAAGATCATGCCGTTCTTTGCCGCCGCAAAACAGATTTCCACCATTTCCGGGTTGTTCTTGCTGAGGACCGCCACCTTGCTGCCCGGTCTCAGCCCGAGGCGGGTGATGGCATTGGCGAGCCGGTTGACCCGCTCGTTGACCTCCTGAAACGTAAGGGTCCGGCCTTCGTAGACGAAGGCCTTCTTTTTGGGATAGCGCCTGGCGCACTGTACGGGTAAATCTCCGATTACCATGGTTCTTCCTCCGTCATAAGCCCTACATGCCGAGGTAGGACTTTCGTATTTCGTCGCGTTCCAGCAACTCCCGGCCCGTGCCTTCCGTCACGATCCTCCCCGTCTCGATCACATAGGCGCGGTCGGAAATCCCCAGTGCCGCGTTCACGTTCTGCTCCACGAGGAGGATGGAGATCCCTGCGGAGCGAAGGTCCCGGACCACCCCCAGGATGGTCTCGACCACAAGGGGTGCGAGCCCCAGGGAAGGCTCGTCGAGGAGAAGGAGCTTCGGCTTTGACATGAGCCCCCTCCCGATGGCCAGCATCTGCTGCTCCCCGCCGCTCATGGTCCCCGCCTTCTGGGAGAGCCTCTTCTCGAGGATGGGAAAGAGCTTGAAGACGAAAGCGAAGAGTTCCTCCATCTCCCCCTTTCCCACCTTGTGGACATAGGTGCCGAGAAGGAGGTTCTGCCTCACCGTCAGGGACCCGAAGATCTGCCGCCCTTCCGGGACATGGCTCAGACCCTCCCGGACGAGGTAGTCGGGTGTGCGGTTGGTGATATCGTCACCCTTGAAAGAGACCGTACCGCCTGACGACGGCACCACCCCCGAGATGACCTTGAGGAGCGTCGATTTGCCGGCCCCGTTGGCCCCCACGAGAGAGACGATCTCGCCCTGTTCCAGCTCCATACCGATATCCTTCAGGACCTGAACCCGGCCGTAACCGGCGCTGAGGTTGCGGACGGTGAGCATCATCGGGGCACCCCGCACGCATCTCCCTGGGAACCCAGGTAGGCCTCTATCACCCGGGGATCGGCGCATATCTGCGAGGGGGTGCCTTCCGCGAGCTTCTTGCCGAAATCGAGGACGATGATGTCATCCGCAATGTTCATGACCACCTTCATGTTGTGTTCCACCAGGAGGATGGTGATGCCCCGGTCCCGAATGGCGGAGAGGAGGGTGATGAAGGTTTCCGTCTCCGCATCGTTCAGGCCCGACGCGGGCTCGTCGAGGAGGAGCATGAGCGGGTCGGTCATGAGGGCGCGGGCGAGTTCAAGGAGACGCTGATTCCCGAAGGAGAGGGTGGAAGGAAGGACCTTCTCCTTCCCGGCGAGGCCCACAAAATCGAGGAGGGCCGCCGCCTTTTCCGCCGCCGCCCTCTCCTGTCGGGCCACCATGCCCCGCCTGAAAAGGGCATCCCTGATGGTAGGATTGAGCGCCTTGTGGGCGCCGAGCATCACGTTGTCGAGGACCGTGGCGTTGTTGATGGTGAAGAGCCTTACGAGCTGGAAGGTCCGGGAGAGCCCGAGAAGGGCGATCCTGTCGGGGGTGAGCCCGGCGATGGGGGTGCCCCCGAGGTGTATGGAGCCGGAATCGGGAGGCAGAAGGCCGCTTATGGCGTTCAAAAGTGTCGTCTTTCCTGCGCCGTTGGGGCCGATCAGGGCCTTGATGTCCCCCTTGGCCACGGAAAAGCTGACATGATCCACCGCGTGGACCCCTTCAAAGGTCTTCACCACATCGTCTACCCTGAGGAGGGCTTCCCTGTCCTGCTTCATGGGCCGCTCCTCCTGAAGACCCTGTTCCCCGCCGTCACGAGAATCCCGTACAGGCCCCTGGGCATGAAGACAAGGACGACGATGAGGATCACGCCGTTGATGAGAAGCTCGTAGTCCTGGAGCTGATAGGTCACCTCGGGAAGGATCTTCAGGAAGGTCGCGCCGAGGACAGGGCCGAAGACCGTGCCGATCCCCCCGAGAAAGAGCATGACGAGGACATTGATGGAGGTCATGACACCGAAGTCGTCGGGCGCGATGAACCCCATATGATGGGCATAGAGGGATCCTGCCAGGGAGGCGTAAACGCTGGCGAGGACGAAGATGCGGGTCTTGTATTTCGGGCTGTTCACCCCGAAATGACGGGAGGCGGGCTCGTCGCTGTGGATGGCCACCAGGGTCCGGCCGAAGGGCGAGCGGACCACGGCGATGCTGCTGGCCACCACAAGGGAGACGATGAACCAGACGAGATAGTAGTAATGGATGTGGTTATCCAGGACCAGACCGAAGACCCTGAAAGGCGGGATGTCGCGAAGCCCCGACGCCCCCCCGGTGAGCCCCTCCCAGCCGATGATGAGGGTGATGACGATCTCGTTGAAGGCCAGCGTCGCCATGGCGAGGTAGTACTCCTTCAGGGCGAGCACGGGCCTCCCCGTGACCCAGGCAAGGGCGGCGGATAACGCCATACCGGCGAACATGGCCGGGGCCGGCGCGATGCCGTATTTTGCCGTCAGTATCCCCGATGTGTAGGCCCCCACGGCAAAAAAGGCGGCGTGGCCCACGGAGATCTGGCCGCCGTACCCCATGAGCAGATCGAGGCCCACGGCCAGCATGATATAGATGCCCACAAAGACGAGGACACCGGTCCGGTAGGGGGACATGCCCCCGAGGGTGACGGGGTAGAGGGCGATGAAGAGGAGGATGACGAGCCACCAATATCTTTGTATGATCTTCATTCCCGGCCGCCTACGATTTACTGAACAGTCCGTTCGGCCTCACCACCAGCACCACCATGAGCAGGGCAAAGACAATGGTGTCGGAGAACTTGGAGGACACGAGCCCTATGGTGTAGGACTCCACGAGACCCAGGAGGAACCCGGCTACGACCGACCCCACGATGCTGCTGAGCCCCCCGATGGACATGGCGATGAACCCTTTCACCATGGGCATGACGCCGCCCGTGTATTGCATGAAGAGGAGCGGGGCCACCGCAGCGCCCGCGAGCGCGCCGATGCCCGCCCCCCAAGCCCAGGCGAAGAGGGCCGCCCTCTGCACATTGATACCCATGAGGCTTGCGCCGAGGGGGTTTTCGGCACAAGCCCGCATGGCAATACCGAGAGAGGTCTTTTCAAAGAAATACCAGATCACCAGCAGAACGGCGATGGTGATCCCCACGATCCAGAGCACCTGGATCTGCAGGGATGCACCGAGGATCTGCAGGGGTTCGCCCCGGGAAAAGGGCGGGAGCACGTGGGACTCCCGTCCCCAGAGGATGAGGGCGAGACCCCTGAGCGCCAGGGAAATGGCGATGGTCATGACGATGAGGGCCCCCACGGAGGAACCCTGGATGGGACGAATCAGGGCCTGCTGGATCAGGGCACCCATGCAGGTGGCGATGAGGACGGCGAGAACAAAGGCCAGAGGGACGGGCACCCCCTTGGAGGTAAGGGTCGCCATGGTCAGCGCCCCGAAGACGAAGAACTCGCCCTGGGCAAAACAGATCAGCTGAGAGACCTTGTAGACGATGACCAGGCTCACGGCGATGAGGGCGAAGATGCTGCCCGATGTCATGCCGCTGAAAAAGAACTGGACGAGGTGCGAAACGTCGCTCATGGCGCCTTTCTCAGTTCGGTGTTTCCCACTTGCCGGCCTTGACGGTCAGAAGGATCATGTCCTCGGGCCGCGTCCCGTGATGGTCCGTGGCGGTGAAGGTGTAGACGCCCTGCATGGCGGGGAAGCCCTTGATCCCCTGAATGGCGTCACGGAGCTTCTGCGGGTCCGCCTTCCCCACGACCTTGAGGCCTTCGGCGATGAGGGCGATGGCGTCCGCAAGCTCCGCGGAAAAGTAGTTGGCCGGTTCCTTGTACTTTTCCATGTGACTCTTGTTGAAATCGACGATCACCTTCTTGGTCACGTCACTGTCGGGAAGGGCCTCGGGCTTCATCACCTTTCCCGAGGGCACAAGGAGCTCCGTCCTGATGTTCGCCACGAGCTTCAGGAAGCCGGGGTTCGCGTTACCGTGGGAGACCAGGAAGGGCACCTTGAGGCCGAGTTGCTCCATGTTCCGGGCGATGAGCGCCGCCGGCTCTCCCGTGGTAAAGGAGAAGATGGCCTGGGGGTTCAGGGTGCGGATCTTCGCGAGCTGGGATGTGACGTCCGCGGACTTTACGTCGAACTTTTCTTCGCCCACGATGGTGACCTTGTAGTCGGCGGCATACTTCCTGGCCACGCTCGACCCGAGCTCACCGAGGGGGCCTATGGGCATGAGGAGGGCGAGCCTGGTGATACCCTTTTTCTGGAAATACCGGTAGGCGGTGAGGACGGCAAAGTCGGTCTTGTGCGAGGTATTGAAGAGGAAGGGGTCCTTGGCGGTATCCACGGCATAGCCGGAGTTGATCACCGTGGGGATCTTGTACCGGTTCGCCATGGAGGCCACGGCACCGGAGATGGGCACGGAAGCCGTCCCGGTCATGGCCACCACGTTGTCCTTTGATATGAGCCTCTGGGCCACCTTCGAGGCCTGTTCCGGCGAAGAGGTGTCGTCATAGGAGATGAGTTCCAGGGGTACCCCGTGTATTCCCCCCGCCTTGTTGATAAGCTCCACCTTCAGTTCGGCCGCCTTCTTCTTGTATTCGCCGAGCCACGAGAGGTATCCAGTAAGGGAAAAGATCCCGCCGATCTTGTAGGTCTCCCTCGACTGGGCGAAGCCCCCGCCCGGCGCGACCAGAAGGAACGCAAAGAGGACAAGGACAACAATGGAAAATCTTCTCATATCCAACCTCCTCGGATGTATTTGCACATCGTAGAGCAATAAGTGTGCCGGGGGCCGCCCCTCTCTCCGGAAGATCCGGTCCCCTGCACGTCTCTTGTCTACCTAAGGTGTTGAAATACTGTTGCTTCTTGCCCGGGGCGCCTGAGGGTGCGGGCGGGCGTCGTGATGTAGGGCGTGATGCTGCGGGAGAGATGGATGGTCAGAAATGACCATTACCGGGAGAAATGAAAGAATGAAATGTCTCTATTTTCATCATACTATGGGGATAATCACTTCTGACCTTCACTCTTGACCATCCTGAGTCTTCGGGTAAGGGTCGAGAGGCTGATACCGAGCACGTGGGCTGCCTCCTCAAGGGTTCTGGTGCGTGCGACCGCCCTTTTGATCAGCTTCAGCTCGTACCGTTCCACCTCTTCCTTCAGGGGTTTCAGGGTGTCCGGGGGCTCATCCGCCTCCTCCCTGTCGGAGAGGTATTTCCTGGGAAGGTGTTCACATTTCAGGGTCTCCTCGTTGGTGACCACCACGAGGTGCTCCACCAGGTTGGCCAGCTCCCGCACATTTCCCGGCCAGCGGTAGCCGGTGAGCCTCTCCACCAGCTCCTTGTCCAGGCGGGCGCGGAGACCGTACTTGGTGTTGTACTCTTCAAGGTAATGGATGAGGAGGAAGGGGATATCCTCCCGTCTTTCCCTCAGGGGCGGAATGGTCATGGGGACCACGTTCAGGCGGTAGAAGAGGTCTTCCCTGAAGCTTCCGCTCCTGATCATGCCCTCCAGGTCCTGATTTGTGGCGGCGATGATCCGTACATCGACCTTTTTCGGCCGTGTTCCGCCGAGGCGGGTCACCTCGTGGTCCTGGATGACCGAGAGGAGCTTGACCTGAAGTTTCAGGGGCAGATCGGCTATTTCATCGAGAAGAAGGGTGCCCTTGTCGGCAATCTCAAAGTAGCCCGCCTTCCCTTCCTTGCTGGCACCGGTGAAGGCGCCGGCCTCGTATCCGAAGAGTTCCGACTCGAGGAGTTCCCCGGGGATGGCCCCGCAGTTGATCTTTACAAAGGCGCCGGTCTCGGCCCGATGACTGGCCTCGTGGATAATCCGGGCGATGCGCTCCTTGCCCACCCCCGATTCGCCGAGGATCAGCACGGTTGCATCCACCCGTCCGATCCTGAAGGCCGTTTCGATGATCTGCTTCATCCGGGGGCTGTGGGCCACGAACTGGGTCCCCATGGTCTGCCGCTGTCTCACGTCGTGGAGTTCCACCAGATATCGGGAGAGGAGCCTCTCCGACTGCTCGAACTTCTCCTTCAATATGTTCAACTCGGTGATGTCCCTCAGGTTGCAGTAGATCCTGTGGATCTTGCCGTCCCGGTCGAAAACCGGGACCCCCGTGCTCAGCACCTGCCGGCCTGTCATGGTATTGATGATGACCGTCTGCGCCTTGCCGGTTTCAAGGACCTTCAGGGTCGCGGCCGTGTCGGAGACCCCCTCCCTCACCAGGTCCCTGATGGGGCGCCCGATGATCTTCTCGTTGCTCAGACCCATGACACGCTCAAAGGAAGGGTTGAGCAGGATAAGCCTGCTCTCTCCGTCCGCAATGGCCAAGGCATCATAGGAGTGCTCCACCATCCCCATGAGGTCCCTGTTCAGCTCCTCCAGGTCGGCAATCCTCTTACGGAGGCCTTCCAAATCTGTTTCCTGTCTCGGTCTTTCCGTCTTCATGGCAGGACCTTTACCGTCACCGGCTTCTTCCCGGGGCAGAGTGAGGACCGACACAATCCCCGGGGGCCGTTCCCCGGCCTTACGCGATGCAACTTTCGTTCCCTTTTTCGTCATGAGCCCCCGCCCGGTCGGTCTCACAGGATGGTGAAGAGCCGACACAGCCTATCTTACACTATTTGGCCCCTCCCTGCCATGACCGTTGCGCAGGGTGTGGGAACGTGGTATCAATAGCGAAAGTGGAGCGACACCAGAGACAAAAGTCATACTCCTGGAACCCGGGCGACTATGCGGGCCACTCCACGGAACAGCAGAAATGGGCCCGCGAGCTGATCGGGAAGCTCACCCTTCAGGGCACCGAGAAGATCCTCGATATCGGTTCGGGCGACGGCAAAGTGACCGCCGAACTTGCCGCGCAGGTCCCTCGCGGCGGGGTGATCGGGATAGACAGCTCTGAAGGGATGGTGCGTCACGCCCGGGAAGGCTTCCCCCGGGAAAAGCACGGGAACCTCTCCTTTCAGCGGGCTGACGCCCGGCACCTCCCCTTCGACGGCGAATTCGACATCATCTTCTCCAACGCCACCCTCCACTGGGTGATCGACCACCGTCCGGTGCTCCGCGGCATCGCCCGATCCCTGAAGGGCGGGGGCAGACTCCTCCTCCAGATGGGCGGTAAAGGCAACGCGGCCGATATGGTTGCCGTGGTGGAGACCGTGACGCGCATGCCGGAGTGGAGCGGCTATTTCCGCGACTTCCCCTTCCCCTACGGGTTTCACGGCCCCGATGAGTACCGTGTCTGGATGGAGGAGGCAGGCCTTTGTCCCGGGCGGGTGGAGCTGATCCCCAAGGACATGGTCCACAAGGGGAAAGGCGGTCTCGCCGGGTGGGTGCGCACCACCTGGCTTCCCTATACCGAGAGGATCCCCGGGAACCTGCGGCCTGCCTTCGTGGACGACATAGTGGACCGCTTCGCCGAAAGCCACCCCGAGGACGCGGATGGGTGCCTTCATCTCCTCATGGTACGGCTCGAGGTGGAGGGGACGAAACCGGCCCGACACCCCTCCTTCAGGGTCCGGAACGGGCGGGGCCCCTGAGGTCCGGACCGGAGAAAGGTCTTGAAACAAGGGGGTCCTTGTGGGAGAAATGGATAGCATGATCCGTCCCAAATCGGCGACCACCCTGGATGTGGTGCGCCTCCTCACCAAAGAAACCCTCAACTCCTTTCTGAGGAACCATGACTTCGAGATGGCAGCGGCCCTTTCATCGTACGGCTTCTTCTCCCTTATCCCCCTTCTCTTCTTCATCATGTACCTCCTCGGCACCTATGCCACCACCTCCCAGATCGCGCTGGAAGGGGTCGAACACCTGACCACCCACATGCTCCCCCAGCTTTCCCGCATCGTAAGCGGTGAGATCCACTTCCTCACCGGGTACAGGCGGACCTGGGGCTTCATCAGCCTGATCATGCTCCTCGTGGCCATCATCCCCTTCACCGATACGCTCCGTACCGCCTTCCTGGTAACCTTCAGGACCCGGAAGGAGGTCTCCTTCCTGAGGGCACAGATCCACAACGCCGTGGCGGTCCTTGTCCTCCTCGGCGTCTTCGCTATTCTCGTAGGCTTCGAGATCCTGTACGTCCTTTTGTCCCGCCATCTTCTCGATGCCTCGGATCCTGTTCTCCACGTGGCCGACATCGTCGTATCCCTTCTCGTGGTGGTCTTTCTCGTCTTCACCTTCTACGTCACCTTTCTGCCCAACCGGGTACGCCTCGTTCACCTCGCCCTCGCATCCCTTGTCGCCGCCCTCCTGCTCATCTTCACCCGTCAGATATTCTCCTGGTTTCTCGGCTTCAATCCCGAGTACGGGGCCATGTTCGGGTCCCTCAAGACCGTTTTTGTCCTCATGGGATGGGTCTACTGCTCCTTCATCGTCATCCTCCTCGGTGCCGAGTTGATGGTGAACCTCGGCAAGCGTGACGCCCTCCTCCTGAAACAGCTCTTTCTCGCCCCCCAAGGGTCTCCCCACCCCGGCGGCCCGCTCATGCGCCGTTTCGTCCAGACCTTCGATGCGGGCGAGGTGGTGGTGCGGGAAGGCGAACCGGGTTCGTGCATGTACTATGTCCTCTCGGGGTCGGTCAGGGTAGGGAGGGAGGGCCAGGTCCTCGCCCATATGAAGGCGGGCGGCTATTTCGGCGAGATGTCCATGCTCCTCGATGCGCCCCGCACCGCCACCGTGACGGCGGCCGAGCCCTCGACCGAACTCGTGGTCATATCGAGGGACAACTTCGAGCTCATCCTGGGCGACAACCCGAAGGTGGTACTGGCCATCCTGCGGGAGATGGCGTCGCGCCTCAAGACCACCAACGAGGGCCTCGGGGGCGCCTGCCCCGCCGATCACCTCTGACCCCTCGCCAGCCCCCAAAACATTTGACTTTCCCCCCCTCCCTGGGCTACGCTAAAACGTTTTTGCTGCAAGGATCGAGGAAGAGATATGGCTGTCAGGGGCTCCATCACCATCGACCAGGAACGCTGCAAGGGGTGTCTCTTTTGCGTGGAATACTGCCCGAAGGAGGCCATCTTCCTTTCCGATGCCCTCAACCAGAAAGGCTATTTTGTGGCCAGGCTCAAGGATGATCACAGTTGCACAGGCTGTGCCACCTGCGCGATCATGTGTCCTGAAGTGGCCATAGAAGTCTACCGGGGTGGATCCAATTGAAACGGCTCATGAGCGGAAACGCGGCCGCCGGTGAAGCAGCGGTCCTTGCGGGGTGCACCTGTTACTTCGGCTATCCCATAACCCCCCAGAACGAACTGACCGAGTACATGGCCAGGAGAATGCCCGAGGCGGGAGGCACCTTCATCCAGTCCGAGAGCGAGATCGCGGCGATCAATATGGTCCTCGGGGCCTCCGTTGCGGGGGCCAGGGCCATGACCTCATCGAGCGGACCCGGGATCAGCCTCAAACAGGAAGGCATCTCCTACCTGGCGGCAGACGAGCTTCCCGCAGTGATCATCAACATGGTGCGCGGCGGACCGGGGATGGGGAACATCTCCCCGGCCCAGTCCGATTACCTCCAGGCCACCCGGGGCGGCGGTCACGGCGATTACCGGACCATCGTCCTTGCGCCCTCGTCGGTCCAGGAGATTGCGGACCTCGTGCCCCTCGCCTTCGACCTGGCCGATGAATACAGGAACCCGGTGGTCATCCTCGGGGACGGCATGCTCGGCCAGATGATGGAGCCGGTGAGCTTCGATCATATACAGAACCTTCCCCGGGCCGAGAGGGATTACATGCTCACCGGGGCGGAGGGGAGGCCGTCACGGATGGTGCGCTCCCTTCTTTTCGACGTGAAGCTCCAGGAGGAGCACAACTGGAAGCTCTCCCGGAAGTTCAGGAGGATCGAACAGAAGGAGGTCCGTTACGAGACCTACCTCCTTGAGGATGCGGATATGGTCGTGGTGGCCTACGGCACGTCGGCACGGATCGCCAAAGGGGCCATCAAGAGGTTGCGCCAGGAGGGGCAGAGGGTGGGGATGATCCGACCCATCACCCTGTGGCCCTTTCCTGCCGGGATCATCAAGGAGACGGCCAAGACGATCCGCGATTTCTTCGTCTTCGAGATGAGCACGGGCCAGCTCGTGGAGGACGTGAGGCTTGCCCTGGAGGGAAAGGGGCAGATCCACTTTTACGGAAGGCCGGGCGGCGTGATCCCCACGCCGGTCGAGCTTTTCAGGATCGTCTCGCGCCACTACTACCAGGCACAGAGGGGCAGGAAAGGATGAAAAAGGTTTATGCGCGGCCCTCGCTGCTGAAGGAAGCCCATTTTCACTACTGCCCGGGGTGCGGCCACGCCATCGTGAATCGGCTCCTTGCCGAGGTGATCGAAGAGATGGACCTTCGGGGCAAGGCGATCTGCGTGGCCCCGGCAGGGTGCGGCATGCTGGTCTACAACTATTTTGATATCGATTGCCTTGAATCGGCCCACGGACGGGGGGCCGCGGTTGCCACGGGCATCAAGCGGGTAAGGCCCCGGAATCTGGTCTTCTCCTACCAGGGAGACGGCGACCTCGCCGCCATCGGGACGGCGGAGAGCTTTCACGCGGCCAACCGGGGCGAGCTGATCACGGTCATCTTCGTGAACAACGGGGTCTACGGCATGACAGGGGGCCAGATGGCGCCCACCACCATCATCGAGCAGGTGACCACCACCTCGCCGAAAGGGAGGGCGCCCCGCGTCGAGGGTCATCCCGTGCGCATGTGCGAGGTCCTTGCCGTTCTGGACGGCACCTCCTATCTCGAACGGGTGGCGGTGAACAAACCGGCGGCGGTTGTGGCAGCCAAGAAGGCGATCGCCAGGGCCTTCCGCCACCAGATGGAGGGGACGGGCTTCTCCATGGTGGAAATCCTGTCACCCTGTCCCACGAACTGGAAGATGGACACCCTTGAGGCCTGCCGGTGGATCGACGAGGTGATGGTGAAGCAGTTCCCCCTGGGCGTGATAAAGGAAGTGCAATGATCGTAAAGACCATCTTTTCGGGCTTCGGCGGCCAGGGGGTCCTCTCCATGGGCTACACCCTGGCCACCGCGGGCATGCTCGCAGGGAAATACGTGACCTATTTTCCCTCCTATGGTGTGGAGGTGAGGGGCGGTACGGCGAACTGCACGGTGGCGGTGGGCGACGAGGAGATTGCCTCGCCCGTGGCATCGGAGCCCGAGTACGTGATCGCCATGAACCAGCCCTCCTATGTCCGCTTCCAGAGCATCGTCCAGTCGGGCGGCCTGATGCTGGTCAACTCCTCCATCGTCAACGTCTCCACCATCCGCGGGGACGTCGAGATCATCCAGGTGCCCACCAGCGAGCTGGCCGAACAACTTGGCTCCATCAAAGTGGCCAACATGGTGATGCTCGGCGCCTTCATCAGGGCAAGCGATATCATCCCCTTCGACTTCATGGTCAAACACCTGACCGAGATCCTGGGGGAGGGAAAGGCAAAACTGATCAAGCTCAACAGGGAAGCCCTTCAGTGTGGCTTTAATTTCGTAAAGGGGTAAGCCTTATGTTTATCAAACAGATCTCCATCGTTCTCGACAACGTACCGGGCGCCATGTCCAAGGTGAGCGAACTTTTGGGCCGCGAAGGGGTAAACATACGGGCGATTTCCGTCGCCGACACCTCAGACATCAGCACGGTCCGCTTCGTGGTGGATGATCCCGTCAAGGCCCTCAATATCCTCAAGGCCCAGGGCTACTCCACCAAGGAGACGGATGTCCTCGCCGTGGAGACACCGGACCACCCGGGCGGATTGAACGCAGTCCTCAAGCCCTTGAGGGAGGCGGGCATCAACGTCCATTACCTCTACCCCCATCTGGGGAGGGCCGGCGGTCACGCCATCGTGATCCTCGGCGTGGACAAACTGGCCGATGCCCAGGAGATCCTCGCCAAAAACTGGGTCCGCACCCTGGGCAAGGAAGCCTACAACATCTGACCGATCCCTCTTCTTCCCCCGCCATAAAAAAGCAGACCGGGGATATCCGTGCCGGAATGTCCACGCGCACACGGTAGGTCCGCTCCAGCGGTTCCGCTCCCTCGCGTTCGGCTGCGGAACTTCTGTTGCCCCTTGTGCCTGTCCTCATCACCAATCAACCAGTCAACAGTCTTTTTGAGAAGAAGGGGGAGGGTGTTCCCCGCGAGGGCATTGCGGAAGGAGAGCGAAGAAAAGCCTCGGAGGGTACAGGCGGGGGTAAGGAACCCCCCTGGAGCGACTGATAAGGAGCGGTAGGGGGATGGGGGGAGCTCCCGGCCTGATACCATCCGAGATGCTTTTCTCTCCCTGGAGCACCTGTCCCGAGTGGGGAATATCCTCCCCCTTCTTCTTGCAGTGGGCTGTGTTCTCTCATCTCCCCATTCTCCCCTCCCCATTCGGCCAATCATCAATTGTTCGGTGGGGCACCAGTCCTGAAGGGGGGGCACAACCTCTCCCGATGGAAAAGGTACAAGGATCAAGCTTCAGGTTCGAGGAGATGGATTCATTCAGCAAGTCAGCTAATCAGCCGGTCAGGAGTGCTTTAACGGGCAGCCGTGCGGGAGGGGGTCGACGGACCGGGGGGGCATGGTCAATCCAGGAGGGCCTGAAGGGTCCGGTTGGTATAGGCGAGGCGTTCGCCCACGAGAAGGATCACGTACTTGTGGAAGGCGGATGCCATGAGGGGGCGCGTCTCCTCCATGGCCTTGAGGCTCTCGGCCGAGAGCCGGTAGAGGACCGCGTCCTCCTCCACCACTACCGACGCAGTGGCCGGCAGCCCCAGGTAGACCCCCAGCTCGCCTACGATCGTTCCGGCCCCCATGGTCCGAAGGCGCACGGTGCTTCCGTCGTCACCATCGATCCAGACCGTGATCCTTCCCGACTCGACAAAAAAGAGGGCCCTCGGCGGATCCCCCCGGCGGAGCAGGAGCTGTCCCGCGCCCAATTCTTCCCGGCTGAGGTAGCCGAGGAAGGTGCGCCGTTCCCCGTCGTCGGGGAAGACCTCCACGAGCCGGTCATCCAGTTTCCGGCCTCTCTCCGACAGAAGACATCCCTCGTCTTCGAGGATCCTGTTCTCGCACCACTCCATACCGCGATCAAGGTCAGGGAACATTTTCAAACGGTCATCGTCGGTGACGGCAAAACCGCCCCGCTCGAACTTTACCCTCAACTGGGGGGTAATGCGGGTCATGACAAGGAAAAACCCCTGTGTCCGCGCCATGTCCTTCATTTTCAGAAAACTGTTCACTGCCGAAGAATCGAGGTTTGCCACAAAGTGGAAGTCGAGGACGATAAACCGCGGCCGGGGAAGCACGGGATCGATGACCCGGGCCCGCACCTGTTCAAGAAGGCGGTACGCGGTACCGAAAAAGATGTAGCCCTGGAGTTTCAGGACGTGGATCATGATCCCTTTCTCCCCCAGGATCCGCTTGTGGAGGCTCGGCCGGTCCACGTTACTGTGAAGGTCGAGGCCCGAGAGGGCGTGGCGCACCACCCCGATGCGGCTGTATTTCACCACGAAGAGCACCACGGCCACGAAAAGGCCCACGCCTACGCCCTGCAGGAAGCCGAAGGTGCCGATGACGGCAAGGATCAGGAGGACCAGGGAGTAGTCGAGCCGGGAGAGTTTGAACCAGGCATCGTGAACCCATTCGTAGAGAAAGGTGAACCCGAGGAAAAGCAGGAGGCTGCCGATAATGGGCCGGGGAAAATAGGAGAGGACCGAGGTGCCGAAGAGAAGGGTGGCGCCGCAGGCACAGGCCGCAACGATACCCACCGCCCGGCTCGACGCCCCCATCCGGAGACCCAGGGCGGAAAGGCTTAAGGAGTGGAAGCCCACGGGACCACCGAAAAGCCCGGCCACCATGTTGGCCAGACCCACCGATTTGAGTTCCCTGTTGAGGTCGACCTCCCGGCGCACCAGGAGTTCCAGTCCGCTTGCATTGAGAAGGAGCGACATGGCGCTGATGATGAGGATCGTAGCCCCCTTTCCTGCCTGCCCCACCACAAGGGGCCATTCCACCATGGCCAGGGAAGAAGGCAGAAGGGGCCTCCACGTGCCCCCTCCCTCAAAGGCCTTGAGCAACCACCCCTGGCTCCGGGCCGAATCGAGGGAGGTGCCCGTGAACCAGAGGAACGCGTAGAAAAGGGCGGCGGCGGCGAGGAGGATGGAGGGCATCACGAGGACGCTGTTCTTCTTCCTGAGGATGAGGATCATGAAAAGTGCAAGGGCGAGGCCGGGAAGCCAGGTGATGAGCACCGCCGGCTCCAAGAGGCGCGGGAGGTTGGCGACCGTGAGGGCCTTGTCCGTCATGGCCGAGATCGCGCCCTTGACGAGGAGGAGGCCGGTGCCTGCCAGAAAACCGCCGATCACCGGATAGGGTATGAACCGTATGAGGTCCCCCATCCTGAAGAGACCGAGGAGAAAGAAGAAGATGCCGGTGCAGAGGGAGACGATCACGATGGTCACTACCACGGTGACGTAGACCTCCTCTCCCGTCGGTCCATGCCAGGACAGGTCCGCCATCTGGGTTGCCATGAGGGCGAAGATAGCGGCCGGAATCTCGTGGGGCCGGGCGACGGTGCCGGGAAAGGAGGCCATCACCGATACCACGAGGCCCAGGGCAAAGGCGCCGAACAGGATGAGGCCGATTCCCCCGGACACGTACCCCGAGAGGGGGCCGGAGAAGATCATGGCGCCGAAGGCGGTGACCATGATGACGGTAAGAATACCCGCCACCAGGCCCGCGATCACGCTGCTGACGATCCGTGAACCCCCCTGCCCGTCTGCATCGGGTGTGGCGGCAGGATTACAGGCAGGACCCCGGGTATGGCCGTCCCTCATGGAGACCCCTGCCTCTTCCGTCCCACGGCAAAGATGGAGTAGGCATAATCGATGGAGAGGAGGCGAAAGAGGAAGCCCAGGGCGTAGACCTTCAGGACGTAGCGATGGAAGGCGTCGTTGTAGGAGCGATAGAGCTCCTCGACCCGGAAACCGGCCATTTCCATCAGGCCGCACAGCTCGTCATAGGCGTAAAAGGTCTTGTGGGTGGCATCGCGCATGTACCGGCCGGGCATGAAGATGTTGGGGGTGGACAGGAGGAGGATCCCTCCCTCCCTGGTGTGCCCCAGGAGCCTTTTCAGAAGGTGGAGGCCCTCTTCGAGGCCCATATGCTCGATCACTTCAAACATGACGATGGCGTCATATTCCCCCGTAATCTCATCGAGGGAGAAGAAGTCGTGGTCGCCGTTCCTGTCCACGTCCATGCTCTTGTAGGCGGCCTTGATGCCCAGCTTGCCCAGTTCTTCCGCCACACCCTTCTTCCCGGCCCCCACATCGAGCACGGTCATGCCGTCCCTGATCATCCGACCCAAAAGGACCGACCTCTTCTTGAGAAGGGGGATGTCCCAGACCTCCCGGTACCGGCGGTGGATCCTTTCTCTCGCTTCAAAAACCTTTGACCAATCAGGTTCTTCCCGTCCCATGCGCCACCTCGTAGCATATCCGTTCCATTTCCAGGGCATTCTTATCCATGGTGTAGGCTTCCATCTTGATCCGCGCCCGGGTACCCATGGCCTCTCTGGCGCCTCTGTCCGCCAGGGCCGTGAGTGCGTCGGCAAGGCCCGCTATATCCTCGGGTCCTTCGATCACATAACCCTCCCCGGGCGACACGAGGGCGGAGGCCCCGTTCCAACGGGTGGTGATGGTGGGGATGCCCGATGCCATGGCCTCCATGGTGGTGAGGGAGCAGGCGTCGTAATAGGTGGGGTGGGCAAGCACGTCCGCCCCCCGGTAGACCTCCTGGGGTGCGCCTGTCTCACCGAGAAAGGTCACCCGGTCTGTGAGTCCCAGTTCCCTGATGACCGCCAGGTACCTGTCCCGCCGGCCTCGCCCCATGACGGTGAGATGAAAGGGTATCCCTCTTTTCCGCACCTCCCCGAGCGCCCGAAGGAGAGGGAGAAGCCCCTTGAGGCGGAAATTCCCGGCGGAGAAGAGTATCTTCAGGGGCCCGCCGGGGCCCTTGTCTCCGGGCCTGAACCGTTCCGTGTCGACGCCGTTGAAGACCACGGAGAAGGCCTCCTCCCCGAGGCCGAAATGGGTCTTCATGTGCTCTTTCACCATGGGGGATATGGCCACGATCCTTGCACACCGTCCCTGCCGGACGGGATACTCGGCGATCCATTCCTGGATTCTCTGGTTGAGGCTCGTCCTCAGGGCCAGACCCTTGATGGACCGCTCCACGGGGCTGTCGTAGCTGGCGATCTCCCGCTCCATCCAGATCCGCTGGACACCGCCGTGACTCTGGTATACGTCGGCCTCGAGGACGTTGCCGAAGCCGAGCATCACGTCGATCCCCGCCTTCCCCAAAGCCCTGCGATGCATGAGGGCGAAGGTCAGGTTCCTGAGCCACCGGGGGTACGGGATGGGATCAAGGTGCACCAGGTTGATCCCGGGAACCTCGATTCCCCGGCCGCAGAAGACCACCACCTCATGACCCCGCTTGACCAGGCGCGTGGCCAGATCGAAGGCATACCGTTCCGCGCCGCCTTTCCTGGGATCAAAATTGTAGATGGCCAAGCCTATTCTCATATCTGCTCAAGGGAAAATTAAGAAAAACCTTCAGATTCCGATAACTCTACAATAAAACGGACGGTGAATCAAACAGCGAAGACGCCATCGGCCATGAGTAAAACCAATTTACGTAAAACTGTTTGACAATGGCCGGAGCGGGTGATACAAATGGATTTATACGTCCGGAAAAATCCAGGAGGGGGAAATCAGGCCATGGGTATCCTGCGAAGGCTCTTCAGACGGAGAAAGCATCCCCGGTTCTTCGTGGGGAAAGGAACCTTTGTCATGATAGGCCCGTACACGGACAAAGGAAGGAAGATCGAGATCCTCGACATCAGTGAAGGTGGTCTTGCCTTCATCTATCCCGGCTCGAGGAGCGAATTGGAAGATTCCGGCTACCTGAGCCTCCTGTCAGGGGAAACCCCCATGTTGGACCGCCTCGACTTCATCACCGCCTGCGACGGTCCCGCCCCCGGGTGCCGGGAAGAGCGTGCCCCTTTCAGGCGCCGCGGTGTCCAGTTCAGGTGGCTCGGGGTGATGGATCAGAGAAGGCTCAAGGAGTTCATCGAGAGACACGCGGTGGCGCCTGCCCAGTAGGCCCGTTCTCCTGCCCCAGCAACCGTTCGTAAAAGGCCTTCAGGCTTCTGGCCTGGGACTCGAAACACCACTCATGGGCCGCAATCCCCCTGCCCCTTTCGCCGAAGCGCCTCCTCAACCCGTCATCTTTCAGGAGGATCTCCAGTTTTTCCGCAAGGTCCCGTGGGTCCGGGGGCACCACGAATCCTGACTCGCCGTGCCGGACGAGATCGGGCAGCATACCTCTGTCCGAGACCACGGCCGGTTTTCCCATGGCCACCACCTCCCGGAGGGCCCGTGCCGTGCCGTCGCTTCCCGCCCTCATCATGACGAAGACGTCGAAGGTGTTGATTACGGCAAAGTAATCGTCGATCCGGTAGCCGGCCAGGATGACGTCATCCTCGATACCCAGCTCCCTCAAAGGACCCATGATGCTCTTCTCGATCTGGGAACTGCGCCCCATGATGAGGAGTTTCACCCCTTGGACGCGCCCCTTGAGGAGACTCACGGCCTTCAGGATCACGTCGTAGCCCCGGTCCGGTTTCAGCCTTCCGATGACACCGATGATCCTTTCATGCGCCCTGATGCCCAGCTCGGCCCGCAGGTCGGGGAGTTCCCCCTCGTGCAGCCGCACACCCGGCGAGATCACGCAGGTCCGGTGGGCGGGAAAGGCGAAGTTTTTCCGGTCCTGCTCCATGATCCGGTCGCTGTACGTGACGAGCCCGTCGGTGCGCTTCATGGCCCAGGCCATGAAGGGGTCTCCGGGAAGGCCGTCCCTCTTGTGGTCCGTGCGGACGATGAGGGGTCTGTTCCTTTGTCCCGCCAGGGAAAAAAGGGCGGTGAAGTGGTCGTGGGACAGGTTCGTGTGAACCAGATCCACTCCGTTACGGGCCACATAGGACCTCAGGGCCCTCAGGTCGAAGAGCCAGTCCCGGGGCTTGAAGTAGCGGTTGAGCCTCAGGGTGTCGAGGAAGGGGATGCCCCTGTCCCGCACCGCCTTTTCAACGGTCCGTTCCGGGAAGTCGATGGGCGTCTTTCTGTAGGCGATGGTCACATCGACGCCTTCGCGAACGAGGGCTTCCACCATGGAGACCGTCGGTTCGGCCGGGCCGGTCCACTTCCAGTCGCTGAAGAGATGGAGGATCCTCACCTTCTGAAGTACTCCCGGATACACTGGGTTACGTAGAGGATCTCTTCCTCCCCGATGGAGGGATAGATGGGCAGCGAGAGCACCTCCCGGGCCGCCTTTTCCGCGTTGGGAAAGGACCCCGGGCCGTATCCGAGCTGCCGGTACGCCCCCTGGAGGTGGATGGGCGTCGGATAGTGAATGAGGGTGGTGATGCCCTGTTCTCCGAGGTATCTCATGAGGTCGTCCCGTTGCGGCGTGGCGACGACGAAGAGGTGGTACACGTGGAAGGCCTCCTCCGCCTCGAAAGGAAGGGCGAGGGGAAGGCCCTCAAGTTCGTTCCGGTAGAGCCGGGCGGCATGCCTTCGCTTCTCGTTCCACCTGTCGAGGAGGCTGAGCTTGAACCGCAGGATGGCGCCGTGCACCTCGTCGAGCCTTGAATTGAAGCCTTCGACGGCATGGACGTGCTTTGCCGACTGGCCGTAGCTGCGCAACATGACGGCCCTCTCGTACACCTCGTCCGAATTGGTCGCCACCAGGCCGCCGTCTCCGAAGCAGCCCAGGTTCTTGGTGGGATAGAAGCTGAAGGCGGAGGCGTCGCCCATACTGCCCGCCTTTCTGCCCTTGTAAAGGCAGCCGTGGGCCTGGCAGGCATCCTCCATCACCTTCACGCCGTACCTGGCGCAGACCGCCATGATCTCGTCCATCCGGCAGGGGTGGCCGTACAGATGCACGGGGATGCAGACCCGTATCCTTCCGTCCCCCCTGAGCACTTCCTCAAGCCCTTCGGGGTCCATGGTGAAGTGTTCGGTTTCGATGTCGCAGAGCCGTGCCCCGATGCCGTGGACGGAGAGGCCCATGACCGAGGCGATGTAGGTGTTGGGCGTCGTGACGATCCGGTCTCCGGGCTTCAGGCCGAGGGCGAGTCCCGCGATCTTGATGGCGTCCGTTCCGCTGTTCACGCCCACGGCGTGGTTCACCCCCGTGTAGGCCGCGAAGGCCTCCTCGAAGGCCCGCACCTCCGGCCCCAGGATGAATTCCCCCCGGCCCAGGGTCTCGTCGAAGATCTCCACGATCCTCTTCCGGATCTCCCGGTGGTCCCTCTCCAGGTCGAAGATCTTCACCTTCATGCCCAGTACTCCTCTTTGTATTTCCGGTAGAAGTCGACGGTTTTCCTGATCCCTTCCTCGAGGGATGTGCCGGGCTCCCAGCCCACCGTCCTCCGTATTTTCGATATGTCCGTGTAGTAATCGCCCGGCTCCACCTCTTTGCGCTCCGGGGTGAATTCGGTGAAGGCGATCCTGCCGGAGCCGGCCACCTCGACGATCTTCCGTGCCGCCTCGAAGAAGCTCACCGGGATCCCCGTGCCCACGTTGAAGACCTCGCCGTAGGCCGCTTCCGTGGCCGCCACCATGATCATGCACGCCACCAGGTCCTCCACGTAGAGAAAGTCGCGGAGGATGTGGCCGTCGCCGAAGACGGGGATCTCCACGTCGTCCAGGGCCTTCCGGACAAACCAATTGAAGACGCCGTACTCGTCGTGGGCCATCTGGTGGCGGGGGCCGAAGGTGTTGGTGATCCTGAGGCAGGTGCCCTTCATGCCGTAAATGTCGTCGTAGACAAGGACCATCTTTTCCGCGGTCAGGTTGGTGACCGCATAGATGCCCTTGGGGTTCGTGGGGTGGTCTTCGTCCACGGGGAGGCGCACCGAGGAGCCGTACTCGCCCCTGGTTCCGGCGAAGATGATCCGGGCCCCCCTGTTGTGGGCCTTCAGGGCCTCGAGGAGGACAAGGGTGCCCCGGCAGTTGATGTCCAGGTCCTGGATCGGATTCTTCATGCTGTCCACGTGGTTCACCTGGCCGGCGAGGTGGAAGACGTAATCCATCCCCTTCACGAGATGGTTCATGGAGAGCTGGTTTCGCACATCGGAGAAGTTGATCCTCACCTTCTCCTCCACGTCCCGTATATTGAAGAGATTGCCCCCCTGCCGGGGAAGCATGTTGTCCACAATGGTCACGCGGGCCCCGAGCCTCACGAGCTCGATGACGAGGTTGCTGCCGATGAAACCCAAGCCCCCGGTGACCAGCACCTCCTTATCCCTGAATATCCCTGTCTCCGTCATGTTCCTGCTCCCGCCTTTTCAGTGGTTCCGTGTTTTGGCCGCCCGCTCCATTTCCCAGAGCCTGGCGTGTTTCATGAATACGTAGTACATGGTGGAGGCCATGATGATGAGGCCCGGTATACCATCCAGAAAACCCAGCTTGAAGATATAGTCCCTCAGGAATCGAAAGAGGGGCCTCGTGATCATGTTGAGGAGATGGAAGCTGCGGCCCGAGGCGCGGAGGTCGTCGGCGTAGGCCGCCGAGTATCGGTCGATGGTCCGTATCTGGTGGGCCGTATCCGCATAGGGCGTGTGCATGTAGTGGTTGCGCAGTCTTCCCACCTTGCCCTTCACCGCCACCTTCGCGTGGATGCCCCCTTCCCATGCTCCCTTATCCTTCCGGTAGAGCCTGATCTCGTGGTCCGGGTACCAGCCGCCGTGCCTGATCTCCCTGCCGAGATAGATGTTGCGCCTGTCCACCATGAACCCGTCCCAGGGCGTGTCGTCCCTGACGATCTGCCCGATCTCCTCCTTGATCTCCGGGGTGAGCCACTCGTCCGCATCGATGAAGAGGACCCAGGGGTTCACGCACCGGTCCTGGGCATACTGGTATTTCTCCCGCATGTCCGTGGTGTCGAACTGAAAGAAACGGTCTGTGTACCGGGCGATGATCTCCCCGGCGCCGTCCGTGCTGTGGGAGTCCACGACCACCACCTCGCCGGCCCACCCGGCAACACTGGCCAGGGCCCTCTCTATGGTCCCCCCGTTGTTGTAGGTGATCATATAGACCGAAAGAGGGAGATTGTTGCCTGGCATGGGATTCCGATAAATCTACACCAAAAAGCCCTTGAATTCAAACGCGGATTCCCCTTCCGGTTCACCGGCCGCCTTGACCCTCCTGCTTTTTGGACCCATACTGTGAGGGTACCCGGTTCGCGGGTCCCCTCTACGGGAGGCCCTCCGGGGCAGGGGCCTTATGAACCATATCAAGGCGCGACTCAAGATCTTCCTGCTGGTTTTCGTCGGCATCATGGTTGTCGGGACCGTGGGTTTCGCCCTCCTGGAAGACAAACCCTTCCTTGATGCCGCCTACTTTGTCATCGTCACCATGGCCACGGTAGGGTACGGCGACATCGTTCCTTTCACGAAGGCGGGCAGGGTCTTCGCCATCCTGCTCGTCGTCACCGGGGTGGGCACCTTCCTCGGCGTCATCGCCAACGTCACGGAGATCATGCTGGCCCGGCGGGAGATCGAAAGCCGCATGGAGAAGCTCAACATGGTGATCGGGGCCTTCTTCAGCGAGGCGGGCCTTTACCTCATCGCCAGATTCACCTTTTTCGATGCCGCCGTCGACTCCATACGGGCCCGGTTGGCGGTCACGGCAAAATGGAACGATGCCGACTTTGACGGGGCGAAAAAGGCGCTTGCCGGTTACCCCTACACCATCGAAATGGAGAGGGTGAATCTCGCGGAGCTCAAGACCGCCCTTTTTGCCCGGCGCGATTTCCTCCTGAGACTGCTTGAAAACCCCGTGCTCCTCGAGCACCAGTCTTTTACCGATCTGCTGCGGGCCGTCTTTCACCTGACCGAAGAGCTTGCCTACCGCGACGACGTCTCGTGCCTGCCCCGGGCGGATGTGGACCATCTTGCCGGCGATATCCGGAGGTGTTACCAGTTCGTGGTGGCCGAATGGCTCGACTACATGAAGTACCTGAAGAACAACTACCCCTTCCTCTTTTCCCTGGCCTTGCGGACGAACCCTTTCGATCCCGGGGCCAGGGTCGTCATCGACAGGTAGCACGCCCCGGGAGGCCCCGACAGGGATGTCCCGGGAACCGGTGGATGAGGAGGATTGTCCTTGCTCCTTGCACCTTGTCCCTGTACTCGTCGGCCCTTCAGCCGGTCGGCCGTGTCCCCAGGAAGCGCCCCAGGGCGTCCCCATCGGTGAGGGGCTCGTAACAGGTCGTTCCCGCGCAGGGTACTATGCGGCCCTCGTCCTCCCCCCAAGTGATGGCGGCCCAGGGATGGAAGGCGGAAAGGGCCGCCCCTGCCAGGATTGAGCCCGGTCTTGCCCGGATCTCCAGCTTCAGGGGGTTCAGGTAACGATCCATGGCGGCGTGAAAATAGCCTGCGTGGAGGCCCATCATGGAGGCGTCGGCGGAAAAGAGCCTGAGGGATGCCTCGGCATACCGGAGGTACCGCTCCTCTCCCGTCATGGCGGAGAGCTTGAGAAGGAGGATGATGGCGCCGCTGTTCGCCGAGGGGTGGGGGGTATCCTCGTTGCCCTTGATCCGCATCTCCACCACCTCTTCGTCGGTGTCGAAGAAGCCGGCCCCCTCCCGGTCCCAGAAGCGGGCAAGGCACGTATCCATGAGACCGCGCGCCCTCTCGAGGAAAGACTTCTCCCCGGTCACCTCGTAAGCCGCCGCCAAGGCGGCACCGAGATAGACATAGTCGTCAAGGAGGGCCTTCACGCCCGGGACATGCATCAGCTCGCCCCCTTCCACATTCACTTCCAGGACCCGCTTGAGGCCCTTCAGGGCCGCGTCCCGAAGGGTTTCGTCACCGAGGACCCGGTAGGCATCGAAGAATGCGGCGATGGTCATGCCGTTCAGATTGGTGTAGATGGCCCGGTCGATGACGGGCTTCTCCCTCGTCTCCCGTCGGGCGAGGAGCTTCTCCTTCGCCGAGGCGATCAACCCCGGCGCCGCCCCCGGGGCGATCCCCGCCTCCCGGGCCGCCCCCTCCAGCGTCTTGGGGGTATAGAGCACCCTTTTGGCAGGGTCGTGGCGCATGGCCGCCTTCTCGTGGAAGTAGTATGCCTTGGCCAGCCGGTACTCCTCCTCCGTCAGGACACCCTTCAGCTCCCGGTCGGTCCAGATGAAATATCCCCCCTCGTCCTCCGGGGTCACGTCCGCATCCTGGCTCCCGTAGAACCCGCCTTCAGGGTCGGAAAGCTCTCCGACCATGAAGCGTCCTATCCCCTCCGCCACCTCCCTGAATAGAGGCTCGCCGAAAAGGGCGTAGCCGAAGGCATAGTTCCTGAGGAGCCAGGCGTTATCGTCGGTCATCTTCTCGAAGTGGGGGATGATCCACCAGTCATCCGTGGAATAGCGGTGGAAGCCTCCGCCCAGGTGATCGTGGATGCCCCCCTTGGCCATGGAGGTGAGGGTGCGGCGCAGGACCCCGGCGATCCGCTCCTCTCGTGTCTTGAAATAACGGTTGAGAAGGAATTCAAGGGCACCCGGCATGGGGAACTTGGGGGCCGACCCAAAGCCTCCGTTTCTTTCGTCCACCTGGGCGAGCACCGCCTCCAGGGCTTGGTCGACCCCGTCGGGCGACGGGGGGCCCGGGTCACCGGGCGTCTTTTTCAGGTCCTTCAGGAAATCGATGATCCTGCCCGCCGACTCCTCGATCTCCTCCCTCTTGTCTCTGTAGGCCTCTGCGATGGCGATGAGGAGGGGTTTGAATCCCGGCCTCCCGTAACTGTCCAGGGGAGGAAAGTAGGTCCCCCCGTAGAAAGGCCTCCGCTCCGGGGTGAGGAAGACCGACAGGGGCCATCCGCCGCCCATTCCCATGGCGGCGACCGCCCTCTGGTAGCGCCTGTCCACGTCCGGCCTCTCATCCCGGTCGAGTTTGACGGCGATGAAGTACCGGTTCAGCAATTGGGCCACCTCTTCATCCTCGAAGCTCTCCTTCGCCATCACGTGGCACCAGTGGCACCAGACGGCACCGGAACTCAGGAAGACCGGCTTGTTCTCCTTCCTGGCCCGCTCGAAGGGCTCGTCCGACCACGGGTACCAGTCGATGGGCTGGCGGGCCGCGTGCTGCAGGTAGGCTGACTTCTCCCCGGACAATCGATTCATGGGCACCCCTTTCTCTATGCTACGGAAATATCGTCACGGGCCCGCGGGCTGTCAATCGGCCCGCCATGTCCCCCGTCAGCCTTCAAAGAGAGGAAGATAACCTGTTCACCCGGCACTGGGTCATGTGGGCATCCCTCAGACAGGCAGGGCTGCGTGAATCTTCATGCCCCCCGTTCATTGATCACCGTTCGGTGGGCCTCGACACCCTTCACGCTTCGTTGTTCACCGGTAGGTGCAGTAGGGTTCCCCCTCGAGGAAGCTTCCCGTGGCTGCGTAGGCCCTCGCCCGGCAGCCTCCGCAGATCTTCAGATACCGGCACCCTCCGCACCTTCCCTCGTAGGAGGAGAGGTCCCGGAGGCTCCTGAAGACCTCCGATTCCCGCCAGACCCTCTCTGCGCCGTCCCTTCGCACATCGCCCGACGGGATTTCGAGGTACCCGCAGGGCTGGGCGATCCCCCTGTGGGAGATGAACATGAAGCTCTTCCCCGCCAGGCAGCCGGCGCTCGCCGGTGTGTGGCCCTTTTCCATGACGATACGGTAATAGTGGGGGGCGCAGGTTACCTTCATCTCCAGCTCCCCCTTCTCTTCCACGCCGTAAAGCCAGTGCAGGACATCCTCGTACAGGGCGGCGCTCAGCTCTTCCCCTTTCAACCCTTCCCCCCTCCCCACCGGCACGAGGAGGAAGACGTGCCAGGCCACGGCGCCCAGGTCCTTCACCAGCCCGTAGATCGCCTCCAGGTCCCCTATATTGAGGCGCGTCACGGTGGTGTTGATCTGACAGGGAAGCCCTGCCTTCCTGAGGAGTGCGGTCGCCTCCATGACGGACCGGAACGAGCCTGCCACGCCCCGGAACCGGTCGTGCTGCCCTGCGTCCCTGCCGTCGAGACTGAGGCTCACCCGTCTGATGCCCCCTCCCTTCAGCTTCCCCGCCTTCTCTTCCGTGAGGAGGCTCCCGTTGATGGCCATGACGAGGCGCAGGCCCAGCGAGTTCCCGTGGTCGATGATGTCGAAGATATCGTCCCTGAGCAGGGGCTCCCCCCCGGTGAGGATGATGGTGGGAGAGGCAAAGGCCTTGATGCCGTCAAGCACCTTTCTGCACTCTTCCGTGGTCAGTTCTCCCTCGTGGGGGCCCAGGCCGGCGGCGGCCCGGCAGTGGATGCAGTTGAGATTGCAGTTCCTGGTCAGTTCCCAGGCCACCATCCTTAAGGGGTGTTCTCTCTCGACCATCCCGCAAGATCCTTGGCGAAATAGGTGATGATGATGTCCGCCCCCGCCCGGCGTATGCTCCTGTTCATCTCCGTCACGGTGCGCCGGTAATCGAGATGACCCTTCTTGGCCGTGTGCTTGATCATGGCGTACTCGCCGCTCACCGAGTAGGCGGCCAGGGGCACGTCGAAGCGCTGCCGGGCCAGGGCCAGGACGTCGAGATAAAAGAGGGCCGGCTTCACCATGAGGATGTCCGCTCCCTCCTCCAGATCGAGGGTCATCTCCCTGAGGGCCTCCCTCCGGTTCGGGGGGTCCATCTGGTAGGCCCGGCGGTCGCCGAAGCCGGGCGCCGACTCGGCGGCATCGCGGAAGGGGTTGTACAGGGAGGAGGCGTACTTGGCCGCATAGCTCATGATGGGCACCGTGGTGTGGCCGTGGCGGTCGAGAATCTCCCGGATGGCGGCCACCCGGCCGTCCATCATGTCCGAGGGCGCCACCATGTCCGCGCCTGCCTCGACGTGGGAGAGGGCGCTCTTCGCGAGCAGCTCGAGGGTGGCGTCGTTATCCACCGAGCCGTCCCTGATGACCCCGCAGTGGCCGTGGCTCGTATACTCGCACATGCACACGTCGGTGATCACGAGGATATCGTCGCCGAAGAGCTTCTTGATGCTCCTCACGGCCTTCTGGACGATGCCCTCGGGGTCGTAGGCGCCCGTCCCCGTCTCGTCCTTCCTGGCAGGGATGCCGAAGAGAAGGATCGCCGGGATGGCGAGGCCCACCACCGCCTCCACCTCCTTGAGGAGCCCCTCGAGGGAGAACTGGTAGACGTCGGGCATGGAGGGGACGGCTACCCTGGGCTCCTTCATCTCCTTCACGAAGAGGGGGTAGACGAGGTGGCGCGGCGTAAGGTCCGTCTCCTCCACGAGACCCCTCAGCTTCTCGTTCTGCCTGAGCCTTCTCATGCGCGTTACCGGAAACATGCTCGCTCCTTTGTAGAAACCGCTGACTGGTTGACTGGGTGAATGGTTGTTTAGGGAACAGTATCGGGAAAGTCGTTGTCCTGTCTTGTTATCCCATCAACTCATCAACCAATCACCCATCAACCGCTCCTGTGGATTTCCTCATCCGTCAGGTAGCACTGGGGATCGTCGGCCCACACGTCGCCGTATCTGGCCTCGGCCCTCACCCTGAAGTTGCCCCCGCAGACGGAAAGCCACCGGCAGGCGGCGCACCGTCCCCTGACGTGCCGCTTCTTCTCCTTCAGTTTCGCCATAAGAGGGTCGCTCACATCCGTCCAGATCTCGCTGAAGGGCCGTTCCCGCACATTTCCGAAGGTGTAGTGGCGCCAGAACTGGTCGGCATGGACGTTGCCCTCCTCGTCGACGCAGGCGATGCCCACACCCGAGGCGTTGCCCTCGTTCATCATGAGCAGTTCGTACACCTCTTTGGCCCTCCCGGGGTCTTCCTCGAGGAGCCGCAGGTACAGGTAGGGGCCGTCGGCGTGGTTGTCCACGGTGAGGACCTCGATGGGCCTGCCCATGTCGAAGAAGGCCTTGGTCCGATCCAGGATATAGTCCACCACCTGACGGGTCTCCTCGTGGCTCAGGTCCTCGTTCATGAGGGCCGAGCCCCGGCCCGCGTAGACGAGGTGGTAAAAACAGACCCGCTCGATCCCTTCCTCCTCGATCAGGTCGAAGACCCGGGCCACCTCGCCCACATTCCGCTTGTTGATGGTGAAGCGCAGGCCCACCTTGATGCCCGCCTTTTTGGCGTTCCTGATGCCTGCGAGCGCCTTTTCGTAAGCCCCCTTCACGCCCCGGAAGGCGTCGTTCACCTCGCCCACCCCGTCCAGGCTCACGCCGATGTAGGAAAGGGAACGGGCCGAGAAGATGCGCGCCTTCTCCCCGGTGATGAGGGTGCCGTTGGTCGATATGACGGCCCGCATGCCCCGTTTCACCGCATGGTCGATGAGCTCCGGCAGGTCCTGTCTCAACACCGGTTCACCCCCGGAGAAGAGCATGACCGGGGCCCCGAAGCGGGCGAGGTCGTCGATGAGGGCCTTCCCTTCCGCGGTGGAGAGCTCTTTGCCGCGGTAGTGCTCGTCCTTCGCCTGGGCGTAGCAGTGGACGCAGGCGAGGTTGCACCGCCTCGTCATGTTCCAGACCACTACGGGCTTCTTGTCCTGGGAAAACTGGAGCAGGTGGGAGGGCAGCCTGCTCGAATCCCGCCCGTACCGGAGGGGGTCCGAGGCCTCCACGGCCCCGCAGTAGAGTTTGGAAATACCGATCATAGGCTTATTCTGTTCTCCCTGTCTCGGAAAGTCAATGTCCACCGGGAACGGATCGCCCCGGCGGCCCCCCATTATACCACAGGAGAAGGCCCCTGCCCTGCAGGGACCATGAACCGTTCCTTGCAGGTATCCTGTATTTGTGCTAACTTATTGGCCGTCGGGGCGTGGCGCAGCATGGTTTAGCGCGCTTGCCTTGGGAGCAAGAGGTCGCT
>CAYOQF010000029.1:0-34300 GCA_964406055.1 uncultured Syntrophorhabdaceae bacterium
ATGCTGGGCAACTTCTCCTTCGGCGACTACTTCAAGAAGGAGGCCATCGCCTACGGATGGGAGTTCCTCACCGGGGTCCTCGGTCTCGATAAGGGGAAGCTCTGGGTCACCGTGTACAAGGACGACGACGAGGCGTGGAATCTCTGGCGGGCCATGGGCGTGGAGGAAGACCGGATCGTGCGCCTCGGGGAGAAGGACAACTTCTGGTCCATGGGCGACGAAGGCCCCTGCGGTCCCTGTTCCGAGATCATATACGATCTCGGACCGGAGGTGGGGTGCAGGCTCCCCACATGCCGGGTGGGTTGCGACTGTGACCGGTACCTGGAGATCTGGAACCTCGTCTTCATGGAGTTCGACCGGTCCCGGGACGGCACCATGACGAAGCTCCCCCGCCCCTCCATCGACACGGGCATGGGGCTCGAGCGGATCACTTCGGTTATGGAAGGGAAGATCGGCAACTACGACACCGATCTCTTCGTCCCCCTCCTCAGGCGCCTGGAGGAGATGGCAGGGTGCTCATACGGCGAGAATGAGGAGACCGACACGGCCATGCGGGTCATCGTCGACCACGCCCGGGGTGCCACCTTCATCATCAACGACGGGGTGCTCCCCTCAAAGGACGGCCGTGGATACGTGTTGAGAAGAATCATCAGGAGGGCGCTGAGACACGGGAAGAAGCTGGGCATCGAGAAGGAGTTTCTCCACGACCTTTCCGCCACGGTGGTGGATGTGATGGCCCCTGTCTTTCCCGAGGTGAGGAATAACCACCCCTTCATCGCCGGTGTGATCAGGGGGGAGGAGGAGCGCTTCGTCGATACCTTGAGCGGCGGCATGAGGTCCTATGAGGAGATTTCGAGGGCCGTGAGGGAAAAAGGAGACCGGGTGATTCCCGGCGATCTCGTCTATAAGCTCTACGACACCTTCGGCTTTCCCCTGGACATCACCATGGAGATGGCCGAA
Source organism: uncultured Syntrophorhabdaceae bacterium (assembly GCA_964406055.1). Taxonomy (GTDB): domain Bacteria; phylum Desulfobacterota; class Syntrophorhabdia; order Syntrophorhabdales; family Syntrophorhabdaceae; genus CAYOQF01. Next base: position 961 of record CAYOQF010000029.1, read on the forward strand.
GAGGACGGGCTGACCGTGGACATGGAGGGCTTCGAGCGGGCGTCTCTGGAGCAGAAGGAGCGCTCCCGCCAGAGTTCCAGGATCAAGGGGGAGACCCTTGAAGAGGGCCATGTGGCGGTTCTGAAAGAAGGGATCTCCAGCGACTTCCTCGGTTACGGCACGCTCTGCGTGGAGGACGGCAGGGTCCTCTCCCTGGTAAAGGGTGACGGCACGGTGGAAGAGTTGGCCGAAGGAGAGGAGGGCGAGGTCTTCGTGGACCGGACACCCTTCTATGCCGAGAGCGGCGGCCAGATGGACGACAGGGGAGAGATCGTCTGGCCCGGCGGCGCCGCTGCCGTGACAGAGGTGAAGAAGGTGAAACAGGACCTCTTCTCCCACACAGTGACGGTGAAACAGGGCGTCCTCAAGAAGGGTCAGGCGGTGGAGCTGAAGGTGGATGAGGAGAGGCGGAAGGGCACGGCCCGGAACCACACGGCCACCCACCTGCTCCATTTCGCCCTGCGGCGGGTGCTGGGCAACCACGTGAAGCAGTCCGGTTCCCGGGTTGATCACGAACGCCTCAGGTTCGACTTCACTCACTTCCAGGCCCTCGATGACGCGGAGCTCGCCAGGGTCGAAGACCTGGTGAATGAAAAGATCCTGGGCGCCTTTGACGTGGTGACGGAGGAGAGGTCCCGGGAGGAGGCGGTGCGCGAAGGGGCCATGGCCCTCTTCGAGGAGAAATACGGCGACACGGTCAGGGTTGTGCAGGTGGGGGGTTTCAGCCTGGAACTCTGCGGCGGCACCCACGTCTCCAATACGGGGGAGATCGGGAGCTTCCATGTGATCAGCGAGGGGTCTCTCGCCTCGGGGGTCAGAAGGATCGAGGCGGTCACGGGCAGGGGTGCCCTTGCCCACGTGCGGCGCCTCGAGGGGACCGTGCGGGCTGTGGCCAAGGCCACGGGTACGGAAGTCGGCCGCGTCAGGGAGCGGGTCGAGGATCTTGTCGAGGAGCTGCGGCAGCGGGACAGGGAGCTGGCGAGGCTGAAAGAGGACCTCATGGCCTACCGGGTTGAGGCAGCCGTCAAGGAAAGCCCGGAGAGGGAGGGTGCGAGGATCGTGACCCTCTTTGTGCCGGACGCCAAGGCCGACGATCTGAGAAGGGTCACCGACATCATCAGGGACAAGGCCAAAAGCTGTGTGGCCGTGGTGGCCTCCCGTGACGACTTGAAGGGCATGATCATCGCCGCGGTGACGAAAGACCTCCAGGGGAAGTACAGTGCAGGGGCGATCGTGAAGAAACTGGCGGAGAAGTACGGAGGCAGAGGAGGCGGAGGACCCCAGATCGCTCAAGGTGGGGTTCCCGGGGATAAGGTCGCGGAGGCTCTGAAGAGTGTGGAAGAGGTGCTCGACAACCGAACCTGAAAAGTGAGGGCCTATGAAGAAATATGTGGACAGTATCAGGAATGTGAGTCTTTTCTCGAAACTGACCGATCAGGAACTGGAGGCCATCTCCAGGATCACCCACGTAAACAGCCACGGCAAGGGGCACGTGGTGTGCCAGGAAGGCGAGAAGGGCGATGCCCTCTACGTGATCCTGAAGGGTAAGGTGAAGGTCTGCCTGTATGATGAAAACGGCAGGGAATACATCCTCGACGCCATCGGAGAAGGCGGATTCTTCGGCGAGCTGGCCCTTATCGACGAACTCCCCAGGTCGGCCAACGTGATCACCCTGGAGCAGTGCGACCTCCTGGTGGTGAAGAGGCAGGACTTCGTGAGGGTCCTCATGGAGAACCCCACCATCACCCTCGGCATCCTGAAGGTCCTTTCCCGAAGGCTCCGGGCGGCGGACGAGAAGATCAAGGGTCTTGCCTTCTACAGCGTGGAGGGACGGATCCTGAAGCACCTCATGGACGTGGGGCGGCAGACGGGGGTGGAGGTGAAGGAATTCCTCGTCATAGAGAGGGGACCCACGCAGGTGGAGATCGCCAGCTCCTGCGGCTGCTCACGGGAGACGGTTTCACGCATGCTGAAGCACCTCATGAGCAAGGGTGTCCTCACCATGCGGAAGAGGCAGTACACCCTCAATATGGCGAAGCTGCCCATCTGACCGACCCGGGGTGCTTTCGGAGGGGAGCGGGCCTTTGTTGACACCTCCCCGGGGATATGCCTATGATGTACCGCGCCGGTTGACAGGAACGAAAGAGAGACAGGGGACGAACCATGGGAGCTAAAAGCCTCGCGGGCAAGCTGGACGAAAAAGAGCAGGAACTGAAGATCCTCCACGAGGTGGCCAGGGACATCAGCAGCAACCTGGAACTGAACGAACTCCTGGAGCGCATCGTCCACATGGCCATGGATTTCACCGGGGCCGATTCCTGCCTCATCTACCTTTACGACGGTGTGAACCGGGAGTTGATCCTCACGGCGTCAAGCGACCCGAGGCAGGGACTGCTCGGCGTGAAGCTTGAAATGGGCGAGGGCATCACGGGCTGGGCGGCCAGGGAACGGACCCCGGTGGCCCTCTCCAGGGAGGCCTACAAGGACCAGAGGTTCAAGACCTATGCCTCCCTCGATGACGAAAAGTACGAGGCCTTTCTCTCCATCCCCATCCTTTCGAAGGACCAGGTGGTGGGGGTGATCAACGTGAGGAACAGGAAGGAGCACGTCTATCCTGAGACCAAGATCAACCTTCTGTTTACGGTGGGCCGATACCTCGGCTCAGCCATCGCCAACGCGAAGATCTATGAAGAGGTGGCCAGAAAGGCGAAACAGCTCGATCTCCTCTCCGAGGTGTCCCGCACCATCGTGTCCGACATGTACCTCAAGGAGATCCTCCAGCTCATCGTCACCATGACGGCCAAGGTAATGGATTCGAAGATATGTTCCATCATGCTTCTGGACGAAAAGAAGGAGGAACTCGTTATCGCCGCCACCCAGAGTCTCAGCCAGGCTTATGTGAACAAGCCGAACCTCAAGGTGGGACAGTCCATCAGCGGCAGGGTGGTCCTCGAAAAGCGACCCATCACGGTCCTCAACGTGACGAAGGAAACGGGTTTCATGTATCCCGAGGTCGCGAAGAGGGAGGGGATCGTGTCGCTCCTCTCCGTGCCCATGCTCATCAAGGACCGGGTGGTGGGGGTCATCAACAGTTACACGAGGAAGGAGCACGAATTCACCAGGGAAGAGATCGACATCCTCCAGGCCGTTGCCAACCAGGCCGCCGTGGGCATCGAGAATACCCACCTGAACCAGGAGGTCCTCCACGCCAAGGAGGCCCTCGAGGCGCGGAAGCTGGTCGAGCGGGCCAAAGGCATCCTCATGCGGGAGTTGGGCATCGACGAGGACGAGGCGTACAAGAAGATCCACAGAAAGAGCATGGACCTGAGAAAGAGTATGCGGGACGTGGCGGAGGCGATCATCCTCACCGCCGACTTCAAGACAAAGTATTGACAAAATCGGGGGAACGGCGTATCTTACTGTTCACAGAGACATTGAAGTCTTTTAGCAGTGCGTGCTAATAGAATTCAGGCAGACTGGACTTGGGCGTCCTGATCACCGCTGGTGGTTGGACGCCCGTTTTGTTTTCGGGGTGACGAAAGGATGAAAGACCGGCGGATTGCAGGGGCTCAGATCAACTGTACGGTAGGAGATTTGGAAGGCAACTGTATGCGTATTCTCAGGGCTATAGAGGAGGCAAAGGCTTACGGGGCCGACATTGTGGCCTTTCCCGAGCTGACGGTGACCGGCTATCCCCCCGAGGATTTACTTCTGAAACCCAAGTTTGTGGAGGACAACCTCGCCTCCCTCGGCAGGCTTGCCCGTTCGACAGAGGGCATCACCGCCATTGTGGGCTTTGTGGATCGGGAGAAAGGCGCCCTCTTCAACAGCGCGGCGGTCATCGAAGGCGGGGAGGTGAAGGGTGTGTACCGCAAGATGCTCCTGCCCAACTACGGCGTCTTCGACGAGAAACGGTATTTTAGCCCGGGCCGGGAGGCAAAGGTCTTCCGCTTGGGCGACTTCACCTTCGGGATCAGCATCTGCGAAGACGTCTGGTTCCGGGAGGGGCCTACGCGCACCCAGGCGGCAAAGGGGGCGAAGGTGATCTTCAACATCAACGCCTCACCCTATCATGCCGGGAAGATTCTGGTGCGGGAGCAGATCGTCCGCACCCGGGCGACGAAAAACAGGCTGTTTCTCGCTTACACGAACCTTGTGGGCGGCCAGGACGAACTGGTTTTCGACGGCCAGAGCATGGTCCTCGATCCTTCCGGCGAGGTGCTGGGACGGGCTGCGGCCTTCAGGGAGGACCTCCTCGTGGTGGACCTGCCGGGGGATGTCCTGGAAAGGGCGGGAAAAGGCAGGAGGGCGGGGATACTGAAGGGTGGCGAAGCCATGCTCACCCTCCCCGAAAGGAAGGCGCCGGCAAAGAAGGTCCCCCTTTCCCGGCGGATTACCCCCCACCTCGACCTGGTACCCGAAGTCTACGAGGCCCTCCTCCTCGGCCTTACGGACTACGTGAAGAAGAACGGCTTCAAAAAGGTGACGGTGGGGCTCTCCGGCGGCATCGACTCCGCCCTGGTGGCAGCCCTGGCGGCGGATGCCCTGGGAAGGTCGAACGTGGTGGGGGTCTTCATGCCTTCCCGCTATACCTCCCGGGAGTCGCAGGTGGATGCGGAGGAACTGGCACGGAACCTGGATATCGAGCTTCTCACCGTCCCCATCGATGAGATCTATGCCGGGTACCTGACCGTGCTCGGGCCCTTTTTCAAGGGCAAGGGGCCGGACATCACGGAAGAGAATATTCAGGCACGGATCAGGGGTAATATCCTCATGGCCCTCTCCAACAAGTTCGGATGGCTCGTCCTCACCACGGGAAACAAGTCGGAGATGAGCGTCGGATATGCAACCCTCTACGGCGATATGGCAGGAGGGTTTGCGGTGATCAAGGATGTGCCGAAGGTCCTCGTCTACGACCTGTGCAGGTACAGGAACACAGTGGGGCCGGCCATACCGGAGAACGTGCTGGTGAAGGCCCCGACGGCCGAGTTGCGGCCCGATCAGAAGGATACGGACTCCCTGCCCCCTTACGAGGAGCTTGATCCGATCCTCAGGGCCTACGTGGAGGAGGACAGGACGGCCGAGGAGATCATTGCCTCATCACGGGACAAAGAGGCGGTGGCGAGGACGCTCAGGATGGTGGACTTAAGCGAGTATAAGCGGAGACAGTCGCCGCCGGGGATCAAGATAACGCCGAGGGCATTCGGAAAGGACAGGAGGATGCCCTTGACCAACAGGTACAGGGGATGAAGGGAAACTTCGAGGTTCTTGTCACCAGGCTGTCGCCGACCCTGAAGAGGATCACCCGGAAGCTGAACGGGCACCACTCCTTCTTCGATGACGAGGACCTCTATCAGGAGGCCCTGATCCACCTCTACACCGGGTTCCGCCAGGGCACCCTGTCGGACAAGACGGACAGCTACATCCTCCAGGGGTGTTATTTTCACCTGAGGAATTATCTCCGGAAGGTTCATGAGAACGCGAACTTCGTGAGCCTCAGTAACCCCATCGGGGAAGACGGGGGGAGCCTGGAGGAGATCCTGCCGGCAGAGGACGGACACCCCTTCGATTACGTGGAGAGCAAGATGGACGTGGAGTCGGTGGAAGAACAGTACCTCACCGACCGGGAGCGGAAGGTCCTTGCCTATTTTATGGAAGGCATGTCCATGCGGGAGATCGGCGAGCACCTGGGCATCTCCCACGTCATGGTCCTCAAGATCCGTAACAAGATCAAAGACAAATACACCCGCTTCTTCGCCTCCGCCAATTGAGCCCGATGCCCTGCCGTGTGCACCGGTCGACCTCGACAAGGAAGGTGCAGGGATCGAGGTTCAGGTACAAGGTGGCCGGTCTGTTGCCCCGGCCCCTTTCACCTTGAACCGTGTAACCTTGACCTTGCCCGTTGAACCTTGCGCCCTGGTCCTCTCGCCACTCCCCTCGTTCACCCTTCAACCCTTTCCCTGCTTTCGCGGGGAGAGGCCGAGCCTCTTCCGGAGGCCGTCCACCTCCACCCTGAAGGGTTCGTCGGGCATGGCATCCTGCCGCTCCTCCAGGTGATTGAGGAGCTCGGCCACCGATGCCCTTCCCTCCTCGGTTTCCACCGCCTGGAGGGGCGTCAGGTTCCGAAGGGCAGGGATGGGGGTGGTCAGCCATTCCTTATGGTAATAATCCTCGGCCTTGCGGGTAAGGAGCGCCCTCACCTCGGGGTCGGCATAGAGGCGTGCCTGCTCCTCTTCGAGTCTTTTCATATCTTCAGGAGAGGGAGGGGGCATATCGCCGGGGTCGGCCACCTTCATCCCCTTGAAGGAGACCCCGTCTGCAAGCAGCCTCTTCAGCTTTCTCAGCAACCGTACCGCCCTTTCCTCGCTGTTCGTTTCCGCCGTGAGATACTTGCGCCGTGCCCTGACGGTACCCAGGGTGACCGTCTCCAACCCCCCTTTTCCGCCCTTGCCTTTCTTGAACCAGGTCCAGGACCCGGCGCCTTCCTCCTCGAAGTCCTTGACGGTGGAGAGGCGCCCGAGGACCTTCTGCCGGTCCAGGATCTCGAAGGTGAGGGTACAGAACCGGATGGCCTCCCCGTCGGTGTTGTAGAGGAGGGGGAATTCATCCTCCCCGTCGCCGTACACGAAATACTCAGCCCAGAAAGGCAGAAAGGCCTTGCAGGCCAGACGGAAGGCCTCTGCTTTTCCCAGTTCGGGTCGCTCCTTGCCGAATTCATCGGCCTGGAGGAGGACGGCGCGCTCAACGTCCTGCCTCAAGGCAGGGTCAAGGAGGTAAGGAGCGCTGAACATGTAGGCCCCTCCCCGGGGACCCAAAAAGCGGACATACCAGAGATCGGAAGGACTGATCTCCTCTTCGAAGGGTTCATTCATCCTGTAGACCTTCCACTCCTCTGAGGTGCCCAGTTCCTCAAAGAGGATGCAGTCGGGGTGTACCTCTTTGACGGCGTAGAAAGAGGAGTAGCTGTCCGCCATCCGGCGCAGGAGGGTTGGGCCCGGCTCCGCGAGCTCACGGGCGAACCGGGATTCGAGATAGTCCCCTATGACCGTTTTTCCCGATGCGCCGAAGGTGAGGTCGAAGTAAAGCCAGGGGAGATACATGCTTTGCGGCACCCCCTTTTCGGTCCCCGGGGCATAGGCCTCTTCGAATGCCTTGGCCGCCCTTCTCAGTTCCGTGCCCTCTTTTTCAAATTTCACGAGGTACTCGTAGTGGGTTTTCACTACCGGGATGAGGGCCTGGTACCGGTCCAGGGGCGTGCCGGTGCGGAGGTCCTCAGACAATCCGGCGGGCGGCGTCCCGCCCCCTCCGGTTCCGCAACGCCTGTCATCCCTTCTCCCGTTGCCGGGATGAAAGAGGTTGCCCTGGCCTTTTTTCATGGTTTCCTCCTCGTCGGGGTTTTCCCTACTATACCTGAAAGTATCGGGCGGGTTCACCATTTTTGTCGCGGGATTTCCGGGGGCGGAGAACAGAGGGTCAAGGGGTTACCATGACATGGCGCCGGCTACTTGTAATGGCTTGTAGCGGCAGCGACACAGTGATGTGTGCATGACACGGGCGTTCCTTGAGAGGGGAGCGCCTTTTTGTTTGGTGGACAGAGGCGTCTGCAGGTCCGGAAAGGGCTTGGGGCGCCCTTTTTGTATCGGGGAAAGGAGGCGAAGGAAGATTGTTCAGGGGCCTTCGGGGTAACGGGAGGATCGGATGGTCCTCCATACAACATTAAGGAGGTTTCGTATGAAGAGGGCAGGATTTTTTCTCGTTCTGATCACCGTGGGCATGGTCATGGCACCGCTTACCCTTCTCGCCGAGGGCGAAAAGGCGACAGAGGCGAAGACTGCCGAGGAGGCGAAGGTAACGGGGAGCGCATCCCTCGGCGTGTTCAACAAGTACGTGTTCCGGGGTTATGAACTGAGCCGGAGGAGTTTCGTGGTCCAGCCGAGCCTTTCCGGCTCCTACCGTGGTTTTACGGCCACCTTCTGGGGCAACGTCGATGCCCGCCAGCACGATACCCAGTCCTTTTTTCCGAGCAACCGGGGCAAGGAAGGGAAAAAGGAGTGGAACGAAACGGATCTCACCCTGAGCTACACCCATTCGCTGGGGAAGGTCTCCCTGACGGGCGGCTACATCTACTACAACACCAAATACACGGACGAGACGGAGGAGTTCTTCATATCGGCAGGGTATGACATGATCGGAAAGCCGACCCTCACGGTCTACCAGGACGTGAACACCTACACCGGAACCTACGTGAACCTCTCCCTCTCCCACTCATTCCCGGTCTATAGGGAGGTGACCCTGGACTTGGGGGCCTCGGGCGCCTACTTCGCGGGCCGTAACCGGTACTGGAAGACCTTTGAGGCGGCAACAGGCGCCTACACGGGAAAGAAATACAAGGCCTTTCATGACGGTATGGTGAAGGTGGGCCTGACGATCCCCGTGACCAAGGCCGTCTCCTTCCAGCCCTCGGCCCAGTACTGGTATCCCCTTTCGGGTGACGCCAAACGGAAGATCGCGGGGGTCTCGTACAATCCCAACGGCTATCTGGGATCGGTCTTCGTGGGCGGAGCCACCCTCGTCTTCAATTTCTGAGCCTTCACGGTGGATGAGGGGATGGGTGGATGGGAGAGAGAGGGTGTGGTGCAGGTTCAAAGGAAGACTCATCCACCCATCCACCTTTTTCTCCTCCACCGGTGTCCCGGCCGGATGGTGAAACGGGACGGGAGCAGAACAAAGGCGTGGCCGGTTGAGGGACGGCTAACGGATGACGCCGAAATCGGAATCTTCGGTCCTGAGAAGGGCCTTTGTGGTCTTCTGGAGCTGGGAGACGGCCCAGAAGGCCTCCTTGAGGAGCTGCTTCTGACGGGTGGAGAGGAGGGCGGGATCGATATGGTTGGAGAGTTCACGTCCCGCATCAAGGTCGGCGAGGTTGGCCCGGACCTTGAGGGTGAGAAAGGTCTCGTAGGCCTGCTCCAGCATCTCCAGTTGATCGATGGTGAGGATCGCCTTCTTCCCTAAAGCCTTCAGCCTCTCCAGGGTATTCGTTTCGGGGATCCCCTCGTGGAGGGCCAGGATCTTGAGGCACGTGATGAGAGGGACAAGGCCGTAAAGCTTCAGGTTCAGCTTATTCTTGTGTTCCCCGTCCCTCTCGACGATGAAGTTCTTGAAAAATCCCACAGGGATGGGGATGGAGACAGCGGTCAGGGCCAGGTACCGGAGAAAGGAGGGATGCTGTTTCGCCAAGTCGATGAGATGGGCCTTCAATTTCTTTTCCAGGAGCCGGTCCCCGTAAACAGCCCGGAAATCAAGAAAGACGTAGTTGTCCAGAACGGCGTCCCCCTCGCCCTCGGGTTTCGTCACCCACCGGGTCACCTTTGCCTTCCACTCCTCCAGGTCCCCGAAGTACCTCGGGTTCGTGGCCATGACCTGTCCCCTGCACAGCGGTATGCCGCATCGACTCAAACCCTCCACCACCTTGGAGGAAAAGGCGCTGAAGTAGTCGCGGACGCCCCCCTTTCCGTTGCCCGCGAAGATGATGGCGTTGTCCTGGTCGGTGAGAAGGGTCTGCTCCCTTCTTCCTTCGCTTCCAAGTCCAAGCCAGGCATATGGGGCCGGTGGTCCGCCGCACTCCTGTTCCACAAGGTGGAGTACCCTCTTTACCATCCTGTCGTTGAACTCGCTCACGATCTTGCAGGCCTGGGATGCGAGGGCGCCGTCGGTCATGAGGGCCCTCAACACCTTTTCCACCTCCGACCGCATTCTTCGCAGGTGATCGTAATCCGGTGCGGTGTCGATATTCCTGATGAGGGAGAGGACCTCCCGACCCCGGAAACGGAGGAGGTCAAAACCGGTGACGATCCCCTCCACCACCCCGTCCCTGAGGACCACCAGCTCGTGTACCCGTTCCCTGATCATGGCGTGGAGGGCGTCGAAGAAGTAGCTCTCCGCATCTATGGAGCAGAAATCCCTCTCCATGATGGTACTGACCCGGGCCTCGGGATCCACGCCCTCCATGAGGGTGGTTTTCACCACGCCCCTGAGGCGGACCACCCCCTGGGGTCTGCGGTCCTCGTCCACCACCACCACCGCGCCCAGTCCTTCTTCAATGATCTTTCTTGCCGTTTCGCGGATCGTGGCACTCTCCCGTGCAACGGGCTCGCCCCGCGAGAGCATGTCCCCCACCTGTTTTCGGTACAGGTAGGGCTCCACCTGGCATACGCCCGGATTCTCGGAGAGGAGCTCCTTATAGACCGACCGCATGCGGTTGGTGAGGAGCTGGTTGAAGAACTGAAAGAAGGCGGGATACTTCCTGACCGTGAGAAGAAAGTCTTCCCGCGCCTGAACCAGACAGACCGTGTCCTCCATGGCCCGGATTGCGGCCGTCGTGGGACCGTTGCTCAGGAGGGATATCTCACCGAAACAGTCTCCCTCTCCCAGAAAGGCGAGCACCGTCTCCCTGCTGTCCTCCCCCAAAAGAAAGACCTTGACGAGTCCGCTGCCGATCAGGAAGAAGTGGGTCCCCCGAACCCCCTGCCGGATGACGATCTCGTCGGAAGGGAATTCCTTCCAGGCCATGGTGGCCGCGATCTGACCGAGTTCAGACTCTGAGAGGGAGGAGAAGGGCATACAGTCCCGGAGGAAAGGGATCTTCTCGTCTTCCTTCATCGGGTCCGCCTGTCGTCACCTGATTCCCGCACCTTCTGCCCGGGCGTGTCGGAAAAGAGGATCGACACGGTGGTGCCCCCCGTGGCGAGACAGTCCGCCGGCGATGCGCACCGTTCGCAGAGGGCTATGGAGCCGGGGCAGAGATCATGGTCCGTCGGCAGGTTGGGGCATCGGGTGCTGTTGACGGCGAGGGTGAAGCCGTAATGCTCCCCGTAGGTCCTGGCGCGGAGCAGGTCCAGCCCTTTGCCGCCGGCCCCGAAATCATAGGGCCGTTTTGAAGAGTACAGGTCCGTGTCCCTGGTGTGGAAGAGGCCGTCGAAAATGTACCCTCGGTTCTCCGCCGTGATGCCCACCCCCGTATCCTGGACGGAAAGAGAGGTGGTGCCGTCCGTCCGGGCCACGACCATGAAGACGTGGCCGCCGTCCGGTGTGTTCTCGATGGCGTTCCTCACCAGTCCGTCCACGACCTCCTGGAGGACTTGTGGGCTCATGGTGATGAAGAGGTTGTTTGCCCCGTCCACGCGAAAATGAAGGTCCCGGTGGGGCGAGTGATACCGCGCCCTGCGCAGCGACCGGTGGGAGAAGTCGTGGAGGTTGATGGCGGTGACCGGTGCGAAGGCACCGGGGAGGTGCCGGGTGGTCCAGCTCTTCACCGTATCCCAGAGGGCCTTGATCTCCGCCGGCATTTCGGAGAGGCCCTCCATTCTCCTCCAGAGCAACTCGAACTCGTTGACCAGTACGCCTGCATCGAGTTCCCTTGAAACCTTGAAGATGTTGTCGACCTCCTTCTGGATGTCGGTCAGCCGTTGGAGGTTCCTCTCGAGGGCCTCAATGCTGGCCTGCCAGAATGCGGGATCGGAGCCCTGATGAGAAAGCTTCCTTTTCAGCCCCTTTACGCTCCCCTGGATGATGGCCAGCGGTGTCCGGACCTCGTGGGAAAGGTGGTTCAGGGCTTTGCTTTTGCATCGATTGAGCCGCTCCAGTTCCTGGCGGGACTGTTCGAGGGCCTCAACGCGGGCCTTCTGGAGTTGGGCCTTCTCGATGAATACGGCGGCGTGATTGCTGAAGGTACGAAGAAAGGTTTCGTCATCCCTGGTGAAGAACCCTCGTTTCTTGTTCAAAATCTGGACCACGCCGAGGGGGCGCTGGGAGGCCTTGGTATAGAAGGGAATGGTGAGCATGGTCCGGGTCCGGTAACCGGTCTGCCTGTCCACCTCCCTGTTGAACCGGGGATCGAGGTGGGCGTCCCGGATGTTCACGGTTTCGCCCGTTTGGAAACAGTACCCGGCGATGCCGGTGGAGGCGGGTATGCGGATCACCTGCTTCCCCATGCCTAATGCCACGGTGGTGAAAAGCTCGTCCGTGGACGGATCGTAGAGGAAGATGCTGAACCTGTCGGCCTCCATCACCTCCACCGCCTTCTCGCCGATCTGGACCAGCATGTCGTCGAGGGGCAGATCGAGGCCGATGATCTGGCCGAGATCAAGGAGGGCATACAGTATGCGGTCCTTTCTGCCCATACCCTGCCTGCTCACCCTTGCCTCCCCCGGCCCGGGGCCGCCCCGAACCTCGGGAAAAGGAGCCCCGCAGGACCATGGGCACCGAGTGCCTTTTGCCGGGTCTTGCTCATCCAGTCACCTTGCCTTCGCGATACTGACCGGACAGTTAATTTCCGTACTGTGCCGGAGGTCGGTGTGTCCTTTCTTCCCGTGGCACCTTTCAGTTGGGAGGGCAGGCGGTTGGCAGACTTCCGGGGTGCCCCTGGCCGACTCACATGGTAACGATACTGTAAAGTCTATCGGCATCGGACAGTTTGTCAAGGGTTTTGGGAGGATCGTGGGGCGCCCCGCAGAGAGCCTGTGGTGCCCCGGACGGACACTGTGGTATAGTAGAGAAATATGGGAAGTGCCGTGCCTTTCTCCGGAACACGACCCCGCTTTCTGTGTCTTTGTGTCCACGGCCTCCTCTTCGTGATCATCGGGTTGCTGGGCGGATGTGCCACCATGGGCCCGCCGGGGGGGCAGGACGACGAGGCGGTTCGGCAGGGCACAAAGGCCGTCGTCCTCGTCCGGTTCAACGCCACCATCTGCGAAAAAAAGCAGGAGGAGCGGTTTCGGGGCTTCTTCCCCTTCAAGATTGCCTCCATGGAGAAGATGGAGGAACCCAGGGAGGCGATGAGTCTGCCCGCCGCATTCCCCGGCCCCGAGGCCGGGAGCAGGGGATGGCGCTATTTCCTCCTCGAGCCGGGGACCTATCATCTGGATGGCGATGCCGCGTGGTATGGTATGTTTTACCGCGTGAAGGATCCGCAATCGGTGATCCACCCCCCCTTGGCCCTCCGTGTGCCCTTGGGGAGGCCCTTTGTCTACGGGGGTTCTCTCTCCCAGGTCTGCAGGTGCGAGCCGGGCCTTTTCAGTGATACCGTCACCGACTGCGCGAGCGGGCCTGTGGTGGACGAGACAGACCAGGCAAGGGCTGCCGCGGGGGCATTGGTGGAACGCTATGGCGAGCCCTTCGTTTCCCTCCTTGTGCCCTTCCACACCCTGTCGGCCCCCTTCGGTGGGGAGGAGGCGCGGGGTCTTGCGCCTCTCGGCATTCTGGTGAGAGGCGGAGAGAGCCTCCATTCGCCTGATTGGATGAATCGAGGTCTGGAGAGAGGATTGGCCCCGGGTGCCATTTTCCTTTCCGACCCCCGGGGAATCCTTATCTTTCTGGCCTATGCCCCTGTGGGCCTGCTGGCCGGCTCCCTCGGCGGAGCCCATTCCCGCCACCGATGGCAACCCTGTATGGAGAGGCTGGCCGGGGAACTGAAGGACGTTGATCCGGCGCAGGAAATTTCCCGGCGCCTCCTGGATCTCCTGAAGAAAGGGGGTTTCGAGAACACCGCCGTGCTAAAGGGGGATGAGGGCTACCGGGATCTTGCCGTGAAAACGATCCTCCCCGTGGAGATCCTGAGGGTTTCCTTCCGTGAATGCCCCGACAGCTGGACCTTTTCCCCCGAGGTGATCGTGCGGGCCCGACTGGTGGACGCGGCTTCGGGGGCTCCCCTCCGTGAGGGTATTTTTGCCTACGGCAGCGACAAGTGGCCCCGGCCATCCTACTTCACCCAACTCATGCCTTTTTCCGTCTGCCGCCCCATAGAGGACTACTGTGAGGAAGACCCTCCGGTGACGTTGAGGGAGGAACTCTCCCGTGCAATCCGGTTGACGGTCGAGGAGATCGTGGGCCGGTGGAACCTGAGGGCGGAGTGAGGCCCCACAATTCCTCCTTCCCCGCAAGGGAAGGAGCGCCGTTCCTGTCCGCATCCCCTCCCGCGCGCAGGCCCTGACCGCCCTCCACCCTCTGATTGCCCCTTTCACCCATCCGCTCGTATCTGCCCCCCGACGCCGTACTGCCGGAGACCCCGGCACGAAGGTCTCAAAACCAGTGCAAGGGAGAAAGGGTGAATGAGGAATTTCCTTGCACTTGAACCTTGCACTTGTCCTCTTCAGCTCTTCGGCCGGTCAGCCGGTGGTCGTTCATCGGTACTGAGGCACCTGGAGCACCAGTCCCGGGGGAGTGTTGACAGTGCTGTCTGCGGGGTGGAACCGGCCGGCGGACGGACTTGACAGAAGGGGATGGTTAACGGGGTTTGGGGATTCTTACTTGTAGGGTCATTAGACACGTTGACGTGTTCGTGACAAGGGCGTTCTGAAAGGTCGGAACGCCATTTTTTTTGAAGACTAAGGTGTCTTCGATCCCGATGGGGTTGAAGGCACCTTTTCTATTTTCAAGACGGAGGTGTACGGTGAAAAAAATACTTCTTCTGACAGCGGTCCTCGCGTGTATCGCTATGGCAGGTTTTTCCCTTGCCCAGGAACAGGGCGCTCAGGCACCCGCCCCTGCAGCCCAGGCGACCGCCGCCCCTGCAGCGCCTGCCGCCTCACCCAAGGTAGACACGGGCGACACGGCCTGGGTCCTCATCTCCTCGGCCCTTGTCCTCCTCATGACTCCCGGTCTCGCCTTTTTCTACGGGGGCATGGTGGGGAGAAAGAACATACTGGGCGTGCTCATGCAATGTTTCGCCCTCCTCTTCGTCATGAGCATCCAGTGGGTCCTTTACGGGTACAGCCTCTCCTTCGCCCCGGGGAACAGTTTCTGGGGAGGTCTCGAATGGATAGGCTTAAGCGGCGTGGGCCTCGAGCCCTTCAAGGATTACGCGGCCACCATCCCTCACCAGGCCTTCATGATCTTCCAGGCCATGTTTGCCGTCATTACCCCGGCCCTCATGATCGGGGCCTTTACGGAGCGCATGAAATTCTCGGCCTTCCTCGTCTTCATGATTCTCTGGGCCACCTTTGTCTATGACCCGGTTGCCCACTGGGTATGGGGGATCGGCGGCTGGCTCAAGGAAATGGGGGCCCTTGATTTTGCGGGCGGCACGGTGGTCCACATCAACGCCGGTATCGCGGCCCTCATGGCGGCCATCTTCATCGGCAAACGGAAGGGTGGCGGCCGGGCGATCCTGCCCCACAACCTTCCATTTACCATCCTGGGCACGGCCCTTCTCTGGTTCGGCTGGTTCGGTTTCAATGCAGGGAGCGCCCTTTCTGCTAACGGGATTGCGGTCAACGCCTTTGTGGTGACCAACACGGCAGCTGCGGCGGCGGGCCTCACTTGGGCCATCCTCGACTGGATCTTTCACGAGAAGCCCACGGTGCTGGGTGGTGCCACGGGAGCCGTGGCCGGCCTGGTGGCCATCACACCGGCAGCGGGATTTGTGAGCGCCCTGTCGGCCATCGCCATCGGCGTGTTGGTGAGCATATTCTGCTACTTTGCCGTAGCGGTGGTGAAACCGAGGTTCGGCTATGACGATGCCCTGGACGTCTTCGGGGTCCACTGCGTGGGCGGTATCTGGGGCGCCCTCGCCACCGGGCTCTTTGCCTCCAAGGCGGTCAATCCTGACGGCGCGAACGGACTCTTCTTCGGAAACCCGAAACAGTTCCTCGTCCAGTTGGTTGCCGTGGCCGTGACCCTGGCGTACAGTTTTGTGGTGAGCTTCATCATCTTCAAGGTCGTGGACAAGGTCATGAAGATGAGGGTGCCGGAAAAGGACGAGATCATGGGCCTCGACCTGACCCAGCACCACGAAAACGCTTACACTATCTTAGAATAGGGGTGACATCATGAAATTGATCATAGCGATCATCAAGCCGGACAGACTTGAGGCGGTGAAACAGGAGCTTTACAAGGCAGAGGTGAACCTGATCACGGTGAACGAGGTCCTGGGCCACGGCAGGCAAATGGGGGTGGCAGAGGTATACCGCGGTGCGAAGGAGATGGGAAACCTGCTGCGAAAGATCCGCCTCGAGATAGCGGTGAACGAGGGCTTTGTGGAGCCCACTATCCAGGCCATCATCAAGGGTGCCCAGACCGGGGAGGTGGGAGACGGCAAGATCTTCGTCCTCGATCTCGTGGAGTGCGTCCGTATCCGCACGGAAGAGCGGGGCGGTGTGGCGATAGGATGAGGTACGACAAGTACGGGGCAGGGTTACCACGGGCCGCTGCCCCGTACTTGTATAAGGTGCACCGCCGGATTCACACGTCGATGTGTGGGTCCATTCAGGCCCTCAGCGATTTCAGAGGGAATTTCAGAGAAACACGAACGACGTTGTTCAAAGCATGGCCTATGCATGGCGAGAGGTGTATGTTGACGGCTTTGAATAACATCCGGGGGTCACAGGAAGGCGCATGCAGCGCCCCGGGCCCCGAGAAAATAGACGGAAGAAAAGGTTGCCCCTGCACCTTGACAAAGCGTTACCCCGCCCCTGTCCCCTCCATTCGAATCTTCGGTGGGGGGGACAGGGTGGATAAAGAGGAGGTTGCCCCGTGTCGGAGAGGATAGTGATCGTACAGCACGCACCGAAGGAAGGCCCCGGTCTTGTGGAGACGTTTTTCGGGAACCACGGTTGGGAGTTGGAGATCGTGAACCTGAGCAACGGCGGTACGCTCCCCCACGATTTCGACACCATCGCCGCCGTGATCATGCTCGGCGGGCCGATGAACGTCTACGAGGAAGAGAAATACCCTTTTCTCAAGGAAGAAGACACCTACATCAGTCGCCTGGTGGTGGAGGAGATACCCTTTCTCGGCATCTGTCTGGGGGGCCAGCTTCTGGCCAAGGCATGCGGTGCCCGGGTGCGTGCCTCACGGGAGAAGGAGATCGGCTGGTACGACGTAAAGGTTTCGAAGGAGGGATCGAAGGACCTCCTTTTTAAGAACGTGGAGGGAAAGATCCCGGTTTTCCAGTGGCACGAAGATGCCTTCGAGGTGCCGGACCGGGGTGTTCTCCTTGCCAAGGGGAACCGGTGCAGGAACCAGGCCTTCAGGATCGGTGAAAACGCCTACGGGCTCCAGTTTCACCCCGAAATGACCGAGACCCTCATCGTGTCGTGGCTTGAAGACCTGGATGAAAGGGACCGTGGCAGGATCATGGGCGAAACGGCACGGCGCCTGGAGGAATTCACCCGGCAGGGCACGACCATCCTAGGCAATTTTGAACAGATCGTCGAATCAAGTCTCCGGTTGAAGCGGATTATCAGAGAGTTCGTGGAGGCGGAGAAACTGTCGCAGAAAAAGAAACCCTTCCTCTGGTGGGAAGAGAGCGCCCTCGCCGTCGCAGGGTGAGGGAACAGAGCATGTTACCGGCTTCAGGGGCCCAGGTGACAGGAAAGAGGTGATGGAACCATGTGTCGTCTCGTAGCAATCACGGCGTCTGAGTACTTCAGTCCCATGGAGGCGGTGCGTGCCCTGGAAACCATGAAGGAGGGGCACGACGGCTCAGGGATGGGGATCATGCTCAAGAACCTGGGCGGCGATTTCGAGGATCTGAAGGGCTACCCGATCCTGTCGGGTATCTGTTCCAGGGACGGGATCGGCGTTCTGGATGAGCATATGTATGACGCGGGTTTCACCCTCGTCCACGAGTGGAGGCCCAAGATCAAGGCGGTAAACGGCATCCGCAGAAGGGACCATTACTTCGCCAAGATCTACGACTACCCCTCCGTCTACAAGGGGAAGAGCATGGCGGAGAAGGAGGACATACTCCTGAAGACCAGGCTCCAGCTGAAGAAGATGGGAGAGAAGAACGAGCGGATCACGGTCTTCTCCTTCTACCCCGACGTGGTGACCCTGAAGGAAGTGGGAGACCCCCTCTATCTTGCGGAATTCTTCGGTCTCGACGACGCCCACCTGAGCGCAAAGATCGTCTTCGCCCAGGGCAGACAAAACACGAACTACGACATCAACCTCTATGCCTGCCATCCTTTCTTCATCCAGGGCTACGGCTCCATGACCAACGGAGAGAACACGGCCTTCGTGCCGATCCGTGAGTTTCTCATGAGTCGCGGCTTTCCCGGGTACACGGGGTACAACAGCGACAGCGAGGTCTTCGCCCACATCCTCCATTATGCCCACCGCCAGTTGAAACTGCCCCTCGAGTACTATAAAGACGTGATCACACCCTTAAGCGAGGCGGAGATTGCAACACGGCAGGACCGGGATGCGGTGAGATATCTCAAGATGGCCCTTCGCCCCCTCTGTATCGACGGGCCCAACGTGGTAATCGCCTTCACCCCTGACGGGACCTGTCTCATGGTCCATGACGCGAAGCGTTTACGGCCGGGAGTGGTAGGGGGACTCAAGGGGAAATACGTGCTCGTTTCCGAGTTGTGCGGCCTTGACTCCGTGGTCCCGCAACGGGACCGGAGCGCCGACGTCTTCCCCATGAAGTATGATATAATCCTCGTGTCACCGGGCGCGGAAGAGGTAAAGGTATGGAATCAAGTACACGGCTGGACCACAACCATGAACTGACGGTCAGGGATCTCCCGTACATCGTTGCGTGGAGAGATGACCGCTGCAAGCGGTGCGGGCGGTGTACCGCCGTCTGCCCCATGTTCGCCATACGGCCCTCCGTCGTGGTACGAAGGGTCGTGGAGTCGGACGGTAAGGCCCCCACCCCCCGGGCAACCCGCAAGGTGGTCACCGTCATCGAGCAGAGTGCCGATATCGAGCGGTATTGCACCGGGTGCGGTACCTGCACCCTCGTGTGCCCCAACGAGGCCATCGAGCCGGTCTACAACCCGCAGCACAAGTTCCTTTTTCACAAGAACGCGGGCGGCTTCCCCTACACGAGGGGCGGGAGAAGGAACGATCCCCGGGAATCCACCCTCGATCGACTCAAATTCACCCGCATCTCCATGCTCACCGACCCGGCCCTTGACGCGGGGAGGCACGAATTCAGGATCAGGACCTACCTGGGAAGGATACCGGCCCCCGAGGACCTTCCCCTTGTGGTGGTGGACGGGAAACTCCAGGTGGACCCCATGTCGGAAAGGGTCGTACCTCCCGTGCGGGAGATCTACCCGGTCATGATCGGGAGCATGTCCGTGGGCGCCCTCTCGCCCTATATGTGGGAGGGCCTTGCCATGGGTGTTGCCTATCTGAACGAGATGGAGGGCATGCCGGTGGTCATGTGCTCCGGCGAGGGCGGCATGCCGCCGAGGCTGCTCAAGTCCAGGTATGTGAAGTACTTCATCCTCCAGATCGCTTCGGGATACTTCGGATGGGACGAGATCATCAGGGCCCTGCCCGACATGGTGGAAGACCCCTGCGCCATCGAGATCAAGTACGGCCAGGGGGCGAAGCCGGGCGACGGCGGCCTTCTCATGGCCCATAAGGTGCTGAAGCTGATCGCCGAGATACGCGGTGTGCCCCAGAAGGTGGACCTGCCTTCCCCGCCCACCCACCAGACCAAGTATTCCATCGAGGAATCGGTGGCCAAGATGATCCAGTCCATGTCCATGGCCTGGGGGTTCAGGGTCCCTGTCTTTCCCAAGATATCGGGGACCAGGACGGCCAAGGCGGTCCTCAACAACTTGGTCCGCAATCCCTATGCCGCCGCCCTGTCCATCGACGGAGAGGATGGAGGGACCGGCGCTGCGTACAATGTGTCCATGGACAAGATGGGCCACCCCATCGCCTCGAACCTGAGGGAGTGCTACCTCGACCTGGTGCGCCAGGGTAAGCAGAATGAGCTGCCCCTCATCGCCGCCGGCGGCGTGGGAAAAAAAGGAAACATCGCCGCCAATGCCGGGGCCCTCATCATGCTCGGGGCCTCTGCGGTGGCCACGGGAAAATACATGATGCAGGCTGCCGCCGGCTGTTTCGGCGACGAATACAACCGTTGCAACGTGTGCAACCTCGGGCGGTGTCCGCGGGGCATCACCACCCAGGATCCCAGGCTGTACCGCCGTCTCGATCCCGACAAGGTGGCTCAGCGGGTGGTGGAGGTCTTCAAATCCATCGACGTTGAGCTCAAGAAGATCTTCGCGCCCATGGGGCGGAGCACGGAACTGCCCATCGGCATGTCCGACGCCCTGAGCTCGGACGACCACGCCGTGGCGGAGCGGTTGGGGATATCCTATGTGTGCTGAGAGACGAGATATGGATAGAGAGGCGACGTTAAAGGGAAAACGAGAGGGGAAGAGGCTTCCCTCGCGGGTGCTGGAGGAGGAGATCCAGGGTCTCGTGGCCCGGGGTGTCCGGCACATCACCATCACCGCCGACGGCCAGCACGGGATCGGCGGACGGATCTGGCCGAAGAACGAAGTGGTCCGTCTTACCGTGGAAGGTTCCGTAGGTCAGCGCCTGGGCGGCATGGGTATGCAGGGCACCGAGATCCTCGTGAGGGGGGGTGCCTCGGACGACGTGGGCTGGCTCAACTGCGGTGCGAAGATTACCGTTCTCGGGGACGTGACGAACGGCGCCCACAACGCCGCTGCCCAGGGCATCCTCTATGTCCAGGGTTCAGGCGGCACCCGCTGCGACACCATGACCAAGCACAACCCCAGGTTCGATCCCCCCCAGTCCTGGTACTTCAGGGATGTGGGGGATGCCTTTGCCGAATTCAAGGCAGGAGGGATCGCCGTAGTCTGCGGCGTCGAGCCCCGGAACGTGGACAGTGTCCTGGGGTACCGCCCCTGTGTCGGGATGGTGGGGGGCGTGGTCTACTTCAGGGGCGCCATCGCCAATTACAGTCAGGCGGATGTCCAGCTTCTCGACCTGACCCCCGGGGACTGGGAATGGCTCGTGGAGAACATGAAGCCCTTCCTGGAGGCCATAGGGCGGAGCGGGTACCTCGACGAACTGACCCGTTCCGTGGAAGACTGGAAGAAGCTCATGCCCTTCACCGCCGAGGAGAGGGCCCGGAAGAAGACCCTTGCCATGGACCTCTCCCAGTACAGGAGAAACATGTGGGAGAAGGGCGTGGGAGAAGGGGGGCTCTTTGCCGAGTACGTGAGCCATCCCCCCACCGTGCTCCCCTATGTCACCACGGGGCCGGATCGCCGTTTCGTCCCCCAGTGGAACAACAGGAAGTATGCGCCTCCCTGCGAATCCGCCTGCCCGTCCGGGATCCCCACCTGGAGGCGCGCCCAGCTCATCAGGGAAGGGAAGCTCGCGGAGGCCCTCGAGCTGGTGCTCCAGTACAGTCCCCTTCCGGCGTCGGTCTGCGGGGAGGTGTGTGCCAACCTCTGTATGGAGGGTTGCACCAGGAGCAGGGTGGACCGCCCCCTGGACATGCAGGCCTTCGGCAAGGCAAGTCTCGAACTCGCCACACCGCAACCCCATCCGAAGACAGGCAGGCGGGTGGCGGTCATCGGCGGCGGTCCCGCCGGCATGTCGGCCGCGTGGCAGCTGGCCATGAAGGGCCACCATGTGGAGATGTACGAGGCAGAGGACCGCATCGGCGGCAAACTGGAGCTTTCCATCCCGAAAGAACGTCTTCCCCGGAGGATTCTTCAGCGTGAGCTGAAAAGGATCGAAGAGGCGGGCGTCAAGGTCCATCTGAACCGCAGGGTGGACAGGAAGCTCTTCACCACCCTCTACAAGAAATTCGACGCCCTTGTGGTGGCCGTGGGCGCCCACAGGCCAAGGGTGATCACCTTCCCCGGGTCGGAAGCGGCGGTGACGGGCTATGATTTCCTCCGGAACGCCAATCTGGGTACCGCCCCTGCCATGAAGGGGCAAAAAGTGGTCATCCTGGGGGCGGGCAATGTGGGTATGGATGTGGCCGCCCAGGCCTTTGCCCTCGGTGCGGCAGAGGTGACGGCGGTGGACATCCAGAAACCGGCGGCCTTCGGAAAGGAACTGAAGATCGCCGAGGACCTGGGAACCAGGATCCTGTGGCCCAGGATAACGGAACGCTATGACCGAACCCAACGAAGACTCCATTTCACCGACGGGTCGAGTCTCGAGGCGGACACGGTGGTGGTGGCCGTGGGCGATACGCCTGTCAGCGAGTTCCTACCCCCTGCGGTCCATGTGGAGAAGGAAGGGTGGGTGGGGGCCGACGAGGCGGGACACACCTCGGACCCGAAGGTCTTTGCCATAGGAGACGCCACGCGCATGGGCCTCGTGACCCACGCCATCGGCCAGGGCAGGCTGGCGGCCGAAGCGGTCCACGCCCTTCTGACCGACCGGTCGTACTACCGGCCTGCCCCCAAACCCGTGATCCCCTACGATAAGGTGAGGACCGTCTATTACGAGGCCACGGCGGTCAACGGACAGGGGGTGGAAGGGGAGGCGCAGCGCTGCCTCTCCTGCGGCGTCTGCAGGGACTGCCACATGTGTGAGACCGTCTGCTTTCAGGGGGCCATCAGGCGAAACGAGGACCCGGGCGGCGCCTACGCCTACGTGGTGGACGAAGAACTCTGCATCGGCTGCGGCTTTTGCGCCGGTGTCTGTCCCTGCGGGATCTGGGAGATGGTGGAGAATGTCTGATCCGGCCGATCGCCGGGGTTAGCCCACGCTGATAATCTCGTAGGTTCTTTTCCCTCCCGGTGCGGAGAAGGTCACTTCATCGCCCACCGACTTGCCCAGGAGGGCCCTTCCGAGGGGTGAGGTGAGGGATATCTTGCTCTTCTGAATGTCCGATTCGTAGGGGCCCACCAGGGTGTATTCGGCCTCTTCGTCGGTATCCAGGTTGCGAAGGACGATGCTGCAGCCGAAGGATACGGTCTCTCCGTCACCCTTCTTCACATCGACGATCTCCGAGTTTCTCAACATCTCTTCGATCTCGGCCACCTTCTTCTGGAGGTGCTGGTACTCCTCCTTGGCTGCGTCGTACTCAGCGTTCTCGGACAGATCGCCATGCCCCCTGGCCTCCTCGATGGCCCTGATGATTTTGGGTCTCTTGGTTCCGAGGAGGTATTCATGCTCCTTCTTCAGGTTCTCGAACCCTTCTCTCGTTATCGGATATTTCATGGTCCTCTCATCCCTCCCGGTCAGCCTATAAAATTACACCTTTTTCCCACTATTCTCAACACCTTTGTATTGCGATCCCGGCCCCTCGGGGCTTGAGCATTGTCGTACCCCTCCTCTTGTGGTAAGATTCCAGTAGTTCAAGAAAATCAGCTCGGGAGGGACCCATGATACGACAGGCGATGGTTTTCGGGGTGGTGCTGGCGTTCGCCCTTGTGGCTGCCGGTCATGTCTGTGCCGTTGAGATGACGGCGGATATGATCATGAAGCAGGGCAATACCACGCAGAACGGTGAGATGGCCTTGAAGGGCGAGAAGATGCGTTTCCAGATGAAGGGCCAGAAGGAATACACCATCATGCGGATGGACAAGAAGGTCACCTGGATGGTCATGCCTTCCGAGAAGGCTTACATGGAGATGGCCTACGACCCCACGAAGAGCCCCAGGGTGGAGGAGAAGCAGAAAGGCGAGGTGGAACGAAAGCTGATAGGCTCTGAAACCATCGACGGGCACCCTACAAAGAAATATGAGGTGACGGTAAAGGACGAGAAGGGAACCACCAAGCTCTACCAGTGGATTGCCACGGACCTCAACTTTCCCATCAAGACAGCGGCGGTGGACGGTTCCTGGAGCCACGAATACCGGAATATAAAGAAATCGGCCCCCGACAGCCTCTTCGAGGTGCCCTCGGGGTACCAGAAGATGGCCATGCCCTCCATGCCCGGCATGGGCGGGACAGGGATGCCCAAGGGTATGGGGCGGGGCAGATAGGCCGCCGCCCCCTTGAAAAGCCCTGTGGCGGAATCTATAATATCGGGATCTTATGAGATTTGAGGAAGGGCTCAAGAAACTGGAGGGCATCGTGAAGACCCTCGACGAGGGTAGCGTTCCCCTCGATGAGGCCTTAAGCCTCTTCAAGGAGGGGCTCACCCTCACCAGGGAGCTCTCCAAAAGGCTCGACGAGGTGGAAAAGAAGGTTGAGATCCTTATAAAAAAGGAGGACGGCTCCCTGGAGAAAAGGGCCTTTCCTCAGGAAGAGGCATAGTGGAATTCAGCGACTATCTCCATGAAAAGAAGATCCTTGTCGAGGATGCCCTGAAGGACATCTTCTCCTCCCTCCAGACATCGCCGGGCATTCTCCGGGATGCCATGGAGTACATGGTCTTCGCCAACGGCAAGAGGATCCGGCCGGTCCTTGCCATTGCCGCGTGCGAGGCCAAGGAGAAACCGGTTGACCAGCTCCTGCCCTTTGCCTGCGCCATCGAGATGATCCACACCTATTCCCTTATCCACGACGACCTCCCCAGCATCGACGACGACGACCTGAGACGGGGTAAACCTACGTGCCACAAAGTATTCGGCGAGGCCATGGCGATCCTCGCAGGGGACGCCCTTCTCACCGAGGCCTTCAGGATCATGACGGACCTGCGGTATACGGAACACGTAAGACCGGGTCTCGTGAAACAGGTGGTTTTCGAGGTCGCCTCGGCCTCAGGGGCGGAGGGGATGGTGGGGGGGCAGGTCATGGATGTCCTCTATGACGGCAAGGAAGGGAACAAGAACATCCTCAACTTCATCCACAGCCGCAAGACCACGGCCCTCATCCGGGCGTCGGTCCGGATAGGCGCCATGATGGGCGGGGCCAAGGCCCGGGAGTTGAAGAGCCTTACCAGATACGGTGAATGCATCGGCCTCGCCTTCCAGATCATGGACGACCTCCTCGATGCGGAAGGGGACGAGGAGAAGGTGGGAAAGCGGCTGAAGAAGGATGCGAACAAACAGACGTACATCAAGCATTACGGGATCGTGGCCTCCAAGATCAAGCTGGAGCAGCTTGTGGAGACGGCCGTGAACTCGGTGAGCTTCCTCGGCGAGAAAGGCACGGTTCTGCAAGAGATTGCGCGGTTTATAGGCAACAGGGCCTCCTGATGCTTCTGGAACGTATCGATTCTCCGGAGGACCTCCGGAAACTCTCCCTTCAGGACCTCACCAGACTGGCAGAAGAGATAAGAGACCGGATCACCACGGTCGTTTCCAGGACCGGGGGGCACCTGTCGTCGAACCTGGGGGCGGTGGAGCTCACCCTTGCCCTACACTACGTCTTTGACACCCCGAGGGACAAGATCATCTGGGATGTGGGTCACCAGTGCTACACCCACAAACTGATCACGGGCCGCCGGGACAGGTTCGAGAGCCTCCGGCAGACGGATGGCTTAAGCGGCTTTCCCAGCAGGAAAGAGAGCCCCTACGATGTCTTCGATACGGGTCACGCGAGCAACTCCATCTCCATCGCCGTAGGCCTTGCAGAGGCCAGAAAGAAGAGGAAGGAGCAGTACAACATCGTTTCGGTCATAGGCGACGGGTCCCTGACGGGAGGGATGTCCTTCGAGGCCCTCAATCACGCCGGCCACCTGAACAGCGACATCATGGTGGTCCTCAACGACAACGAGATGTCCATATCGAAGAACATCGGCGCCCTTTCCTCCTATCTCAACAGGATCATGACCGGCGAGTTCATGAGCAACGTGAGGGAGGAGATCAAGGGCCGCCTCAAAAACCTTCCCGGTGTGGGGGACAAGGTCTACAAGCTGGCCCGTCACCTGGAGGAGACGGTCAAGGGCTTTCTGACCCCGGGCATGCTCTTCGAGGAGTTGGGCTTTCAGTACGTGGGGCCGGTGGACGGCCACAACTTCAACCACCTCCTCGACAACCTGAGGAATATGAAGAAACTGAAAGGGGCCCGGCTCATCCATGTGGTGACGGTCAAGGGGAGGGGGTATACCCACGCGGAGTGTGATCCTGCAAGGTTCCACGGGATCTCCACCTTCGAGGTGACTACAGGCAACTGCAGGGCGAGCAAGAAGACCTACACGGACATCTTCGGGGAGACCATCATCGACCTGGCGGAGAAAGATGAGAGGATCGTGGCCATTACCGCCGCCATGGGCCTGGGCACAGGACTCGATGATTTTTCGAAACGCTTTCCCGGCCGCTTCTACGACATCGGCATAGCGGAGCAGCACGGCGTCACCTTCGCGGGCTCCCTCGCCCTCGGCGGCATGAGGCCCTTCGTGGCCATATACTCCACCTTTCTCCAGAGGGCCTACGACCAGATCATCCTCGACGTGTGCCTCCAGGAGCTCCCGGTGGTCTTTGCCGTTGACAGGAGCGGGATCGTAGGGCAGGACGGGCCCACCCACCACGGCGCCTTCGATCTCAGCTATTTTCGTCATATCCCCAACATGATCGTCATGAGCCCCAGGGACGAGAGCGAATTGCGGCACATGCTGTACTCCGCCGGGACCTACGGGAAACCGGTGGCGATCCGTTATCCGAGGGGGGAGGCGGTGGGGGTTCCCCTGGACGAGCCCTATCAAGAGATCCCTCTGGGGTCCTGGGAACTCCTGCGGGAGGGTTCGGACCTCACTATCATAGCCTGCGGGGCCACTGTCCATCCCTGCCTGACCGTTGCCCGGGAGCTTTCTTTGCAGGGTATCGAGTGCGCGGTCATCAACGGCCGGTTCATCAAGCCCCTGGACCTGCCCATGCTCCTCGAAAAGGCCGTGCCGACAGGGAGGATCATGACCGTGGAGGAGAACGTGGCGGCAGGGGGGTTTGGCAGCGCCGTCCTGGAGGCCCTTGCCGAGCAGGGGGCCCAGGTGCCGGTCAAGGTGCTCGGGCTGCCGGACCGCTTTCTCCATCACGGTTCCCAGAAGGACCTTCGCAGGGAGATCGGCCTTGATCCCGAGGGTATTCAAAAGGCTGTCCGGTCATGGTTAGGGAGAGGGTAGACGTACTCCTTACGAGGCGAGGACTGACGCCCTCCCGTGAGAAGGCGCGGATCCTCGTCATGGCCGGTGAGGTCTTCTCCGGTACCGAGCGGATCGACCGTCCCGACCGCAAGCTCCCCGAGGATGTCCCCCTGGAGGTGAGGGGTGACCCCATCCCTTTCGTGAGTTACGGCGGCGTGAAGCTGGACCATGCCCTTCGTTCCTTCGGCGTGACGGTGGAGGGGGTGACGGCCCTGGATGTGGGTTCCTCCACGGGGGGCTTCATCGATGCCCTCCTGAAGGGGGGGGCGGCCAAGGTCCATGCCGTGGACACGGGTGCGAACCAGCTCCACGAACGGCTTCAGCGGGATGACCGGGTCCGGCTCCGGGAGAACTGCAATGCCCGCTACCTCACCTTCGAAGACATCGGCGAGCAGGTCGACATCATCACCGTGGACGTGTCCTTCATATCGGTGCGGAAGATCCTGCCCGCCCTCCTCGTTTTTCTGAAGCCCGGGGGGTATCTTGTCACCCTCGTCAAGCCCCAGTTCGAGGTGGGAAGGTTCAACGTGGGCAAAAAGGGGATTGTGAAGGACGGGGAGAGGATAGAAGGGGTCCTCGAAGAGATCAGGGCCTTCGGGGAGGGTTTGGGGCTGTCTCCCCTCCAGATGGCGGAGGCGCCGAGGGAGCGGGAGAGAAAGAACAGGGAATTCTTCATCCTATGGGTACGCCGAGAGAACCGAGACCGGTCCGATTCTTTACCAGCGTGATCTACGCCGACCCGGGTCTTCTCGGGGAGGTCACGGCCCGTCTCCGGGACCTTTTGGGGCCTGTGGAGGAGACGACGGCGCCGGCGCCCTTCACCCATACCGACTACTATTGCCGGGAGATGGGCGGGGGACTCGAGAGAATCTTCATGCTTTTCACGCCCCTGAAGGACAGGGGCATGCTCCCGGAGGTGAAGCTGGCCACCAATCTCCTGGAGGAGGAGCGGGCCACGGAAGGGCGGAGAAAAGTGAACATCGACCCCGGTTACCTGAGCCTCGAGCAGGTGGTGCTTGCCACGACCAAAGGATACACCCACAGGATCTACCTGGGCAGGGGGCTCTTCGCGGACCTCACCCTCATGTACGGGCGAGGGACCTACAGGCCCCTTGACTGGACCTACCCGGATTACGGGGGCGGTGAACTGATCGCCCTCTTCAACAGGTGGCGCGAAGGATACAGGACCGCCCTGAAACACGCTGCCCCCTGAAGAAATGCACGACGGATCCCGCATCCGCCCTGACCCGGGGAGGGCGGACGGGAGAATGGAAGGAGCGAGGGATGATAAAGAGCATGACCGGATTTGCCAAGACTGAGACGGAGTGGCCCGAGGGCAAGATCAGCGGGGAGGCCCGCTCCCTCAACAGCCGTTACCTTGAGCTCTCCATCAAGCTGCCCAAGATGGATTATGCCCATGAGCAGCGCGTGCGGGACCTCGTGAAGCGCTACGTGAGCAGGGGCAAGGTGGACCTGAACATCAAGTTCGAACGGGCGGCCGGGGCGTGGAGCGCCCCGAAAGTGAACGAAGACACCGTAGGCCACTACGTGGAACTGGTCCGGGCGCTCCGCGACCGCTACGGCCTTGAAGGGAGCCCGAGAATGGATGAGATTCTCGGTTTCCGGGACATCATCACCTACGAGGAGAACAACTCCCTGCCCGAGGAGGGGCTGACGGAGACGGTGGAGACCCTCCTTAAGGAGCTGGACGGGGTGCGGGCAGGAGAGGGAGAGATGATCCGGCGGGACCTGGAGGGCCGGATTGCCCAGATCCGGTCGTGGGTCGACGAGATCGACGGCCGGAGACCTGCGGCCTTCGGTGCCCACGAGGAGCGCATAAGGGAAAAGATCGGCGAGGTGGTGCGGTCCGGCTCCGTGGACGAGGGGAGGCTCCTCCAGGAGATGGTCGTCTTCATGGAGCGCCTCGACATAGCCGAGGAAATTGTGAGACTCAAGGGCCACATGGATCTCTTCGGCGAGACCCTGAACGCCCGGGAGCCGGTGGGAAGGAAGCTCGATTTCATCATCCAGGAGATGGTGCGGGAGACGAACACCATCGGGAGCAAGGCGAACGACCTCTTCATCAGCGAGCGGGTGATCCAGATCAAGGTGGAGATCGAAAAGATGAGGGAGCAGGTACAGAATGTGGAGTGAGGCCACCGGACGGGTGCGCGGCATGGAGGGACGGGGCCATGGGTGAGCAGGGAACGGGCCGAGGGAAAGGGAGGCTCTTTGTCTTGTGCGGCCCCTCCGGGGTGGGCAAGAGCACGATAGTGAGACGCTTTCTGGCAGAGGACCGGGAGAGTACCTTCTCCGTCTCCTGTACCACGAGGGCGAAGCGGGAAGGCGAGGTGGAGGGGAAGGACTACCACTTTGTAGACCGGGCCACCTTCGAGGAGATGGTAGAAAAGGACGAGTTCATCGAGTGGGAAAGGGTCCACGGCCGGCTCTACGGCACCCCGAAGAAGCCCTTGGCCGATTCGCTGGCGAAAGGGGTGGACGTCCTCCTCGATATCGACGTGAAAGGCGCCATCCGGGTGAAGGAGCAGTGTCCCGCCGCCTGCCTCATCTTCATCGAACCGCCGGACCATCGCGCCCTGGTGGAACGACTGTCGGGACGGAAGGAAAAGGAGATGGAGCTTCGCCTGAAACGGGTGGAGGAGGAGCTGGGACAAAAATACCGCTTCCAATACGTGATAATTAATGATAAACTTGATACCGCCTTTGACGAGTTCAAGCGCATCATAGAAGAGGTAAGGAGAACCAACGATGGCAAGGATCACTGTTGAAGACTGCATGGAGACGGTGGAGAACCGTTTCGAGCTTGTCCACCTGGCGACGAAAAGGTCCAAACAGCTCATCAAAGGGGCAAAGCCCCTGGTCAAGTCAAGCAACAGGGAAGTGGTGACCGCGCTCCGCGAGATCGCCGAGAAGGCCGTCTATTTCGAGAAGAAGGAAATGCTGGAGAAGAAGGACATCCCCTACCAGCTCTCCAACTTCGCGCCATAAAAACAAACTTCAGCCCTTACACAATGTAAACAATGTCGGTACGCACCGAAAGACAGGCGGAGCGATACGGCCCGGCCAGGTGAGGAAGATGCGCCGTGTCGCCATCTCCCCGCCTACACGCCCATTCGCTCCAGTGGCTCTCCTCGCTTGCCTTTCGGCTGCCGACCTCGTCTCTTTTCCCTTGAGCCTTGTACCTGTAGCCTGCACGAGGGTTTGCGTAGGTCGTCCCCGATACAGGCATCCGGAGGGAAACAGGGGACTGCCATGTATGGCGTCATCCGGCATCAAGGCGATTTGTGGACGGAACAGGGCCCAAAAGGGTCTCCCGGGGACCCTTAGGGCGGGTATTCTTGGAAAGGCTGAAGGGGTCCCTTCGGGGTTCCCTATTCTATTGCTCTAAAAGCAGCCGTGCCCCGGGGAGTTTTGTGATGAGCTTCAGTGAATGGTCCTTCGGATTGAAGGCGTAGACACCCTGCTGGGACTTTTCGGCCTCCATGCCTTTAGTCAGGTAGAAACGTCCGTGTGAGAAGGTGAGATCCGAGGCCTCCCATCTGTCGGGAATTCTCCATTTTTTCAGCTCTCCCGTCTCCAGATTGTATGCCGAGAGAAAACGCTCGCCGGATGATCTCTGTGAATTCCAGGACGCATTGTGGTATGCATACACCATATGGCCGCGCAATACGCCCCACACCGGCGCGCTCACCGTGGAAATGTGTTTTATCGAATGGTCGGCCCCGAGGAGCAGCATGTCGGCGCTGCGGCTGCCGGTTTCTGCGCTGGCCGCATTCAGCAGTATGAAGTGTTTTCCGTAGGGAAGAATCTTCCAGACATCCAAGCCTTCAACGGGGTCGCTTTGCCAGACCTTTTTCCGGAGTGTGACGTCAATAAGGGTTATGACGCAGTAGCGCTTCCGCGGGTCGGGCCCTTTTGCCATTCCGGCGACAGCTATCATGCCTGATGAGGCTGAAGCCGCCGTTATAAGATAAATCCCTCCGGGCGCTTCGAGGGATGCCAGATCCAGCAGGGAAAGGGATTTCTTGTCATAAATCGCAAGCGAGCCATCCAGCCCTCTGTTCGAACAAACCACTCCGGCCTTTCCGGCGGTGAATACGAAACCCCGTTCGGGATTCATGCAGGGCGCTCTCATCTCATGCCGCTTGCCTTCCGGAGAAATGACATTGACTCGGTTGTCCATGCGGTGATTGTCATAGGAGTAGCCTATCCAGAAGCGTCCAAGATCATCCATGGCGAATGAGGCGGGGTTTCCCGGCGGCAACGTGATAGTCGACAGAATATTCCCCGAAAACGGGTCGACCTTGACAACGGCGTTTGAACGCCCTTTCGGCGAATCGCGATGGGTAAGTACCAAGAGTACATTGTTTTCACTCAATTTTTCCGACGCAATGGCAGTCGCAATGCGGCCGGAAGCATAAACCTGTGAAGCAGTACCCGGTCGACAAAAGAATACCGCCGTCGAGATCAGCGCGGCGATCAGTGAGGCCGTTATGGCCCCGGTCCTCTTCGTCACGGGTCAACAACCTCGAATTCCTGGGTTGTTTTCGTCGATTTAAGAGACGGGAAAAGGGAATCCCATACCCAAATCGTGGCGCGTACTTTGTCGGGACGCTGCCCCATCTCGTTTGCCCAGATACATTCAAACATGATCCAACTATTGTCATGGGAGTGAAGCGGGTCGCTCCGGACTTGTGCTGCGCCGGTACGGTAAAGCCTCCACTCACCGCCAAGTAAATAATAGACTTCATATTCGTAACACAGGAGGTTATACAGGGGGTTCTTGGCGCCGGCCGCCATCAACACGTTGAATTTGCCGTAGGCAACCTTGTCGCCGATGGTTCCCTCGGAATCTTTCACCACTATGGATGCCGGCGGCATAGGCGGTGTATTCCATACGGGAAACATTTGGGTGTATTCCTCTGATTCGCTTCCGTGGTCACTCTTCAGACGCGCCTTTACCGTCACCTCGAACATGGTGTAATTCGCGAACCAGTCAAGGTTGGTCTGAAAAGCTATACACGGCGTGGGATACCAGGCCCCTTCCACGCCAACGCGCTTCAGTCCCGACTTGTCATAATAATAAAGTGTTGCGTAATAATCCAGGGCCTCACCTCTTGGCGCAGAAGCCCCCTCTATATAAATGTAATTGATTCGCGACGGGTCGTAGAATTCGCTGTCCCTTTGCATCTTATAGTTGAGCCGGTACACAGACCTTGGCGCGGTGATGGGAGTGAAGGCGAAATTCTTGCCGTCGGAATAGATGGTGATGTCATCGTCTCGAAAGATTTCATCCGGCATGACGCCTGGGTGGATTATCCCCCAAAGATACAGTAAAAGCCCGGGAAACAGGAACCCGCCGTAGCCCAGATATTTGAGCGACGCCTGAGCAAGGTATTTTGGACTGTTGCTGTCCACGTCTACGCCTGCATGAAAGTGAATCTTCCAGGTAAGCTGCGAGCAATAGAGACATAGTACCGGTATCGGCCAGCCCGCTATCTCAAAGATATCCATGTGTTTCGTGTGGGGTTTGAACACATTCCAGTTATAAAACGTGCCGCCGTCTGACCCGTAACGGGCAAGCGCCCAGTCCATAGCCGCCGATATTTCAGCAGACGTTTTGTGTTTGCTGCGCCCGAGCGCCACGTGGCTATAGTCTGTTTTCCAGACAGACAGCGGCCGGAGAATCACTCCATCGGATACCGCTTCATAAACCATATTGTTCCCGTTGTAGTTCCCGACATGGCTGAAATCGATCACATAAGGCAGCAATGTATGTGCACCAGATGATATCCCGAACAAGATATCGCCCCTCTGCAGGGAGGCGTAGTCAGGGCGGCCGTCCTCGCCATCGGCCTGTAACCCCCTTGCCCACCCGTCTTTCTCAGGAGCCTTGCCTGACAGGGACGAACCTCTCGCCGCTTGTGAGTCAAGCATAGTCGCAACGGCGTCCTGCACTATATTATAACCGATGTCATCTTTTCTGATCTCGGCTAATTTCTCTTCGATTTGATCCTGAAGACCATGAATCTTTTCAACATTTCCGCCCGCATCGGCCATTTGTTGGTACAGGTCATTAATTTCACGTTGAAGCCTGCTCGTTTTTTCCGAATAGGGCAACCTTTCGGACAAATTTGCCAAAGCTTCCTTGAACGCCTCTTCTTCCTCCGGAGTATCTATGCTGTCCGGGTCTCCTGATTGTTTCGCGATGTCAACAAGCTCGTTGACAGCGTCGACCAGTTCGTCAGGGAGTCCGTCTCCATTTTCGTCAATCATCAGGTTGATTCTAACGGGAGCGTCTTTCTTACTCTCGCCTTCACCACACCCGGACATCATGAACAGAAGCACAAATAGACCGATAAGAGTTGCGATGGCCGACCTTGCATTATTATTCATCATCTCCCCTCTCAGGCTGAAAATGCTGCTTCACAATCCTAATCATAAGGTGGACCCTAACCCTCCCCCCTCTGTCAAGACAATTATGAGGCATATTTAAGGTGGACTCCC
>CAYOQF010000030.1:0-31384 GCA_964406055.1 uncultured Syntrophorhabdaceae bacterium
GTGTTGCCGAAGGAGACGAGGCCGCCCGTGGCGACGACGTTCGCGTCGGCGAGGTCGCCCGTGTTGGAAAGATAGATGGCGCCTGCGCTCGACTGGGCGTCGAGCATGGTCGTCGCTGCGGTGCGGACGGGTGCGCCGTTGGCGCCGATGGAGGTGGTGGTACCGAGGAGGCGGCCGAGGTTGACCGTGGCGCCGGTGACGACAGCGCCTGCTTCCGCCGTCAGGGTCCCGGTGGCGTCGATGTCCACCACCGTCGCGCCCGTGGGCGCGCTCACGCCTGCCGCGCCGATGACCACATTACCTGCCAGTTCGCTGATGGTGATGGTCCCGCCGTTCGCCGCGTTCGAGCCCGATACGGTGAGGCCGCCGGCCTGGGTGTTCTCGATGCTTACGTCGTTGGTGCCCGTGTTGGCGAAGGCGATGGTGGAGACGGTGGTCTCCAGGGGGTTCACGGAACCGATGCCGTCCTGTGCCATGATGCCAAGGGCGGAGGCATTCACGTTGTTGAAGGCCGCCGCGTCGCCTTCCACTGAGCCGCCCATTGCGGCGAGAACGACGGACTTGCCTGCCGCGTCCACCGCTCCCAGGGCACCGAAGGTGATATCACCCGTCAAGGTGCTCAGGGTGGTGTCCACGAGGGTGGTGAGGGTGTCATTCACATCGATGTTGCCGGACCCTGTCCGGAGGGTGAGGGTCCCGCCCGTGATGCCGCCGGTGGTCAGGTCTGTGGCCGCACTCACCGTGATGCCGCCCGTGTTGGTGGCGGAACCGATGGTCACGCCTCCCGTGGAGGTGATGGTGTTCAGCTCTGCTGCCGTGAGGCCAAGGGTCCCCGGGGTGTTGGTGCCCACGTCGATGGGTCTGGCGTTCGCGTTTGGCCTCAAGGTCACGAGTGCGGCGCCGGAGTTGATGGCGGTGCCCGTCAGGGTCATATCGTCCGCCTGAAAGGTGACGGGCCCTGCGCCGCCCGTTGCCACCGTGGTGCCCGCGTTCTGGGTGATGGTGCCGCCCGCCTGGGTGACGGTGATGGCCACGCCGCCTGCGCCG
Source organism: uncultured Syntrophorhabdaceae bacterium (assembly GCA_964406055.1). Classification (GTDB taxonomy): domain Bacteria; phylum Desulfobacterota; class Syntrophorhabdia; order Syntrophorhabdales; family Syntrophorhabdaceae; genus CAYOQF01. Next base: position 1,048 of record CAYOQF010000030.1, read on the forward strand.
TCGGTGGTCACGTTGTTGGCCAGGGTGACGTTCCCGGTCGAGGTGATGGTGAAGCTGTCGGCAGAGAGGGCGCCGCCGGTGGTGAAGCTCCCGGTGTTGGTGAAGGTGGCGTTACCTGCATTGGCGGTCAGGGTGGCCGCCACGTCGCCCGTGTTGGCGATGTTGATGTTCCCTGCGCTCGCCGTGGCGGTGAGGTTGGCTGCCGCGGTCTGGAGCTGGGAGGTGCCGCCCACGTTGGTACCGGAAACCTCGAGGGAGACGGTGGCCGTGATGGTGCCCGCGGCCCTGTTCACGCCGCCCGTGCCGGAGATGATGCTCACCGTGCCGCCGGTGATGTCCCTGGTGTTTACGTTGCCGCCGAAATCGATACCCACTGCGCCTGCGCCTGCATTGACGGCGGTGCCGGCAAGCTGGCTCAAGGTCGTCGCCGCGCCGCCGACGATGGCCGCCTGACCTCCGCCGGTGGTAATATTGCCGATACTGACGGCGGCATTGTTGCCGCCCTGGACGGTGATCAGTCCGCCGTTGGAGGTGAGGTTGCCGACATTGATGGAGGAGGCGGAAATGACGTTGAGGGGCTGGCCTGCCCCGGCCACGCTGATCGTATCGGCCGTATCCTGGAAGGTGATGCCGGCACCTCCGTTATTGGTGGTGGTGAGCGTGAAGGACCTGGTCATGGCGAGGGTACCGTCGGTCAGGTTCTCCATGGTGACGGCGTCGTCCGCCGACAGCACGATGTTGGAACCTACGGACAGCGCCTCGAGGTTCGCCTCATAGACCCAGTCGGGCCCGTCCACGCCTGCGCCGTCCCTGATGGTCCAGGTGGCCGGGTCGAGGTAGAGGTCCCCGGTCCTGATGTCTTTACCGATCATGACGTGCTGGCCGCTGATCTCGATGGAGCCGTTGCCCGCCCCCGGTTCCGCCGCGGTGGTGTCGAGGGTGCCGCTGTTCACTACCAGGCCGTCACCGGTGCTCTTGAGGACGATCTTGCCGTCCTTGCTCACGAGGGATTTGGCCTCGATGACGCCGGACTGGTTGATGACGGAGGAGAGAAGTGCGTTGCCGGCGCTGGCCGTGAGCAGTACCTGGCCTCCATCGGCCTTGATGGTGCCCGCGTTGGAGACGGCGGAAGCGAAGGGCTTGCCGTCGGGCCCCATGACGGAGTCGAGGACCTTGCCCTCGATGGCATACTGGATGAGCCCGTCACCGAAGAAGTCGATGGTCAGCTTCTCGCTGCCCGACCCCATGGCCACCTTGCCGAGGTGGGCTACGATGAGGCCTTCATTGGAGACCGCCGGCGCGACCAGGAATACGAACCCATTGTCGGCAACCTTGATCTGGCCCTGGTTGATCACATAGGAGGGGTTTTTTCCAGGGTCCTGGGTAAAGGTATACTTGCCGGCCATGAAGTCGCTGTCTTTGATGTTGAAGGTGGTGGCCAGGAGGCCTGCCACATCGACCTTCGACGTGGGACCGAAGACGACGCCGTTGGGGTTGACGAGGAATACGCGACCGTTGGCAACCAGTTGGCCCATGATTGAGGAGGGATCAACACCGACCACCCTGTTCAGCACAACGGAAGCGGCCCCGGGCTGCATGAACTTCACAAGTTCATTGACGTTGATGTTGAACTTGTTCCAGTTGATGATCGCCTTGTCGGTGGCCTGCTGGATCTGCATGGTTGCAGCGTTGGGAGTGCTTATGGTGGCACTTCCGGCTGCAACACTCCCGCCCTGCGGCAATGCCGAGGCGATGCTCGACAGGAGGGTCGTGGAGAGGGCGACCGTCCCCAGGGTAACCGTTGCGAGCTTCTGGGTATTGCCCAGTCGGTAGGTCACCCAGTCGGAGAAATTGAGACCGGGGCCGTGCTGTGCAATCCTTCTGCTTCTCTGCCTTCCAGCCAGCATCTTCTTGCTACCGTTGAACGACCTCTTCTTACTGTTGGACATAGTACCCTCCTATAGGTGTATTCCATCTAATCTGAAACTTGGTTTCACGTTCCGGAAGATATGAAATGAGGGGCACACCGTTCATCAGGCCTGCCGCCTCCTCTGCAACCGCGTCACCACTTCCTCTTCCTCCGCTTCCTGTTCCCCGAAGGCCCGCTCGATCATCTGGATCTCCCGCGCCTTCGCCATGTACAGTTTTGCGAGGTTGACGTTCACCACGGCTGTTTCCCTGCTATCCTTGCCGTATGCCTTCTCCGTGACCTGAAGGGCCATGAGGAGATAGGACTCGGCCTTGTCGAATTCCTTCTTCATGATGCTGATGAACCCGAGATTGTTGAGCGCCGTCGCCGTATTGCCGTGCTTCTTGCCGTAGTTGGATTTACTGTACGCAAAAAGCTCGTCCGCTACGGCCTGCGCCTCGGCGATCTTCTTCTCGCTCATGAGCGTGATGACCATGCGGTTCATCTCCGCCCACCGTTCATCATCAGGTGCCTTTTTGGAAAAGAAACCCATTAACCCGCCCTTCCGGTGATCTTTATGAAATTGGTAATGGAGAAGAGGTGGGCGTAGATCCACGCCAGGTATCCCCTTCTCACCAGGGTTACCAGATCGCTGTCGGAGAGGTTCATCAAGGCCTGTTCATCGACGATGGAAAGGCCTTTGATGGTGAAGGTGCCTCCGCCGGCAAAGTTGATGTTCGCATCCACCGTCTTGAAGATGTTGAGGTCCTTTACGAAGGCAATGAAGGCCTTCGTGACCTCGAACTGCTGCTGGTAGACGGTCAGAAACTGCATGGCCCTGTCGAGGGCGGGGGTCTTCTCGCCCTCATCGGTGAAGAGGCGCTCACCCTCTTCCGCGTTGAACCCTTCGTAGGCACCGTCCACGCAGACCGTCAGGGACCCGTCCTGGGAAAGGCCTTCGGCCAGGATGTATGGGTACCTCCTGATGAAGGCCGGGATGTAGAAGGGCGCCTGCCACTTGCCCTCATCGTCCACAAAGAGGTTGTTGGTTACCCCGAGGAGCACCACGGGGGTCAGCGCGTCGTTCGGTCCCGCTGAAAAGACTATGGGATAACTCTTTGAGGCCTCGAAAAACTCCTGGCCAAGAGCGATGCACGAATTGAAGCCCTTCGCAAACTTGTAATCCTTCACGGGGGCAATCTTAAGGTTCCGGTGAGCCACAGAGTTGAGAACCACCGGACTGCTGTATAACTGCTGTTTCGACATGTCGCCGTCTCCCTTTATCTTCCGACTTTTCTCGTCACTTTCACCGTTGTTGCTCGATCTCGATCTCAAACTACGTCTCCTCCTTCCAACACCGTCTGTCCCGGGGAGGAGCTTAGAATCTCTTCACGGCCTGAATGTAGAACATGCTGCTCTTGCCTTCCGCCGTCTTCGACGGATCGAGAGGGAAACCCACGTCCGCCCGGACCGAGAAGTCGTAGGGCAGGTGGAGGCGGACACCGCCGCCGGCACCGGTCAGGGAGTGGGTCTTCTTCTGGCCTGCGCCCGGTGACTGGACGGACACGTAGCCGTTGTCGAGGAAGAAGGCGAGCTGGAACAGGTCTTTGTTGGTAAGGGGGGCCACCCGAAGCTCGGCGGTCACGGAGTATCCGTCGTCACCGATGAACTCGCCGGGCGCGTAACCTCTTACCGAGTCGGCCCCGCCGATGGAGAACTGCTCGCTCACCACCAGCTTGTTGGAGGACATCTGGCCGGCACCCTTCAGGATGAGGAAGAGTGAAGGGTGAAGCTTCTGGAGGCGCATGGCCTCGAGGTTGAACCTGGTGAATCCGTTGTCCGCGCCCTGACGGCTCGCGTAGGGATCATCGTTCGACATGGCGCCCAGGGTGTGGCCGAGGCCCTGGCTCACGAAGAAGGTGGCAAAGGTGCGGCCCGTCGTGTCGGTGGATTCAAAGGTCACGCCGCCCCGGACCGATCGGATCTTGTCGTGGCTGGAGATCTCATCGAGGAGGTACTGCTTGGTGTTCTTCGCGTCGAACCCGAATTCCGCGGTGAGGCTCATCATTCTTTTCTTGATGAAGGGATGGGAGAGGGAGAACCCGAAGGATTCGGTCTTCCCTTTCATGTCAAGGATGGAGAGTTCTTCGCCTACATCAAAGTCACCCCGCGCATAGTACACGCCGAGCCGTGTACCCAGGGCATTGAGGGGGATGGAGTAGGAACCCCTTCCGAAGAGCATCTTGCTGGGGTCATCACCGGAAACGCCGCGGATGGACAGGATCGCCCCTTCCTTCAGGAAGTTACCCACGTCGAAGGTCGCGCCGAAGCGGTCCCTGCTGGTGTACTTTGAACCGAAGTTGTTGTAGTCGAGGGTCAGGTGGACAGGGATGGCATTCTTGGCGGTGACGACGATGTCTGTCGTTCCCGGTTCCTTCCCTGCCTGAAGGGTCGCCTGGACATTGAGCCTGGGGTATTCGTTGAGAACCAGGAGCGCCCGTTCCAGCGTGTCCTGCTTCAGCGCTTTCTCCTTCAGGATCGGGTCGAAGTGGCGCTTGATGAATTCAGTGGAATAGTATTTGTGATCCCCCTGAACCTTCACCTCTCCGACAGCCCCCTCGAGAACGGCGATCTCCACGATCCCCCGGGCGATCTCCTGTTCCGGGACGTAGGCCTTGGCGATGATGTAGCCTCGCTTGGCGTACGCCTCCGTGACCAGACCGGCCACCTTCTGCAGATTCTGGAGTGTCATCGTCGTGCCTTCGTAGGGTTTGACGATAGGGGTAAGGGTCTCGCTGCCCAGCACCTTGTTGCCCGTTATCTTGATCTGCTGCACCAGAAATCCCTGATCGGATGCCGGTGAGAGACCGGGCAAAAGAAGCATGACAGCCACTGCCAAACACAGAACGTTAAAAATACCTCTTGACCCCATACTGTCCTCCTGTCTCGGTATTTTAAAGGTTTTCCGCTGATTCAAGAAAAAACGTGCGCGTGTAGAGATGATGCCCCCCATCATTTTACGATTCTATGCAAGCAAAACTGAGGTGTCAAGAAAAAATTAAAAAACTTTAAGGAAAAACCCGTCACACGGCCCCCAAAAAGTGATAATTTTCCGGTACATGGGGGAAATGACGGCCCAGCCTCGCCAAGCCCGTCAAACCCTTGGGCAAAAGCAGCCACAGAAGCCGTTTTTCCGCACCGATGCCTTCAGTATTACCCATTGCGCGTGCGAATTGTCAATGACATTGGTCACACATGTGATCGGTGAGGGTCCTTTGGACTTAAGAAGGTGCAAAAGCCTTCCGGGCGGCGGGTGCAGCTTGTCCCGGGCACGCCGGGAACGAAGTGACGAAGCATATTGTATACCCTCCTGCTCTCGGCTATAATGTGACGTAACATAGATAAGTCCACGGGGATACGGGGGATGGCGAGACGCATGGCGACGGTTAGCGGACCTGCAGCAGGGCGACCGAAGTCGGCTTTCGCGGCGGTCGTATTCTTCCTGGCCCTCTCCCTCTTCGGCCTCGAGGCCGGGGCCGAATGGCTGTCCCCCCGGAAAAGCTATACCCACAAGGCAGGACGTATCGATACGAAGGTCTCGGCGAGAACCGTGGCCTACGAGACGGTGTAGATCCGCCTGATGGCCGAGTTGGCCTCCCTCGCGGCGCCCTTCATAAAGGAAAAAGGCCTCGATCTTTCCAATGATCAGATCATCCCCCTCCTCAGGGGCTCCTTTCCGATCCGGGTGGTTGAGGAAAAATGGGACGGCAAATCCTACTCCCTCACCGGCGGAGCGGAAGGAGACTCCGGCAAAATTGCCGCAGTCGTGGAGGTGTTGAACAAAGACCCCCAGGTCCGGAAGGAGCTGGAGAAGGCCCGGAAGAGGGGAGCGGACCTCTTCGGTGAAGCCTCGAAGATCAGGGCCGAGGCAGAGGCCGTGAAGGCGCCGAAAAAAAAGACCGACGCGCAGATTCTTGCTAAGAAAACAAAGCAGTACAGCGACATTATGGGAAAGCTGACCGGCATCGACTGGTTCGAAAGAGGCTTTGCCTTCCAGGTAGCGGGGAAGGAACGGGAGGCCGTCGATGCCTACGGTCGCGCCCTGGTCCTGATCCCCAACTACGCGGAAGCCTACTTCCGCCGGGGGGCGATTTTCAGCAAGCAGGGAGACACAGAAAAGGCCCTCAAGGATTTCAACGAAGCCCTGGAACTGAACCCCGACTACACTTCGGCAAGCCTCTTCCGCGGGGCGATCCACCACAAGCTGAAGAACTACCGGGCCGCCCTGGCCGACCTGAACAAGGTGCTCGCCGTGATTCCGGAGCACGGGGAGGCCCTTGTCATACGGGGGGCAACCTATCATCGTATGAAAAACTTCCGCGCCGCCATCGACGACTTTACCGGGGTCATCAGGCTGAGCCCTTCCTACCGGGAGGCTTACGTGATGCTCGGGGGCGCCTATTTCGGCGCCGGAGAGCTGGACAAGGCCGTGGCCATGCAGACCAGGGCCATCGAACTGGATCCCGGCAACCCGTCAGGCTACGTGGAAAGGGGAACCACCCATTACTATATGAAGAATTACGGGCCGGCCGTCGAGGACCTCGACAGGGCCATCGAGTTGAACCCCAGGTACGGCGAGGCCTTCGCCATCAGAGGGGCCACTCACGGCAGCATGGGCGAGTACGAGAAGGCCAACGAGGACCTGAAGTCGGCAGCCCGGCTGGGCGACAAGGAGGCCCAAGCCTTCCTCAAGTCCCGGGGCATCGCCTGGGAATAGAGGGGGGTGTCTCGAAAAAAAAGAGGCCGGAGTCTTTCCGGCCTCTGCCATTCTATGGTGCCGAAGGCGGGATTTGAACCCGCACGGGTCTCCCCGCCACCCCCTCAAGATGGTGTGTCTGCCAATTCCACCACTTCGGCACTCGATGTCATATCCCCTACTTCGCCGGAGCACCCGTCGGCGGGGCCTCCTCCGCCTTCTGGGGAGGTGCCTTGATCGTGTACTCCCGGTGACTGTACGAATAGGCCAGCACGAGGCTGGTAAGCATAAAGATCACCACTGCGGCCGTGGTAAGCTTGGTCATGAAGCCGCTCGATCCGGAACTCCCGAAGAGGGTCTGGCTCGACCCGCTCCCGAAGGCCGCCCCTATCTCCGACCCCCTCCCTGTCTGAAGGAGGACCACGAAGATCAGGGCCAGGGCCACAACGATATGAACGATTGAGACTATGGTCAACACTATCTGCTCCCAGCGGCTTTTATTATACCCAAAAAGCCTTCGGCTTTCAAGGACGCCCCTCCCACGAGACCGCCGTCGATGTCTTCCATGGCGATAAGGTCACCCATGTTATCGGCCGTGACGCTGCCGCCATATAATATGCGCACATCTTTCGCTTCACTTCCATACATTTCGCCGAGAAGGCTCCGGATGAAGCGGTGCACCTCCTCGGCCTCCATGGGAGTAGCCGTCTTTCCGGTACCGATGGCCCACACCGGCTCATAGGCGATGACAAGGTTCTCAAGGGAAGGGACGCCGCTCAGCCCCTTTCTCACCTGGATTCCCACGACAAACTCGGTCACCCCTTTGTCACGCTCTTCTTCCGTCTCCCCCACGCACAGGATCGGCGTCAGTCCGGTTGCCAGGGCCTTCTTCACCTTCAGGTTGACGGTCTCATCCTTCTCGCCGAAATACTTGCGACGCTCCGAATGACCCAAGATGACGAAGGTGCACCCCGCGTCCCTGATCATGGCCGGGGCCACCTCGCCCGTATAGGCGCCCTTCTCCTCATGGAAGAGGTTCTGAGCCGCCAGTTTGACGGGAGAGTCCTTGATCACCCCGTACACGCTCGAGAGGGCCGTGAATGGGGGCGCCAGCACAATATCGCCGCCCCCGACACCCCGTGACCCGTCCCGTATGGCCGTGGCGAGGGCAACGGACTCGCCTATAAGGTTGTTCATCTTCCAGTTACCCGCCACCATCCAGCGTCTCATCGGGCACCCCCGCACTTCTCCAGGGCCTCGATGGCCGGCATGGGCTTTCCTTCCAGGAGTTCGAGGAAGGCACCGCCGCCGGTGGATATATAGGATATCTTGAGGCTTTCTCCGGCGCGGTGCACCGCCACGTCCGTGTCCCCTCCTCCCACGATGGTGAGGGCGTGACTGTTGGCCACATAGGTGACCATGGCGAAGGTGCCCCTGCTGAAGGGATCGAGTTCGAACAGGCCCATGGGGCCGTTCCAGACGATGGTTTTTGCATTCTGGAGGGCTTCGGCAAAGAGTGACGTGCTTGCCGGCCCGATATCCAGACCTGCCCAGTCCTTCGGTATCTCCTGGACCGTGACCACCTTCACCTCCGAATCGGCCGCCGCCTTTTCGGCCACCACGCAGTCGACGGGCAGGTAGAACTTGACACCCCGCTCCCGCGCCTTCTCCATGATGTCCTTCGCCTTGTCCACCATATTCTCCTCACAGATGGACGTTCCGACCTCGTGGCCGAGGGACTTGAGGAAGGTGAAGGCCATGCCCCCGCCCACGATGAGCTTGTCCACCTTCTCGATCAGCTTTTCGAGGACGCCGATCTTGTCGGACACCTTGGCGCCCCCTATGATCGCCACCAGGGGACGGACCGGGTTTCCCATGGCCTTGCCGAAGTATTCGAGCTCATTCCTCAGGAGGAAGCCTGCGGCGCACTCGGGAACACACTCGGTGATGGCCGTATTGGAGGCCGCCTTCCGGTGCGACACGGCAAAGGCATCATCCACGTACACATCACAGAGACGGGCCAGCTGCCGGGCAAAATCCATGTCGTTCTTTTCCTCGCCCCCGTGGAACCTCAGGTTCTCCAGGAGGACCACATCGCCCTCCTTCATATTCCCGATGGCCTTTTCCACCTCGGGGCCCACGCAGTCGTCCAGAAAGGTCACATCCTTCTGGAGCAGCCTGCCGAGCCTTTTGGCCACGGGTTTGAGAGACATGGCGTCCACCCGCTTCCCCTTGGGCCTTCCCATGTGGGAGGCCACGATGACCCTGGCCCTCTCATCCAGACAGTGGTTGATGGTGGGGAGATGGGCGCGGATCCTCGTGTCGTCCGTAATGTTTCCGTAGCTGTCGATGGGCACGTTGAAGTCGACCCGCACAAAGACCCTCTTCCCTTTGATGTCCAGTTGATCGATGTACACCATGGCGCTCCCCTTCCCTTTCTTTTTCAGCCCGCCGCCGGTGCGGCACAGGCCGGAGACCGACCCCCCCCTACTTCATGACGAAGAGCAGGAGCTCGGCCATTCTCGTCGAAAAACCCCATTCATTGTCGTACCATGACAGGATCTTCGCCATCTTTCCCCCCAACACGCTCGTTGAGGGCAGGTCGACGATGGACGAGTGGGCGTTCCCGTTGAAGTCGGAGGACACCAGCTCCTCCCTCGAGCAGTACAGGATCCCCTTCATCGGACCCTCGGAGTACCGCGTCAGCGCGGCGTTGATCTCCTCCTTGGTGGTGCCCTTCACGAGGTTCACCACCAGGTCCACGAGTGACACGTTGGGCGTGGGAACCCTGATGGCGAGACCGTCCAGTTTCCCTTTCACCTCGGGGATCACCTCGCTGATGGCCCGCGCCGCTCCCGTCGTCGTGGGGATCATGGAGAGGGCGGCCGCCCTGGCCCTTCGCAGGTCCTTGTGGGGCTGGTCCAGCATCACCTGGTCGTTCGTGTAGGAATGGATGGTGGTCATGAGGCCGTACTCGATGCCGAACTCGCTCTGGAGAACCTTGATGATGGGCGCGAGGCAGTTGGTGGTGCAGGAACCCATGGAGATGATATCGTGCTTCGACTTGTCGTACACCTCCTGATTCACACCGAGCACGAAGGTCACGTCAGGGTTCTTGGCGGGGGCCGAGATGATCACCTTCTTGGCCCCGGCGGCAAGGTGTTTTTCCGCGCCGGCCCTGTCGGTGAACTTGCCGGTGCTTTCGAGCACCACATCCACGCCCAACTCCTTCCAGGGAAGCTTTTCGGGGTCTCTCTCCGCCAACACCTTCAGTTCCCGGCCCGACACCATCAGGGATCCGTCCTTGGCCTGGACCTCTCCCTCCATGATGCCGTGGACGGAATCGTACTTCAGCAAGTGAGCAAGGGTCTTCGCATCGGTCAAATCGTTGACGGCCACGAATTCCAGGTCCTTGTTCCTGTATCCGGCCCGGAAGACGAGCCTGCCGATCCTGCCGAAACCGCTGATGCCAACCTTCACTGCCATACGCACCTCCCTACCCCTTTTTGTTTTCCTGCGGCGTTTTCCCTACATAGTAAATGGAAAGATCGGGCCTTGTCAAATGGTTTGGAGGGAGAACGTCAACCCTTGCGACTGATCCGGAAACCCCTGCGGACGTACTGAACGCCGGAGATGAGGGTGAGGCAGAGGGTGGGGTAGAAGACGAGGGCATCGTAGCCCCTCTCTCTCGACCAGAGCACCCAGACCACCGTGATGATCTGAAAGGTGGTGGTTACCTTCCCCCACATACTGGGCAGGAATTCTTCGTACCCTGAGGTCTTCCTGAGCCTGAGGAAACCGACGAGGATAATCAGGTCCCGGGCGATGACACAACCGGTGAGCCAGACCGGCACCATGCCCTTGAAGGAGAGAGCGAGGTAGGAGGAGACAAGCATGGTCTTGTCGGCCAAGGGGTCGAGCAGTGCCCCCAATTGCGTCTTTGCCTTCATGACCCGGGCGAGAAAACCGTCGAGGAGGTCGCTTACGCCCTGGACAATGAAGAGGGTGAGGGCCAGCCCGAACTGATTGCGGATGACGGCGACGATGAAAAAGAAGGTGATGACGAGACGGAGAAGGGACAGGAGGTTCGGGACATTCATTCTCGGTAAAGGTTCTTGAAGGTGGCGAACTTATCGAGAAAGGCGAGTTCCACCGTGGCGGTGGGCCCGTTACGCTGCTTTCCGATGATCACCTCGGCAATGCCCTTGTTTTCCTCCTTGTCTTTGTTGTACACCTCGTCACGGTAGATAAAGAGGATGACGTCCGCGTCCTGCTCTATGGCCCCGGACTCCCTGAGGTCTGCCAGTCTCGGCCTCTTGTCGTCCTGCCGATGTTCCACCATCCTGTTCAGCTGGGAGATGGCGATGACGGGGATGGAGAGTTCCTTGGCGAGGGATTTGAGGAACCGAGAGATCTCCGAGATCTCCTGTTCCCGGCGCTCTGCACCGGCACGCCCCCTCATGAGCTGGAGGTAATCGATCACGAGGAGCCCCAGTCCGTGTTCCTTCTTCAGCCTCCGCGCCCTGGCCCGCAGGTCGAATACGCCTGTTGAGGGGGCGTCGTCGATGAAGACCGCGGCATCCCTGAGCCTTCCCGCCGCCTCGACAAGCTTGGGCCATTCGGCCCCGGAGAGGGTACCGGTCCTCAGCTTCGAGTGCTCTATCTCGGATTCGGAACTCAGGAGCCTCGTGACAAGCTGTTCCTTCGACATTTCAAGCGAGAAGATCCCCACCGGTACGGGATTCTCCTTGAGGGTCGCCACGTGCTGGGCGATGTTGAGACAGAATGCCGTCTTCCCCATGCTGGGCCTGCCGGCCACCACGATGAGATCGGAGGGCTGGAGTCCGCTGGTCAATTTGTCCAGTTCCCCGAAACCCGTGGGTACACCCGTGACGGTCTGCTTCTTCTCGAAGAGGCGCTCGATGGTCTTCACGCTCTCCACCACCACGTCCTTCACCGGGTAGAAGGCGGGGCGGAACTTGTTCTCCGAGACCTGAAAGATCATCTTCTCGGCCTCGTCGATATAGGCGTCCACACTGGTGTCAACCTCGTGGCTCCGCTCGATGATCTCGGTCGCCACGGTGATGAGCTTCCTCAGCAGGGCCTTCTCTTTTACGATCCTGGCGTACTGTATGATGTTCGCCGCGCTGGGCATGAGGTCCACGAGGGTATTGAGGTAGGTGAGCCCTCCTACCCGCTCCATGATCCCCTTGTCCCGGGCCAGGCTGCTTACCGTCACGATGTCGATGGGTTCGTTTCGCTCGTAGAGGTCGAGCATGACCTCAAAGATCCGGCTGTGGGCATCCCTGTAGAACTCTTCAGGGGTCACGATGTCGACAACCTTGTTGATCGCTTCCGGATCCATCAACAGCCCCCCGAGCAGGGACTGTTCGGCTTCCGTGTTCTGGGGCGGCACCTTGCCCGTCAAGGCGGCCGGTCGTTCCTCCTGAACCTTTCTCAGGGCTCGCGCCATCAATCCGCCTTTTCCACCTCAATCTTCACGGACGCGGTCACCCCTTCGTGGAGATGGATCTGAAGCTCGTAGGCCCCCGTCATCTTGATGGGGTCCTCCATGCGCACGCCCTTCTTGTCCACATCCACACCGCAGACCTTCTTGATGGCATCCGCCACGTCCTTGTGGGTAACGGAGCCGAAGAGCCTGCCGTCGACACCGGCCTTCTTCTTGATCGTAAGCACCGTCTGTTCGATCAGCCCTTTCACGTCCTCGTGCCGTTTCAGGTCGCGGGTCCGTTTTCCGGCGATCCCCTTGACCACGTGCTCGAACCTCTTCACGTTGCCTTCCGTGGCAGGAAGGGCGAGGCCCCTGGGGAGGAGGAAGTTGCGGCCGTATCCGTCCTTCACTTCCACGACGTCGCCCTTCTTCCCCGTACCCCGTAAATCGTCAATCAGTATCACCTTCATGGCAGCCTCCCTTACCGCGACAGGGTTGTGAAAGGAAGGAAGGCGATATGGCGGGCCATCTTGATTGCTTCCTTCAGCTTCCGCTGGTGATTTGCGCAGGTTCCCGTCATCCGGCGCGGCATGATCTTGCCCCGCTCGGTGATGAAGTGCTTCAGCATCTTGGGGTCCTTGTAGTCGATCTCAATGTTCTGGTCCTGACAGAACCTGCAGACCCTTTTCCGCATATATACCCGTTTCTTTCCAGAATCATGTCCCTTACCGGTCCTTGTAAACCTTGGCATCTAATCCTCCATCCAGTAAATGTTCTGTGCCTTCACCTTGAGGGCACCCCGGGAATGCCCGGCACCCTTCCAGAGGGCACCTGCCACCGAGACCTCCTGACCTGCCCTTTCCTTCGGGTCCCGGCCTCCCCGGCCTTCCACCGCTACCACTTCGATCATAAAGTCGCCTTCTTCAACCCAGAGAGGGAAGGTAACAATCCTGTCTCCTCTGGGGGTGTAGGCCACATCGATCCTGTCCCGCACCTTCCCGGAGAGAAAGACGCGGTTCATGCAAACTCGCCTTCGAATTCATCGAAGACAACGATTTCCGGGGGCTTTTTCGGTCCCTCGGCGGCGTCATCCACGCGGACGAACATGTGCCGAAGGATCGGGTCGATGGTCCTGTAGAACTTGCCCAAGGGCGCCACGCCCTTCTCTTCCATATCCACGAGGAAGAACCAGTAATGGCCCCTGTCCTTCTTCTTGATGGGGTAGGCCAGTCTCCGTACCGCCCAGTCATCCATCTTCACGATGGTGGCGCCGGCCTTCTCCATGTTGGCGGTGATCCTCTTCAGGAGTTCATCCGCCTCCTCCTGGCTCTGGTCGGGGCTTGTAACGATAATGTTCTCATACCGTGCCAACTTAGTCTCCTTTCGGTGCAGTCATTACAACGGCGCTCTTGAGCACCCTTACTCGTATCTTTTCAGCTATTTCCAGTGTGATCGTGTCGTCCGTAATGCCCGTTATCTTACCATACAACCCCCCTGAAGTCACAACATCGTCACCCTTCTTCAGGTTGTCGATGAACTGCTTCTGCTGCTTCGCCTTCTTCTGCTGCGGCCTGATGAGGAGGAAATAGAAGACCACGAAAAGAAGGATGAGGGGGAGAAAACCCATCAACTGCCCGGCCCCTCCCTGGGCGCCTCCGGCCGGTTGACTACCCATCGCGTATGCCAGTTCCATCGTCTGTTTCACCTCCCTTCAAGTGTAATTTCAGTGCCTCGGAAAACTCCCGGAAGACACCCCCCTTGATGGCCTCCCTGACCCGGCGCACCAGGTCCGCGTAGAAATGGAGGTTGTGCAGGGTGTTCAAATAGTAGCATGAGAGTTCGTGAGAAAGAAAGAGATGTCTGAGGTAAGCCCTTGAAAAGTTTCTGCAAGTGTAGCAGTCACAGGTGTCGTCGACAGGGGATTCGTCCCTTCCGTACTTCGCGTTCTTGATGTTGATTCTCCCCTTCCAGGTAAAGAGGCTTCCGTTGCGGGCATGTCTCGTGGGGATGACACAGTCGAACATGTCGATCCCCCGGCCCACGCCGTCCACGATGTCCTCGGGGAAACCAAGCCCCATGAGATACCTCGGTTTTTCTCCCGGGAGAAGGCCGATCACCCGGTCCACCATCTCCCACATGATCCCCTTCGGTTCCCCCACGCTTAAGCCCCCGATGGCGTATCCGTCAAAATCCATCTCCAGGAGGCTCGTGGCCGACTTGACCCGGAGATCGGGATAGAAGCCCCCCTGGACGATGGCGAAGACCAACCCGTCGCTTCGCCTCCTTGCATCCCTGCATCGCTTCGCCCACCGGGTGGTCAGCTCCACCGAGTCGCGTGTATACTCGTAGGAGGAGGGATAGGGCACGCATTCGTCGAAGCACATCCTGATATCGGAGCCTATGTTCTCCTGGATCTCCATGACCCTCTCGGGGGTAAGGAAATGGCGGGACCCGTCCAGATGGGACTGGAAGACCACGCCGTCGTCCTTGATCTCCCGCAGGACCCCGAGGCTGAAGACCTGATAGCCGCCGCTGTCCGTGAGTATGGCACCGTCCCAGCCCATGAACTTGTGGAGCCCCCCAAGCTCCTTGATCATTCCATCGCCCGGTCTGAGGTAGAGGTGGTAGGCGTTGGCCAGGATCATGCGTACGCCCATGGCCGTCAGGTCGCGGTGGGCCATGGCCTTCACCGCCCCCTGCGTTCCCACGGGCATGAAGACCGGGGTCTCCACCTCTCCGTGGGGGGTGGAAAGAACCCCTACCCTTGCCGCCCCGTCGCTGTGCAACACCTCTATACCTTCAGCCAAACCTTCTCCGTCTCCGCGCAGGCACACCGCGAAAGCCCGCTATATCCCCGGTTCCTCACAGGATCAGCATGGCATCGCCATAGCTGTAGAACCGGTAGCCCCGGGCGATGGCCTCTTCGTAACACTTCATGATCCTCTCCCGTCCCGCAAGGGCGGTGACAAGAAGGAGAGGGGTTGATCTGGGCAGGTGGAAATTGGTGATCATGGCGTCAACCACCGTGAAGCGGTAACCCGGGTAGATGAAGAGGTCGGTACGGCCTTCGAGGGGTGCGCCGCCGTTACCCGGCTTCCCGGAGCATACCGTTTCGAGGGTCCGCACCACGCTGGTCCCGCAGGCCACGATCCTGCGGCCCGCGGCCCTGGCCTCCAGGATGCGGTCCACAAGGTCGCCCGCCACCGCGTATCGCTCGCTGTGCATCCTGTGTTCCTCCACCGTCTTCACCTTTACGGGCTGAAAGGTGCCCACGCCGATGTGAAGGGTCAACGTGATGACCGTCACGCCGGCCCTCTCCAGCCTTCCGAGAAGGTCCCCGGTAAAGTGGAATCCTGCCGTGGGTGCGGCGATGGAGCCGGGCGTCTCCGCGTAGACCGTCTGGTACCGGCTGAAGTCGGAGGAGGCCTCTCCCGGCTTGCGCCGCACATAGGGAGGCACCGGCATGACCCCGAAGCGGTGCATCAGATCGGCCGGCACGACAGCGGGAGGGAATTCGGCGGACCAGAAGGGCGCCCCCTTCCGGAGGGTGACGGAAACGCCTCCCACCGATATCTCCCGGGGTTCCGGGGCAGGCCTCAGTCCCTTTACCAGGCAGGCCCAGCGGCTCTCCGTT
Source organism: uncultured Syntrophorhabdaceae bacterium (assembly GCA_964406055.1). GTDB lineage: Bacteria > Desulfobacterota > Syntrophorhabdia > Syntrophorhabdales > Syntrophorhabdaceae > CAYOQF01. The sequence continues at coordinate 16,799 of CAYOQF010000030.1, forward strand.
TCCTTCTCCACCAGAAGGATCTCGACCAGTCCGCCGGTTGCCTTCCGGCCGAAGAGGCGGGCCGGGACCACCTTGGTGTCGTTGAGGACCAGCACGTCCCCTTCGCCGAGGTAGGCCGTCACATCCGGGAAGGAACGGTGCTCGATGGACCCGTCGGATCGCCGCAATACGAGAAGACGGGAGCCGCTCCGGTCTTCCGGCGGGTGCTGGGCAATCAATTCCCTTGGAAGGGAATAGTCAAATTCCTCGATCCTGGTACTCATCAATGGGACCATTCAAAGTAGCTATTGACTTACAGGCCGGCACGACAAGAGTGCATGTAACCGTAAGGTAAGCTATTTTTATAACAGATTACCCAACCATAAGCAAATCAATAAAAAAGCCTTTAATTAATTCCTGTTTTGTACGATGTATATTCTATCAGCCATGGATACAACCGCGGCCAGGGAGGCCCTTCTCGCAAAAGCCAGCGACCTGAAGGTAATTCCCACTCTCAGCCACATCATAGAAAAGGTCTTCACCATCCTCGGAGACAAGAACACCGCCTTCAGCGATCTCGCCGACGTGATCAAGTACGACCAGGCCATCTCCTCCAAGGTGATCAGCATCGCCAATTCCGCTTACTACAGCAGGGGCATCGAGATCTACAGCCTCCAGAGGGCCATGATCAACATAGGCTTCGAAGAGGTGAAGAGCATCGTCATGTGCCTCCTCTTTGTGGAGAACATCCTGAAGAAGCTGAAGTTAAAGGAAGAGGACATCGGCGCCCTCTGGAAACACTCGATCCACGTAGCCACTGCGGCACGCCTCCTGTCGGAAAAAACATTTACAGAAGATCCTCAAAAGGTTTATACCATATCGTTGTTGCACGACATCGGCAAGGTCGTGCTGTACATAGCCGGAGAGAACTACAGGGATGTTCTGAAGGACGCGGAGGGCAGAGGAAAAGAACATCACGTGGTCGAGAGGGAGCGATACGGCATCGACCATCAGGAGATCGGGTACGTCGTGTCAATCAAGTGGAAGTTTCCCGAGGAATTCACGTACGCAATCCGCCATCACCACGGCCCGGCCCCGGGCGGCAAATACGAATCGCTGCTTCGCTTGGTGCGGACCGCTGACAGATTCGCTAGTTCATCCAATCAGGACCTCGGACCGGAAGGGTTGATTCTCCTCAAGGAGCAGGACACAATCAACAAGGAAATGCAGAAAATCATGGATTTTCTGAAGATGAGGTAATATGAAACAGGATGAAATGACTTCCGAATCGATCAATTTCCAGTGGGACTTTTACGAGAGGGCCATCAACAACTACTCCATCATCATGCGCATACTCAACTTCTTCGGAGACGAAGAGGGCCTCACCGGCAAGGTGCCCCGTGCCTTCGTGGAAGAGTCGGTCTTCGACATGTGCAAGATCGCGAAACAGGATAACGGCACGGTCAAGGAAGGGTTCTTCACCGTGGACGATTCCCTGGCCGACCTGGACATGGACACCCTTGCCGCCCTCAACGAGGGGGCTGTCTCCCCTTCCGTGAGGAACAACGTCTTCGGATACAGCGTCCTGTACCTTTATCCCCTGAAAGAGGAGATGTCCGTCGTGGGCTTCGTGGCCCTGGGCAGGAAGGGCCACATCGATCTCGACGGACGGCTCATGAGGGAGCTGGATATTGTCTGCGACATCTACAACAAGTCCCTCCTCCTCCACTCCTCCATGCAGCGGAAAAAGAAGGACGTGCTCACCAGAAATCTCTACGAAAACGCCATGAGAGACTTTCCCGACGCCGTGCTTCTCGTGGACAGGAACGGCTTCATCTGTTTTGCCAACAAGAAGGCGAGGGCGGAATTCGAAAGCAGCAGGGGCCTTTTGGTGGGCGAACAGATAGGCAAACTGGTTACCGGGATCGGAGAAGAATTTTACAGGAGCGACCTCCCCTATTTCGGAGAGGCGAGCTTCAGATCCGGCGACACGTACAAGATCTTCAAGATAACGGGCTACACGGTAAAGGACAAGAAAGACAGGGCGCCCTACCGGGGCATCATCCTGAAGGACGTGGTGGAGAAAAGGATCAAGGACGAAGAACTCCTCGTCCGGGAAAAGATGGAGAGCATCGGCATGCTGGCGGGGGGCATCGCCCACGACTTCAACAACCTCCTCACCGGGGTCCTCGGCTACGCCTCGCTCATCAAGAATTTTCTGTCCAAAGAGGAAAAACTCTACCGCTATGCGGAGGCGATCGAGAGTTCCGCCCAGAGGGCTGCAAAACTGACCCAGCATCTCCTCAATTTTTCGAGGAGACAGAGAAAGAAAACAGGCATTGTGGACATCAACATGCTCCTCGAAGATATCCTCTTCCTCATCAAGGAGAGCTTCAGGGATGTGGAGATCGAAAAGTCCTTCCAGGCCCACCTGTCCCCCATCAAGGGCGACGAGGCGGAGCTCCAGAATGTTTTCCTCAATCTGTGCGTCAACGCCAAGGACGCCATGGACGGTGCAGGCACCCTGAGAGTGCGGACCGAGAGGAAACGCTACGTGGGCGGCCGTGACTTTGTCCTCGTGGAGATCAAGGATACGGGCAAGGGTATCGACGATGAACTCAAGGCGAAGATCTTCGAGCCCTATTTCACGACGAAAGAGAACGGCACCAATCTCGGCATGGGCCTCTACCTGGTCGACAAGATCGTGCGGGAACACGGCGGTTTTATCGAACTGGAAAGCGAGAAGGGCAAAGGGACCACCTTCAGCCTCTATCTTCCCCTCCCTCTCGAAGCCACGGAAAGGGTGGTGGAGACCGACCGGGTGCCCGAGAACAATATCACCAGGAGGCAGAAGATCCTCATCGTCGATGACGAGGATGTGATCCGTGGGTTCCTTAAAGGCGTGCTGGCCGAGGAGAACATCGAGATCGTCGAGGCTCCGGACGGCAAGACCGCCATCGAACTCTTCACCCGGCAAAAGGGTTCCATCGACCTTGTCATTCTCGACATCATCATGCCCGGCATCAAGGGTGACGAGGTGCTCAAGGTCATCCGGGAGATCCAGCCCGACATCAAGGTCATCGTTTCGAGCGGATTCATGAGCGAGGAGCAGCGGGACAGGCTCAAGGAGTACCGCGTCGAGGCATTCCTCGACAAACCCTTCCGGGACAAGGACGTGATCCGCACCATCATCTCCGTGCTGTCGGAAAAAAGCTGACCCGCCCATCCCCTCGGCACCACACGCACACACACGCCGCCCATTCGTCCCGTGCTGTTCTCTTTCAACCGCTGAGCTACCCAGCCGGTCGGCAGTTCTTTACGGGGTGGCGGGGGTCAGCCCTGTTCCTGGGCGAGGCGCTGGGCCTTGATCTTCATGAGGCGGCTCGTGTTGGACCGCTCCATCTCGTCCAGCTTGCCGGTGATGTACTTTATCGTTTCGGCCATCCTCGGGATGAAGGTGTGTTCCAGGGCGTTCACCCGCCTCCTGGTCTTCTCCACCTCCCGGCTCAGGCGGCGGATCGCCTCTTCCACCTCCGCCAGGCGGAGGAGCCGTGGCAGGAATTCCTTCAGGGCCGTAATGGCCTGATCGAGCTCCGGTGACGTGTGGACCAGGGAATACCGGCCCGCAGCCTCCCCGAAGCTGACCTCGAGCCGGGGGATGAGGACGCTCATGAGGCGTTTGCTCTTCGTCACGATCTCCAGTTCCTGACGTGTGGACTCGAGGGCGTTTTCCGTGACCAGCCGGGAGGAGGTGATCTCGGCAAGGACAAAGAGCTTGAGCACGTAAGGGAGTTCCTCATCCACGGCGAGACGAAGCTTCCGGTATTCCCGGGCGATGGCCATGAACTCCTTCATGAGGCCGTCCAGCTTGTCCTTGAGGAGTTTGTGGCCCCTGCGGGCCACCACAATACGCTTCCGGAGCTTGAGAAGCTCCATGCGCGTGGGATTGACGGCAAGTCTCATATTACCTTCCCCGGCCTACCGCTTGGGGTAGTATTTCTCGACAAAGGCGTCCCGTACCCGTTTGAGTTCGCTCCTGGGAAGCATGCCCAGGAGCTCCCATCCGATGCGGAGACTCTCTTCGATGGTGCGGTTCTCATCCTCACCCTGCCGCACGAACCGATCCTCGAAGGCATCGGAGAACTTCACGAAAAGGATATCCTCCTCGCTGAGTGCCGACTCGCCGAGCACCACGGCCAGCTCTTTCGCATTCTTGCCCCGGGCATAGGCCGAATAGAGCTGGTTCATCACATCCGCGTGGTCCTCCCGGGTCTTGCCCGCGCCGATACCCTTGTCCTTCAGTCGCGAAAGGGACGGCAGCACGTCCACCGGCGGATAGATGCCCTGGCCGTGGAGGCCCCGGTGGATGATGATCTGTCCCTCGGTAATGTATCCGGTCAGGTCGGGGATGGGGTGGGTCTTGTCATCCTCGGGCATGGTAAGGACCGGTATCTGGGTGATGGAGCCCGCCTTGCCCTTGATGCGGCCCGCCCGCTCGTAGAGGGTGGAAAGGTCCGTATAGAGATAGCCGGGGTAACCCCTTCGGCCCGGCACTTCCCGGCGGGCTGCCGAGATCTCCCGGAGGGCCTCGCAGTAGTTGGTGAGGTCCGTAAGGATCACCAGGACGTGCATGTCCTTCTCGTAGGCGAGAAACTCCGCCGTGGTAAGGGCCATACGGGGCAGGGAAAGGCGCTCGATGGGCGGATCGTCGGCAAGGTTGATGAAGAGGACGGACCGCTCGATGGCGCCGGTACGCCTGAAGTCGGCCACAAAGAACTCCGACTCCTCGAAGGTGATCCCCATGGCGGCGAAGATGACGGCGAATTTCTCACCCGTCTTGAGCACGGTCGCCTGGCGCGCGATCTGGGCGGCGATCCGGGAATGGGGGAGGCCGGACCCGGAAAAGAGCGGCAGCTTCTGTCCCCGGACCAGGGTGTTGAGGAGGTCTATGGTGGAGAGGCCCGTCTGGATGAACTCGTTGGGATAGTCCCTCGCGAAGGGGTTCATGGGGTTCCCGTTCACGTTCAGGTACTTCTCGGGAATGATCGGGGGACCGCCGTCCACGGGACGGCCGAAGCCGTCGAAGACACGACCGAGCATATCGAGGGAGACACCCACCTCGAGCCCTTTGCCCAAGAACTTGACCTTCACGTCCTGGGGGGAGATGCCGCTGGTCCCCTCGAAGACCTGGACCATGGCCTTGTCTCCGTTCACCTCAAGCACCCTGCCGCGACGGGTCGTTCCGTTCGAGAGTTTGATATCGGTGAGTTCCCCGTAGGTCACTCCGTCCACACCCTCCACCAGCATCAGGGGCCCGATAACCTGACTGACTGTCCGATACTCCTTTGTGATTGCCGCCATGGTGCTCCTCACAGGCTACTGGCGCGGTACCGCTTTCACCGCGTCCTCGATTTGTTGGTCAAGGAGATTGAACTGGTCCAGCTGCTCCTCCGGGACAAGTTTGGCCCGTGCCACCTGGTCCAGCACATCCACCTTGAGCAGGCCCTCCAGGGGCGCGCCCCCCTGGAGGGCTTCGTGCGCTTTCTCGTAGTACCGGAGGATCGACGCGAGCAGCCGGTACTGTTTTGCCGGAGACGTGTAGGTGTCCCGGTCGTCGAAGGCATTTTGATGGAGAAAATCCTCCCGTATCATCTTGGCCGCGTGCATGAGGAGGCGGTCCTCCGCCGCGAGGGAATCGACACCCACGAGGCGGACCAGCTCCTCGAGTTCCGCCTCCCGCTGGAGGATGGCCATGGCCCGCTTCCGGTTGCCGGACCATTTGTTCCCCACCCGGCCGTCGGCGCTGTCGTCCACCACACCCTGGTAGAGGGAATAGGAGGTCAGCCAGTTGATGGCAGGGAAGTGACGGGCAAAGGCAAGCTTGTCGTCGAGACCCCAGTAGACCTTCACCACCCGCAGGGTGGACTGGACCACCGGCTCCGAGAGGTCTCCCCCGGGGGGCGATACGGCACCGATGATGGAGACCGAGCCGGGACGACCTTCCGATCCGAGACAGATCACGTTTCCCGCCCGCTCATAGAAACTCGCGATACGGGATGCAAGATAGGCGGGGTAACCTTCCTCGCCGGGCATTTCCTCGAGACGGCCCGAGATCTCCCGCATGGCCTCCGCCCACCGGCTGGTAGAGTCCGCCATGAGGGCCACCGAATAGCCCATGTCGCGAAAATATTCCGCCATGGCGATGCCGGTGAAGACGCTCGCCTCCCTGGCCGCCACAGGCATGTTGGAGGTATTGGCCACCAGCACGGTCCGCTCCATGAGGGGTTCGCCGGTCTGGGGGTCCTTCAGGTGGGGGAACTCCATGAGCACGTCGGTCATTTCGTTGCCCCGTTCACCGCACCCCACGTAGACGATGATCTGGGCGTCGGCCCACTTGGCCAGCTGGTGCTGCACCACGGTCTTGCCGCTTCCGAAGGGACCGGGCACACAGGCGGTGCCGCCCTTGGTCATGGGGAAGAACATATCGATGACCCGCTGTCCCGTGGTAAGGGGAACCGTCGGCGTAAGCTTCTTTGCCACCGGACGCGCTTCCCGCACAGGCCAGCGCTGGACCATGGTGACGGGGAAGGGGCCGCTTGCCGTCTCCAGGACCGCCACTTCCGTGTCAACCGTGCCCGACACATCTCCGATTCGGAGTATCGTTCCCTTCTTTCCGGGGGGTACCATGATCTTGTGGACCACCACCTTGCTCTCCTGCACGGTACCGAGGAAATCCCCTTCCTGCACCTCGTCGCCCGTCCTCGCCACAGCCTTGAATTCCCAGACCGTGTTCCGGTCCAGTGCAGGCCGTTCCGCACCCCGGACCACGTAGTCCCCGAAATCCCTCTGCAGGGCGTCGAGGGGGCGCTGCACACCGTCATAAATGGACCTGATGAGTCCCGGGCCCAGCTCCACGCTCAGGGGCTCCTGCGTCCGCCACACAGGCTGGCCCGGCCCGATCCCCTCCGTCTCCTCGTAGACCTGGATCGAGTAATCATCACCCCTGATCTCGATGATTTCACCGAAAAGCCGGGCTTCCCCCACCCGAACCATCTCGTACATGCGGGCCCCTGTGAGCCCCCTGGCGACCACGAGGGGTCCTGATACCTTCACGACCTGTCCCTTTGTCTCCTCCATAGGCCTAGTCCTCATTCTCCTTAACTTGTTTCTTCCTTCCCCAGCAGATCGACGCCCATGGAGCGCTCCACCGCCTTTCGCATCTCGGCGAAGCTCACATGGGTGCTGCCCTCGTGGGTCGGGATGATGGTCAGGATAGCCTGACTCTTGAGACGAAACTCCTCCACCGCCTGGGGAGCTTCGGCCGCAAGACTCTCCGTCACCAGGACCAGCCCCACATCGGCGGTCCTGCCGAGACGGGTCAGCGCCCCGGCCAGTTGCTCGCCGTCCGCCACGGGGACCACCTCGAAGCCCACCCCTTTGAAACCAAGGATCAGGTGGCGTTCGCCCACTACCACCGCTTTAGCCATAGACCTCTCTCAAACGCTGCCTCAGCACGGCAGTATCAATGCGGTTGAGCTTTCCGCTCACCACAAGTTTCAGGTTCTGCATCTCCGACTGGAGTCCGGAAAGAAAGGCATAGACCCGTTCAGGCCCCGCCGTCTGGAGGCGACCGTCAGCGGCAAGCCCCAGGATATGATTCGCCACCTGCTGTTCAAAATAGGACACCTGCTCGTCCGTCGGCACCCCGAGGGCCGCGGCCATGAGGTCGCCGATTTCGCCGCCCACGATCGGCGGCCACGCCTCCGGGCTCCCGGTGGAGGCGACCTCGTTGAGCATGGGGTTGAGCTCGCCCAGGGGGAGAAAGTATTGGAGGTAAGACTTCAGGGACCGCCCTTGGCGCAGGGCCCGCCACAGCACCGAGACTGCGTACCCGTGCACCCGGACCGTAACGGTGCGGGTGATCAAGGGGCTCTTCAGCACGGCGGCAAGACCGAGGAGGTGCCTTAGATAGGCGCCGTCCACCACGATGTCGGAGACCGGAGGGTCGAACTCTCCGGTCTCGCCTCCCGGTCCCGGGGCCAACTCACGGAAGACGGGCGGCAGGTCGGCGAGGTCGCCGTTCGCGATGGCCTGGATCTTTTCCAGGGACACCTGGCCCGGAAGAAAGGGGAATTCCTTGATACCCGAGAGGGCGTTCTTCAGGTTGAGATAATCGCCCTGGGAGAGGAAGAGATCGGCGGGGACGGGCGATGGGCTCTCGTCCCGGATGGAGGCGGCCAGATCATAGAAACATTGATCGACGATACGGCTGAAATCCTCCCAGGGTGCCCCGGGGACGAGATACTCCCGGAGGAAGGTGTCCTGGAGGTGCTGGAGCAGGTCGTCCATGTGCTGCTGGCCCACGAGGGAGAGGAAGAAATCCCGGGAAAGGAGCCGGCCTTCGAGCACGCTGATGCGGCCGCACACGAAACCCCACTCGTAATGATTGTCGATCTTCGGTATCACCCTGTCGGTCCCACCCTAACCCGGAAAGAGGGCCCGCGCGATCTCCGGCAGCAACTCCCGCTCAATGTCCGCAAGGATCGTATCCACCGTCTGATCCACTTCAAAGCCCCTGCCCACGAAAATAAAACCGCCCCGCACCGCGAGAGCGGATGAGTCGTCAATTTCGAGCTTCGCTCCCTCCGGTCGGGACGCGTTCAGTCCCTGAATAAGCTCCTTGAACAACCCCGCATCCTCCGGGTGAACCCGCAACCGGCCCGGCGATCCCTCGGTCACCTTCGTCACCAGCCGTCTCATGGCATCGAGGTATTGCTCGTAAGGCCATGCGAGGATTTCCCGACGCGCCTCGGCGAAGAGCCTCCTCAAGAGGGCATTGCGCCTCTCGAGCACCTTCTTGCCCGCCCGGCCCTGAAACTGGATGACCTGCCGGTTGTAATGCTCCTCTATGGCCCGCGCCTTTCCCTGGAAGAGAAGTTCCGATTCTTCAGCGAGCGCCTCCTTTCGGGAGGCGATCAGCTCGTCCGCCTGTTTCCTGGCGGCGTTCACAATCTGGGAGGCCTCCTTTTCAGAGGCCTTCACTATGGCGTCACGGATCGTGTCCAGACTCATGGCTCAGCCCATTCTCACGCGCCGGTCAGGGCTTTATGGCCTGGAGGGCCACCGGCGAAGTGAGGAAGATGATGAAGAGGATCGTGGCCAGGAGCGCCACCACTGCGTAGGTTTCCACGAAGGCCGGGAAGAGAACGGCCCGTCCGGCCTGCTCCGGCCGTCGGGCAAGAAGTGAGATGCCTGCCGCGGAAGCCTCGCCCTGATTGATGGCGGATACGAGCTGGGCAAGGCCGTCTCCCAGTCCCACAAAGAAAAGGGCAAGACCTGTCCCCAGGGAAACTTTCAGATTGCCCCCGCCGATAAGCCCGGTCTGGGTCATGATCAGGATGGCCGCGATAAACCCGTAGAAACCCTGGGTGCCGGGCAAGGCGATCATGACGAGCATACGACCGAAAAGTTCCGGTTTCTCCCTCATCACCCCGGCTGCCTGATGGGCCGCAATGGCAATACCCTTCGCGGAACCGGCACCGGCCAAACCGAATGCGAGACCCGCACCTGCATAGCACAGGCCACGGCCGATCTCAATCGCTTCTGGTGACATAGCTTCTCTCCTCCAAAGTGGTTTCTTGTTCCAAGTCAGGCACCATTACCGTCCGTCCCTGGTCTTCCGTATGATACAGAGAGGCGAATCAAAACCGAGAGGCTGGAAAGGCCTCGCTCCCACCTCGTAAAAGCGACCGAAAAACTCAACGAAAATGAGCCTCATGGAATGGACAAAGGCCCCCAGGAGGCTGATGGCGAAGTTGAAGACGTGACCCGCCACAACGATGAAGACAAAGATAAAGAAGCCCACATAGGGGATGTCCCTGAGGAGACCGCCGATCATGTTGAAGGTCATGCCCACGATGGACGTGGTGAGACCCAGGGCGAGAAGGCGGCAGTAGGAGAGGGTATCGCCGATGAAGGCCGTAATCCCGTAAGACCCTATAATGCCGTAAAGACTGACCAGCCCGCCCAGGATCCTCGATACCGGGTTGCCGAGGTCCCTGCCCTGGGTGGCCACAAGACCCAGACCTCCGGCAACGAAGAGCCCGAGGCCGAGGTTGAATACCCGGGGCGGCGTAGGCACGAAGAGTTTGCTCGCCATGATCAGGACGCCGGGGAGAAGGATGAGCCAGAAGAGGCCGTCAAAGACCGCGCCCCTCCAGTCCCCCCGGCGAAGGGCGCCGTACATCTTGAGGGCGATACCGTAGAACTGGTTCAGCACGCCGATGGCCAGGGCCAGAAGCAGGGCATGGATGGTCTTCTCGATGGGATCGAGGACCGCAAAGAAGGACTGGAGACGGAGAAGGATATTGCCCTCACCCAAGTACTTTGCCTGGTACAGGTCGCCGAACCAGGAACCCAGGAGGGCCCCGAACATCACGGTGCTCACCCCGCCGTACAGGAGGACCCTGGCAAAGTTGTTGACCCCCTCATAGTCCCTGGTCTTTCGGGAGAGATAGTAGCTCATGGCCAGGAGCATGACCCCGTAGCCCACGTCGGAAAAACAGATCCCGAAAAAGATATAGAAGTTGAAATGGAGGAAGGGGGTGGGGTCGAAGGAGCGATAACCGGGGAGACCGAACATCTCCACAAGGATGGAGAGGGGCTGGAACCCCCGGGGAAGGGAGAGGCTCACCGGCACATCCTCGTCCGGCCCCGGCTCTTCGAGGAGGATCACCGCTTCGGGGACCTCTTTCTTCATCGCCTCCCGGAATCCCTCGACATCCTTTGCCCTGATGTAGCCCGTGAGGACGTGCACCCACCGGCCTGCGCGGGTCCTCGTCGCCGCAACATGCTCGTTTCGCCTTGCGAGCCAGAAGGCCTTCAGGGTCACCAGGGTCCGCCGGTCTCCCGCCATTTCACGGACCCCTTCCTTTGCCTCGACGATCCTGGCACCCACCTCTGCAAGGTCACCCCTCAGTTCGAGGATGTGGTCCTCCACCGTCCCCGGAAGCACGGGCAGCCGAACCTCCTCGAAACCGAGACCGGAAAGGGCCTTTCTGAGGTCTTCCCCGTCCTCGGCCGGGCAGGCCGCGATCATGGTCGCCCGGTCCTGCTGCCGGTTGGGGCCGCCGTCTGTCGGGGCGGCAGTACCCTCCGCCGAAGCCCGGGGCTCGACCCGTTCCCAGGCCGCGCGGACCCAGGGTTCCGCCGAGGCATCGATGGTCTGCAGCCGCCCGGCAGGTATCGTCCCGTAAAAGAGCGCCACCCTTCGGGGTGCGTGGAAATCCTTCATGGTAAAGGGTACGCCGGCAAGGGGCTCCAGGTCTAAAAGCTGCTGCTCAATCTCTCCTCTGGTTCTCTCCGACCTGCGCAGGGTTTCATCGAGGTCACCGGCCCTTCGAAAGACCCCGTCGAGATCGTAGCCCTCGATGGCCTGTTTCACCTCCGCCTGGTCCACCACCTGGGGCACCGGTGCAACGCCCTCAAAAAAACCCTTCTCTTCCGGCACATGGGTATTCAGAAGGTTGAGAATAAAATCGATCTTGTACAGCCTCTCGTCCGTCTCCTCCGTTGACACTTCGAGGGGACGGAGACGCCCCTCGTCGCCGGCAAGGCGTTCGCCCACATCCGTTACGTCGATCATGCCCAGGCGGCTCACCGTCTTCATGAGCCGGCGGCTCGCCTTCTCGGCGTTGATGATGGTAACCTTCCTGATCGGTTCGATGGCCATCCGTCACCACTCGCGAAAACGGGCGAGGATCCGGTCGATCTGGGCCCGCGTCACCCCTTCCGACACCTGATCAATCGCCTTCAGATGTCCGGACAGTTCGTCTTCCGCCGCCTTCAGGGCCTCGTCGCAGCGGCTTCGCGCCTCTTCATCGAAGGCGGACAACCGTTCCTCCCGTGACCGGGCAAGCTCCTCACCGTATCGGAGGATCTCCCGGTTCGCCGCGTCCCGTATGTCTTTGGCCCGTTTGCGGGCCTCCGCGATGATGGCGTCCGCTTCATCCTCGAGTGCCACGATGCTCTCTACCAGGGACGGCATACTGGGGCTCCTTATGATTCGTGTGTGCGCCGCAGGAGAAACCGGCACAGCATGAGTGTGACCTGACCGCGAGGCAGAAGGCCAACCACTCTCCAACCAGATGTAGTATCATGCATGAAGGTTTATGCTGTCAAGCCTTTTGGGCCCGGCCGAGCCTTTACGGAACCCCTCTATTCGTGGTATCTCTGACTATTCCGCGTGTACGGGGAAGAAGTCCCGGACCGTACCGGCATCTGCGTGAAGGGGGGTCGCCGTGAAGCATAACGATGAAACCGTGGAAACGATTCTGAAGCAATCCAGGGTGATCGCCGTCGTCGGGCTGTCTCCCGACACCACGAAGGCAAGCAATGTGGTGGCGAATTACCTCAGGAAGGCAGGATACCGCATCATTCCAGTCAACCCGTCGTACCCCGAGATCATGGGGGAACCGTCCTATCCTTCCCTGCTCCACGTCACGGAGCAGGTGGATATCGTGGACATCTTCATGCGGCCGGAAAAGGTGCTCCCCGTGGTGGAGGAGGCCGTCGTACTGAAGCCCCGGTGCATCTGGCTCCAACTGGGCATCGTGAGCGAAGAGGCCGAGACCCTCGCCCGGACCCACGGTATCCCCTTCTTCATGGACCTCTGCCTCAAGATCGAGCACAGCCGCCTGATAGGTCCGCCCCGGTAGGCGGCCGGAACCCCTCGTTACCACGGGGTCAGGGCTTGAGGGATACGGACCTGAACCCGAAGTAGGGTGCGGCGTAGGTAGGCACCCGGAACATCCTCTCGTGACAGGCGAGGTACCTGGAGCCGTAGGCATACCCGCCGCCCCGCCTTACCCTGTTCCGGCCTTCGTCAGGCCCCCGGGGGTTCGACACCCCTTCCGGGGCCCAGCGGTAGTCGGCCGATTCACGGTCCCAGACCCACTCGAAGACATTGCCGGCCATGTCATGAAGGCCATAGCCGTTCGGGGGATAGACGCCCACCGAGACAGCCCTTCCCAGATCGTGATTCCCGTTGCCCGTCCCGAGCTCATTCCCCCAGGGATACCGTCTGCCCTCGACCCCGCCCCGGGCGGCCCTCTCCCATTCCGCCTCAGTGGGCAGCCGGTAGCCGTCGGCCGTCCACTTCACCTGGTCTGCGGTCAGGTCCAACTGACCCGACCGATAGACCGTGGTGTGGCCGGGATCGGTGTAGTAAACGGGGGTCCTCCCCTCTTTCTCCGACCGGGCGTTACACCACTTCACCACATCGTACCAGCTTACAACGGTCACGGGCATATTGGTCCCCATGCCGATCGATCCGTTTGCACCCTGGTTGTCGAAGCGATATCCCTTCTTCACGGCCCAGTCGTAGACCCCCTTCCATCCTTCGTAGGTCGTCTCATAGCGGTCCATGTAGAAGGCATCCACCCGGACCCTGTGGACAGGAAGGGCGTAGGCCGTGTTGTCAAGGTGGTCGCCCATGGGGAACTCCCCGCCCGGAATGAGGATCATTTTCGGCACGGGCTTCACCGCCACGGGCGTGGCCGACACCGTCTCCGAGACAGGGCCTTCTCCTTCCTCGTTCACGGCATTGATCAGGGCGAAGTAGGCCGTGTTGTTGGTGAGCCCTTTAACGGTGTGGGGGCTTACCACATGTTCCACCTTTATGCCCGCCTCCTTCTTGATGAGCATTTCGTTCCCGTAATAAAGGTTGTAGGATCGGGCCCCCTGTACAGGCGACCACGAGATGGTCATCTCTTTGTTGCCCTCTGTCGCCTTCACCTCTGCCGGGGCAGGCGGAGGGGGGCTCGCCCGGGGCGTCCCGCTCGACTCGAAGGAGAGGGCCCCTTCCCCGTCCGCATTGGAGGCTGCCACGGCCACATAGTAGGTGGTACCGTTGACAAGAGGCGCGATGAGGTGGGGGCTTTTCGCGTCTGCCACCTTTGAGGCGTCGGCTTTGGTCACGCCCGGCCGGGTGCTGTAATAGATGGTGTAGGACTCAGCCCCGGCCGATGCACGCCAAGCAACGCGTACCTGACCGGGTCCGGGCTGGACCGAAAGCCCCATGGGGGCCCCCGGCGGAGGATTAGACACAGGTATGGCGGAAACCGCCTTCGAAAGAGGACCCTCCTCTCCGCCCCGCATCGCCGCCACGGCAAAATAGTAGGTGGTGCCGTTCTTGAGATCCCTCACGGGATAGGGCGAGGTGCGACCGCGAAGCCTGGTCGCCTCTTCCTTATTGAGGACGGGTGACGTGGCGTAGTACACGGCGTAGCCGTCGGCGCCCGGCACGGGGATCCACTTCAGGGAAACCCTCCCGGGGCCCGGGTCGGCGACTACCTGGAGGGGGGCCGCCAGGCCGGAACCTTCCCGGGGACCGGGGTTGTCGGCGTAAGCCATCCCCACCCAGATCCCGAGAAGCAGGAACAGGACTACCAGCGATCGCCGGGCCGCAAAGCTGCCCGTCTTTTCTTCTCCGTTACCCATTTCTCTACCTCCGGATGAACCTCATGGTGTATATGGTGGCGGGTGGTGATAAAAAGCGCGCCCGCCGCGATTCGAACGCGGGGCCTTTGGCTCCGGAGGCCAACGCTC
>CAYOQF010000031.1:0-30355 GCA_964406055.1 uncultured Syntrophorhabdaceae bacterium
CGGCTCCAGGGCGCCCAGGTGCTCAGGGGAACCACCCCCTCCCTCCGTCTCTCTGCGATACCGCTCCCGTCAGGTGCCCCCCACCCCGCCCCCCACCCTTCATAGAGGGAGATGATGGGCATGCGCGCCCCCAGCAAAGCCTCATACCTGCGAACCCTTGCGCCCAACGGGCCGACACCCTTTTCGGGCAGGTAGAGACCGAACCATGGCGCCCCGATTACCGTCACGGGAAGTTTTTTCACTGAGACCCTCCGGCGCGATCGCCTGCCCTGATTCCCTCACCCCCTGCCCCGTCCGGAAAGCCTCCGCTCAACCCTATGGCCCTCACGAAGTCATGATGTAACTTGCTCATGAACCGATTGATCCTGTCCTGATCCACAGCGGTAAAAAAAAGGGTAACCGCGACGGAGATGGCGATGGTCACCATCAGTTCTCTCGTGCGGGAGAAGAAGGAGTCCCGGCCCTTCTCCTTCACCCCCTCTTCGGGCCATTTGTGCCTCCCGAGGGCCGCAAAGCAGATGCCGCTCATGGTCCATATGGCCCACATGATCCACAGAACGTTGAGGAGAAAGAAATCCCAGGCGATACCGCCCATGATGAAGGCCCACATGACGGCAAGGAGACCGAGGGCGATAATGATCAGATGTGGAAGAACCGCGATCCACGGCCTCTTGACCCGGACACGCCCCACGGGCTTCACGTTCACGCGGTAGGGAGGTTTCCTTTTCCGGGAACGAAGGGCGATCCAGGTGGCGTGGAGGAAGACGGGAAAAAGTCCTGTCCACATCTGAAAGGCCTTCATGTAAGGGGTGGGGTAATTGATGAGGCCGTAAGCAAGGGACATGGCGATGAAATAGGGTGAACGGTGGAGCACGTACTGATTCACCGGGGCCGTCAAAATATACTTGTTGGCCAGAAGCGACAGAATGGGCGTGATGAAAAAGAAAGGCATGATGAAGGCGGAGACCAGATAGACGAAGCCCAGATTGAAATACTGCAGTTTTTGTTTCAACGTCAATCCCTTGTGGCGAAAGGGGTTGTCCCAGAAGATGAGCCGCAGGGAGTCGGCGGCCCACTGTCGCCGCTGACGGTAGACCCCGTAGATCTCGGTCGGCGCAGTCCCCCTGGTCAACGCATAGTTGTGATAGACCGACCGCCAGCCCCGCTCATGGAGGAGCATGGAGGTATGGACGTCCTCGACGATATTCCAGGTGCTGAACCCGCCGATCTCTTCGAGGGCCTTCCGGCGGTACATGACGCCCGAACCACAGGAAAAAGCCGCGTTGTCATTGTCTTTTCCGCTCTGCATCACATTGTAGAAGACCCGGTCCGTATTGCCGAAGGGATCGCCCACCGGCACCTTGAAATCCTGCTTGCTCTGGACGAAGGCGATCCTGGGGATCTTGAAGTATCCGATGAGTCTCGTGATGATGTCCGGCTGGGGGACCTGGTCTGCATCAAGCGCCAGGATAAGGTCCCCGGTCGTCTGCCGGAAGGCGTGGTTCAGATTGCCGGCCTTGGCGTCGTTATGCTCCTTTCTCGCGAAATAGCCGCAGCCATGGCTTTCCGCGAGTCGGCGATACTCCTCCCGGCCTTTGTCGTCCAGGATGTACAAGCGTTTATGGGCATAATCGATCCGGAGCGCCGCTTCGAGTGTCTCTTTGAGGAGTTCAAGGGGTTCGCCTGCCACGGGAATGAACACATCAACGCTGAAGTCCCGTTCTACCGGGACACCCTCGGGCGCATGATACCGGAGAAACCAGTCATTCAGCGCAAAGAAGCAGAAGAGGAGGAAACCCACCGACTCCGCGACAAAGAAGATGAAGGAGTAGTACCAGGCATCCCAGTTGATGTACCGCCAGTGCCACACGAGGTAGGAGGTACCGACAAGTATGGTGACGATGGTGAGGATCTGCCCGGCCACCCTCCTCCTCCGGTCCTCTTTCTCGAGGTAGCGAAGGTACTTCCGGGTGCCGAGGACGTCGCCCCACCATGTGAAAAAGGCGCGGATCAGGTTCTGAACCATGGGCCGTAAAACCCTCCTGCCACCGCGTCACCGAACATGAAAACCTCCACGGTTTCTATAGTAACGAGCGCTGTAGTGCCCTGACGATTCCGCAGGGCCATATACAAAGTATAAATACTGCTCCTCTTTTTTTCTCTTCTTTTGGGGCTGTCCGGAAGGGTGTCGAGGAAAAAATCATTCCATCAAGGAAGAAATAAACCTCACCATACGTAAACTTGACTTACTCCCGCCGGTGACGTATCACATTGCCATGGATGATCTGATCCTGGTTGACGAAGACGACAAGGTCGTGGGAAGCAAAGAAAAGGAGAGCTGCCACCTCCTCCCCACCACGCTTCACAGGGCCTTCTCCATCTTCATCGTCAACTCTTCGGGCGAAATACTCATTCATCGCAGGGCCGAGGGCAAGAAGACGTGGCCCGGGTTCTGGACGAACGCCTGCTGCTCCCACCCCAGGCAAGGTGAAAGCCTCGAAGGTGCCACCCGGAGGCGTCTTGCGGAGGAACTCGGCTTCACCTGCCCGGTGCGCCACCTCTTTACCTTCCGCTACCAAGCCCGCTTTGACGACCGCTACGGCGAAGACGAGGTAGACCACGTCTTCCTCGGGACCTACGACGGCCCTGTCAGGGCAGACCCGGGGGAAATCGCCGAGTGGAGATGGATTTCCCTGGGCGAACTCCTCGAGGACACGGCCCGAGACCGTGAGCACTACACCCCCTGGTTCCTCATCGCCCTGCCGGGGGTGATGGAACACCTGAAGACCAGCTGAATCAGTTGACTCGTTGATGTACCGACTGAATGACTCGATGTAAAGAATCCAGTCAATTCACTTTCATCGAATTACTCGGGACGGGATGAGATATGGGACGCGGCGCTTTCATGTGACGATCATCACTGAAAGAGCCCTGAAATGTGTAGTACAAAAGCATTGGTCCCCCCATTACCGAGGAGAAAGGCTTACGATGTCCCTTCAGCGGCAGAAAGGAACCGGTTCACAGAGGAAGAGGGAGAGGGACCTGTGGCGCTCCCTGGCGGAGCCCCCTCCTGTAAACCACCTCCACCTCCCCCTCCTTGAAGGTCTCGAAGAGGCCTACCCCGGGTTTGAACAATACCTCAGGGACGTGGCTGCAGGCCTTCGGCTGCCTCCGGGTATGCTCCGGGAACGCTTTTCGGAGGCCCTGGAAAGACTCGGTGTCCACCGGGCTTCGGCAGCCTGCAGGGAGTGGGAGGATCTGGGCATCCTTCCCCGTTTCGCCATCAGGAGTGACGACCATGTGGCCGCCCTCTGGAACAGCGCCCTCTTTCAGGTCTTTCTCAGGGACGTCATCCACTTCTACCCGCCGGAGGCCCTCAATGTTGCGGACCATCTCCCGCCACCCTGCGCCACAGTGCGGGAAATCTGGTCCCGAAACCACCCGCGACTTTTGGAAGACCCTTACTGGAAGGTGGTCCTCTTCGTCGTCCTTCCCGAACTCTATCTCGAACCGTTTCTGCCCCCCGCCCCGGACGGCGAAATAATAGGCTGCGATCTGGGCTGCGGCTGGGGGCGGGCGTCCCTCAGTCTCAGGAACTACGCCGGTCGGCGCATCTACTGCTGCGATCTGGTACCGCACAACCTCCGGCTGGTCAGGAAGCTTGCCGCACGGGCCGGTGTGGACAAGGAGATCGTTCCTCTGAGGACGGACATCACGGATCTCCCTTTTGCCGCCGATTCCGTCGACTTCTTCCTTGCCTTCGATATCTTCGAGCACCTCACGGACCGGTCCCTGGAGAAGACCCTCAAGGGTATCCTCCGGTGTGCCCGGCCGGGGGCGGTCCTTTACACCGAGATCCCTCTCCACTCCTATTGTCCTGCCATCACCCACATCCAGGATTTTTCAAGAGAGCGGGTGCTCGACCTCTTCGAGGGGTTTCCCGGCAACGGACGCCGGTTTGTCTTGCGCCGCTTCGATCCCTTTCTTCCCTCCCACTTTTCCTTTTCCGTCGAGACGGCGTGAATCCGCCTGCGCCACCCACCCTGTTTGCGCCTCAGACCTTGCAAAAACAGGCCTTCTCGTGTATGCTGGAGCAGGATCACGGAAGAATGTCCCGGAGGGTCAAACCCACATACTTTCAGGAACCCCTTTTCCCTGAGCTTCGCTGCACCGTATGCTACGTGTGCTACCGGCGGATCAGGGGCGACGACGGGGTCCATATCGGCCATCAGCTTTGGAGACACAAGAGGTGCAAGCCCGGGAGCGTTCAGTGGTCGAGAAGCCCGAAGGCCCGGGAGATCAGGGAAAAGCATCCCGCCAAGAAGGACGGTGATATGGGGTATGAGCCATGAAGGGCCTTCTCTGTGCGGCCTCAATCCTTGTTTTCCTTGTCGTCTCGATCCCCTCCGAACTCGTGGCCCGGGAGGTATCGGGAACGGTCGTTCAGGTGAACCATGAGGCCGCCACCCTGACCGTCAGGGACGGCGGACGGACCGTCACCTTCGACGCCGCCAATCCCACCTTGAGGGGCTATCGCTCTCTGGCCTCCGTCAGAAGGGGGGACCGGGTTTCGGTTGCCTATACTGCCACAGGCATCCGCATATCCAGGGGATCGGGCCGCTCCCGATCAGAGGAACCGAAACCGGCGGTAAAAAGGGCGTCTTCCGCAAAATCAAAGGAAGGACGGGTACGACTCGCCGAGCGCCGACTCGGTGACGGTTTCACCGAGGTGGACGAAAACCGGGACGGCCGCATCTCGCCTGTCGAGTTGAGCGTCGTCATGCCCGGTCTCACCATGGAGCAGTTCAAGGCCTTCGACAGGAACGGTGACGGATTCCTCGACCGGTCCGAGTACAAAGCGGTGCGCACCCATCCCGCCAAACCCTGAAGGCCCCAACCCCCCCTCACTCTGCCGCCCGAAACCCCGGCCCGTCATCCTTTACTGGAAAGGGTATCACTTCCTTCTCCTCTTCGGACGGGAAGGTAACCGTCTCATCCTTTCCGACCCCGCACTCGGCATCAGGAAGGTGACCCGTCGCGGTATCGAGGAAGGGTAGGAAGGGGGCCTCTCCGAGTCGGAGATGCAGGCCGTGGCCGGGGGCCTGATCGGAGGGATCGGACCCCAGATGATGCAGGGCATCGTCAATCAGGTCGGCAACCAGACTCTGAACGCACGCACCTACAAGTAACCACTACGAAAAAACTGCCTCAGGGGTTCTCGTGGAAGAGCTCGCCGTCCACCATGGTGAGCCTCCGCGATCCCGCCGACCCCACCTCGGGGTCGTGGGTGACGAGGATCAGGGTTGACGAGAGCTTCTCCCGGAAGGAAAGAAGGTAGTGCAGGACCTCCCGGCCCGTTTTGCGGTCCAGGTTGCCCGTCGGCTCGTCGGCGAGGATGATCTCCGGCTCGTTCACCAGCGCCCTCGCGATGGCGACCCGTTGCTGTTCCCCCCCCGAGAGCTCACCCGGTTTGTGATGCCGTCGCGCCGTAAGACCCATGGTGTCGAGAAACCTGCCTGCCTTGTCCGCGGCAACCTCCGGCCTCTCCCTCCGGATCAGGAGGGGCATCATGATGTTCTCGATGACGTTGAAATCCTGGAGGAGATGGTAGAACTGGAAGATAAAGCCCACCTTCTCGTTTCTGAACCGGCTTGTCTCTTCCTCCGAAAAGTCGAGGATGTTCCGTCCCCGGAAGAGGATCTCCCCTTCCGTGGGTCTGTCGAGCGCCCCGAGGAGGTGGAGGAGCGTGCTCTTCCCTGCCCCTGAGGGCCCCATAATGGTGATGAAGTCACCATCGAAGACCTCCAGGTCGATCCCGTTGAGGACGCTCACCTCCGCATCCTTCTTGTCGTACCGTTTTCTGAGGCCTGAGGTGTGAAGGATCGGATCACTCATACCGCAGGGCCTCCACGGGATCGATCTTCGCCGCCTTGTAGGAAGGATAGATGGTGGCCAGGACGCAGATGGCCGCCGTGACCATGGCGATGAGCACCACGTCGAGGATACTGATCTTCATGGGCAGGGTCGTGATGTAATAGATGTCGGGTGGAAGCTTGATGAGCTTGTACCGGGTCACGATCTCCATGCCCGCATAGCCGATGAAGGCGCCGATGAAGGCGCCGAAGACCCCGATGGTGATCCCTTCCACCATGAAGATGTTCATGATGGACCGCTTCCTTGCCCCGATGGCCTTCAGGATGGCGATGTCCTTCTGTTTTTCCATGACCGTCATGATGAGGGAGCTGATGATGTTGAAGCTGGCCACGAAGATGATGAGGGCCAGGATGATGAACATGGCGATCTTCTCCAGTTTGAGGGCGGAAAAGAGGTTCCTGTTCATCTCGATCCAGGTCCTGGCGAAGTGACCGGGGCCGATCACCTTGTTCAGCTCCTTTCTCACCTCGTCGGCCCTGTACACGTCCTCCAGTTTCACCTCCACGCCCGTGGCGCCCACGCCCATGATCGCCTCCACATCCTTCAGGGGCATCACCAGGAGGGTGTTGTCGATCTCGTACATGCCCGTCTCGAAGATGCCGCCCACGGTCACCTTGACCGTCTCCGGCATGGCCCCCATGGGTGAATATCCGCCGAAGGGCACCATAAGGGTAAAGCTGTCCCCCACAAAGAGGCCGAGCAGTTTGGACAGCTCCCTGCCCATGAGGATGTGGTTCTTCCTTTCAAGGTTCTGCACCTTGCCGTCCTTGACGAGGCGCTCCATGAACTGCACGTCGTCGGCCCTCACCCCCTTCACCGCCACCCCGGACAACTGCTTGCCGCTCTGCACCATGGCCTGAAAGGTAGTGAAGGGAAAGGCCTTCTTGACGCCCTTCACGCTGCTTACCGCCCTCACGACCCCGTCGGGGTCCCTGATCTCGCCGCCTACCCCTATCACGAGGATGTGGGGATTGATGCCGAGGATCCGTTCCCGGATCTCGTCCTGGAACCCGGTCATGACGGCAATGACCACGATGAGGGCCATGACGCCGATGGCGATGCCTGCCACGGAAATCCAGGTGGTGAAGGAAATGAAGGCCTCTTTCCGCTTGGACCGGAGGTATCGCAAACCGATTTGGGTTTCGTAGTTCATCTGTCCCCGAAAATTTTCTCGGACTCCTCAGGGCTTCAGGAGGGGGAAGAGGATCACTTCCCGTATGGACGGGCTGTCGGTCAAGAGCATGGTCAACCTGTCGATCCCTATGCCCTCCCCGGCCGTAGGGGGCAATCCGTATTCGAGGGCCGTGATGTAGTCCTCATCCATGGTGGCGCCCTCTTCCTTGGCCGCGATTTGTTGGAGAAACCGGGCCTTCTGATCCTCCGGATCGTTCAGCTCGTTGAACCCGTTGGCCACCTCCATGCCCGAGATGTAGAGCTCGAACCGTTCCGTAACGTCCGGCCGCTCCTTGCTCCTTTTCGCCAGAGGAGAGACCTCCACGGGGTAATGGGTGATGAAGGTGGGCTCCATGAGCTGCTTCTCGCAGAGGGTCTCGAAGATTTCGGTGAAGATCTTGCCTTTCGAGAGCTTCTCCGGGTGTTCTATCTCCAGGCCCCTGGCGTAGGAGGTGAGTCGCGCCGAGTCCTCCATCATCTTGAGATCGAAGTCCCCCAGGTCCCGAAGGGCCTCCTCCATGGTCATCCTCTTCCAGGGCCGGGCGAAACTGATCTCCCTGCCGTTGTAGGTGATCGTGGTGGTGCCGAAGAGTTCCTCCACGAGGCCCGAGATCATCTCCTCCGTGAGGTCCATGAGGTCTTCGTAGGTGGCGTAGGCCCAGTAGAACTCCAGCATGGTAAATTCGGGGTTGTGGCGTACCGAGATGCCCTCGTTCCTGAAATTCCGGTTGATCTCGAAAACCCGTTCGAAACCGCCCACCACGAGTCGCTTCAGGTAGAGTTCCGGGGCGATCCTCAGGAAGAGGTCGATCCCCAGGGCATTATGATGCGTAACGAAGGGCTTGGCCGTGGCACCCCCCGGGATCACCTGCATCATGGGCGTCTCCACCTCGAGGAAATCCTTCTTTACAAAGTGGTTCCTGATGTATTCAATGATCCTCGCCCTTGTCCGGAAAACGGTTCGGACCCGCTCGTTCACGATGAGGTCCAGGTAACGCTTCCTGTACCGTTCCTCCACGTCTTTGAGGCCGTGCCACTTCTCGGGAAGGGGACGGAGCGATTTGGTAAGAAGGGAGACCTTGTCCGCCAGGACCGTGAGCTCGCCGGTCCGGGTCTTGAAGACCTTTCCCTCGGCGCTCACGATGTCGCAGATGTCGAACTTCTTGAAGGTTTCATAGGTCGGCTCCTTCAGGATGTCCTTCCGCACGTAGACCTGTATCCTGCCGCGGCGGTCCTGGATATGGAGGAAGGTACTCTTCCCGAAATCCCTGAAGGCCATGATGCGGCCCGCCACCCGGGCCTGCCGGTTCAGGCCCTCCAGTTCTTCGCCCGTCATGGCGCCGCAGGTCTTTTCAATCTCCTCGGTGACATCGAAGTCGCCCTTGATCTGGGGATAGGTCTCGATGCCGAGATCCCTCAGGGCCTTTTCTTTTTCCTTCCTCACTGCCACAAGCTCGTTGATCGGTTCCATCTCCACTCCTGTCAAAGATAAATCCTAATCTCGAGATCCGAAATCCTGATCAGAACATTTTGAGTTCATGACCGGAAATTTCTTCGATTAGGATTGAGAGTGTGGGATCTCGGATTTCGAATCTCACTCCACTTCCACTATAACATCATAGTCCCGTGTTTTCACTATTTTCCCCTCCCTGATCTCACCCGGCACACAGTCGCCCCTGATGAAGGCCAGGCCGTCGATATCGGGGGCCTGGCTCAGGAGCCGGCCCACGGCGCGGCCCTCTTCCTCTCTCTCCACGATGACCCCCATCCTCGTCCCTTGGAGGCGCCTCAGGCGCTCCCTTGAGATCCCCTGCTGGAGCTCCATGATCCGATGGTAGCGCTTCTGCTTCACACCCTTGCGCAGGTGTCCCTTCAGTTTCGACGCCGGCGTTCCCTCCTCCCGGGAATAGAGGAAGGCCCCGAGCATATCGAACCGCCAGGCATCCACGCTCTCCAGGAGGGCCTCGAACTCTTCCTCCGTCTCGCCGGGGAACCCCACGATCACCGTGGTGCGGAGCGTCACCTCGGGCATGGCCAGACGAATCCGCTCAAAGAGGCGGGTGAGGTGCCCCTTCGTGTAGCCCCTGCCCATGAGTCCGAGGATGCGGTCCTCCGAGTGCTGGATGGGGATATCCATATACTTGATGATCCGGTCCTCCCGGGCGATGAGATCGATGAGGGTCTCGTCGATGCCCCGGGGATGCATGTAGAGGAGCCGCAGCCAATAGTCGCCCGGGATGGCGAGGAGCGCCTCCAGGAGGACCCTGAGACCGGATCCTCCTTTCATTCCGTAGGAGGTGATATCCTGGCCGATGATATTGATCTCCCTGAAGCCCTTACTGAGGAGCCAGGCAAACTCCCGGGCGATGTCATCCACGGGTCTGCTCACGAGCCCTCCCCGTATGGCCGGTACGGTGCAGTAGGTGCACCGGTTGTCGCACCCCTCCTGGATCTTCAGGTACGCCGACGGTTTGGCCGTGAGCACCCTCCGCGGGTAGGCGTCGGCAAAGGGTTGGTCCCTTTTGTAGAAACCTTCGCCTCCCACGATGGTCTCGATCTCACCGTACCAGCCCCTCCCCACGAAGAGGGATACCTCGGGCATCAGCTCCTTCAGGGTCTCGCCGTATCGCTCGACAAGGCAGCCCGTGACTACGACCCTGCGCCCCTTGTCCTGGCCCTCTGCGGCTTCCTGGAGGACCGTCTCCACCGACTCCCGGGAGGCGTCGGCGATGAAGGCGCAGGTATTGACGATCACCGTATCGGCCTCTTCGGAGAGCTCGTGGCCCGACCGCTCCAGTCTTGCCGTGAGGAATTCCGATTCCACGAGATTCTTGGGACAACCGAGGCTGATGACCTTGAACTTCATTGTCGGGACCCCTGTAAGAACAAGCAGTCAGGAGTCAGAATACCGTTTTTCATCCTGACCCCTCAAGGAGCACACACTTCCCCTCGCAGGCCGCGTCCCTTTCTCCCCTGCATCCACCTTGGATACCCACCCGGTGACAGAGAAAGAAGTCGTATTTCAGGGGATCATCAGGGCAGTATCCCCTGAGGGCGTCGGTTATCTCCCGGGCGGCCTTCCACGTGGGGCTTCGCCGTGCGGTCCAGCCCATGCACCGGCCTATCCTGTAAAGGTGGGTATCGAGAGGGACCACCAGTTCCCGGGGAAGGATGAAGTCCCAGATCCCCAAGTCGATCCTGTCCTTGCGTACCATCCACCGGAGGAAAAGGTTCCACCGCTTGAGGGGGTTAGCCTGGGAAGGTCGGGGAAAAAAGAAGATGAGGTCATCCCGGCCCCCGAAAAGGACGCTCCGTATCGTCCACAAGGCCTCCCGGGTGTCTCCGCGAAAGGATGCCCTGAAGAGGTCTCCCAGGCCGCCGAATTCCTCGTTGATCCTCCGGAGCGCGGAGAGGAGGGCCACGATCTCGTCCCCCTTCTGGAAACGGTAATAGGAATGCCGGAAGGCGTCGAAATCGCCCCTGGCTATGAACGCCGCCGGCCTCGGCCCGAGGGTCCCGAAGAGGCCTTCCAGAAACCGCTCCATGGCCTTGATGTTCCCGTAGGCGAACTGGGAGGCGAGAAACCCGGCGACTTCCACGTCCCGGGGGTCGGAGAAGGGACGGACAAACTTCACCGGGTCCTGCCGGCCGAGTTCGGCCTCCCCTCCTTGCCTTTTGTAAATAGCCTCCAGATCGATGGGTGCAACTCCTGGTTTGCTGAACGGCACGGCCGCTTCGTCCGTTCACTTTACACTCAAGACCGGGGAAAATCAAATCGGTGATACCCCGCAGGGCATGACCGGACATCAAGGTCCGGCCGGTCCCGGGCAGACCCCTGCCTTCTCTGGAGTAGTGTTCGGGGTAACTGGTATAATGGAAGGGTGAGGCGTATCGGCATTGACCTGGGAGGGACAAAGATCGAGATCGTCGTCCTGGACGAGACAGGCAGGGAACTCTTCCGTCACCGCGTTCCCACGCCCAGGGACGACTATCCTGCCGTCCTGTCGGCCATCGGCGGCCTCGTGGACAGGGCGGAGGCAAAGGTCGGTCCGGTCGCGTCCGTAGGCGTCGGCACGCCCGGCGCCCTCTCCCGCGCATCGGGCCTCCTCCGGAATTCGAACTCCACGTGCCTCAACGGGAGACCCCTGAAGGAAGACCTCGAAGGGATCCTCAACCGGCCCATCCGCATGGCCAACGATGCCAACTGCTTCGCCCTGTCCGAGGCCGTCGACGGTGCCGCAAGGGGGGCCCAGGTTGTGTTCGGCGTCATTATCGGCACCGGTACCGGGGGAGGGATCGTGGTGAAGGGAAACGTCCTCACCGGGGTGAACGCCATAGCCGGGGAATGGGGACACAACCCGCTTCCCTGGCCCCGGCATGAGGAACTGCCGGGCCCGGACTGCTATTGCGGCCGCCACGGGTGTATCGAGACCTTTCTCTCCGGTCCGGGGATGTCCAGAGACCACGGGGAACGCACAGGCGTGCACCTCGCACCCGAGGCCATCGTGGAGTGGGCCGGGCGAGGCGACGGCCCGGCGCTGGAGACGCTCAGGCGCTACGAAGACCGTATGGCCCGCGCCCTTGCCCATGTCATCAACATCCTTGACCCTGATGTGATTGTCCTGGGTGGCGGCATGTCGAAGATCGAGAGCCTCTACGGGAACATCCCCCGACTGTGGCATCGATTCGTCTTTTCCGACCGGGTCGATACGAGGCTCGTTCCTCCGCGATTCGGGGATTCAAGCGGCGTCCGGGGAGCAGCCCTGCTGTGGCGTTAGGCGATCAGGCGTTCTCGTCGGGCTCGACCCAGACGATGTGATTCTTGTTCACCACCAGGACCTTTTTCGGCAGGTCCCTCTCGCCCACGTCGTAGAGCACGACGAAGGGATTCTTGCCCTCCACAAAGACGTCGGACAGCCTGTCGCTGGAACCGATGTTGATTTTTCCTCGGAGGAGAGACCCGTCGACGGTCTTCACGTAGACGGTTCTTTCGATGGTTTTCTTTGTCTTCTCTGACTTTCTCGGCATCTTCGTCCCCCTTGCCGGAAGTGTACGTACCGAAGAGATATCCCTGTTATTTTACACCCATCGCCTTTGGTTGCCAACAGAATTCCCGTGCCGGGAAGTTCACTTGCCGAGCAATTCCCTGATGATCCGCATCGCCTCCCGGTTCTGGGGATCGTGAGCGAGGGCCTTCTCCGCGGCCTCAAGGGCGCGCCGCACGTCCCCGGCGTTCAGGAAGGCCCGGGCAAGGCCGAGATAGAGGGAAATGTCGCCGGGCGCATAACCGAGGGCCTCCAGATAGGTGCGGACCGCCTCAGGTATCTTTCCCTCCCTGAGGAGGTCCGCACCAAGAAGGGCCAGCACTGCGGCCAGCTCCTTTTTGGCCTTTTCCGATCGGGGATCGAGTTGGAGGGCCTCCTTCAGGTACTCGAGGGATTCGGTCAGATTTCCCGAACCTTTTCCCGTCAGCGCAGCCCCGACAAGGGCATCGAGGAACAGGTCCGTCATCTGCCCCCTCACATTGTCGGGCGCAAGGCGGTACGCTGTTCGGAGGGCCGTGACCGCCTGGCCGAAACGGCTGAGGCTCAGGTAGGACCTTCCCAGATAGAGGTGGGCCTGCCCGAATTCGGGATCCAGCTCAACGGCCTTCTGAAAACGGGAAACGGCCTCATCGTGGAGACCCCTGTTGAAGAGGCTCAAGCCCTCCTCGAACTGCCCCCGGGCCCCGGACCGCATGCCGACCGAGGCGCATGAGCAAAGGAGAACCACCGCGACCACCGCGAGAGGAGACCACCTCAGGGCCCGGCCAATCCGTCCCCACTCCGCTCCTTCACCATGGATCCCTGTTCCTTGCACCCTTCACCCTCATGGTTTGCTCCCAACCACGGGTCTTGCCTTTGACTACCGGTTTTGCTCCACGGCCACCGGTTCTGCCTTTGCCTACCCGCTTTTCTTCCTCCGCTCCGTCACCGTCTCTCCGCCGATGCCCCAGTTGTCCGTCTCCACCTCGTCGATGGTGACCACCGTGGTGGCGGGGTTCTTGCCGAGCACATCCACGAGGAGCTGAGTCACCCCCCTGATGAGTGCGGCCTTCTGCTCAGCCGTGGCCCCGTCTCTGGTGATCCTGATGTTTACATACGGCATGACGACCCCCTTGTTTCATCTCCCCTTCTGCCCCTACGCAGGGGCCTTCAGGGATTTCGACGCCCGCTCTTTCCACGAATCGACCCTGCCCTGAAGGGCCAGGGTCGCCTCCTCCATGCTGTCCTGCCACTCGGGCCACGCCTCCAGGTTGAGCTCAATCGCCTCTCCACTGATACCGCCGACCCTCAGGCGCTCGAGTATGCCCTCTCGGGCCCCCGCTGCCCTTCTCGTCAGGTCCTCGAGGAATTGTCTCCTTATGGCATGCAGCTCCTCCCGGAGGGTACGATCAAGCCTCCCGTTCACCACGTCAAGAAGATCCAGGACCGCCCCGTTCTCCCGTCTCAGGTCCAGCTCTTCGAAAAGGATGGCGAGGAGGACCGTCTTCTTCTCTTCGTCGTCCCCTTTCAGGTTCTCAAATTCGCCGATGAAGGCGGGGACATCGGTCAGCCCCTCCAGGTATCTCCGCACCACCCCCCGGACCCTCGAATCGAGTTCCTTGCGGGCAAGGGCACGCCTTTCCTCTTCATCCATGACCAGGTTTTTCGTTCTCTCCATGGCCAGCTCTATGGCGCTCTTTATCTCAGCCATCACTCACTCCTGCACCTTTTTTACGCTACCCGGACCCTCTCCCTCAGGGCCCTTCCCCGAAATCAACCGGGTAGGCGTCCGTCTTGTCGTAGTACTGGGGGCTGTACTCCACCACTAGGCTGTCCTCGAGGGCACGGAAGATATGGGCGCACCGGGTCTCTACCCGAATCTTGTCGCCTTTCTTCAGGGTGTGCTCCTCCTGCTCCATCGTGGCAAGGTCGCGGAAGACGGCCCTGATCAGGCCCTCCGCGATATAGAAGACCTCTTGCTTTTTTTCGTGGTAATGGCTGCCCCTGAAATGGCCCTTCCTGATCTCGAAGAGGGCAAGATGGCCGATATCTTCCCGGTAGGAGATCTGGACGAACTGCCCCTTCTCTTCCTCCCAGCGCTTGGCCCCGTCTATCTCTTTTGCTTCGGGCAACTTCTCAATGGTCACTGAATTCATGGTCACCATCCGGATTAATATACGGGCAAAGATTGAGAGGGTCAAGGGGAAGCCCCCGATCCCCGATGGTCCTACCGGATCCTTGTCATGCCGAGGGCCAGGTATTTCTCCGCCAGGTCCTGGTAGAGTTTCTTGGCCATGCCCCAGTACTCCAGATCCTTCGGGGCGATCTTCCGCAACACCCGGGCGGGGCTGCCGCCGGCGACCACGTCGGCGGGGATGGACTGTCTCATCTTCACCACCGCGCCCTCTGCGACAATGCTGTTCTCGCCCACCTCCGCGTAGATGCTCAGCACCGCACCCATACCGATGACGGCACGCCTCCCGATGAAGGCCGCGTGGACGATGGCCCCGTGGCCTACCGTCACCTCCTCTGCAATCACGCAGGCCTTTCCCGGGGGGGCATGCACCACCACCCCTTCTTCAACGGCAGTTCCTGAGCCTATCACGATAGATCCGTAGTCCCCCCGCAGGATCACCCCGTGGCCGATATAGCACCTGTCACCGATTGTTACGTCGCCGATGACGAGGGCGTGTTCGCTCACATAGGTCCCCTTGCCCACCCTCGGTTCGTGACCGTCAAACGCGTATTCCATAAAAACCTCCCTGGCGCTGAACAGTGTCCCACACAATCTACCACAGGTCCTAAATCTTTTCTCCGTGACGCCGATAAGGGGGATAAGAAGGCATGAAAAGAGTTTCTTTGCCCGCATAATCTCTCAGAGGGGGTCTGCATGATCTGGAGCAAGCTCAGCATCGGGAAGAAGATCACCATCAGCGGTTGTGCCATGGTCACGCTCTGCGTGGCGGTTACCGCCTGCGTCTGCTTCTGGCAGGTCCACAGTGACATGGTCCGTCAGGCGAACAATGTGCTGAGCGGACGAATGAACGTGTTCTGGGAACTTTTGCTGACAAAGGACACCAATCTCGCCATGAGTACCGATCCCCTCCCGCAGAAGATCAAACAGGCCGCATTCCGGGCCGAGGAGGACAAGCTCCTCATCGGCTTCTACGGCCTCAACAACGACGAGCGGGTCGTGGATACGATCAAGCATCTTTTCGGCGGCACCGCGACCATCTTTATGAAAGACGTGCGGGTCGCCACCAACGTGAAAAAAGCGGACGGATCGAGGGCCGTGGGGACAAAGCTCACCGGCCCTGCTTACGAAGCGGTCATCAAACAGGGCAAACCCTACCGGGGCGAAACTGAAATTCTCGGCACCTCCTATTACGCCGCCTACGATCCCATCAAAAACGCCAACGGGGAAGTGATCGGCGCGCTCTACGTGGGAGTGCCCAAGGCCGATTATTTCGCGCCCCTCTACCGGCTTATGGCCATGATCGGTGCCATCGCCCTTGGTCTCGTCCTCGTGGTGGCGGCGGCAATCCTCTTCTCGGTGCGCCGCGCCATCACGCCTGTCGTGGAGTTGGTCCCCACTGCCAACAGGCTCGCTGAGGGCGACCTCTCTTCCGACATTGTGGTGAAGAGGAATGACGAACTTGGTGAACTCCAGCAGGCCCTGAAGGGCATGGTGGAAAAGTGGCGGGCCGTGGTGAGGGACGTAAAGGCCGCCTCCGATGACGTGGCATCGGCGGGACATCAGCTCATCGCTACGGCGGAACGGATGTCAACCGGTTCAGGG
This sequence comes from uncultured Syntrophorhabdaceae bacterium, assembly GCA_964406055.1. Taxonomy (GTDB): domain Bacteria; phylum Desulfobacterota; class Syntrophorhabdia; order Syntrophorhabdales; family Syntrophorhabdaceae; genus CAYOQF01. The sequence continues at coordinate 15,931 of CAYOQF010000031.1, forward strand.
GAGCAGGCGAGCCGGGCCACCCAGGTAGCCACGTCGGCGGAAGAGATGTCCCAGACCATCATGGACATCGCCCGGAACGTGAACGATATCGCCCAGTCGGCTACCGAGACCGCCTCGGTCGCAAAGGACGGCGAGGCCGTGGTGGGCAAGTCCGTGGCAGAGGTAAAAGAGATCGCCCGGACCGTGGAAGAGTCTGCCGTCTTCGTCAAGTCCCTCGGAGAGAAATCGACCCACATCGGTGAGATCGTGAGCGTCATCAACGACATCGCCGATCAGACGAACCTCCTGGCCCTGAACGCGGCCATCGAGGCTGCCCGGGCAGGGGAGCAGGGACGGGGATTCGCCGTGGTGGCCGATGAGGTGAGGAAGCTGGCAGAGCGGACCGCCCATGCCACGTCCGAGATCAGCTCCATGATCAAATCCATCCAGGATGAGGTCTTCGGGGCAGTGGATGCCATGGAGAATGCCACCGGCAAAGTGAATGTGGGCGTGGAGCTTTCCGGCCAGGCAGGCGAGGCCCTCGTAAAGATCGTGCGGAAGGTTGACGATCTTCAGCTCATGGTGCAGCAGATCGCCTCCGCCTCCGAGGAGATGTCCTCCACGTCCGAAGAGATCACGAGGGATATCGAGCAGATCGCGTCCATCTCCCGGGAAACGTCGGCAACTTCGGAACAGACCACGGAGGCCGCCACCAGACTTTCGGGACTGGCGGCCAACCTCCAGAGGACCGTTGCCGGGTTTACCGTGTAGGCTTCACGAGGGGAAGGCCTTCCGATCTCCACCGGACGATGTCACCCTCGATGCGGTACACGTCCTTGAAACCCTGCCGTTTCATGATACCCACAGCGTCCGAGCTTCGCCTTCCCGTGCGACAGTACACAACATAGGTCTTGCTCTTATCAAGCTTGTCCAGGGCATCGACGAAGCCGTCGTCGTGGTAGTTGATGTTCACGGCACCCTCGATGTGCCCTGACTCGAATTCCTCGGGCGTTCTCACGTCGATGATCCCCAAGGACGGGTTGCCTCTGTTGGCCTCAATGACGGTGAGGGCCTCCTTAGGCGTCAGCGCAGTGTAAGGCTTGCGGCCTTCCAGGCCCTTGACGGGCGCCGCTGAGGCAATACCCGAGAGAAGAAGGCTCATCACAAGGGCGGCACACACCATGGCCACCGTCCCAAAACCCTTCACCAATCTATCCATGTTCACCTCCCCTGTCCCATAAGGTAACTACGGCCACGCTTCAAGTCAACCGGTTGCTGAAACCAGCACCCTTCCTACTTCCTGAAGATGGAAAAGAGGATGGTCAGGATGATGCTGATGACGATGCTCGTGGTGATGGGGAAGTAGAAGCTGAAGCGCTCCTTCTTCACGTAGATGTCCCCGGGCAGCTTGCCGAGAAAGGGGATCCTGTCGCCGAACATAAAGGCGAGGCCGATCAGGATGAGGACTATGCCGAGGATGACGAACATTTTTCCGAACCCCTGCATCACGTCCCCCTGTACCGCTCCCACTCACTGAAGATGCAGCCGCAGTACTGCTGGCGGTACATGTCGAGCCGCTTCGACTCGGCCACGCCCTCGCTCCAGCCTTTGCGGAAGTCCCGGTAAAGGAAGGGCACCCCGTATCGGGCCGCAAGCTCCTCACCCATCGCCCTTATGGCGTCGTGCCTCTGGAAGCGGCTGTAGAGGAGGGTCGTGGTCACCCCGTCCACCCTGCCCTCCTGCGCGGCACGGAAGGCCCGCTCGAGGCGCACCCGGTAGCAGAAAAGGCAGCGGTCATCGCCTGCCTGAAGGGCCCCCGAGAGAAACCCCGGAAGATCGTATGCCCGGTCCACGAGAAGGGGCATGGCGGCGGAGCCTGCATACTCCTCCAGGGTGGCCAGCCTCCTGCCGAACTCGGTGTAGGGGTGGATGTTGGGGTTGAAGAAGTACCCCGTCACCTCCATGCCCTCATCCCTGAGGCTCTTCAGGGGATGGATGGTGCAGGGGCCGCAGCAGGTGTGGAGAAGGACGGTGGGAGCCATGAGAAAGATTGTAGCACCCGCTGTGTTAATTTTCTATGAAATCGCACGGGGCTGTGACGGCCGTCACTTTTCTTGCCCTTTTTTCATGAAATAATCTAATTCTGCTTTGAAGACTCCATTGTGTAATATAATGTTGTGAACGGGTCAGTATTGGGCATATTTGCTGCCGGCCGTCGTCCGGCAAAGGAGGGTAGTGCAATGTTTCGAAGGGGGAAAGGAAGTACGTGGTTTCAGGCAGTGGTACTTACCTGTTTCGTTCTTGTCTCGACCGGGGTGCCGCAGGGTGCCTTCGCCCTGCCGCAGGGCGGGGTCGTGCCGGCGGGCGGTGGCAGCGCCGCCATCAGTCAGCCCAACGCCACGACCATGCACATCAACCAGGCGACCCAGAAGGCCATCATCAACTGGAACAGTTACGGCATCGCGGGAAACGAACTCGTCCAGTATTTCCAGCCCAATGCCGCGGCGGTGGCACTCAACCGGGTGGTGGGGGTAGACCCCTCGGTCATTCTCGGCCAGTTGAAGGCCAACGGCCAAATCTTTCTCGTCAACCCCAACGGCATCCTCTTCGGTGCCGGGGCGAAGGTGGACGTGGCTGGGCTCCTCGCCACCACCTTCACCATCACGGACGACAACTTCATGAGCGGCAACTATTCCTTCGCCAAAGATCCTCTCGCCGCCCCTTCCTATGTGGTCAACCGGGGACAGATCAGAATCGCCGATAACGGCTTCGCCATCCTCGCCGCACCTTCCATCTCCAACGAAGGGCTCATCATCGCCAAGATGGGCAAGGTGGTCGTGGGCGCAGGCGCCGACAGTTTCACGGTGCCGGTCGACTTCTGGGGCGACGGCCTCGTCACCTTCGCGGTGAACGGCACCGTGGCATCCCGGGTGACCGGCCCTGACGGCCAGCCCATGTTCTCCCCTATCACCAACACAGGCACCGTCCAGGCTGAAGGCGGCCAGGTACTTCTCACCGCCGACGCGGCCAAGGGTGTCTTCTCCTCTGTCATCAACCAGGCAGGCATCGTGGAGGCCAAATCCCTCGTGGCACAAAGCGGCAGGGTGGTCCTCGCGGGCGGCAGCACAGGGGACCCGGTAGTGAACGACGGGAGGATCGACGTATCAGGCAAGGAATGGGGCGCCAAGGGCGGGACCATCGAGGTGACCGGTGACACCATCAGCGGCTCGGGGCAGTACCTCGCCAACGCCAACGGTGACGCCAAGGCGGGCAGCGTATCCCTTGTCTCCACGGCAGGCACCGGCCTCGCCTCCGGTACGGTCATCCAGGCCAACGGCAGGGTGGACGATCTCTACGCACCGGCCATCACAATCTGGTCGGACGGCCCCATCGCCCTCGAGGGGGCAACCATCTCCGCTGTCACGACAAAGGGCACTGACGCCACTTCGGGGAGCATCTCCATCATGTCGGGCCACTATGACGAGTTCGGAGGGGTTGTAGGGGGCGGCACTATCGACATCACCAATTCGAAGATCTACTCGGCGGTCCAGCTCTGCGGCGCAGATGCCGACATCGTGAAGGCACAATCAGGCTATGTGGAGGTTAACGCCCTTGCCGGCAACGTGAATGTGGCGGGTTCCCAGCTTTACTCCCTTGCCGAGATCAGAAACCTCAGTGACTTCCACCAGGCCGAGGCTGTCTCCAATTATACGGCCCTGGCGGCAAGCGGCAACATTTCGGTCGCCACCTCCCAGGTCTATTCCCTGGCCCAGTTGATCGGCGTGGGCAATTATGACTGCGAAGACGTGGCCACCGCCACATCGGGCGACGTCTACTTCCTGTCGGGGGCGGGCGGCGTAACCTTGAGCGGCACCATCGGCTACACCAAGGCCCTCATCGACGGTCTCGAGGATTTCGACAAGGTCACGGTGACGGCGACAAGCGGCAACGTGGGAGTCGATGCAGGAGGGGCTTCAGGGATTTCGCTCTTCAACAGCGACCTCTATTCCTACGCCAAGGCCACCAACCTCGATGACTTCCGGCGCCGGAGTTCCGTCACGGCCACCTCTCAGGCCGTATCCCTCACCGCCCTGGAGGGGGGTATCACGGCGACTAACTCGGACATCTACTCCCGGGCAAGGATCACCAACTTGAGCGACATGCCGAAGATCAACCTCTTCGCCACCTCCGGTCCCGTCACCCTTTCGGCGGGCGGGGATGTGAACCTCAGTTCCACTTATGTATACTCGAGGGCGGAGCTGACCAACTTCAACTCCCTCGATTATGACAGCAAGGCAATTTCGGCAGATGTCTCCGTCACCGCCGCGAACATCACCATGTCCGCATCCGAGGTCTACTCCAAGGCCTACACCGCCGAACTCTCGGATCTCAACAACGTGGGCATCGAATCCACCTCGGGCGGCGTCTCCCTCCAGGCCGACACCATGAACCTCCAGGGGTCGAAGGTTTACTCCTCAGCCGAGATCGTGGGTCTCGACGACATCCGGGGCACCTTCACGATCCCCGTGACCGCCGCATCGGGCGATGTCGCTCTCCTCGCCGGCACCATGAACCTCAGCGCCTCCCAGGTCTACTCCTCGGCAAAGATCGCCGATTTGAGCAATTTCGACGAGGTGACCGTGGCAGCCACCTCGGGCGACGTGACCCTCGACGCCACGACAGGGGGGATCAACCTGGCCGGGGCTTCGAAGATCTATTCCTCGGCCCTCATCAGCGACTTCAACAACCTCGATTTCACCGCCCAAGCCACAGCAGGCGACGTGACCATCTCCAGCGCGGGAGACATGAACGTAACAGGCGGCGGCTGCGCCACGACCGCCATCTACTCTGCCGCAAAGGTGGATGATCTCTGGAATCTGGACAACGTGACCATCGGTTCCGGGTCAGGGGCAGTCTCGATAACCACCCAGGGCAACCTGTCCCTCGACAAGAGCCAGGTCTACTCCTCTGCCATCGTCTCCAACCTGGGCAACATCGACGACATCACCATCACCGCGGCCTCGGGCGGCGTGGGCATCATCGCGGGCTCCCTGAGCATTACCAGCAACTCGAAGATCTACTCTCTGGCCCAGCTCTATGACTTCAACAACCTCGACTACATCAGCAAAGCCTTGGCAGGGGCAGTCCAGGTCACCACCACGGGCGACATCTTCATGGACTCCTCCCAGATCTACTCCCTCGCCAAGGTGAGTGAGTTTAACGGCTTCTCGAACGTGGACATCACGGCCAAGTCGTTCGGCATCCAGATTGGTGCCGGGGGAGGACTCAGCGCCACGGGGAGCAGCATCTACTCCCTCGCCCAGGTGAGCGAACTCAGCAACTTCCGGGGCTACACCAACGTGACCGCCGCTGCGGGCAATATCTCCGTCGCCGCCTCAACCGGGGACATCGGCCTTAGCGCCACGGACCTTTACACCAGCTCCAAGATCGCCAACCTGAGCAACTTCCAGAACGTGGACATGACCGCCACGGCAGGGGACATCTCCCTGGCCGCCCCGACAGGCAACATCGTGGCGGAGAACAACTCAGCCATCTACTCCCTCGCCAACATCTCCAACTTCAACAACCTCGACTACACCATGGACGCCACCTCGGGCGTCATCAATATGGCAGCGGGTGCCGAACTGGGCATCTTTTCCTCCCAGGTGTACAGCGCCGCCAAGGTGACGAACATGTGGAACCTCGATGACGCGAAGATCCACGTCACCTCGGGGGCCATCAACATGAACGCGGGAGGCAACATCTGGCTCGATAAGGCGAAGGTTTACTCCCAGGCGGCAGCGTCCAACATCGACATGTGGGACGTGGACGAGATGACGGTGGTCTCGGGCGACATCAACCTTTCAGCCAACAATGGCGCGGGCTTCATCTACATCCTCAACAAGTCGAAGATCGAAACCAAGGCCACGGCGCCGAGGGGCGTCGTCACCGACCCGGGCCAGGTCTTCCTGAACGGGATCGTCCAGTACACCATGCCGTAAGGAGCCTCTCCCGAAACTCAAATGGGGCGTCCCGATCCGGGACGCCCCATTTTCATGGCTAAGGGTGAATGTGGGCAAGAGTAGAAGAGGGGAAATGATTTCCTCGCCCCTCATTCACTCATCTTTTTATTCCCTCATTCTCTGATTCACCCTTTCACCCTTTTCCTCATACCCTCATTCACTTCTTCTTTTTGTCTTTTATCGCTGCCCGGGCCGCGGCGAGCTTGGCCACCGTCACCCGGAAGGGGGAGCAGCTCACGTAGTTGAGGCCGATCCTGTGGCAGAACTCCACCGAGTTCGGCTCGCCGCCGTGCTCCCCGCAGATGCCGATCTTCAGGTTCCTTCTCGATTTCCTGCCTAAGTCGACGGCCATCTTCATCAGCTTGCCCACACCCTCTTCGTCCACCCTCTGGAAGGGGTCGTAGGGCAAAATCTCGTTGTCGATGTAGTAGCGCAGGAACTTCACCGCATCGTCCCTGCTCATGCCCATCACGGTCTGGGTAAGGTCGTTGGTGCCGAAGGAGAAGAACTCAGCCACCTTCGCGATCTCGTCGGCGGTGATGGCGGCCCGGGGGATCTCGATCATGGTCCCCACCTTGTAGTCGATCTCCGTTTTGTACTTCGCCGTCACTTCTTTGGCCACCCGGTCCACCACCTCCTTCTGGAGGGTGAGCTCGTTCACGTGACCCACTAGGGGTATCATCACTTCCGGATGGACCTTGATGCCCGCCTTCTTCACCTCGCAGGCCGCCTCGAAGATGGCCCTGGCCTGCATCTCGGTGATCTCGGGGAAGACGATGCCGAGCCGGCAGCCGCGGTGTCCCAGCATGGGGTTTGCCTCGTGGAGGCTCTGCACCTTGGCGGCAAGGACATCCGCCGTGGTCCCCATCTTCCTGGCCAGGTCCTTGATATCCTTTTCCGTGTGGGGAAGGAATTCGTGAAGCGGGGGGTCGAGGGTCCTGATCGTCACGGGGAGGCCGTTCATGACCTTGAAGATGCCGATGAAGTCCTGCTTCTGCATGGCGAGGATCTTGTTCAGGGCCTTCACCCTCCCCGGTTTGTCGGCGGCCACGATCATCTCCCGCACCGCGTCGATGCGCTCACCCTCGAAGAACATGTGCTCGGTCCTGCACAGGCCGATGCCCTCGGCGCCGAAGGCGACCGCGATGGCTGCCTGGCCGGGTTCGTCGGCGTTCGTACGGATGCCAAGCTTCCGGGCGCCGTCGGCCCACTTCATGAGAAGCTCGAAGTCCTGGTAGATGGCCGATTCCTTCGGCTTCATGGTCTTGTGGATGAGGACGCGCAGGATCTCGGAGGGTATGGTCTTGATCGCCCCCGCGAAGACCTCGCCGGTGGTGCCGTCGATGGAGATGAAGTCCCCTTCCTTGATCGTCTTGCCCTTTACCCTGATCACCTTCTTCTTGTAATCGATGTCCAGCTCGCCGCACCCCGCGACACAGACCTTGCCCATCTGCCGGGCCACCAGGGCCGCATGGCTCGACACGCCGCCCGTCGACGTGAGGATACCCTGGGCCGCGTTCATGCCTCTCAAATCCTCAGGGGACGTCTCGATCCGTACCAGGATTACCGGCTCTCCCTTGCCCGCCCACACCTGGGCATCCTCGGCATTGAAGACCACCTTTCCCGTGGCAGCGCCGGGGCCCGCGTTCAAGCCCCTGGCCACCAGGTTCCCCGCCTTCAGGCTCTTTTCTTTTTCCTTGGGGTCGAAGATGGGCCGCATGAGCTGGTCGAGCTGCTCCGGCTTCACCCGCATGAGGGCCTCTTCCTTGGTGATCAGTTTCTCCTTCACCATGTCCACGGCGATCTTGAACTCGGCGAAGGCCGTTCGCTTGCCGTTCCTGGTCTGGAGCATCCAGAGCTTGCCCTTCTGGATGGTGAATTCCACGTCCTGCATTTCCCGGTAGTGCCTTTCCAGGGTACTGCGGATGGTGAGGAGCTCTTTGTAGATGTCGGGCATCACCTCTTCCAGGGACTGGACGGACGGATCCTTCTTGTCTTTGCTGTTGATGGGGAGCGGGGTCCTGATGCCGGCCACCACGTCCTCACCCTGGGCATTGAGGAGGTACTCGCCGTAGAACTCGTTGGCACCCGTGGCGGGGCTCCTCGTAAAGGCCACGCCCGTGCCTGAGCCCTCCCCCATGTTTCCGAAGACCATGCACTGGACGTTCACCGCCGTGCCCCACGTATCGGGGATGTTGTTCAGTTCCCGGTACGCGATGGCCCGCTCCGTGTTCCATGATTTGAAGACCGCGCCGATGGCCCCCCAGAGCTGCTCCCAGGGGTCCTCGGGGAAGTTTACCTTCAGCCGCGTCTTGATCAGCTTCTTGAACCGGGCTACCAGGTCCTTCAGGTCCTGTACCGTGAGTTCCGTATCGAGCCTGACCTTCTTCTCCTTCTTCTTCTCATCGATGATATCCTCGAAGGGGTCGTGCTCCTCCTTGCTCTCCGGCTTGAGACCGAGGACCACGTCACCGTACATCTGGACGAAGCGCCGGTAACAGTCATAGGCGAACCGTTCGTTGCCCGTCAGCTTGGCGAGACCCTTCACGGTCTTCTCGTTGAGACCGAGGTTGAGGACCGTGTCCATCATGCCGGGCATGCTCACCCGGGCGCCGGAACGGACGGAAAAAAGGAGCGGGTTCTTGGGATCACCGAAGGTCATACCCATGACCTGCTCGACCTTCTTCATATTCTCCGTCACCTCTTCCTTCAAGCCCGCCGGGAAGGTCATCTTGTTCTTGTAGAAGTAGACACAGGCCTCGGTAGTGATGGTGAAACCGGGGGGCACGGGGATCCCGAGGTTCACCATGTCCGCCAGACCGGCACCCTTGCCGCCTACCAGGTTTCTGAGCCTTTCCCCGGCCTCCGCCTTCTTTCCGCCAAAAAAATACACATATTTCGTCGCCATAGGACCCCTCCCTTTATTCGACTCGAATTTTTGAGAAATCGCCAAAGGTCAGGAACATGTCCTTCACCTTCTTGAGAAGGGCGAGACGGTTGTTCCTGACCGCTTCATCCTTGTCCATGACAAAAACCTTGTCGAAGAAGTTATCGACCGTCTCCTTGAATCCCACCAGGACAGACAGGGCGTCGGGGTAACCGCGCTCCTCCATGAACCGGAAAAAACCGCCCTTCTTCCCTTCATAGAGGGTGAAGAGGGCCTGCTCCTCGGGGAGCTTGAGAAGGCCCGGGTCGATGGCCAGGTCCCCGGTGATCGTTTTCGTGATGTTGAAGACCCGCCTGAATCCCACCATGAGGCGCTCGAAGTCGGCAAGGGATTTCTGGTTCTCCAGGGCGAGGAGCCTCACATAGCCGTCGTAGATGTCCCGGGCCACGAAGGGGAGCACGCTCTCGACGAAATCCTGGTTATGCCCCTCCTCCACCATGGCGAACTTGAAGCGGGTGCAGATGAATTCCGCAACGGCATCTCTGGTCTCTTCAAAGGATAGGCGCCCCTTGACCCCGCTTCCGGCCTCGTAGGACGCCCTGATGGCCTCCTCCAGGGGGATGTGGAGCTTCCTGTCGATCATGATCCTGATAACACCGAGACTCTGGCGCCTCAGGGCGTAGGGATCGAGGTTGCCTGTGGGCGTGATATTGACGGAAAAGAATGAAGTGATGGAGTCCACCTTGTCGGCGATGGCAACGAGGGCGCCCAGGTCCGTCTCCGGGAGTCCTCCGTCGCCGCCTGTGGGCAGGTAGTGCTCCTCGATGGCCCGGGCGATCTCGCCCTCCTCACCCTGGAGGCCTGCGTAGATGCGGCCCATGGTGCCCTGGAGCTCGGGAAACTCGCCCACCATGTGGGTGAGGAGGTCCACCTTGGCGAGCCTCGTCGCCTTCTCCACCTTCCCGGGATCTGCGTATCCCGTGGCAGTGCCAAGATAGCGGGCCACGGCCATATTCCTTTCCACCTTCTCCTTCAGGGTGCCGAGCTTCACGTGGAAGACGATGGAGGAGAGCCTCTCGAAGAGGTCCGCCAGGTTGGTCCTCCTGTCCTCCTCGAAAAAGAAGCGGGCGTCGGCGAGCCGCGCCCTGAGCACCTTCTCGTTGCCCCTGATCACCACCTGGTCGTCCCTGGGGATGGTGTTGGCGAAGAAGATGAAGTAAGGGAGAAGCTCACCCCTCTCGTTCTGCACGGGGATGTACCGCTGGTGCGACTTCATCACGTTCACCAGGACTTCCTTGGGGATGGCGAGAAAAGGGGCGTCGAAGGCGCCTTTCAGGGGATAGGGGTATTCGGTGATGTAGAGGATCTCCCTGATGAGGTCCTCGTCCCGGAGGGCGAAGCCGCCCGCCTCCCTTTCGATTCTCTCGATCCCGTTCATGATCGCGGCAAGGCGTTCCTTCTCGTCGAGGATGACGTAATTCCGGCGCAGGACCTCAAGATAGGCATCCGGGTGATCCACAACAAAGGGCCCTCTCCCGAGGAAGCGGTGCCCCTCGGTCGTGTTCTTGCTCTGCACGTCAGCGAGCCGGAAGGAGAGGGGCTTTGTCCCGAGAAGGGCGAGGACCCACTGGACGGGCCGGGCGAACTCGAAGCTTTCGCCGCCCCAGCGCATCTTCTTCTGGTAGGGCACGCGACCGATCACATCCCTGAGGAGATCGGGAAGGACCTGAGCGGTCTTTCTGCCTGTCTCCTTCTTTTCCACGGCGACGAATTCCACGCCTTCCTTTTCGATCCTTTTCAGTTCCTCCACGGCCACGCCCTGGGACTTGGCGAAACCGACGGCCGCCTTGTTGGGCTTCCCCGATTCGTCGAAGGCCCGGTTGGCAGGGGGTCCGAACTTGACGATGACCGTCTCCTCCTGCTTCTCCGCCATATCACGGACAAGAGCGGAGAGCCTCCGCGGGGTCCCCCGGACCACCATCTCGCCGAAGGAGATCCGGGATGCCGCGAGCCCCTCGGAGAGGAGCCGGGACAGACCCTCTTTGGCAGGCTCGATAAACCGCGCCGGGATTTCTTCTGTTCCGATCTCAATAAGCAGTGTTTCCAATTGATCGACCTCGGTTTTCATTTGATGGACGAAACGCCAGGTTTTCGCCCTTTTCCTCTTTCAGCCCCCTCAGGCCTGGGGCCGGGACCCCTTCAGGAGAGGGAACCCCATCTCTTCCCGTTTTTTCACGTACAGCTCGGCACAGAGCTTGGCAAGGTTCCTCACCCTGGCGATGTAGTTTGCCCGTTCCGTGACGCTGATGGCACCCCTCGCATCGAGGAGGTTGAAGGCGTGGGAACACTTGAGACAATAGTCATAGGTAGGGCACACGAGGCCGCGGCCCTTTGCGAGTCTCTCCCCCTCCCTTTCGCAGGCGTTGAAAAACTCCTTCAGCATGGCCGGGTCCGATTCCTCGAAGTTGTAGGTGGAGAACTCCCTCTCCGGTTCGAGGTAGACGTCACCGTAAAGGACATCCTCGTTCCATTTCACGTGAAAGACATTGTCCACGTCCTGGAGGTACATGGCGATCCTCTCGATGCCGTAGGTGATCTCCACGGGGATGGGCGCAAGGTTGATGCCGCCCACCTGCTGGAAATAGGTGAACTGGGTAATCTCCATGCCGTCGAGCCACACCTCCCAGCCGAGCCCCCAGGCCCCCAGGGTGGGTGACTCCCAGTCGTCCTCCACGAAGCGGATGTCGTGGAATGCCGTGTCGATACCGAAGCTCCTGAGGCTGTCGATGTAGATGTCCTGGATGTCCTTGGGTGAAGGCTTCATGATCACCTGGAACTGGAAATAGTGCTGAAGCCTGTTGGGGTTCTCGCCGTACCGGCCGTCCGTGGGTCTCCTCGAGGGCTGCACGTAGGCCGTGTTCCACGGCTCGGGTCCGAGGGAACGGAGGAACGTGGCGGGATGGAAGGTGCCCGCCCCTACCTCCAAATCATAAGGCTGGTGAATCACGCAGCCTTTCTTCGCCCAGAATCTCTGGAGCTCAAGGATCAGGTCCTGAAGGTACATACTCTTTCTCCCTTTTGTGCCACTGACAATTCCGTACCGATGCTACAGGGTGATGGTGTGAATCCAGCCCAGCTCGTCAGGCCTTTCACCGTACTGGAGACCGGTGATCTCATCGTAGAAGCGCTGGGAAAGTTTCCCTATCTTTCCGTCGTTTACGGAGATGGTGTGCCCCTTGTGGGAGATCGTTCCCACCGGCGAGATCACCGCTGCCGTTCCCGTGCCGAAGACCTCCTGGAGCTGCGATGCCTCGGATGCGGCGATGACGTCCTCGATGGCGATCCGCTCCTCTTTGACCTTGAGGCCCCAGTGATTGGAAAGGCGCAGGACGCTGTCCCGGGTGATCCCCCCCAGAATGGTGCCGTCGAGCGGAGGGGTGATGACCGTGTCGTCGATGACGAAGAAGATGTTCATGGTCCCCACTTCCTCGATGTAGCGGTTCTCCACGCCGTCGAGCCAGAGTACCTGGGTGAAGCCCTTTTCCTTGGCGATCTCGGCGGGCAGGAGGCTCGCCGCGTAGTTGGCGGGTGTCTTCGCGGCACCGAGGCCGCCCCGCGCTGCCCGGACATACTCACCCGAGGTCATGAGGCTCACCGGGTTGATGCCCTCCTTGTAGTAGGCGCCCACAGGGGACGTAATGATCATGAACCGGTAGGTGTGGGAGACCCGGACCCCGAGAAAGCTGTCGGTGGCGAAGATGAAGGGCCTGATGTAGAGGGAGCATCCTTTCTTCTGGGGGATCCAGTCTCTGTCGACCCTTATCAGGGTCTCCATGCCGTCCATGAAGGTCTCGAAATCGAGGGGAGGTATACAGAGACGCCTGCAGGACCTCAGCATACGCTCGTGATAGGCGGCGGGCCTGAAGAGGTTCACCTTGCCGTCGTTGTAGAAGGCCTTGAGCCCCTCGAAAATGGCCTGGCCGTAATGGAGGCAGCACATGGAGGGGAGTACGTCCATGGGACCGAAGGGGACGATCCTGGCGGGATTCCATTTACCCTCCGAATAGTCGGCCACCACCATGTGGTCGGAAAAATTCTCACCGAAGGCGAGGGCGTCGAAATCAACCTCCCCCCGTCTGCTCCGTTCGATACGCGTGATTTCCATTTGTCCTTCTCCTCGAGATGATTGCAGAATTGGAACGGCCAATTATAACACATTCCTCCACGACTTAGCACCCAATTTATGACCCCGGTTTACCACCGTCACGGACCACGATTACTCATTAGGCCGACTTCCCACCGAGGCCGCAGCGAACCACATCCCCTGCCCGGTCAGGTGCCCCGGAAGGACAGTCTACAGGGAAAGGGGCTCGGTTTCGCCGGGGATAAGGAGAGAGGGAAAGGCCGTGATCCAGAGGGGCAACCGGGCGGGCCGCTCTTTGTCCACGTATGTCACACACACGCCTCTGCTATGGTTCCAGCTTGAAGTCTGCCCCGGACCGCGAAAAGACCTTTCTCGCCCTTACCTTTCGCAAGGTTGCGCAGTCCTGCTCGACGACAGTAAAGACTATCCTGACGTTGTCGGTACCCTCTCCCTGTATTTCGAACCCTGCGAAAGATCCCGCTTTGCCCGCCTTGATCCTGCTTCCGCATAACCCGTCTTCCGGATCAGCGGAAACCGTGAACAAACCGGATGTCTTCCATGACTTTCCCGCAGTCTTCGGGGTGAGGAACAATACATCATAACCACTCACGTATTGCCCGCGGTGGAGGTTGGACCACGAGTACAGGACGTATCTCTTTTTGTTGGCGCCGAGAAATTCCCTCTCAATTTTGATGTTCGGAGCAAAAGAATCAAGTTCAATCGTGTCTTCTTTGACGTTTACGCGGTAAAGCCCTTGCCCCATTCTGCCGGTATCAGTGACCGTGACCAGGTATTCGCGGTTGTTCAGCTTGAAGCACTTGTCCGGAGGTGGTTGATCCTTGTTCTTTTCGTAAAACGCTCTGAGGCCGGAGAAATCTCTTGACGGGAGGACCTTTTCGCAGTCCGCAAAATAATCGCCCGCTGACACGAGACCGGACAGGAGTAGCAAAAGTGAGACGGTGGTGGAAAGAGAACAGAGAACCTTTGGAGTCAGAGCCCGGGGCTGCTTGTCAGTTGTTTTTCCCACAACACACCTCTTTCACGTACCTTGATTCTCTTCAGCCTTTGCCATGATAGCCGCTGCAGGGTCACCCGGAGACCCTGTTCAGTCATCGACTGCCCAGATTCTTTCCGGTTTTCCCTTGGCTGAGTTCATTCTTAAACGAAAAGAACGTGGTTTCAAGGAAAAAATGGTTTGATTCTGCCCTATTCCGTCCTCGAGTCGGGTTGATGCCGGAACGCCTCAGGGACGTAAAGTAGCCAGCGAAGGAGAAGGTTTGCCGTGACCGGACTCCAAACGGGCAATTGCTCACTGGACCCACCAAGGACCAACCAAGGGCACATCCTATATTCCTCCTGTCAAGTCCAAAACTGAAAGATACCAATATCGGG
>CAYOQF010000032.1:0-27655 GCA_964406055.1 uncultured Syntrophorhabdaceae bacterium
GCCGTGTCTCAGTCCCAGTGTGGCTGGTCGTCCTCTCAGACCAGCTACCCGTCATCGCCTTGGTGAGCCGTTACCTCACCAACAAGCTGATAGGCCGTGGGCCCATCCTCGAGTGATAGCGTGTATGAATACATGCCATCTTTTACCCCGCGACCTGGGTCGCGTGGTCTTATCCGGTATTAGCTCCACTTTCGCAGAGTTATCCCAAACTCAAGGGCAGGTTGCCCACGTATTACTCACCCGTCCGCCGCTCTACTAGTCCCCCGAAGGGGTCGTTCGCGCTCGACTTGCATGTGTTAGGCACGCCGCCAGCGTTCGTTCTGAGCCAGGATCAAACTCTCAGATCAAACTGTGAATCTTTTTCAAACTGGACGAGGACCTGCTATTTTGTTATCAAAGAACGTTCAACCTTGAAGCAGTCCTTATTATACTTATTTTCGTAAGATTGTCAAGCCACATGAGCAAAAAATTTTGTTCTTCTCTCAACCATAGGTTATTACACGTAAATCGGCCATGGACAAGCACTCACAAGGGGACCCTTTCCCGCTCCCGCGTATCCGGAATTGCACAGAATCAGGCCTTCCTCCGCCTTTCATGATCCTGTCACCGCCACGATGCTCTCATAGGTAATCCGCAGGAGATCGCGGAGCAGGGTCTCGGAAATTGTCAATGGCGGCATCAGGACGATCACATCGCCCAGGGGGCGGATAACGGCTCCCCGTCGGCGCGCCTCCCAGGTAACCCGCTGTCCGATCCGCTCCCGTGCCCCGTAGGATCCCTTCGTCCTCCTGTTCTTGACGAGCTCGATACCCACCATCAGGCCCTTCTGCCTCACGTCGCCCACATGGGGTAGCTCTTTGAACCTCCATAGTTCCTTTCCGAGGATCTCTGCAGTGTGTCCGATCCTGGTCATGAGCCCCTCCCTCTCATAGAGAGAGAGGTTCTCCAGGGCCACCGCGCAGGCCACAGGATTCCCCGTGTAGGTGTGCCCGTGGAAGAAGGTCTTGAACTCGTGGAACTCACCGAGGAAGGCGTTGTAGACCTCTTCTGAGGTAAGGGTGGCGGCAAGAGGAAGGTAGCCACCTGTGATACTCTTGGAGAGACACAGGAAGTCGGGCCTCACCCCCTCCTGATCGCAGGCGAAGAGAGTGCCCGTTCGGCCGAACCCGGTGGCCACCTCGTCGGCAATAAACAGAAGACCCGCCTCTTTCGCGATTTCCCACACTCTTCTTAAGAAACCCCGAGGCTGGACGATCATGCCTGCGGCACCCTGGACCAGGGGCTCCAGGACGACGGCGCACGCCTCTTCCCGGTGCTTCGTCACCAGGTCGGCAAACACCTTGACACAGGCCTCGTTGCAGCTCTCACGGGCTCGTTTCAACGGGCAACGGTAGCAGTAAGGCGACGGCGCTTTGAAGGTCTTGAAGAGCAGGCGCCGGTACACGTGGTGAAAGAGGTCGATCCCTCCCACGCTCACCGATCCGATCGTGTCGCCGTGGTACCCGTTCATGAAGGAGATAAACCGTTTCCGCTTCTTCTCTCCCCGCTGCTGCCAGTACTGGTAGGCCATCTTCAGGGCTATCTCCACGGAGGTCGAGCCGTTGTCGGAGTAGAAGACCTTAGCCAGACCGGAAGGGGCAATCTCAACAAGCTTCCTGGCGAGGAGCGTGGAAGGCACATTGGCAAGCCCTAAGAGCGTGGAATGGCACAGAAGCTTCGCCTGTTCCTCCATGGCCTCAAGGAGTTCTTTCTTCCCGTGGCCGTGTACGAGTACCCAGAGTGACGAGACTCCATCGATATAGCGCCGCCCATCCACATCCACAAGATAGAAACCCTCCCCCCTCTCGATCATGAGCGGTTCCGCCTCGGCCCAGTCCTTCATCTGGGTAAAGGGATGCCACACGTACCTCTTGTCCCATTCAATCAGTCGTGCCCTGTCAGCCACTTTTCCTACCTTCCCTTCCAATCAAAATTGTTACCTGGCGAGCCCTCCCGGCCAGCGTGACGCTACCAATCTGTCACGGATACTCGACCGCTGTCAACGATTACTTGCGGCAAGGTTAACACGTGGAGGTGAAAAAAACAGGGTGGACCGGAAGTCCACCCTGTCGAAAGCGGTTCTACGGTTACCCTTTAATGACCCTGGGCAGTATCATCTGATGCTGCGGGCAGATCGATGCCGGATTCTGATAGCAGCAGTTTGCAAAGGCCACAAAATACCTTCTCAGGTCTTTCAGGGCCACAACTTCGTCCACAAGACCTGCCTTTGCACAATACGCGGGTCTCGATTTGTCATAGTAGTGTTTCACCAGCTTGTTCATCTGGGCAATAACCGGGGCAAGGGGTTTCCCTGCGTCCTTCTCCTTCACGAGCCTTCTGGCAAAGCTTGCCACCGCTGCGGTCTCACCGTGCATGACATAGATTTCAGTGGTCGCCGTGCCCAGAGTAAAGCAGTTGTTGTTATTGGCCTGCGGCCCTGCCATGATGTAGTGGGCAGCTGCGGTACCCTTTCTCAACACGATCGTCATCATGGGCAGATCGCTCTGTTCGATGGAGTAGATGAGGGACTGGCCGAGACCCAGAAGTTCCGCCTTCTCTGCGAGGTCGCCGACGTCGATACCGGAAGTATCCTGGATCCAGATCATGGGGATTCTGTCCCTCCCGCAAAGGCTGACGAACTCGTTGACCTTGATGAGGCCCTGACGATAGAACTTGCCGCCGATGCCGGGATAGGGTGCGTATTCGGGATAGCCCTTCGGCATCATACCCTGGCGGTTCGCGACGATACCCATAAGGAAGCCGTCGACCTTGATGAGGCCTGTATAGAGCTCAGGGCCGTAACCGGGCCTGAATTCCATGTGCTCGCTGTTATCGGAAAGCCTTGCCATGACCTCTTCCACGTTATAGGTCATCTTCTGGTTGAAGGGAACGAGGCTGTAGAGGTCTTCCGCCGGGAACTTCGGCTCCGCCGGTTCCGCCACTCTGAAAAACTTATAGTGATTGTATGCGGGGAGATAGGTGACCCATTCCTTCACGGCGTCAAGGATCGCTTCTTCGGTCGGAAAAACCTGTTTGAAGAACCCGGTGTGGTCATAGTGGATTTCCACCCTTCCCGGAGGAACGGATTTGAATGCCTTAGTGGCTTTAATGATCTGCTCCGCCATCTCTTCGTCGAAGTAGCCTTTCGGCGCCATACCGCTCACGATACCTGCGCCGCCCACCGCGATGTTACAGTCTTTGTGAGCCAGAAGGAGTGTCGGGGAAATGCCCTGATAGCCGCCGCCTGCCGGGTTTGTTCCGTAGATGGCTGCAAGAACGGGGATACCCAGTTTGTTCAGTTCGGCGTGTCTGAAGAATGTTGTGCCGCTTCCTCTCCTGTCCGCGTACATCCTTTCCTGCTCCGGCAGCTTCACGCCGCTGCAGTTTACCAGCCATACGAGGGGGCAGTGCAGCCTCTTCGCGAGATCCGTGACACGGAGGATGTTGTGAGGCTGGCCGGCAATCCAGGCACCTGCCATAACCTTGTTATCAAAACCGATGACGACGCACCATCTGCCGTTGATCCTGCCAAGACCGTCAACAACACCGGTGGTTCCCGACTCTTCATCCCTTGGATCATAGAGCAGGTGAAGGGGACACCATGTTCCGGGCTCAACGATGTAGGCCAGTCTCTGATGAACCGTCCACTCCCCTCTCTTGTTGAGGGTCTCCTGCGAGATGCCTGCGTTCTTGGCTTTCTCCACCAATTCGGCGATCTCGGCCTCAACCTTCTTAATCTCCGCGGCGTTCGCGGCGTTCTCTTTGGCCGGCTTGCCCCAGTCCGTCATCTTTTGAAAATAAGGTCTCATCTCTACCTCCAGTGTCGTTAGTAAAACTTGTAATTATTTTCACAATTATATTTTTGATGGCAGGGCTTTGTCAACACAAATTGTAAGGGACGCGCACTTTTATCAGAGACTTACACGGTTAGGGCAGGCCCTCCAAGTACCCCTCCTTTCTCGGTACCTCCCCCAGAATCCTCTGTCTCACCCTCGCCCTCTCTTGCACCTCCGAGCCCGCCGATCTGTCCCGGAAGGCGGGCGGCACGAATGAGGAGTCCTGAGACGGGATAGGGTCAGGGAGACGATCCGTCGAACTGAGGCCGGGAACCCGGAAGACGCGGGAAAAGAGTAAACATAGCGGAACTTGCGTGGGGCTACGGCGTTGAGGGGCTCGACCCGGGCTTACGAGTCACGGTCAGATAGGTCCTGTATCCTCCGCTCAGGTTCTTCGATCTGAAACCCTTCTGGACCAGAATCCTGTGGGCCGCATAGGATCTCGCCCCCACCTCGCAGTAGGTAATGTACTGCTTTGCCCTGTCGAGCTTCGGGATCCTTCGCCTCAGCCGATTCAGGGGAATATGGAGCGCCCCCTCGATCAGCCGGCCTTCCCCGAGTTCCTCCATATCTCGCAGGTCAATAAGCACGGTGCCGGAGTCAGGGCTGCCGAGGTCCCTGCTGTGTATGAGGTCGTGGTCCCCCCTCAACGTGTTTGAGGCAACCAGCCCGGCCACGTTCACGGGGTCCTTGGCGGACGAAAAGGGTGGTGCGTAGGCCAAGTCGATCTCTTCGAGATCAAAGGTCTTCATGTGCCCTCGAATGGCAGTGGCGATCACGTCGATACGTTTGTCAACCCCGCTTCCGCCCACTATCTGGCTCCCCAGGATGCGACCGTCTTCCGGCGAAAAGATGAGTTTGATCGTCATCATCTCAGCCCCGGGATAATAGCCGGCGTGGGAGTTGGAGTGGGTGTAACTGACCAGGTGGGGTATATCGTGTTCCTTCAACAGTTTCTCACTCGCACCGGTCGAGGCCAGAGTCAGATCGAAAACCCTCACTATGGACGTCCTCAACGTACCCCGGTAAACCGACTTTCTTCCCATGGCGTTGTCCGCAGCGATCCTGCCCTGCTTGTTGGCCGGACCGGCCAGGGCGGTCAGGGTGGGGAGACCCGTCACGAAATCCTTGACCTCAACTGCATCGCCGACGGCGAATATATCCTGGTCGGAGGTCATCATCATGTCATTCACTTTGATGCCCCCCAAACTCCCTACCTCGATACCGGCCTCTCGGGCGAGCCGAATGTGAGGCCGGACTCCGGTGGAAAAAACGAGAACATCGCAGGGGATCTCTTCCCCTCGGTCCGTCAAGACCGTCCGGGCTCCCCCCGTCCCTGCGAAGGACGCGATGGCGCGGCCGAGCAGGCAGGTCACTCCATGGTGCCTCAGCCGGTCATAGAGGGGAGAAACCATCTCATAATCCATCGGGTTCATCAGTTGGTTGAGCTTTTCCACGATGGTTGTCTTCACACCCTTTCGTGCGAGATTGTCCGCCAGCTCCAGACCGATGAAGCCTCCTCCCACAATCACGGCCGAGAAAGAGCCTCTTCCCTCTGCGCAGGCCTTGATCCGATCCGCGTCAGGAATGGTGCGCAGGTTGAACGCCTCGATACCTTCGCCCACTTCCACCGGCGGATTGACCGGCTCAGCCCCCGGGGCCAGAATAATCTTGTCGTATCGCTCCCGATACGTTTCCCCGGTCGCTCCGTTCCTGATTATGATCTCCCTGGCGCTTCGGTCAATAGAAAGGACCTCCGACAGCGTCCTCACGTCTATCCTGTACCTGGCACTGAAAAGCTCCGGGGTTGCCACGAGCAGGTCATCCCTTTTCCCTATCACATCCCCGACATAGTAGGGCAAGCCGCAGTTTGCAAAAGACACATATGCGCCCCGCTCGAACATGATGATCTCTGCCTCTTCGTCAAGCCGTCGCGCACGGGCCGCGGCGGTAGCTCCACCTGCCACACCCCCTATAATCAACAGTCTACATGGCATGGATCGTTCCTCGTAAGTCAACTGCTGCAAAAATCAGGGCCCGTCTCATCCTTCGGCTACACTCCAATGTCACCTCCAGAATCGGGATGGCGCCGGGAATCTCATATGAGCCCTTGTGTCGGAACTACACCTTGCTGCAGCCCGACTGGGAATACTTGGCCCCTTTGACGAACTGATCCACTCGTGCCTCCGCAGCAGCCTTGAAGGCTGCGCCGCTTTCAGAAGAATCATCATCGGACTCTTCCGCGGCACACCGGATCAGCGCATCCACGAGGGTTTCCCTGGCCTCTTTTGAGTCGAGATCGCGCCGCAGGGCTGACATGGCATCTCCCACATGGTCAAAGTCAAATACGTCCTCGATGGTCTCACGGGCCTCTTCCAACGTTACGGCCATAACGTCCTCCATTCCTGTTATTCGTCCATCATGACAAGAGCTTCTTTCAGGTCCGGTTTATCTC
Source organism: uncultured Syntrophorhabdaceae bacterium (assembly GCA_964406055.1). GTDB lineage: Bacteria > Desulfobacterota > Syntrophorhabdia > Syntrophorhabdales > Syntrophorhabdaceae > CAYOQF01. The sequence goes on from CAYOQF010000032.1 coordinate 6,331, forward strand.
GCCGGTTTCCTTGTTCTTGAAATGGACCCTCATCATCAGCGGGTGCCTCATGGTCAGGGCTCCCGGTACCGGGCATTCTCCCACGCAGCATCCTGCGTACCAACATTCCTCCGGGTACAAAATGATCGGGGGCTTGCCCTTCTCAGGATTCTCGACCAGCACATCGGTGGTACATATATTGACGCACTTGTTGCAACCCGTGCACTTGCTCTCGTCGATGACAACGGGCATGCTGGGGGTCGGCTTGTTGGGAAAGGCATAGCACTTCTGCCCGGGGTCGGCAGCCTTCTTCTCGTCCTTTTTCATGGTCACGTCCTCCGCGGTCCGTTACGATTTCTTCTTTCTCAGGAATCCCCGGTAATCCGGGTTGCGGGCCTCGTAGTTCCCGGCCAGATTGCCGTGGAAGTCCAGGGGCAGCTCGCCCGTCCTCGTTTCACCGTCCACCTGCTTGATGGTGATCCACTTGTGCCATTCCGGCGGGTCGACCTCGGGGTAGTCCTGGCGGAAGTGCCCCAGAATCTCGCTGCTCGCCTTCCTGGCCATGCATGCCTGGAGGATGATCTCGTCTACGGTCAGAATATTGTACGTCTCCAAGACCCGGAGCAGGATGTGGGGGTTGCTTGCGTAGGTTTCGGGATAGTGGTTCTCCTTGATGTCGCGGACCCATTTTAATCCCGTATTCATGAGGCCTTCGTTCCGCAGTCCGCCACAGTAGTTCTGCATGGCCCGGGCGCCGGCAAAACGAAGTTCTTTCCAGTCGATCCAATCCTTCCCGGCCTTTCTCTTCGTAGGCGCGTAGACTCTGGCCTTTTCACGCTCCACCTGGGCCCTGTCGACAGCGGGCGCGCCGTCCAGCCTCATGGCGTACTCGGCGGCCTTTCTACCGGCATACCTTCCCGTTGCGCAGGCATGGTAGTAATAGTTCCCCGCCAGTATGGCGTCTCCGACGGCGTAAAGGCCTTCCAGGTTGGTCCTCAGGTCCCAGTCCACCACCACCTCCCCGCCGTTGCCGAAGGCCTCCATCCGGTAGGGTCCCAGGGCCAGTGACGTATCCATGCTCGGATAGGGCTCTCCGCTCAGGGTGAAGTAGTTCTGCAACATATCCCTCGCCGAGTTAAACCCGGCCGCCTCGTAATTCACCAGCAGCGGTATCTTCGTTCGTCCCTCGTTTCCCACCATGAGACCCCAGATCGCCTTTCTCTCATACCAGGGCATGCTTGCAAGATCTGCATAGAGAGGCAGTACGAATTCTCCCTTCCGGATCCGCTCCGCCAAGTCGGCGGGCATGGTGGGCTTACTGTAACGGGGATCCCGGGAACGCTCGGCTATGAACCTCTGCCCGGGCCTCGGCCTGCACCGCTCTTCGACGGGCACCACATTGCCGTCGGCATCCAGATAGGGAACCTCCTTCCCCCTGGCGTCCACCATGGTGGCCGGGTGCCAGGTATTCCACCAGTTACCCGTTCCGTAGGAGGGATACTCGTAGCCGGGGGGCACACTCGCCCTGCTTCGCTCCATCTGGGCCAACTCCACCCCTGCCCGCCACATGATGGCCGGTCCGTCACCCGTAATATTGGGCTTGAACATGTCAAGGCCGATCGATTCCGTGGAGAACCGCCAGCTCGTCTGGTGACAGGACATGGCATTGATCGTTGCCTTCGCCCTGAAGACGTAGAACTCTCCAGTCCGCATGTTGATGGCCGTGGCGCCCACCACTTTCGCCCCCTGCCGCCCGCCTTCCGTCAACAGGCTGGTGGCGACGACCCTGTCAAAGACCTGCACTCCAAGACGGAGGCACTCGTTGAACATCGCGGGCTTGAAGGTGGCACCCCAGACCCGGAACTGGAATCTGTTCTCGTAATCATAACAAAAGAGAAATTTCGTCTTTTCATCCCTGAAGGGGGCACCCTTGAAGTCATCGTCCAGGTCCCTGATCTTGGCTCCCATCTTTTCTATTTCGAGCAGTGTGTCGTAAGCCTCCCTCGCCGCGATATAGCGTGACAGAGAATTCGAGTACCCTTTATACGTCACCGCCTCCCATTCGACACAGTCCTCCGGCGTGATCGAGGAAGCCGGGTTCGGCGTGTTGAGCCAGTGGTCAAAGCCCGAACCTCCGCCGGACCTCTTCGGATAGGCCTTGTCGAGCAGGGCCACCTTCAGGCCTCTCCTGGCCGCGCTGATCGCCGCCATGCATCCGCCAGGCCCGCCACCGAGGATCACCACATCAACATCGATGTCGTTCTCCTTGTCGTACCGCACCGGATACGGCCATTCCATCAATTGTCCCGACTGCACCAGCTTGTCTTCCCAGTTCATCCTACCTCCTCGAGCATCTTCTTTCCTCTGCTCTGCCCCTCCTTACAGGAGCAGCCCCGATTAACATCCCCGGTCATCATGTGGTTGGGCTAACCAGTAGACCAATATCACTATAGTCCACTTGGCCAAAGATTGTCAAGAAAAATCTGTCGCCTTCTCCTTCATGGAGGGGTACACAGAGGTGGCGCTCCTGAGCGTTGCCGTCCGGGCCGCATAAAGGACAAGCCTTAGCACCCTGGCTTGCGGATATGGGGGAATAAGGTTTCGGTCAGGTAGACAGCTTGGCCGTGTGTTCCGTGTCGATGGCCATCAGTTCCTCGCAGCGCACAGAGTCCTTCTGTTCCATGGCCTCGATGATCGCCAGATGGCGTTGGTAGGTGTTTCTGATAAACTCCCCAGACTGTGACGGGGTGGGGTACACCACGTTGAGAAGGTCGATGAGGGACTGGACCATGAGGGTCAGGAGGGGATTGCCTGCGATCTCGGCGACGGCGACATGAAAGGCCCCGTTGTTTTCCCGGAATCTCCCCTTGTCTTCGATCTCGCCGAGAAGCCTCTCGTTTATCTCCCTGAGCCTCGCCAGGTCTTCAGGCTTCGCCCTCTCCGCCGCCAGCTTTACGATGAAGCATTCAATTGCCCGTCGGGCTTCAGAGAAGTACTTCAGCGTCAACTCTCCCCCGTGGAACAGGTCCGAGGCTGCGTGAAAGAGGGGTTTATGGAGATTCCGGGCTATAAACGCGCCCCCCGCGGGCCCCGGCTTGATCTCGATGAGGCCTGCCTGCTCCAGTGACCGAAGGGCCTCCCTCAGCACCACCCGGCTCACGGCGAAAAGGACGGCCAACTCTCTCTCCGAGGGCAGCTTGTCCCCCACCCCCAGTTTTTTGGAGTGAATGAGGCCCTTGATCTGGGCCACAATCGCCTCGTGGAGCTTTTCTTTCTTCGGAGGGTTCAGAAGCTGGGCTATATCCTGGTTCACGCGTTCCTGCTCCCTTTCGTCACAGTATACCATTCACGGCGGTCGGTCTCCACGAATAAGTGGCAAAGGGGGCTCTTCGCCCCCATGCCCCGCCGGCACATCATAACCCTTCCAGTTGCACCCTCGGTTTGGAGACTACCCTCGCCCTGTGCCAGAGAACAGCGGCCACCATGATCCCCGCACCCACGGCGGCCAGAATGAAATCCCGCTGGATAAGGGATATGAAGTTCACCAGGGCCCCGAGAAAGAATATGCCCCGCTCACGCAGATTCAGGTCGGAGAAGAGGTATCCCACGAAGGAGATCTGAAAGCCGATAAGACAGAGGAAGGAGGCAATGATCGCCACCGCTGCAAAGACCGGCTCCCTCGGCTTCAGGAGCAGGACCGGACAGTACACGAACATGTAGGGGATGAGAAAACCCGCCACGGCCGCCTTGCAGGACTCCTTGGCCGTCTTCATGTAGGGGGCCTCTGCAATCTTGGCCGTGATCAGGGAAACCAGGGCCACCGGGGGGGTGAGGAAGGCAAAGACGCTGATGAACATGGCGAAGAAGTGGCCGATATCGAAGGGCACTCCCATCTTCTGGAGCGCAGGCACGGCAAAGATGGTGACGATCATGTAGGCGGTGATCGACGCCCCGGCGCAACCCATGGCCACGGTGATCACCTGAACAAGGACGAGGGCCAGAAAGAGGCTCCCGAGGCTCCACGTCTCGATCCCGAGGACCAGTTTGACGCTGAGGCCGCTCATGGTCAGCGTTGCCAGGATGATGCCCACCGCCGCGGTCGTCACCCCGATCCCGGCAGCCTGGACTGTCCCCGACACAAAACCGTTCACAAACTGTTTCAGAGTGGGTCTCGTCTTCTTCCGTATGAGGGATATGCCCACAGTGGTTACGATAGCCCAGAAGCCGATATAATTGACCGAAAACCCTGCCGCCATCATAACCACGATGAGCAGGATAGGCACTACAAAGTTAATGGAGGAGAGGGCGAGTTCCTTTTTGTCGATCGGTTCCTTCGCGGCCATCGGCAGCCTGTGCTTTCCGGCCACCAGGTACACGTAGAGTCCAATAATGCCGAAGTACATAAGGGCGGGCAATACCGCCATCTTTGCGATGGTCACGTAGGGAATGCCCGTGAGGCCGGCCATGGCGAAGGCACTCATGCCCATGATGGGGGGCATGATCTGCCCTCCGTTGGAGGCTGCCGCCTCGATGCCTCCCGCCTCCTCCGGTTTGAAGCCGAACCGCTTCATGAGGGGGATGGTGACGGTTCCCACGACCGCAGCGTTGGCCGCTGCACTGCCCGTGATCATACCGATCCCGCAACTCGCCACCACCGCCATCATGGCGGCTCCACCCCGTACCTTGCTCATCACGATCTTCCCGAGGGTGAGAAAAAACTTGTCCGCTCCGGTGCCGGAAAGCACCCCGCCGAAGAGGATGAAGAGGAAGAGGAAGTTGGCCGAGATGGGAAGGAAGGCATAGATTCCGTTATCCAAGCCCACGGAGAGGTTGGTCATGGTCTGTTCGAAACCCATGGACTGAATGGTGAAGGGCTCGGGCAGTTGGGCACCGAGAAAACCGTACACAACGGCGCCGATGGCCATGATGGAGAGAAACCAGCCCGTCGCCAGTCTCGTCGCCTCCAGCACAAGAAGAATGGCGATGATGCCGGCGGCCAGATCAAGGGGCGTGTTGAAATAGGCCCGCTGCTGTATCTCCTCCCAGTTCAGATGAATGTACCCGAGGGCAACGATGGCCACGACAATGACGACCATCATCCAGACACGAAAAGGTGTCGACTTCCCGTCCCTCGCCTGCCCCAGGAAGACCACCACCAGGCTTAAGAGGAGGTGGAGATTGAGATAGGGCACCGTCGAAAGCAGGAGCACCTGGGACGAGAGCATCTGGTAAATCACCATGATGAAGGCCGCCACAATGACCCCGATCTTTGCCACACCTCCTAAACCATCCTTCATTGTTGCCTCCCTTTCCCTTGGCCGGCGGAAGAGAATTCTCCGTTACTGAATCAGGCCCGCCTCTTTGAGGCCCACCAGAGGTATCTTGTTCTGTTTGTAAAATTTTACTGCCGCCGGGTGAATCCTCGCCTCAGGGACCTCCATGGCCGCCACCGTCTTCTTCGTGATAACACGGGCAGCGGGGCTCAGCTGCTGGAATTTGTCGATATTTTCGAGGTACACCCTGAGGATCTCCGTCACCACTTCGTCCGGCATGGACACATCCACACCCCAGTTCATGCACTTTCCGAGCGCCGTGGTCGGTTCTTTCTGGTCTTTGCCGATCTGGCCCGCGGGAATGGTTACGATGGTGCCGGGATGACCGGTCGCCTTCTTCATCTTTTCCAAAATTGCCTTGTCAATGGAAATGGCGTAGACACTCTTCATGGCAAAGAGCTCGTTCAGATAAGGGGATGGTTCCCATTTACCTGCTCCCACCGGGTTCACGCCTCCGTGGATCACATCCACGGTCCCATCCCTCAGCGCGTCGGTCATGGCATTCATGCCCAGGTACTGATACTTTGGTTTCACGCCCGCGGCCTGGAATATTTCCATGAAGGCCTTCGCCTTGGAGGACGCTCCCGACACATTGGAGATCACGGTGCTCTTCCCCTCCATATCCTTCAGGGCCTTGATCCTCGGATTCGTCGTCATAAGCACGTCCACGGTAAAACCGCCGAAGGCGATATGGCGGAAATTGTCGAGATCATATTTCCCGGCGAAGTTCTTCCAGTCACCAATCTGCTGCTTGGCCGCCCAGACCTCATCCTCCACCTGGAAAAAGACCAGGCTCTTCCTCTTCTCCGGCTTCATGATGAGGGTCTTCATGTCCACCGCCGGACCACGTCCCTCCCTGGCTATGGCCTTCACGATCTTGCTGTTCTTGTTGATCAGCTCGGCCCAGTACACCGCGATGGTGTAGGGGTTCGTCCCGGTCCAGAGGCCGGATATCTCCACCTCGTACTTCTTGGCCTGGGCCATGGCGCCACCTGCCGTCATAACCACACAGAGACAGACCGCAACACACGTTGCCGCAAACAGCCGGATCCCCTTCTTTTCCATTGCCCTCCCTCCATTCACACGTATTTTCACTGCCCGGGCGCCGATGGTTGTGCACACGTCCCGCCCTCTTTCTTGTATCATCCTTTCAATCCCTTGAGCCGGTAAAGGCGGCTTCATTTTGCCTGTGGCCGTCATTTGGTAAGACCGATAGACCATTATACTATTAGTACAACAGAAATTGTCAAGACAAATCTTCACGATCACGGGGAAGGGCCGGGAAAAACGGCTCCCCCGTCCCAGGGTCCGCCCTTCCGGGTCCGGGTGCGATTTGCGGAAATTGCCCCCGATCTTGACAAAAGGTGTGTGTCAACTTACCATCTACAGAGAAGATGACCGTCGAAGGAGGCCGGATGGGTACATCATTGCGATTCGCACTGCTCCTTGGGGCAACTTTCATGCTTTTTCTCTGCCTTATGGACCGGGGCGAGGCGAAAACAAGCAGTTGCGTCACGTGTCACACCGACGATCAGGCCCTGAAAACCCTGTACAGGCCACCCAAAGCGGTGGTCTCCGAAGAGGGTGAGGGGTGAGCGGGTGCACCTCCGTCCGTGCCGGCGGAGCTGAGGTACAAGGCCTTCCTGGTAGACAAAAAGGTGTTGCAGGAGGATCCCCATTTTTCGGAAGGATGCCCATCATGTCACGGCGGGGACGGGAAGGCCCCGGCCAAGGAGGCAGCCCATACAGGCCTCGTCAGGAGGCCGGGTGATTTGAAGGCATGCTCCCCGTGTCATGAGGATATCGTCAAGACGTACGGGAAGTCCCTCCATTACACCACCGCCGGCTTGAGGCACGGGGTCTCGGGCAGGTTTTCCAAGAAGGACGTGACGGTGTTCGACGAAAAAGTGTTTCAGCGCTCCTGCAGGAGTTGCCATGCCACCTGCGGTGACTGCCACGTGAAATCACCGGCAGTAAGTGGGGTCAGCCCCGGACTCATCAAGGGGCACCAATTTGTGAAACGGGATGACGGCAAGACCTGCGCCCTCTGCCACGGCGGGAGGGTGTACCCTGAGTTTACGGGTGACTATGGAGGATCGGCGGATATCCATTACCAGAAAGGCATGACCTGCCTAGACTGCCACCAAAAGGCGCAGTTTCACGGTACCGGGGTGGCCTACCCGTCCAAGAACAGCGTGAAGGAAAGACCCTCCTGCGTGAACTGCCACAAACCCGGTACTGAAAAAACCGATAAGGCCAAAACAGCCCATAGTCAGCACGACCGGAAGGTAAGCTGTTACGCCTGCCATTCCGGAGGGCAGTACAGGAACTGCTACGACTGTCACCTGGGCAAGGGGGCGACAGCCAAGCCAGGGTTCTATCTCGGTTTGAACCCCCGGGACAAGAAGACGGTCACCACCCTGCGTCTCATCCCCACAGTACGAACCACCTTCAAGGATGCAGGCATCGACATGGGGGCCTTCGATTCCCTTCCCAACTACTGGGACACGGCGGTGCACAATATCAAGAAACGAACGGAACGGACACGATCCTGTGATGTCTGTCATGAACAAAAGGCGGGCTTTCTCACGAGGGAAACCCTGATAAAGAACGGGTCCAAGGCAAATGAGAAGCTGCTTTATGTACCCAAACCAATCAAGTAAAGGAGATATGAGAATGAAGAAGAGATTGAGCTGTTTCACAATGTTCGGTGCAGCCCTCGCCCTCCTGGTGCTCCTCTCCGTCCCTGCCCTCCATGCCCGGGACATCGCGCCCATCGTGTCCACGGAGTGGCTGGAAAAGAATCTGGGAACCCCAAAACTCGTGGTACTGGATATTAGAAAGGTAGAGGACTTCAAGGCCGGCCATATCCCATCGGCCGTCAACGTCTTCTATGGTTCCTGGGCCATCATGAAGGGAGGCTTGAGAAACGAACTCCCTCCCGCTGACGACCTCTTCGACGTCATCGGTTCCGCCGGCATCGGCCCTGACTCCCGGGTCGTCATTGTCGGCATGACGGACAGCATGCCCAACCGTACCGACATCACCCGAGTGGCGTGGACCCTCAAGTACGCGGGAATCCAGAACATAGCCCTCCTCGACGGCGGCTTCAACCAGTGGACAGCAGAGAAAAGGAAGGTCTCTTCGGAGGCCGCAAAGCCGGCGGCGAAAGACTACCGCGGCACCATCAACGCATCTCTCTTCGTGAACAAGGACTACGTGATGAAGGCCTTGGGCAGGGCCATACTCCTGGACAACAGGGAGCCCGACTTTTTCAACGGCCTCAAGAAGATGGATTTCGTGGCAAAGGCGGGCCGCATCAAAGGGGCGGTGAACCTTCCTCCTTCCCAGGCTTACAAAGCGGATGGAGCATTCAAGGAAAAGGCGGAACTGGCAGCGGCCGCAGCGGCAGTGGCAGGCACGGACCCGGCTAGGGAGATCATCGTCTACTGCGACACCGGCAAGGTCTGTACCTCCTGGGCCTTCGTCCTCACCGAAGTCCTCGACTACAAAAATGTGAAGGTCTATGATGGCTCCTCGGAAGACTGGATGAAGGACCCTGCGGCACCCATAGAACCGTAGATCGACCCACTCCTGCCTTCGACTTCTTCGTTGCCCGCCCCTGTACAGGGCGGGCAACTGTTCCCTTGCAGACCTTTCGCAACATACCTATATTCCCTGAACAGGAAGTTCAATCCCAGGAGGTGCACCATGAAGGGCAGGATGTGGGTTGTGGCAGTGGCGATGCTGTTTCTTTTCGCGGCCTCGGCAGCAGCGGACCACCATGCGGTGAAGGTGGCGCAAAAACCCGATCTCGGGAAGTACATCACTGATGCGAAAGGCATGACCCTCTACTGGTTCACCAAGGACTCGGTGGGCAAGAGCACGTGCGTCGGTCCGTGCGTGGAACGGTGGCCCCTCTACTACCGTGAGGTGGTCGCAGCCACCGGGGGTCTGAAGGCGGAAGACTTCGGCACCATCACCAGGGAGGATGGAAAAAAGCAGACCACCTACAGGGGATACCCCCTCTACTACTGGGTCCAGGACAAGGAACCGGGTGATACCAAGGGGCAGGGGGTCAATCAGGTCTGGTATGTCGTCAACCCCGAGAACTTTCCTCCCAACAAATGAGGCGACCGCCTCCCGGATACTGAAAGACCGACAGCCACCATACAGGCAGGGCCCGTGGTGCCCTGCCTCTCCTTTTGTCCACCCCTTGCCCTTTTCCCTCAGTTCTTCCTGAAGAGATAGATGTCCTGGTAGATGGCCCCCACCGAACCGGCGGCGATCACGTCGCAGACCGTGAATCCATCGGCGAGGCGGTTCCGCACATAAGCCTCAGGGTGGAACGTCCTGCAGAGATTGAGACCGCTTGCCTCTTCGTACTGAATGACGAGCCGCCCCTCATCGAAGGCCGCCAGCTCCTTTCCTTTCAGGGTTTCCCGGTAACTCGCCCCGTGGGTGGTAAAGAAAAGATGACCCCCCGGCCTGAGGACCCGCCTCAGTTCGTTCATCCACTCCCTTCCCAGCTCCTCCGACAGATGGGTAAAGACTGAGATGGCGTAGATGCAGTCGAACGCACCGTCCTCGTAGGAAAGGGGAGGGGCCGTACTGTTCGTGCCAACCCGGGCGAAGGGCAGATTCTTCTGACACCACGTTACCAGTCGAGGGTTGTAGTCGGTACCGTACACCCGGGGGCCCTGCACATCGCGCCAGTACCGCAACACCCGGCCGCAGCCGCACCCGAAGTCGAGGACGGCCTTCATGGACTCGGGGGGAACCCCGTTCCTCGTAAGCGTCTCCCTGATGGTCTCGAACATGGATTTGCCGAGATCGAGAAACCATTCCACACTGGGGGTGCCGGCCACGAGGACGATGAGATCAAGGGGCGGGATCGGGACGTCGTCGGTCCGTTCCTGCAGTTTTTTGTTTCCCCTGTTCAGAGCCCCTGCAGCCTGCAGTTTCTCGTAGACCCGGAAGGCCACGTTCAGAAGTCCCAGCTTTCGCAGCACCACGACGAGGCCGTGGAGAATTCGTGCTCTCTGCAGTATCCCGATCAACCTTTCCACCATCTTCTTCACCTCAAAGGATGGGGTTTTCAGGGCCCCTTGAGAGAAGGTCCGGGTAGCCCCCGCAAAGGATTATATCAGGAAACCCCACCTCGTGTACCGGAATGTTGAGCCCGGGATTCCGCCGTTCTCCCTCCACCACTTCCGACCACGGGGGTGGAGGAAAAAACAGAAAAAAAGCAGGATCAACGGTGTGACCCTGCTCTTATGTCTGTGGTTAAGAGTCTAAGGTGCTACTTTCTCGCTCCTCTTCTTCTCGATACCGCGACACCCGCGAGACCGGTCCCGAAAAGCAGGATCGTCAGGGGCTCGGGCACGCCTGTGGGGTCCGCCATATCAGGCGCTTTGAGGAGGAAATTGTCAAAGGCTATTGTGGTGCCCTCTTTACCCCAAAAGCCCGGCCACATGTTCAGGCTCACCATACCATCCCCTGTGGTGAAACCCACATAGCTATTGATAAGAACCCAGTTTCCTTCCTGGTCCCGATAATAGCCGCTAATTGATCCGCCGGTCCTCTCGAACTTGAGCCGACCGGAAGTGTCGGGCGTCCACTTCTTCCCCGCCACGCCATCGGTGGAAAAATGGGTGAGATAGACCTCTCCCCCGAACCCTGAGTCGCTAATCCGTTCCACCACCGCCCAGGTCCAGGGATCGAAGGAGTTGCTGATCCCGAGCCGTATCCCGTTATCTGACTCCCAGCTCAGCAATGCGTAGTCCGCTTCCACAATGTAGTCCCCTGAAACAGGGAATTTGAACTGGAGGGACGCGCTGCCCGACCCGCCGTAGACCATCTCGATCCTGCCGTTCTGCTCGGCAACAGTACTGCTCCCATCGGTCGAGGCCGTCCAAGCCGACCAATTAATCGAGTTGTCATTGAAATTGTCCGTAAAAATGAAGGCGAAAGCCCCGCTGTGGAGAAGGAGAAGCGCCATGACCGCAAGAACCGTACCGAGCATCGTTTTCCTGGAACCCTGTCTCATGTCTCACCTCGCATAGTTGATGGAGAAGCCGTATGGTTTCCCTGCCGGATAATTGTAGATGCAAGACCTGTGCCGGAAAGCCTTTGCACCATGGCCATGGAAGGTCCGGAACCGCTATTCCCTCGATATATCGATTCTTTTTCATGGACGGGAGAAACCTCAGCCCCGGCCTCATTCTGTCGGAGGAATGGAAAGCATGTAAAATGACCCGACAGAACGTCCGGTTCTCCCGTGGCCCACCTTCACCAGCTTACTGGAATACTTAGGAATGTGAACTCACTTCAGGGTGAGGCACGTTGTCAGGACTGCCGACGATCGGCCGGCCCGCCCTCATTCCCCTCTCCACCTGTCAGTGCTTGAACAACCTCTGGCCCGCGAAGACCATGGTCACATCCGCCTCGTTGCAGGCCGTGATCGTTTCGTAATCCCGCTCGGACCCGCCCGGCTGGATCACGCCGGTGGCCCCTTCCTTGATGGCCGCGTCGACGCCGTCCCTGAAGGGGAAGAAGCCGTCGGAGACGACGACGGAGCCCCTGAGGCCGCCCTTTTCCGCCTTCGTGTATTCCTCCATCTCCTTCAGGTCATCCATCTTCCTGAGCCCTTTCTCCGCCTCGAGGCGGAAGACCGCGTAAGGGACCCCGAATTTCCTGAAGACTTGGGCATCCATGAATTTGGTGTAGGCCTTGAAGACGGCGATCTCCACCACCCCCACCCTGTCCTGCTCGCCCGTGCCGATGGCAACCGTGGCCCCGTTTTTCACGAAGAGGGCCGAGTTGGAGCTCACCCCCGACTCCACATACCAGCCGAAGAGCATGTCCTCGACCTCCTGCTCCGTGGGGGGCCGCCTGATCCTGTATGTCTCTCCCTTGTACACCGTCTCTGCGGCCTTGAGGTCCTCTCTTCCCCGGATCCGGAAGGGCTGGGACTCCTGAATGATCAGGCCGCCGTCCATGAGGGACTTGATGTCGATGATCCTTCTCGTTTTGTAAGACTGGAGCCTCTCGATCTCCCTGATCTGGAGGAGCCGGAGGTTCTTCCATTTCTTCAGGATATCGACGGCAGGCCCTTCAAAATCGGGTGCGCAGATAACCTCGAAGTAGTAAGGCACCATGGCCTTCGCCGTCTCCACATCCACGGTCTTCGTAAAGACCACGGCCCCGCCGAAGGCGGCGATACGGTCACACCAGAAGGCCTTTTCAAAGGCCTCGGCAGCGGTCGATCCATAGGCGGCGCCGCAGGGATTGTTGTGCTTCATGATGGTGCAGGCGGGCATCCTGTCGAGGAAACGAAGGATGTTGAGGGCGTTGTCCACGTCCGTCAGGTTGATCTTCCCAGGGTGCTTGCCCACCTGAAGCATATCCTTCTCCGTGACCCGGCTGACGAGACCGGATGAGGGATCGAAGAACCGCACGTCTCCCAGGGTAATGTTGCCGTTCACCAGCTCATACATGGAGGATGCCTGGTCCGGGTTCTCACCGTACCGCAACCCCCTCTCCACGTCGCACTTCTCGTCGGCGTCGAAGATACTCCACACCTTCTTCCGGTACAGGAGTTTCTGACCGCCCATGTCGATGGTAATGGTGTCGGGGAAGTTGTCCTTCACCACCTTCTTGTACATACTCTTGATATCTTCCATACAAACCCCCCTCTCTTTTTTAAGCTCTACATCCCTGATTTCCAAATCCTAACCAAAACCGGAAACATCGGGGAGCTTCGGACGCCCTGTCTCACGTTAGGATTGAGATACCGGGATTTGGAATATCCTCATGAGATCATCCTGGAGAGTCTTTCCACCATCGATTCCACGTCGAGTCCCTCCGACTTCAGGACCTCCTCCGTCTCTCCCGATACCCCGTAGCGGGTGGCCCCAAAGGAGTCGAAACGACCCCGGTATCCCTTCTTCAACAGGTAGGTGGCCAGGATGGGACCGATCCCGGACCTGACATTGTGGTCTTCGTAGGTGACCATGCAGGGGAGGGCCATGACCCTTTCCATCACCGTATCGTCAACTTCCAGCACGCAGGGCATGTTCACGACCGAAAGGGAGATACCCTTGCCGCTCAGGGTCTCGGCGATGCTCAGGGCCCTTGTCACGAACCCGCCGTAGGTGACGATGGCCCCGTCACGCCCCTCACGGAGCAGATCCATGGCCCCGTAGATAAAGGTATAATCGCCGGCGAAAAGAGGTTTCCCGTCCTTCCCCGTGATGACCGGCCACCGGTTCCGGCCTGTGGCCACCAGGCAGTTGCCTTTGGCGGCGGCCGTGTAACGGACCGCCCTGTCGGTCTGGTTGGGGTCAGCCGGGACAATGGCCCTGAACCCGTAGAGGTTCCGCACCAGGCCGATATAGTCGGTGCACTGGTGGGTCTTGCCGTCAGGTCCCACGTCAAGGCCCACGTGGGTTATGATCAGCTTCAGGTTGGTCTTGTTGATGTCGTTGAGCCGCTGCTGGTTGTAGGTCTCGTCGATACCGAAAACCCCGAAATCGGCGAAGAAGGTAAGGATGCCGGTGCTGGAAAGGGCACCGGCAGCGGTCGCCGTGTTGTGCTCCTGGATGCCGCCCTGAAAGAAATGGTCCGGATGGGCCTTGGCGAAATCGGACGTCTTGACCGAGCTTGCCAGGTCGCAGTCAAAGGCGCACACCGGGAGTCCCTTGGGGATGTTTCTGTCCCCCAGGTCCTTGAGGGCCTTGCCGAAGGCGGTGCGGTTGTCGATCTTGTCCGCATCCGTGTACGTGAAGGGCTCCCCCGCATCCACCACCATTTCATCCGCCTGCGGGGACGGACTCCATACCCACCGGCCGCCACGCATGCCCTTGTAGTGGTCGAGGCGATTCTCCAGATCCAGGACCGTCAGGGCCTCCTTCAGCTCATCCTCGCTCACCGGGCTGCCGTGATATTTCTCCTTGTTCTCCATGAAGGGGACGCCCTTTCCCATCACCGTCCTGGCGACAATGCAGGTGACGTTCTCGTTCATCCGGGCCCTCCGGAGGGCGCTGTAGATCTCCTTGTGGTCGTGGCCGTCCACCTCCAGGACATCCCAGCCGTCGGAGAGGAAGTTTTCCACCACATTCTGGGGCATCACCTCGTCCACGGAACCGCTGATCTGGAGGCCGTTGTAGTCGATGACGGCGGTGATGTTATTGAGACCGTATTTGACGGCAAACCTCCGGGCCTCCGCAATCTGCCCCTTCTGCTGCTCCCCGTCACCCATAAGGACGTAGACATGGGAGCCCTCGCCCCTCAGTTTGGATGCGATGGCGAAACCGCACCCTGCAGAGAGGCCCTGACCCAGGTTTCCGGTCGACCAGTCGACGAAGGGGATGCCCTTCACTACGTGCCCCTCATAGGGGCTTCCGCCCTTTCTGAAGAAGGCCACCACGTCTTCCGCGGGCATGTGGCCGAGTCGCGCGAGGCTCGCATACACGCCGGGCGAGGTGTGACCGTGACTCACCACGATGCGGTCCCGCGGTTTGCCCGTCAGGTGTGCGAAGGAAAAAAGGACGAGGTACACATCGAGGGACGACATGGAACCCCCGGGGTGGCCTGAACCGGCGAGCCTCGTCATGGTGAGAATGTCTCCTTTGGCCTGGCGGGCCAGCTCCTTGAGGTTTGCCGCCTCCTTATCGCTCAACCGTTCGTTGTCAAACACAGTAAAACCTCCATTAGGTTAGGGTAAAATTGCGGTGGATTCTCCGGGGACCGGAAGATGGGTCGGCATGAGGCGAACCCCGGGCTCATGTTCGGGTCGCCCGGGAATCGCAGGAACCGGCAAGGAGGCAGCGATCGCATTCCGGTTTCTTCGCCTTGCACAGGTACCTGCCGTGGAGCACGGTGAGGAGCGAAAAGTCGAGCCACATCCCTTGGGGGATGAAGGCCTTCAGTTCCTCCTCTATCTTCTCCGGGTCCTCTTTGTCCGTAAGCCCCAGTCTCGCCGACACGCGTGCCACGTGGGTATCCACGATGACCGCCGGCTTTCCGTAGGCAAGCCCCACGATCATGTTGGCCGACTTCCGTCCCACCCCTTTCACCGTGGCAAAGGCGTCGATATCGTCGGGGACCTTGCCGTTGAAACGTGCCTTCAATTCCATTGCGATGGACTTGATGCTCTTCGCCTTGTTCCTGAAGAACCCGGTGGGCCTCACCGCCTCCTCGAGGGCTTCCTGGGAAACGGCGATGTAATCCTCCAAGGTTCTGAACCTCCTGAAGAGATCCGCCGTCACCCTGTTCACCCGCTCGTCGGTGCACTGGGCTGAGAGGACGGTGGCCACCACCAGCTCGAGGGGGTTCGAGTAGTGGAGCTCGCACCTCGGCTCCCCGTGCATGCCCCTTAGAGCGCTCATGATGGCTTCGATATTCTTGCCCATGGATAGATGGCCGATCTATCCTTTATAACACTTCCGTCCGGATCCCTTCAATCGGAAAATCCGCACCCCTGTTTTGCCTCGAAGAAGGCGGACCACGGGACTGGAATGGCACGAACCGGAGACTTTGGAGGGGCGATAACCGGTGGCCGGTATGGGTTCAGGCCCCTTTCCCCCGCCGTATGTTCTGGAACAAGGCGGCCACCTCTTCCGCGGTCCTTGTGTTGACCACGTCCTTTTTCTCCTGCCAGCCTTTGCGGGCGATACCGACGCCGTAGTCGATCTCCTGAAGTCCCGCCACGGCATGGGCGTCAGGGTTGATGGCGATGAGGACGCCGCCGGCCTTGGCGTACTTGAGGTGACGCCAGTCGATGTCCAGGCGGTAGGGGCTTGCGTTCAGTTCGAGGATCACGCCGGTCGCGGCGGCCCGGTCGATGAGGGTCTTCATCTCCACCGCGTAGCCGTCCCGTGACAGGAGGAGCCTTCCCGTGGGATGGCCGAGCATGGTGGTATAGGGGTTCTCCATGGCCCTCGTGATCCTCCTCTCCTGGTCCGCCCGACTGAGGCCGAAGCTCGAGTGGACCGAGGCGATGACGAAGTCGAATCTCCGGAGGATCTCCTCGTCATAGTCGAGGCTCCCGTCCGGGAGGATGTCGCTCTCGATGCCCCGGAAGATACGGAAGGGCCGGTATTTCTCGTTGAGGGTGTCGATCAGCTCCCACTGCCTCATCAGGGCATCCGTCTTCAGACCTCCCGCATAGAAGGCGCTCTTGCTGTGATCGGAAACGCCCAGGTACTGGAGACCCATCTTGCGGGCCCCCTCCACCATCCTCTCCAGGCTGTCGATGCCGTCGCTGAAGTCGGTGTGGACGTGAAAGGTACCCCGAACATCGGCAAGCTCGATAAGCTCCGGAAGGGAGCCTTCCGCCGCCACCTCCACCTCGCCCATATCCTCCCGCAACTCGGGAGGCACGAAGGCGAGGCCGAGGGCACGATAGATCGCGTCCTCACTGTCGCAGCGGATACGCTGTTCATCATGGAATAGACCGTATTCATTGAGTTTCCAGCCATTCCCCCTTGCAAGGGATCGAAGCCGCACGTTGTGCTCCTTGCTCCCGGTGAAGTACGCGAGGGCATAGGGGAACTCCTCCTCCGAAACGACCCGGAGATCGGCCTCGATGCCCGATGCAAGGCGGCAGGAGGTCTTGGTTTCGCCGGTCAGGAGGACCTCCGCCACTCCGGGCATGGCGACGAAAAGGGAGGTGAGTCGCCGGCTGTCGCCCGCCACGAGAATATCCATGTCCCGCACCACTTCCTTGCGCCGTCTCAGGCTCCCGCACAACTCCACCCGGCCGGCGGGCACTGCCTCCTCGAAGCGCCTCCTTATGGCCAGGGCCTCCGGGTACACGTCGCCGAAGAGAAACTGACCCTTGTGTTTCTTGATGAACTCGATGCCCCTGAGGATCTTCTCCTGGGTCTTCGCCCCGAATCCGCTCAAATTGACGAGCCGATTCTCCTTGCAGGCATATTCGAGCTCACCCACGTTGGTGACGGCCAGCTCATCGTAGAGGGTCTTGATCTTTTTCGGGCCTAAGTTGGGTATCTGGAGCAGTTCGAGGAGGCTCTCCGGCACTTCCCTGGTCAGTTCCTCGAGGTAGACCATCCTGCCCGTCTCTGCATACTCTTCGACCTTGCGGGCGATCGCCTCCCCTACCCCCCTGATCTCCTTCAGTTTCTTTGCCGCAATGAGTTCATCAAGGTGTTCCACGGTGGAGAGCGTCTTCGCCGCATTGAGGTAGGCCCGGGTTTTGAAGGGGTTTTCCCCTTTTATCTCAAGGAGCGCGCCGATCTCCTCGAGGATTTGGGGTATGCTCTTTTTGACCATGGGGTCATTATCGTACAGGGGAAAAATGGAAGTCAACGGCAACGAAGCACGCGACCAGGGAGGCTCACTTTGCTTTCGGCGAAACAGTGATCCCCGTGATCCCGAGCCTGTCCAGGAGTCTCCGGTACTGATCCACCTCGTTCCTGTCCACCTCGATACGAAA
This sequence comes from uncultured Syntrophorhabdaceae bacterium, assembly GCA_964406055.1. Lineage (GTDB taxonomy): Bacteria > Desulfobacterota > Syntrophorhabdia > Syntrophorhabdales > Syntrophorhabdaceae > CAYOQF01. Next base: position 24,103 of record CAYOQF010000032.1, read on the forward strand.
TCCCATTTTGAGGAACAGGAGGGCCTTCTCGATCATGGCCGTCTCCGCCCTGGAAACGGCAACCTCTCGTTTCGAGGCAGCCTCATAGAGTCTCTGAGGTTTCCAGTAGTAGACATAGGGGCCGATGTGGGAACAGAATATCTTGTTGTCCAGACGGAGGACGAAACCGGCCGACTCGTCACACTGATTCCTGGTCTTTTGCAGGATCACCTGGTAATCCCGCGCCAGAACCCGGCACTCGTCACGGAACAGGGTGAGGAAAACATCGATGGCGAGCTCGGGTCTCGTTTCCACGGGAAGACCGGAAAAGAGCTTGTAATCGTCGAAAATCAGGATGCCGTTATCCTTCAAGAGGTCCCAGGCGAGGATGGCGTCGGTAAGGACACCCTTGCTGGTATGGTCTCCGTCCACATAGATGAGATCGAAGCTGTTGGGGCGAAGATCCCTCAGTTCCCGGCGTGAATACCCCTTCATCAGTTTGATCTTCGATGACCTGCCGGAGATGCGGGCGTTCTCCAGAAAGCGTTTTTCGATCTCCTCGTCGAAGATATCGATGGCCACGGCCTCAGATGAGGGGTGGGTAAGGATGTTGTCAAGAACCCAGAAAAAGGAGCGGCCTTCCCAGACGCCTATCTCCAGGTAGCGAAGATCGGGCTTCCCCTTCATCTCGCCCAATACTCCCTTCCACATCGGGATATTGTGGCTGAACCAGTCTGTCGTGAAGGTATATTCTTTGGCCTCTTTCCCTGCCGTCTCGGCGAGCGCACCGGATACGAAACAGAACACCCCAGCGACTGCAAGAAGGGCACACAACCTCATTTTCGCCCACACCGTCACGGCAAACCCCCGGGAAGCACCTCCGCGCCTCCAGGCACACATCACCTTCTCCTTCTTCCATACAGGAAGGGCACCCCGGCGGCAAGAAGGAGGGCGGCTGAAGGCTCGGGCACCCGGCTGATGTCAAAGGCGAGACCGCCGCCATTGTCGATGGAGTTCCAATCCCAGATCCAGAAGCTCAGTGATCCACCTTCCGCCACCGTGATATCCAGATAGGTACCGCTGACCGACTGAAAGGCCTCGGCCTCTGTATCGTGGGCCTCTATGTTCCCGAGCATGGCAAAAAGTTCGGGCCTGTACTGACCGTTTTCGAAGGCCTTCTGGGCGTAGACGTGAAGCTCCCACCAGTAGCGGTCCCGGTAGTTTTCATCCCACCCCCAGGCATCGAACATGTAGGCGGTATAGGCGCCACCAACCGGCGTGATCCGGTAGGTGCCTCCGTGGAGGCCAGCCAAGCTCTCGCCCACAACGAGATCGGGGGCCCAGATGTTGCCTGCTGACTGGAGCACCCATGGGCCTTGAATGCCATGATCCACTGCGTAGGCGTACGCTTGTGCCGAGGTGGTCCACTCGGGTTCGGTGTCGGGGACAACGTAATAGTTACCATATGCGTCCTCAAACCGGAGATAGGCCCCTTCTCCCGGATACATCCCTGCATCGTCGATGCCGTGGACGGTCATCAGGGCTCCCAGCGCCATACCCTGGCTTGCCGTAACAAAGAAAATGACAAAGATGACGATTCCTAACATCCTTTCTCTCAAGCTCCCCATTGTTTTTCCCTTCTCCTGCACATCAAGTATCCTCCCACCCTCCCGGGTGGTCTCTATGGGTTATTTGCAAAAATCGTTCCGGAACAGGCCGGCAGACCGCCGGTGGACTCATCTGCCCGTAACCTACCGATATCACGCGCTATGCAAGACTGGAATCAGGCCCACGCCCTCTTGCCTCTCCTTCCCTACTGTAAACCTTACCGACACTCACGTCCGTGGACCGGCCGTACGATCCGTGATTACACTGACAGAATACCGTATTACGCCTATCCCCGACCCTGTAAGCCGTTCCTACACCACCGTGAGGCATGACCATAAAGGACCTCCCTGAGCGGCGCGGGGGTAAGAGCCCTAAAAGCCCTTGTAGAAAACCAGTCCCCAGTACCCTCCGCCGCCGAAGGTCGTGTCGTGCTTGTAGCCGCCCCTCACACCGAGGCCGAGCTTTTGAGGCACGAAGTACAGTTCAGCCGTGGCCCCCACGCCTTCACCCCGATAGTCGGCATTCCTCCCCACAAACTGTTCTAGACCGAGAAAGACGGTGTGGGGGTTCTTGTAATCGAAATTCGTAACCTGCTGCTTGAGCACTCCCTTTTCGTAAGAAAAGTCCGTGCTGCCCGCGTAGCTGCCGAAGACGTTCACGTTCGTGCTCCTGGTGAACCAGAAATCGATCTCACCCTGGATAAGCCCCCCGGTTCTGTGTCCCCTTGTGCGTGCGCTCCGGTCATCGGGACTCAGGCTCGTGTTCCGGGATTCCACACCCCCGTAGACCCCGAACATGAAACGGTCCGCGAAGAGTTTTATCCCCGTCACCGCGAAGACACCCAGGGAATTCGCCTTGATCCGGGTGTTGCCCGAGTCGTATTTGTAGGTCAGGTGGTTGGGCATGACCCTGCCCGAGATGCCGACGTTTTCGTGGATCTTCCCGGTCACGTCTACACCGACGAAGGAAAAGCCTTGCCCCCGGCCGTCGTATTCAGCCCCGGCGAAGGTGGACACGTCAAGGGCAAGGGCCGGACGGCAGAAGCAGAGGGCCACGACGAGAAGAAACCCCGCGAAACCGCACGACCGGATCCTGTCCTTCCTGGCAATTGAGAGTAACCTACACTTCATCCCATCCCCCTTTGAGATCTCGCGACAGCGACCTCGAAACATCTTTCCAGCTCTCCCGAAGGGAGGCGACACTTCGATCCGACGACTCGATGCGCCAATCACATTCCTTATCCACATTAAACCACACGAGGGCCTCGATGCGAGGGAATCTTTCCTTCAGGTCCGTTAGGGCATCCCTGATCCATGCCGCCTTGTCGCCCCCTTCTTCGGCACACGCCGTTTCCGCGATCATAACGGGCCTGTCCGGCACCAGTCGGGTCAACCCGTCGTAGGCCCGGCCAAAAATCTCCCCGAAACTCTGCCAGCACGACCATTCCCTGGTGGTACCCCAATTGTAGCCGTCGAGACCCACCCAGTCCACCTCTTCGACACCCGGGAAATACCGCCCCATTTCGTTCTCAGGTTCCTCCGGCACAGAGTGGGCGTAAGGCGACCAGACCCAGATCAGGCGGTCACTCCCTTCCTCCCGAAAGAGGGATCGGATATGGTGCCAAGCGGCGACGTACTCCTCGGGTCTGTTGCCGTTCACGGTCCCGCACCAGGGGTACCAGTTGCCGTTCATTTCGTGCATGGGCCGGAAGAAGATGGGTGAGGAAAGGTTCTTGAGCTTTCCCGCCCATGTACGGATGTAGTCGTCAAAGGCGCCACCCGTGATGCGGGAAAGGGAGAACTCCGGTTGCTCCTCCGGGTGGCCCCCGTCGTTCCATTTCCTGGGGCTCCAGGGCTCCCAGGTGATCATGGGAACCAACCCCTCCCTCAGTATCTCTTCGATACCGTTCACGTCCGGGGGGGGGGGGGGGGGGGGGGGGGGGGGGGGGGGGGGGGGGGGGGGGGGG
>CAYOQF010000033.1:0-27408 GCA_964406055.1 uncultured Syntrophorhabdaceae bacterium
GATCAGGAAGCACTACCGCTTCGACGCGACCTGCGCGGGTTCCGTGCCCCAGGCCGTCACCGCCTTCCTGGAGTCAAAAGACTGGGAGGATGCGGTCCGTAAGGCCGTCTCCATCGGAGGGGACAGCGACACCATCGCCTGCATGGCAGGGGGGATTGCCGAGGCCTTCTACAAAGGGGTGCCCGATGCGATCGCGAAGAAGGTGAGGATGATCCTCGATGAGAGGCTGAACGGGGTGGTAAGCCGCTTCTACGAGAAGTATCCATAGGGAACAGGGGCCGGGTATAGTGAAGCGAGGGGTTGGGTGCCGTCTTGAGGGAAGTCGGCTCCCGGAGAACGTCGGAGATGCAGGCGGGATCACACACTCACAGGCCCTGCGTAGGAGACAGGAAAAAGGGCACCCTAATGTTTGACTGAAAGGAACAAGGAGGCGAGTTTCTTCTCCGGGCGAGACAGACGTTCTCCCGCCCGCGCAGGACGCCATGGAAACGAAAACCGTACGGCTTAGCCGCAAAGAGAGGAGTGACATGAAATCCAACATCATTGCCGCACTGGACAAACTTGAGCAACTCATTGAAGCAGGGGATCTTCCTGATGAAGCAAGAGCCGCTGCTGAGTGGGGTGGTGCCGATGTCATCATTTGCAGCCAAATGAATCAGGAGATCAGGAAATGGCATGGTGATCAACCCCGGGCCTTCAGTGTTCAGGACACGGCGCCACGGCGCAGGGTCGTCGTCACAGAGCATTCACGGGTGTTGAGTTGGCTCTTCGGAGAGTTGAGAGATATTTTCCGGGGAGTCTACGATTACATCACGAAGTACGATTTTTTTGGGTTGCTCGCGCAGTCGGCCATCGATTACCTTGAAGATGGGACGGGCAGAAAAGACGCGAAGGGTCTGCTCCTGGCCGTTCTAGTTACAGCGAAAGGTCTTGTACCTGAGCCTTCCCCCTCCATGGAAGGCGGTAGTACCAAGGGATAATGATGGTGCGGCCCCCTAAGAACAAGAGATCGTGGGGCGATAGGACATATGGGGAGCGGTCAATGCTGACGAAACCTCTATTCTCAGCCTGTCCTAAAAAAGGGGTACGGTCACTCATACGCTGAAGATTGTCCCAACATCCGAATATCGTATCAGGCACTGGACTAAAGATGAATTTGACAACCATGTCGATGATTTCCGATAATAGCTTCTACAAATCAACCAGTTGGGGGCCAGTGGATGAGCATGCGTCGCCATGACCGTGGTTTCTCTCGAAAAGTTCTAACCGCTTCACTGATCTGTTCTCTTGCTCTAATGGTATTGGTTCCCTCGACAGGCTTGGCAGTGGGCACTTTAGTAGACCTGTCAGCCTTGACCGGAAGGCAGAAGACCGTCCTTACCGGTATCAATGATTTCGGTGAAGTGGTAGGGTATGCGTACAACGAAGCGTATAGTAACCAAATGTACGGTTTTGTATACAGGAATGGAACCATAACCAGCTTGGGGACTCTTGGCGGAGACTATTCCCAACCCAAGCACATCAATAACTCTGGGCAGATTACGGGGTTCAGCCCCATGGCCGGACTGGGATACGTAAGCACATTCCTCTACAGCAATGGAACTATGAACGATATAGGCGCGCTATTGGGTGCAGGATATGGAGGAATTAATGCTTATCCGACCGGCCTTAACAATAAAGGGCAGGTTGTGGGCCGATGGAATCCCGACGTGCTAAGTAGCGACAAGGGCTTTTTTTACGATAATGGGACCATGAAAGGCATAGGAACGCTCCATGGGCTCGACGCAATTCCGCTCGGAATTAACGATTCCGGACAAATAGTGGGAGTGAGCGGCGAACGTGCGTTTCTCTACAGCAACGACGTTATGACCGATCTTGGAACGCTCCCTGGGGGCGACTGGAGTCGAGCAACAGCTATAAACAATCTTGGGCAGATAGTGGGAGCGGGTTCAGTCACACACGGTTATGTCCATGCATTTCTTTATGACGACGGGGTTATGAAAGACCTCGGCACTCTGTGGGGAACAACCAACAGCCTGGCTCTCGACCTTAACGATGCCGGGCAGGTCGTGGGCACCTCTGATGGATATCCATTTCTTTATAGTAATGGCACAATGGAAGACCTGAGATTTGCCTATGGATGGGATTTCACGTTTCATCCGTGGGCCATCAACAACAAAGGGCAGATCATAGGAGAAATGGGGGCCGGGACCAGTCGGGCGTTTCTTTACACTCCAGAGCCGGTGCCTGAGTCTTCCATATCCCCTGTCTTGGGGATCTGTCTTATTAGCCTGGCCTTTCTACGAAGGCGAATTATGGTGCGGACAGGAATAGGAGACGTCCTAGCGTAATCAAGTCAAGCGAACAATGGCGCGGCGTTATGAGTCCGCATTGGAAAGTCGAGCAGACATCTTCTGCTTCTCCTGTCACGCCCACAATTGAGGATCTCGTCCTCACGAATAGCCGTACATTTTGTCCCTACACTCACCAAAAAAGGGTGCAAAACCATCGGGTTTTGAGCCGAAATGCCCCGCAAAAAGTGGCAAAATAAAGGGCAAGGATTAGGATCAGAATAAGAATAGAAGAGATACGGGCAGTCTGTAACATATTGTAATACATAGGAATGCAAATTGGGAAAGGCAAGAAATGGGGTACTTTGCTCACACAAATATCGATTTTTTTAAAAAAATGGAGGGGTCAGACAGTTCTACCCCTGTTGGAAGAGGAAGGGGGCAACCCCCAGAAAGAGGATTGCCCCCGCGAACTGTGCCGGGATATCAGACTGTATAGTTATTGTATAGTGAAGGGGTACAAAGGGATATAAAAAGATATCAACCTCCCCCCTTCCTCCGAAACGAAAGAGCCTAAATTTACAGAGAAAACTAAAACACTCATAATCTCAATTACTTGCATTGAACCCCTTGACGCGGTAGAGGTCGCCGGTTCAATACCGACCGCGCCTACCATTTCATCCCTGTTACCCCATCCCGACAGAACTTGAGCATTCTATTCATCCCGAAATTCTTTTCATGCCGTTTTCCTAGTGACATACTGTTGTCACCGCCGGAGGTGTATTATTCTATGTGGTCGACTGGGATAGAGATGAGAGACAGGGGCTCGCAGTGCCTTCCGCGTTCGCGGGGAGGAATTGACCGTGGAGGCGGGGCGTCTCGACGAGGCTGTCTCCCTCCTCTTTACCGTCACGGACGACACTCTCCTCGGGGATGAGCCGGGAAGGGAGCAGATTCAGGCACAGGGGGACCCTGGTCTTTCCGTGCCGAAGGAGGGGACATGACCACCAGCATCGAGGGAACAAAGAGGATTTTCGGGGGGTTGTGGGGCGCGGTGGTGGGCGACGCGCTGGGCCTCCCCGTGGAGTTCGAGAGCCGCAGCGCCCGCAAGGCCGACCCCGTGACAGACATGCGGGGGTACGGCACCTTCCACCAGCCGAAGGGCACCTGGTCGGATGACAGCTCCCTCCTGCTCTGCACGGCGGAGAGCCTTCTCGCCGGGTTCGACCTCCGCGACATGGGGAGCCGGTTCGTCCGGTGGTACCGGGAGGGGTACCGGACACCGTGGGGACAGGCCTTCGACGTGGGCAACACCACCCAGAGGGCGGTCAGGCGCCTCGAACGGGGCGTCGACCCCGAGACGGCGGGGGACAGCGAGGAAGCGCACAACGGCAACGGGTCCCTCATGCGGATCCTCCCCGTGGCCCTCCGTTTCGCCCATCTCTCTCCCGATGAGCTGATCGGCTGCGCCCATCGGGTCTCAGCCCTCACCCACCGGCACGCCTGGTCCCGGATGGCCTGCGGGTTCTTCTGCCTCACGGTTAGGGCCCTTTTGAGCGGCGCACCACCGAAGGAGGCCTACGCCGCCTCCGTCCGGGAGGGCTTGAGGACCTACGCGAAGCCGCCCTACTTCTCCGACCTACAACCCTTTCTCACGTACGTCTCGGGGAAGATCGACGAGCTGACGGAGGACCGGATCGGATCGGGAGGCTTCGTGGTCGAGACCCTCGAGGCAAGCCTCTGGTGCCTTCTCACCACGTCCTCCTTTGCGGAGGCGGTTCTCAAGGCGGTGAACCTCGGGGAGGACACGGACACGACCGGCTGCGTCACCGGGGCCCTGGCCGGGGTCTGCTACGGCCTCGACGCCATACCCGGGGAATGGGTCGAGGTCATACCCCGGAGGGAGGAGATCGGGGAGCTCTTCACCCGGTTCGCCGGGATCTGTGCATAAGCCTTCTTTCCCCGGCCCGGCCACGCCGGGGCCCCTCCCCTTCCCCATGGGCGGGACGGAAGAATGATCTCACCCAACTCCCGACCGGACACCCGTGCACGCCTGATTCCGGTTGTAGTCACAACCGGAGTACATGTACCATTGCCACCAGAAGGATGGAACTCCATAGGTCCGGATCAGTCTACCCTGATCTATCTTTTTTACATAGTACGTCTATTTATTGTATACTTACTATGATGCATAATGCTATATTGTCTCCGTCACCCTGGAGCCGCATATGCTGAGCATGCCCCTTCGCAGGAAGATTCCCTATGAGGAATTCGACTACCAGACCCTTCTGGACGCCCTCAAGGGATACGCCCAGCCGCGCATGAAGATATCCACCCTCATGGCCAGGGGCACCATCATCCGCGTCAAGAAGGGGCTCTACGTCTTCGGCGAGTCGGAGCGGCGGCAACCCTTCTGCCGTGAACTCCTTGCCAACCTCATCTATGGCCCGTCATACATCTCCCTGGAATATGCGTTACACTACTACGGTCTTACGCCGGAACGGGCGGAGACGGTCACTTCGGTCACCTGTGGACGATCACGAACCTTTGACACGCCCGTCGGTACTTTTTCCTACCGGGCGATCCCGCTGAAGGCGTTCCGCACCGGCATGGACCAGATTGAAACAGATGGCGGCCGCCGCTTTCTCATCGCTATCGGGGAGAAGGCCCTGGCCGATCGGGTCGTTGCCGAGCGCGGCGCCGTTATCGCCACCCAGAAAGAGTTGCACCACTATCTTCTGACCAATCTCCGCATCGATCCCTCCGGACTTCGGAGTCTTAATCCGGCACGGCTCGCGGAGATCGCCGGGTACTACCGCTCCCGCCGGGTGAAGCTGCTGGCGGATCTGGTCGGCCGCCTGCGCAGGAGTGCGGGAGGACTGAAACATGCATGAAGCGATAGCCCGCATGCTCGCCAGATACTCGCCGGGAAGCGTCGACGACTCAGTTCGTGCCTTGCGGGAGATCATCCAGGAGGTGGCGCTCCTCGGACTCTGGCGTTCCAAGTCCTTCGAGCACGCCGCCTTCTACGGCGGTACCGCCCTGCGCATCCTCCACGGACTGGACCGGTTCTCGGAAGACTTGGACTTTTCCCTGCTGGCGCCCTCGACCCACTTCCACCTGGCCAGATATACCGGGGCCCTGGAGGAAGAACTACTCGCCTTCGGTTTCAATGTCCGGGTCGAGCTGGTCGACAAGGCGGTGGAGTCGGCGGTACAGTCAGCCTTTCTCAAGATGAAGACCCGCAACGAGTTGCTGGTCATCGAGGAAGGCGAGGAGATGGTTCGGCAGATCCCGGCTGGGCAGGTATTGAAGGTGAAGCTCGAAGTGGACACTGACCCGCCGCCGGACTTTGCGACCGAGACACGCTACCTCCTCCATCCCATACCCTTCGCCGTGCGGACCTACGCGCTCCCCGACCTCTTCGCCGGCAAGATGCATGCCCTCCTCTTCCGCAGGTGGATGAATCGGGTCAAAGGGCGCGATTGGTATGATTTTGTCTGGTTTGCTGCAAACCACCCCCGACTCCATCTCGCCCACCTCGAGCAACGGATGCGGCAGACCGGCCACTGGAGAAGCAGACAGCCACTCACCCCCCGCGCGTTCACAGACCTGCTGAACGAAGCGATTGACGGGCTGGACGTGGAACAAGCCCGGCGGGACATCGCACCCTTTATCAAGGACCGTCGGATGCTTTCCCTCTGGTCCCGGGACTTCTTCCGGGACGTGGCAGGACGGATAAGCATTGTTGGTGGAGACGGAGATAGTGAGGAGGGCTGATGGGTCGAAATGGCCTGAGAGAAATCGGGAGCGGAAATGAGCGAGCGTAGCGCGGTTGAATGGACCTTTCTCCCCCGATTCAGGCGACGCGCCTTTGGATGGCGCTCTGAACCGGCCATAACCAGGATCGACGAGGCAGTGAAAGAGATCAGGGCAGTGGCCCGCAAAGATCCCGCCCGTGCCGGCGACGGTGCGGTGCTTCTTCTGGAAAGAATCTCTGCTGCCCTCGAACAGGTGGATAGCTCGTCAGGCGCCATAGGCTCCGCCGTCAATGATGCCGTCGAGGAGCTCGCCGGGATCATCGCCCGGGCCGTTGTCTCCCATGAGGTGCGGGAACGGTGGCTCGAGAAGCTCTGGGAGGCCGTGGAGGACGATGAGATACCCTACATTGAACTGCTCCCGGACTACTGGGGAGAGATGTGCGTGACCCCCGAGCGTGCCTCCATCTGGGCGGACCGCCTTCTCGGTCCCTTGCGCCTGTCCTGGGATCGCACAAAAAGGAGTCACCACGATTACTTCAAGGGCACCACCGCCTGCCTGAGCTGTCTTTTGGCGGCAGGCCGGTTCGACGAACTGCTCCATACGCTCACCCTGGCCCCCTACAAATGGTGGCACTATACCCGGTGGGGCGCCAAGGCCCTCGTGAAGATGGGCCGGAAGGAGGAAGCACTCCGGTACGCTGAGAACGAGAGAGAACTCAATGACAACCCCCTGCTCATCGCAGAGTTTTGCGAGGCCATCCTTCTTGCCGACGGAATGGCCGAGGAGGCCTATGCCCGCTACGCCATCGAAGCAAATCGGAAATCGACCTATCTGGCTACCTTCCGGGCCTTGGCCAGGAAGTATCCTCACAAGGCCCCACGGGAGCTACTGAAAGACCTTGTCCATACGACCCCGGGTGAGGAAAGCAAATGGTTTGCCGCGGCAAAATCGGTCGGCCTCTTGGAGGAGGCGGTGGCTCTCGCCAATTTGACCCCCTGCGATCCGAGAACCCTCACCAGGGCTGCCCGTGATATGGCGGTGAAGGAGCCTTGGTTCGCCGTGGAAGCGGGAATGGCCGCCCTTCGGTGGTTAACGGAAGGGTTCGGTTATGAGATTACGGGGCTTGACGTCCGGGATGCCTACAAGCAGACTATGGCCGCCGCTGAGAATGGCGGTTCCAGAGCCGAAGTCTACGAACGGATTCGTTTGCTCGTGGCAGGAGAGACCTCTCCCGACAGGTTCGTCACAAAAGTCCTGGCCGGGGAACTCGGCCTCCCTGATCCTCCCGAACCTTCATGCAAACGCCGCCCACCTCGATAGCCCCATTGTTCACCCACAACCCTGCAACCAGTCGAGCCGGGCAACCGGCGCATTCAGGCCCCGCCCCCCTCTTCCTCATTGGCAGGATTGAAAAAACGTGGTAATAAAAAGGTAACGGGTAGGCTGGACGAGAGCCCCGGCAGGAATTAGCCGATTCTAGTTCCACGGGTTTCGCGTTCATCGCCTCCGGCCCGGCCTTAAGGCCACGAATCAGGCCCGGCGCGAAGGAGCTACGATGAGCCTGAGGATTGCTGTTTCGAGGGAAGGTATTGAGCGTTTTTGTGAGAAATGGCGCATCAAAGAGTTCGCCATCTTCGGGTCGGCGTTGACCGACGCGTTTCGGGACGACAGTGATGTAGACGTACTGGTGGTCCTTCATCCTGATGCACAGTGGAGCCTCTTTGACATGTCCCGGGCCGAAAGAGAATTGGCTGAAATGTTCGGCAGACCAGTGGACCTGGTGGAAAAGAAAGCCATACGAAATCCCTTCCGCCGTCACCATATCCTCAACCACTGTGAGGTGCTCTATGGAATCTGAAGAGCGAGACCCGGCCTACCTGTGGGATATGCGGGAAGCGGCCCGGGGGATCCTGGAATACACAGAAAACATGACCTTAGAGGACTTCCTGGCTGCCGGAAAAGAACGGACCCTGGTGCGACTGGCCGTGGAACGCCAGTTGGAGATCATTGGAGAAGCGGCTCGCAGGCTGAGTGCGGGGTTTCGGGACAAACATCCGCAGATTCCCTGGACAGAGATAATCGGTCTGCGCAACGTCATCAGCCACGAATACGACAAAGTCAACTATGATGCCATCTACCATATTATTCGCAGAGATTTGCCGGGACTCGTTTCAGCTCTCGAGTCTCTGGTGCCTGAACCGCCGTCCATCGACGAGTAACGATCGTCCCGCCCTTCCACAGCTCTTTTCTTCCACGGAGATCCTCCAGCATGCCAGGAATGCAAGACCAACATCATCGTTTGGTCCGAAAACGTCACAATACAAGACTTGACCCCACAGTCAGTTTCCCTGACTTGGTGATTGGCTGACTGGCTGATTGGCTGACGGGAAGAGGGTGAATCGGTATACCCCATCCGGCAACCACCGTATACACATTCGGGTTGAATTCCCCGGGGCACCACGGGATAGGATTGTTACCTGAACAGGTGGAGGAATGCTCAACCGTTTCACCTCCTCCCGCCCCTACCCACTCAAAGTATCATGGGAGGTACGTCCACATGCCGGTCACATCCGATGAGGTATTCCTGCTTCAGGGCACCACCCTTGAATCGATGCCATCACGACCTATGCGGGAGGGGCTCCTTGGCGAAACCCTTGAAAGCGTTCTGCAGCGGTTCCTCCAACAGTACCCGGAACTGATACCCGGCAAACAGATCGAACCCGGCAGCGACGACCCTCCCCGGTTTGTTCTGCTCCGACGGGAGATGCCTATCGGCAACTGGTCCCTGGACCACCTCTTTGTTGACCAGAGAGGCGTACTGACCCTCGTTGAGACCAAGCTCTTCGAGAACCCCGAGGCACGCAGGGAGGTCATTGGACAAATCATTGAGTACGCCGCCAACGCCGGATCCCTCTGGGCGCGGGGCCAGGCACGACAAAAGGCAAGCGAGTTCTGGACCAAGCAGGGCAAGGCTCTCGATGAGGTACTGCGGGACGCCTTCGATCCCGACCTCGACATCGACCTTTTTTGGGCGGGCGTTGAGGAAAGGCTCGAAGAGGGCCGGATACGACTCATCATCGCCTCGGACGAGTTGAGACCCGAGGTACGCCGGATGATCGAGTATCTGAACAGAGAGATGGAGAACGCCGAGGTGCTGGGACTTGAACTGAAAACCTATGGAAAGACCGCCGAAGCGGCAATCCTGGTGCCCCGTCTGATCGGTCAAACCCAGTCCATAGCGGACAAACGGGTGACCCGCCGGGCCCGTGGAGGAACATGGACACCCGAATTGCTGCGGGAAGCGTACGAAAGAATGGCCGACCTGGCCCTCAGTGAACGGTTGAAGCGAGTTCTTGCGTGGTCGACAGAGAGGGGCTTTTTCCTTAAGGGCACGGGGATTAAGCCGAGCTTCGGGGTCCTCGCCAAAGGCGGGAAACGTATCGCCTCCTTCTATTCCGATGGATCGATCTACATCACCTTTACCTGGCCGGACTATGAGGAATACCTTGGCGGCATCGAAGGAAGGAGAAGGTTTGCGCATGACCTCAAGGCGGCAAATCTCCTCGACCGGGTCATCGACCCTGCCGAGATCGTCTCGGGCCGGAATCTCTCGAATCGCCGAGATCGCCTCGGCAACGGAGTATGACAAGCTCAGGGTCATCGGCACCCCCGGGACCATCGATGTGACGGCGGGAGGAGACATCCTGAGACCCGTGCTCCTTCCCGGCACCTACCGTCCCCCGAGCGGTCAGGTCTTTGCCGCGATTGCGGAAGCGGAGGGCGGTATCACCGGCACGATTGATTCCATCCAGGGGACCCCCACCCTCATCTGGCATGTGGTCTACCACCCCACTACCGTGGACCTTGTCCTCACCGGAAGGGATTACACCAACCCCGCCATCGGTCTTTCCCCGAACCGGCAGGCCCTGGGGAGGCTCTTCAATTCCGCGAGCGATTCGGCGACCGGCGATCTCGCGTGGGTCCTCAACAACCTCGATTACCTGGAGAGTCCCGCGTCGGTGAAGGATGCCTACCGCCAGATGACCCCGGAGAAGGCGGCTGCCCTGTCGGCCCTCTCCCTGCGGAGTGCCTCCTTCCTGATGCAGGAGCAGGCGCGGCGTCTCATCGACCAGCGGGTCACGGGATCTACCGGTCCGGGGGCATCGGGTCTCACGGTGCGCTACCGAAGCGGTGGACCCGTCATGCTCGCCTCCGCCTCGGATGACCTCTCGGGGCTTTTGGCCCCGAAGTCCTCACCGGACACACCCCGGGGCTTCTACCTCCGCCCTCTCGTCACCTGGGGCCGGGAGGGGACGACCGCCGACCAGACGGGGTACCGGTTCACCACCGCGGGCTTCACCACCGGATTCGACTACCGGGTATCGGATAAGCTCACCCTCGGGGCCTCGACCGGCTTCACCCGCACCGAGGCGCGCTTCACGGGGTCAGGCGGCACGGCGGAGGCGAAGACCCTCCCCCTGTCCGTCTACGGCCTCTATGGCGGCACCCCCTGGTATGCCTACGGGTCCCTCGGCTATGCCCTCAACCTCTACACCCTCAAGCGGGATATCCGCTTCGGGGGGATCGACCGGACGGCGCAGAGCGACACCACGGGACACCAGATCAACGCCTACGGGGAGGCGGGCTACGACCTGAAGACCGGGCGCCTCGTCGTCACCCCCATGGTGTCCATGAGTTATTCCGGTCTGTGGATCGACCGCTACCGGGAGCGGGGTGCCGGCGCCCTGAACCTCACCGTGGATGCCCAACGGGCCGATTCCCTCCAGAGCGGGTGCGGTCTCCGCCTCTCCCTGCCCGTCACCGGGGATCGCGCCACCCTCATCCCCCAGGTCTTCGCCACCTACCAGCATGAGTATGCCAACGGGACCCGGAACATCCGGGCCACCCTCAACCAGGCGGGGACCTTCACCTTCAGGACCGACGGGCCGAAACAGGACTTCGTGACCGCAGGGGCGAAGGTCTCCCTCGTCAAAGGCCCCAACCTCTATCTCGACCTGGACTACACCACCGACCTGGGCAGGGGCTCCTCCACCTCCCACGCCCTCTCTGCGGGGGTGCGCTGGCGGTTTTAGGACGGGGGCACTACCCCCCGCCGAAGGCCCTGACGATGTCGCGGTTGAGGCCGGGGCCCACCTTCTCGACGGCCTCGTAGCGGAGCCGCTTCAACTCCGCGGCCTTCTCCTCGAAGGTATCGTGGGTAAAGAGCTTCTCGGGATGAACGAAGATGTCGTCCACGAAGCGGATCGCCTTGGGCACCTGAAAGCCAAGCGGCGAATCCTTCCAGTCCTCCAACCCGCCCCGGAGCAGGGAGTCGAGGATCCCGAGACTGTGGGCCACGGAGATGTCCCGCACGTATTCGCCCATCCCGATCCACCCCGTGTTGATGAGGTAGAAGTTGAGATGGGGCAGACCCTTCACGATTTCGTAGAAGCGGTTCGCGTGGTCCGCCCGGTCTCCGGCGACGAAGGGGTCGTAGAAAAACTCGCTCCGTATCTGGCCTGCCTGGGTGGGATCCCCTGCCGAGGATTCCATGGCCTGGCCCACCACCATAAGGAAGGCCGCCTGTTCCAGGGTGAGCTTCGAAATGGCCGGGATGATGGCGCCCCGTGTGACCAGGATGAGGTTGTCGATCCTCTCCACGTCGATGTAGGGGCTTGCGTGCATGAAGTCTTTCCTGCACACCACCGCCCGGCCATTGGAGGTCCGCTCGAAGTTGTAGAAGTCGAATTCCCCTGTCTCCTCCACATAGACGTTCTCGTGGAGGGTGTCGGGCTTGAGGAGGGAATAGAAGATCTCCACCTGCTCGCCGGGGTTCACACCCTCCGTCTTCACGAAGATGCCGCCGCCCTCGAACCCGTAAAAGGAGCCGTCCGGCATGAGGGTGCCCCCGTCATCCTGGATGAGCCAGGACTTTTCCATCCCTTTCCGGGCCAGGATCTTGCAGGTGAGCGTGGTCTTGCCGTTGGCGCTCAGGGCCACGATAAGGGAACGGACCGTGCGGTAGTCGCCGTGGGCCGACAGGAGCGTGTCCTCCCGGCACCCGCCGTGGAGGAAGATGCCGCCTTTGCGCGACTTGGCCGCCCAGTCCTCGGCGGCGAAGATCCCTTTCTTGTACTCGCCGATATAGTTCCCGTTCCGGACGATCTTCACGAACCGGCCGTCCTCGAACATGGCGAGACGGATGGTGATGTCCTTCTTGGGCAGGGGCCTGGTCTTGTTCGGCTCGAAGGCCTCGTCGCCGAAGAAGAGGATCTGGTAGGTGGGGTTTTCCAGGGGTCCGTCCACCGGGTAGAAGAGGTTTCTTCCCCCGAAGGCCGCATGGGCGAATTCCTCCGGGACGATGAGGCGGGCCGTGGTCCCGCTCAACCTGTTGCCCACGATGCGATCCACCGAGATGAGCCGCTTGGCGGCCAGCACCTTCTCGCACTGTGCGAGGAGCTTCAGTTCGTCATCCCCGAAGCTGTCGTCCACGCTGTTCTTCGTGAACATGGCCGACCGGGAGGTGGGCTCGCTCTCGGCCACATAGTTCCCGTAGATGGTTGTTCGAATCCCCGGCTCCCTGGCCACGAGGGCCTTGAGTTCTTCGTCCGGGGGATTTTCCAGGAGTCTCCCCTCCGCCTTTGCCTTTTCGTAAACCCTCCGGGCCGTCAATGCGAATTCTTCCAGGGACATGGTGTGCATGGGAGCCTCCTTGCCGGGGAATCAAGCCGCCGAGGCACCAACCTGCCGACCGGCGAACCTGTTCTAATCTGTATAGCGTGGTTTTGCGGAGATGCAACCGGATATTGAATCGGGGCGGTTGACAGGAAGACCGACCTTTCCTACAATGGGTACATTGTAGTACCATTCCATCGACGTGGTGGTCGGCAAATGAACAGTCAGACAACCCCCGTTCTCATTCACCTGCTGGTGGCAATGGCTGCCGGCGGCCTGATAGGCCTTGAACGAAGCTATTTCGGTCGGCCTGCGGGCTTACGCACCCACACCCTTGTCTGCATGGCCTCGAGTCTTCTCATGCTGGTGACCCTTTACCAGAAAGACTGGTTCCCGAGCGTCGTCATGGATGCGGTACGGGTTGACCCCACCCGCATGGCCCAGGGGATCATGACGGGCATCGGTTTTCTGGGCGCGGGTGTGATCATGAAGGAGAAGCTCTCGGTACGCGGTCTCACCACGGCGGCATCCATCTGGATCACCGCGGCCATCGGCATTCTCGCGGGCATCGGTTTCTACACTGCGGTAGTCGTCGTCACGGCCCTCACCCTCGGGACACTCACCCTCTACCGTCTGATAGAGAGAAGGCTCCCCGTCCTTTTCTATTTCCATAACTCCATACGCTTCCGGAGGGAGTCGACGATTTCGGAGAGGGCAATACGGGAAATGATCGCCCGCCACGGTTGCAGCGTCGTGAGCATGGGTCACGCCCTCACCGACGCAGGCAGGTACTTCGAATACAACATGATCATCTCCACACGGAGCGAGGCAAGCATGGATCATCTCTCCCGGACTCTCGCCGGGCAGGATTCCATCGTCGAATTCCGGATTTCACCTACAGGAGAGTAAGGTAACGGCCCGAGGAGGACACCCCGGGCCACGGCGCGCCTTTTATTCCAGCACCCTGCCCAGCCACTTCTCCTGGAGCTTCTGGACGTGCCCCTCGAGAAACATCTGGTCCAGCCACAGATTGAGCCAGTTGAGGAAGACCTGGTCTCCCTGGCGGATCATGTACCCCTTGGTGCCCACGGTAAAGACCTTGTCCGGATTGACCGCGGTGAGCGACGGGATCTGCTTGGCCCAGTAAAGGGCCTCCACGTTGTCGGTGATCCAGACGTCGGCCGCACCGTCCCGTACCCGCATGGCGATCTCGTCGTTCTTGTTGTGGCGGAGGATCGTCGCCTTTTTCATGAGGGGCGTGAAATAGCGATCATTGAGGCCGCCCTGGTTGAGGATCAGCTTTACCCCCGGCTGATCGATGGAGGCAAGGTCTTTGTATTTCCCCTCGTCCCCCTTCCGTACCAGCGGGCAGGTACCGAACTTGAGGTACGAGTTGGTATAGGCGAGGACCTGTCCGCGGGCAAGGTTCCGGCCCACCCCGCCCATGGCGATGTCGAACTTGTCCTCCAGCAGGTCCCTGGTGAGCTCGGGCCACTTGTAGCGCACGTAGACGATCTTTGCCCCCAGCGCTGCGGCCAGTTTCTGGGCCAGCTCCACGTCCATTCCCACGAACTCACCGGTTTTGGGATCAGTGCCGCAGAAGGGCGGGTAGTCACCCGACATCCCTATCCGTATCACCTTCGCCTTGATGATTTCCTGAAGTCGCGATTCTCCCGCCGGTACCGCGGACGGAACGAGAAGCATCGCAACGGCAAGCCACCCCGCCATGATCGCATGGAGTTTCCATTTTCCCGTCCTCATACTGCCCCCCTTACTATGGATGTCTTTCGGACCTGCCGATCCGGCTCTACCCTCCATTGTAGCAGAAACTTGCGGCACAGAAAATCGCCAAGTCTGACAGGCTCAGGGTTGCGGCGTCAGGGCCGCCACCTCGTCTCTGAGCGGCTTACCTTCCCTGATCATTCGGTTTTTCTCTCATCCCCATCCCGGTTTCGTGCCCTTCGGGCGTAACGCCCGATCTCTTCGCTCAACCGGAGGGGAGACCGCACCATGCGGAAGGCATGCCGTTTCCCTCCGCCCGCCACGATGATGATCTTGCCGAAATCGAGTATTTTCCCCAGGGCGGGCTGGTGGACATCCACGCCCTCCATGGCGAGAAGAGGGATATCGAACTTCCAGGCCCGGGGCGAGTCCATCCTGATGGTGAACCGCGTCTCGGTGACTTCGAACCGCGTGTGCCGGTAGCGGAGAGAGGCGTAAACGCCCCAGAGGAGCGCCACCGCCGCCATGATGAGGGCGGAGGTCCCCTTCGTCGGGACAGAGAGGCCGCCGATGATGAGGAGGGCCGCGGGGCCGAGGAATGTCACCCAGTGGAGACCGGTGCGGTAGCGGACAACCTCTTCAGGTTCGGATGGTCGGTCGGTCTTCGGCTCTTCCACTTCACCTCACCTCATCACAATCCTTTCCGGTGCCGTCGTCGCCGGACTTCGCGTCGCACCGGTCCCGGCCGGGCGGACAGGATGATAGTATCGACTCTCCCGCGCCTCCTGTCAAACAGTGAAGAGCGCGCCCCTTTATTGCATCACCTTTCGCGCCTGCCTGACGTACTCGTCCTCGGTGATCGTGCCGTCCCTGTTGGCATCCCAGTGGCCGCAGTTCTTCTTCCCCTGCTCTTTGTCCTTCCAGATGGCGAGGCACTCCTGGTAGCTCAGTTTCCCGTCCTTGTTTGTGTCCGCCTCCTTGAGGATTGTACGGAACTGCTCCCTGATCATGTCATCGGATGGGCCTCTCATCTGGCTGTAGGCCGTGCCGACGGCGATGAGAGAGGTAAGAACACACAGAAGTACCGCGACGCGGAAGAAGGAAAAGCGTTTCATGGCGACCTCCTCAGCTCGTTATGATGGATCTTCTCCGCCAATAGTCGTACAAAACACCGGGGCTGTCAACAGTCTTTCCGCCGGCCCCTTGACACCCATCGGTCCCCGTCGGGATACGTGTATGGGAGAAAACCTCCCTTCCTCACGGGGCGGAAACATGAGAGAATAGAGGACCCCGGAACCACACCGCGAAGACCGGAAAGGGAACGAGGGCATTGACCGGAGGGATTGGGAAGTGACGGGCAACCGGCGAATCCTGGAAGGCGGTGATCCCGATGTGATCGAAGTGAGGTCGGGTGGCGGCCTCTTCGTGTTGCTCGGTGCCTTCCTCTTTGTGGCGGGCTTCTTTGCCCTCCAGGTTCCCCTGGACCCGACATCGACCCGGAGCGGGGAGGACCTCATCATCTTCTCCATCGTTTTCCCCATGGGAATAGCCTTCACCCTCCTCGGGGCTTACCTCGCCCTGGCCAGGCAGGGGCTCACCCTGAACCGGAGGGATCAGGTGGCGACCCGGTGGTGGGGGTTACTCTTTCCCATGAAGAAGAGCGTGCTCCCTCTCGGGGGCGCAGAGAAGGTACTGCTCCGGTACCACCCCGGTGATGACCGCTCCCCGGGGAGATACTCGATATCCCTTGTGCTCCCGTCCTCAGATGCCGGATACCTTGAAATCATGTGTTTTTCTGATTACCGGGAGGCCCGGCGGACAGGGGAGTGCGTCTCCCGGTTTATCGGAAGGCCTCTGGACGACTGCTTTTCGGAATCTCAGACGTTCCGCGAGTCCGGGGCTGACACGAAGTCGGGAGGGTAAGAGTCCTGAGGATCCGCAGCTCACGCGGGCGGTTGGCCGGCCGGCACCGGGAGGCATCAGGGGGGCTACGCAGGGATATAGCGGTCGAGGGCCCTTCGCAGGCTTCGCGCCGATGCGGTGAGGATCTTGCACTCATCCGCCAGGTCCGGGTAGGCCTCACCCATCCGGGTCATGGAGCGGACACATTTCTGGATGGATTTTCTTGCCACCCGGGCCGAACTCACCGCGCCCTCGTCAAAACCATCGAACAAGGAGTAGACGGCCCTCAGGGTCTTCACCGCCACCAGGGTATGGTACCAGGTAAGGTCGGAAAGCCATTTGGCAGCCTCTCCGGTAACCATAGCCTCCGCCCGCTGGAGAAAGCGGTGGGTCTTGACCGTGAAGAGGTGTGCCCGCGCCACCAGGGGATCATGGCGGAGTAATTCCTGAACCGACACCAGGGGACGATCCGAAGCGTCCCTTTCCGCCTCGAGTTCGCAGGCCATTTCGCACAGGAGGGCCTTCGTCTCGTGGAGCAATTCGTCGATTCCGTGGAAAAAATCGGCCTGCGGTCCTGCCGCCTTCAGCCTGTGGTAGATGGCACAGGAGGCTGTCTCGCCGCACTGCTCGCAGAGGTAGTCGCAGCAGTCAAAATTCGGGGTATCCATCTAATGAAGATTACACCGGTTTTGTCAAAAGTCAACAAGAGAGATCAGGATTTCGCGAACCGGGCAACCTACCCGGCCACTACTTCCATCAACTGGACCTCGAATACCATTTCCTTTCCCGCGAGGGGATGATTGAGGTCGAGGGTCACCGACGTATCGGTACACTCTTTCACCACCACCTGGGCGATGCCTCCGTCAGGCGTCCGGACCTGAAGCACCGTCCCCACGTCCACGCTCACCGTGGGAGGAACGATGGACCGTTCGATCACGGTCACCAGTTGATCGTCATACTCCCCGTATCCCTCGCCCGGCGGGATGATGATGGTCTTTCTGTCTCCCGTCTCCATGCCCACGATCCCGTTCTCGAAGCCCGGGATCACCATGCCCTGGCCGATCACGAACTCCAAGGGCTCGCTTCCTTCTGACGAGTCAAAGACGGTCCCGTCGGCGAGCGATCCTTTGTAGTGTACCTTTACCTTGTCATTCATTCTTGCCTGCGCCATGGTTGCCTCCTTGCGGAATCACCTCTTCGGGGCTCTTCCACTGTGAATGCCGCGCGCTCCCGTTGTCCGCAAGTGATAAGAGGGGGGAACCCGTGGGGTGGGACGGAGAAGTGTCTCACTCCTCCGGAAGATGGTCAATTGTACATCAGACAGAGAGGGAAGTAAAGGAAGAGGGCGTAACAGGAAAACCGCCGCCGTGTCCGCGGAAGAGGAGAAATTATTTCACTCTTTAACTATAAGAATTGACAAGGGAAAGACAAAAGTGGTAAGAATATCTTTCAATTTATCAGGACACCTATGGAGAGCGACGTGCCTTCGACACAAAAAGAAGAGATCGGCAATGCCGGGATGGACCTGGAGACCCTGCGACACAGCACTTCCCATCTTATGGCCCAGGCGGTTAAGGAGCTTTACCCGGAGGCCCGGGTTGCTATAGGTCCGGCCATCGAGAACGGTTTTTACTATGATTTCGACTACGGGCCCGGGTTCACGGAAGAAGACCTGATCAAAATAGAAGAAAAGATGAAGGAGATCTCGGAGAGGGACATCCCCATCGTACGGAAGGTGCTCAGGAAGGAGGAGGCCATAGCCCTCTTCGAGCAAATGGACGAACCCTTCAAGGTTGAGCTCCTTCGGGACATGAAGGACGAGGAAGTGACCACCTATTCCCAGGGAGGGTTCACCGATCTCTGCAGGGGGCCCCATCTTCCCTCTACCGGACCCCTGAAGGCCTTTAAGCTCCTGAGTCTCGCCGGCGCATACTGGCGCGGGGACGAGAAAAACAAGATGCTCACCCGGATCTACGGTACCGCCTTTCAGGACCAGAAGGCCCTCGATGAGTACCTCCGGTTCCTGGAAGAGGTGAAGAAGCGGGATCACCGGAGGCTGGGCAAGGAGCTCGATCTTTTCAGCGTTTCTGACGAGGTGGGTGCGGGCCTGGTGATCTATCACCCCAACGGTGCCCTCCTGCGCTATCTCCTCGAGGACTTCGAACGAAAGGAGCATCTCAAGAGGGGCTACAAATTCGTCGTCGGCCCCCACATCCTCAAACTGGACATGTGGAAGCGGTCGGGTCACTTCGATAATTACCGGGAGAACATGTACTTCACCCGGGTGGATGACGTGGAGTACGGCATCAAGCCCATGAACTGCCTCTCCCATATCATGGTCTACAAGTCCACCATCAGGAGCTACAGGGACCTGCCGCTCCGTTATTTCGAGCTCGGTACGGTGACGCGCCACGAAAAGTCGGGCGTGCTCCACGGTCTCCTCAGGGTCCGGGAATTCACCCAGGATGATGCGCACATCTTCCTTCGGCAGGACCAGCTCCACGACGAGATCCTCAACATCATCAACTTTGTGCGCGATGTGATGAAGATCTTCTCCTTCGACTACGAGATGGAGATCAGCACGAAACCGGAGAAATACATCGGTACGGACGAGGACTGGGAAAAGGCCGAGGCGGCCCTGAAAGAGGTGCTCACTGCAGAAGGCCTTCCCTTTGACATCAACGAGGGTGACGGCGCCTTCTACGGGCCCAAGATCGACGTGAAACTGAAAGACGCCATCGGGAGGAAGTGGCAGTGCGCCACCATCCAGTGCGATTTCGCCCTCCCCGAGAGGTTTGATTTGACCTACGTGGACAGCGACGGGAAGAGAAAGAGGCCCGTCATGCTCCACAGGGTTGTGCTTGGTGCTATAGAAAGATTTATAGGGGTCCTGATCGAGCATTTCGGGGGACGTTTCCCCGTGTGGCTTTCACCGGTACAGGCAGTGGTCATGAACATCACGGGCGATCAGGAATCCTACGTGAGGAGCGTGTGTGACACGCTGACCGGTCATGGCGTAAGGGCCGAGCTTGACGTGCGAAACGAAAAGCTGAATCTGAAGATCCGTGAGACCATCACCAGGAAGATCCCCTACATGATCATCGCGGGGAAGAAGGAGATGGAGGCAGGCCTCCTCTCCGTGCGGATGAGAGATGGCGGTGAGCTCAAAGACGTGACGGTTGAAGACGTTATAGCACGAGTGCAGGAGGATAACACTCTCAGGAGGTGAGACCTATCATCAGAGACAGGGACAGCAGGGAGAAAGAGGTCAATATCAACCACAGGATTACGGCGCGGGAGATACGGCTCATCGACGAAACAGGGAAGCAGCTCGGTATCGTGCCCACGTCGGAGGGTCTGAGAATGGCACGGGAACTTGAGCTGGATCTCGTTGAGATCTCACCGAAGACAGTCCCTCCGGTATGCAAGATCATGGATTACGGTAAGTACAAGTATCAGGTGGCCAAGAAGGCCCAGGAGGCGAAGAAGAAACAGACCGTAATCCAGGTGAAGGAAATGAAGCTCGGCCTCAAGATCGAAGAGCACGACCTCATGTTCAAGATAAAGCATATGAGGGGCTTTCTCGAGGAAGGTCATAAAGTGAAGGTGATTATCATGTTCAGGGGCCGGGAAGTCCTCAGGGTCGAGATGGGAGAGAAGATGGCCCAAAAGATCATCGACGCGGTGAAGGATTTAGGCCAGATTGAACAGAAACCAAAATTTGATGGAAGAAACATCGTTCTGGTGTTTGCTCCACTGTGAAGGAGGCTTTACATGCCAAAGATAAAGACCCACCGGGGGCTTGCAAAACGGATCAAGATAACGGGAACGGGCAAGATCAAGAGGGCGAAGGCCTATCATAGCCACCTGCTCTCTTCAAAGACACCGAAGATGAAAAGAAGACTATCGAAGGCGGACACCGTCCATCCGTCCGATGTGAAGAGACTGAAAAGTTTAGTGCCGTATCTATAAAGGTAAGAGGTGTAGAGACATGCCAAGGGCAAAACGAGGAGTAAAGGCAAGAAGAAGAAGAAATGCGCTGCTGAAACTGGCCAGCGGAATGTCGCAGCGGCGGCACAGTATATACAGCCAGGCGAAAAAGTCGGTCTACAAGGCCCTCAGCAACTCCTATTCGGGCAGGAAAGACAAGAAGGGTGATTTCCGGTCTCTCTGGATCGTGAGGATCAATGCGGCCTGCAGGGCCTACGGTATACCCTATAACCGGTTCATCAACGGTTTGAAGGTGGCCAACATCGGGCTCAACAGGAAATCTCTCGCCGACATGGCGGTGAATGATCCTTCCGGATTCGAACAGGTTGTGCAGACAGTAAAGAAGGTCCTCTCGGTACAGTAAGGGGCGCAGGCGGAAATCCCGACGTCGGGAGGTCCGCTGCTTTTCAAGCGCTTCCGGTCCGTGCTGAAGGAAACCGCTTTGTTTTGCGTGGTGCATTGTGGACATAGGCGAACTGAAAGAAAAAGTCGAGCAGGGATTGGCCTCGGTAGTCACCTTCGAGGACGCCAGGAGGTTGCGCCAGAGCCTGATGGGCCGGAAAGGTCTCTTCTCTGAATACCTGGAAGGGCTGAAACAGCTCGACAAGGAACAGAAGAAGGAGTTCGGCCGGGAAATCAATCTCCTCAAGGGATCGGCCGAGGCGCGCCTCGCCGAACTCGAACGGCGCCTGGGAGAAGAAGAGAAGGAGAAGGCAGAGGCGCGGGCGCGGGTCGATATCACCCTCCCCGGCAAGGTTCCCGTGATCGGGAAGAGGCACCCCATCACCCAGACCTTCGACGAGATGATCCGCATTTTCACCTCTCTCGGCTTTTCCGTGGCGGAAGGACCGGAAGTGGAGCTCGACTATTACAATTTCGAGGCCCTCAACATCCCCGGCGACCATCCCGCCCGCGACATGCAGGACACCTTCTACATCGCCCCCGGGGTGGTGTTGAGAACCCATACCTCGCCCGTCCAGATCAGGGTGATGGAGGCCCAGCTCCCCCCGGTAAGGATCATCGCGCCGGGCAAGGTCTACCGCTGCGACAGCGATGTGTCCCATACCCCCATGTTCCACCAGGTGGAGGGACTCATGGTGGACAAGCACGTGCGCTTCTCCGATCTGAAGGGTGTTCTTACCATGTTCGTCCAGGAAATGTTCGGGGTCGAGACCCCGCTGCGGTTCAGACCAAGCTATTTCCCCTTCACCGAGCCATCGGCCGAAGTGGATATCGGATGCGTGATCTGCGGGGGCAACGGCTGCCGGACCTGTAAGGATACGGGCTGGCTCGAGATTCTCGGGTCGGGCATGGTCCATCCGAAGGTCCTGAGAAACGTCGGCTACGACCCCGAGGAAGTCTCCGGTTTCGCCTTCGGCATGGGGGTGGAAAGAATTGCCATGCTGAAATTCGGCATCGATGATATTCGCCAGTTTTACTATAACGATATGCGTTTTCTCTCCCAGTTCTGAGGTAAAGTGTGAAGGTCCCGCTGGAATGGCTGAATGAGTTTGTGGTCGTTGACCTGGAACCCGGTGATCTCGCGAAAAGACTCACCATGCGGGGGCTCGAGGTGGAAGGCGTGGAGGAGGTGCGGCCCTCCTTCAGGGGTGTGGTGGCAGGAAAGATCATGAAAGTGGAGAAACACCCCAACGCAGACGCACTGTCCCTGTGCCGGGTGGACACAGGCAGGGAGATCCTTCCCGTCGTCTGCGGCGCCCCCAACGTGAAGGAGGGGCAGACCGTTCCCCTGGCATTGCCCGGGGCGGCCCTCACGGGGGACATGATTATCGAAAAAAGGGGTATCCGGGGCGTCGAGTCCTTCGGCATGCTTTGCTCGGAACGAGAGCTAGGTCTCTCTGACGACTACAGCGGTATCTTCATCCTTCCCGAGGATGTCGTGCCAGGCCGGTCGATCGAGCACCTTCCCTGGGTTTCCGATTCCGTGCTGGATATCAATGTTCCGCCCAACAGGGGGGATTGTCTTTCCATCCTCGGTATTGCGAGGGAAGTGGGAAGCATTCTGGACCAGAAGGCAAAGCTCCCCCTTTTCTCGGTGGCGGAGGAGCGGAGGGGGCACGTAAAGGACTACCTTTCCCTCTCCATCGAAACCCTGGAGGGTTGCCCGCGGTATGTACTGCGAATGATAACCGGCATCAGCCCCGGCCCATCCCCGTTCTGGATGAGGAGACGCCTCTCAAGGTGCGGTATGCGCCCCATCAGCGGTATTGTGGACGTGACCAACTACGTGATGCTTGAACTTGGTCAACCCCTCCATGCCTTCGACTACGAGAGGCTGAGGGGCCGTAGGATCGAGGTGAAGTGCGCCGCCGGCGACATGTCCTTCAGGACCCTCGACGGGGAGGACAGACAGCTGAAAGAGGGTGACATCCTCATCTGTGACGGTGAGGGACCTGTTGCCGTGGCGGGGATCATGGGCGGGGAGAATTCGGAGATCACCGCCGCCACCTCCAGCGTGGCCCTTGAGAGCGCGTACTTCAACCCCCTCTTCATCCGCAGGACCGCAAGGACCCTGGGCATCAAGTCCGAGGCATCGCTGCGCTTCGAGAAAGGGATCGATTTCGATCACGTGGACTTCGCCTCCCAGCGGGCGATCGATCTCATGCAGAAGGTCGCCGGGGGAAAGATCGTGCGGGGTAAGGTGGAGGTGATCCGGGAGAAGGAACCGAGGACCATCCTGGTGAGTCTCGGGAACATCAGCGGGATTCTCGGCACCTACGTGGAAGAGCAGGAGGCGGCGAAGGCCCTCAGGTCAATCGACCTTCACATCCTCAGGGAAGAAGAGAAGGGGTTGGTCGTCTCAGTGCCGAACTTCCGCCACGACCTTGAAGAGTACATGGACATCATAGAAGAGGTGGCCCGGATTCACGGATACGACCGCATCCCCCCTACCCGGCCTACGAGCGTCCTGCGGGTACAAAAGAAAGACAGAAAGAATGCGATCCTCCGCTCCCTCCAGGATTATCTGCTCGGGGCCGGATTCTCGGAGGTCATCAATTTCTCCTTCATGGCCGGCAAGGACCTGGAAAACTTTCTCTTGCCCGCTCAGGACGAAAGGAGGTCGGTGGTGCGGATCATGAACCCCCTTTCGAAAGACCAGGAGATGATGCGAACCTTCATGGCGCCCGGTCTGTTGAGGGCCATGGCCTACAACCTGAACAGAGGAACCAGGAATCTGCGCTTCTTTGAGACGGGGAAGGTCTTTTTCCACCGGAGTGAGGGGCTACCCCTGGAACGGACGGTCCTCTGCTGTGCCATGACGGGCAGGGAGCGGGACTACTTCTGGAGAGAGACGGGTAACGAGGCCGACTTCTTCGACCTCAAGGGCGCGGTCGAGGGACTGATGGGGGTGGCGGGGCTCACGTTTTCTGTTGACACTACCCGGGAACCTTTTTTAAATACTTATAAGTCCGCGGACATTCTCGTGAATGGAGAGAAGGCGGGCTGGCTCGGCGAAGTGAGAGAGGATGTGCTCAGGGCTTACGAAATCGACCAGAAGGTCTACTGTACCGAGATTTCGGCAGACATACTGGCGACAGGCGAAGCGGAAAGGACCTACCGTCTTATACCCCGCTACCCTCCGTCAACCAGAGATTTCGCCTTCTTCGTAGACGACCGGGTTGCCGCCGGCACCTTAATGGACCGCATCAAGGCCCTTTCTCCCCTGGTAGCCTCGGTTGGTATTTTCGACACCTTCAGAAAGGAAGAAAGGAGTATCGCATTCCGGGTCATCTTTCAGTCTTACGAAGAGACCCTCACCGACGAAACAGTGAACGGAATTGCCGAAAAGATCATCAAAGAGCTTACATCCATAGATGGAGTCAGGCTGAGAAGTTAAGGAGGGAACATGACGAAACTGGATATCGTTACAAGCCTGTACGAACGGCTGGGGTTCTCGAAGCGGGAATGTGCCAATATAGTGGACACCTTCTTCGAGATCATCAAGAAGACGCTCGCCACGGGAGAGAACGTCAAGATCTCGGGATTCGGGAATTTCGTGGTCAAGGAGAAGAAGTCGAGAAGGGGCCGCAATCCCCAGACAGGTGCCGAGATTGAAATCTCGAAGAGAAGGGTTCTCAATTTCAGGCTGAGCCAGGTGCTCAAGGATGAAATAAACACCAAAACGAGGAAATGACCCAGCAGATCCCTGACAGGGTGTATTACAGGATCAAGGAGGTGTGCTCCTTGACCGGTCTGAAGCCCCATGTTTTGCGATACTGGGAACAGGAATTCAAGGACATCAAGCCCGTCAAGAGTTCCAGGGGGCAACGCCTCTACAAACGGAAGGATCTTGACGTCATATTCACCATAAAGCGTCTTCTTTACGAAAAACGGTACACCATCGACGGCGCGCGAAAATATCTCACCAGTCAGAAACGGCTTATCGATGAGATCAGGGAGGAGCTGATCGAGGTGGTCGAACTCCTCAAGAAAGGAAAGGAAGAATGAGGCTTGTGTGTGTACTTTGTGCGGCGGTGCTGCTTTTCGGCTGCGCCTCGGGACCCGTCTACATGGCCAGGACCGAGACGGAAAGCATCAAGAGCATCTACCAGGAAGGAGATCTCCAGAGGCTGTACGGAGCGAACGAGGCGCTGTTGAGGCAGCTCTACTACCGGATGCGGGGAGCCAACGTGAATCTGACCAGGGAGGGGCTCGGCTTCACCCTCCTCAGAGACCAGAACGGCAAGCGCCTGCACTACCTCATGGTGAACGTGCGACCCGCAGACCTCGTCTTCGGCGTCACCAACACCAAGGGTGAGGAAAGGTTCTCCGCGGTCATGAACACCGCCTTCGAAAAATACCTCCGTCTCATGAGGAGCGACGATTTGAACCGGGATGACGTCGAAGGCCTCGCTTTCGGCCTGTTCTGGCCTGTCAGGGATTTCTCCCAGTGTGATACCTACGGCGGTTTCGTCGAATATGTCACCGTCTTTTTGAAAAAATATGATGCCCAGGATTTTCTGGACGGCAAACTCAGTTTCCGGGAAGCCCTGATGGAGGCCGAGGTCTTCGTGAGCCTCGATTCCGCCCCCGCAGTGAGCGTCCGACCGGTCTTCTGAAGCCCGGACCCGCCCCGTACATCCGCGCCATCCCCTTCAGAGGCGCAACGTCTCTCCTGCTGTCTCCGCAGGGATGAGACGGTATCCCTGCCGCACCGGCATGGTGACCACGGGGAGAAGGAAGGTCATCGCACCACCGCCTTCTCTCATATCTGGATGGACTCCTGCTTCGGGCTTGCCACGGTGATCTCCGGAAAAGGAACGGGCGTGAAGGAGAGGATGAAGATGACGAGCATGATGAGGGCCAGGACCTTTCGCTTCCCGTCCAGCTCCGTATCCATGTCCACCGGTTCCGGATGGCGCACCCCGAAGATAAGCAGAAGGATCACGAGAACCAGCCACCCCGGGTTGTAAAGGAGAGCCACGACGCCAAGAAGCACGATGCAGGCCCCGGACACCCATTTGCTCCGCTCCCCGAAGAGGGCGAAAATCACGTGGCCTCCATCGAGTTGGCCGGCGGGGAGAAGGTTAAGGGCTGTCACGAAAAGGCCCACCCACCCGGCATACCCCACAGGGTGAAGCACCACATCGAAACCTTTGGGGATTTCACCTATGAGGAGCTTCTGCAGGAGCTTGAACATGAGGGGATCGCCCAGCTGCATGTAAGACACGTTCCCGGTCACCGCCTGAACCGTCGAGAGCTTGATACCCATGACGATGAAAGGCACCGCAACGATGAAGCCCGAGAGGGGGCCCGCCACGCCGATGTCAAAAAGCGCCTTCTTGTCCATCATCGCACCCTTCATCTTGATAATGGCCCCGAAGGTACCGAAAGGTGACAGGGGAAAGGGGATGAAATAGGGCAGGGTCGCCGCTACACCGTATCGCCTGCTCATGAAATAGTGCCCCATTTCGTGGGCAAGAAGGATTGAGATGATGGAAAGGCTGTACCAGACGCCACCCACGAGTATGGTGGAAGCGATGGTGGCCAGGAAGAGAAGCAGATGGAGCATCTATGCCTCTGCGATACCCTTTTCAAGGCGTATCCGGTCGTGTCCGGCCCCGCTCTTCACGGAACGATCGAGGCGATAGAGGGTGGACAGGAAACGAAGGAGGCCCCGGGTGGGGATCCTGCGGCCGATTTTGGACAGGTTGAAGGCGTAGTATGGTTTCTGGAGGGGCAGGTAATGCCTCTTCTCCCCCGGTTTCAACTCCAGACTTTCGAGCCACTGCTGAAAGGCCTTCAGGAACATGGTGTACTCCGAGGGGGCACCGGCTACATCCGCCATATCCTTGGTCTGGAGGAGGAGGCGCGTCTGCCGGACCAGATAGCCGTGAACGGCAAGAAGGGCCTTGTCGGCCGGAAGGCTCATGGTGAGGAAGAGGTTGTCCAGGACCTCAAGGGCCAGCCTCTTGTCTCTCTTGGCAAGGGCGTCAAAAAGGGCGAGCATGTTCTCCTCGTGGGTCTCGGTAACGATAGCCTGCACATCCCGTAACCGTATCTCCTTCCGCTCCCCCACATAGTTCAGCAACTTCGCCAGCTCCGGTTCAAGGATCGCCTCATCCCTGATCCTCTCCTTGAGCTGACTAAAGGCCTCGTTCGTCATTTTTTTTCCATGCCGCCTGATGAAGCCTCTCACCTTCTCTTCGATGCGCTTAGCCCTGTCCTGCTCCATGATCAGCACATCCCTGTCCGCTCCCTCCCGCCCTCTCGACGACTGGGTAGTCTTGTAGATGATCACGTGGATCTTGTCTCTGAGCGCCTCGAGCTGCGGGCGCATCTGCTCGGTCAGCCCCTTCTCCGGGTCCACGAGAACGAGCACAACGTTTGGGGCGAGGAAAAGGCTGGATGCCTTTTCCAGGACGGCAGCCTTCGCGTCTTTACCGGTGGCGACGACCACATCGGGTGACTCCACCGCCAGTCGGGCAAGGCCGTGCACGTCCTCGAGCATATTCTCCTTCGTACCGACGGCGACGGTTATTCTATCCATTCCCCTCACTCCACCTGGTGCTTCTTCTTCAGGAACTCAAGACCCGTCATGGGA
>CAYOQF010000034.1:0-24919 GCA_964406055.1 uncultured Syntrophorhabdaceae bacterium
CGACCACCAGGACCCCCGCTCAACCGGCGGGGGTTTTTTTGTGCCGTGACGGGGGTGATG
This sequence comes from uncultured Syntrophorhabdaceae bacterium, assembly GCA_964406055.1. GTDB lineage: Bacteria > Desulfobacterota > Syntrophorhabdia > Syntrophorhabdales > Syntrophorhabdaceae > CAYOQF01. Next base: position 61 of record CAYOQF010000034.1, read on the forward strand.
GATAACCTCTTTTGCTTATCAGAAGAGAAAAGTTTCTGGAGGACTCATTATTTTCAATTTCATTTTGATGGACATTTGATGGACAGAAACCAGCTTTTCCGCTTTTGGTTACTTTAACTATTGGCCGTAACCTATTGATTTTCCTAAGCGCGCCCGCCGTGACTCGAACACGGAACCTACGGATTAGAAGTCCGTTGCTCTGTCCTAGTTGAGCTACGGGCGCGTGTCCCTATTATAGCGATTTCACCTCCTTCTTGCAAGGTTCCGGTGCCTGCCGGCCGGCGCCGGCGCGGGGGAAAAAGAGAGCAGCCCGGTGGCGTTATCAGATTGTGTAACGCCCCTGAATCGTGTAAGATAGCAGCCGTATGATGCGGACCTTTCGACATTTTATCGCGGCGGTGCTCGGTACCCTCATCTTCTGCCTCGCGGGTACGGGGCTCAGGGCCGAGGTTCCCTCCTTCGCCGTAATCGGCGACACCCACGTCGGTCTGAGCGAGGAAGCCTTCCAGACCTTTCTCTCCATGATGGACAAAAAGGAGATCGCCCTCCTCTTTCATACAGGCGACGCGATTCAGAGACCCGGTAACGAAAAGGAATGGGAGCGTTTCTTCCAGCTCACCGGCAGCCGGAGGATCGTCCACATTGCACCGGGAAACCACGATTTCAACACCTTCGGCTCCCTGAGGACCTACCTCAGGGTCGTGAACAAACCTCCCTACTACTCCTTTTCCATCGAAGATACCCAGTTCATCATCCTGTGCACCGAGTTGCCCGGCGAACCGAGCAGGATCGCAGGCAAGCAGCTTGCCTGGCTTTCGGCGGAGCTTCAAAAACCCTTCGCCTTCAGGATGGTCTTTCTCCACCGCCCCCTCTTTCCCGCTCCTATTGCCAGGGGATATGGTCTGGACCGCCACCCCTACGAACGAGATCACTTGCACGATCTTTTCAAGACAGGGGGTGTGAGTGTGGTCTTTGCCGGCCACGAGCACCTCTTTCGCCGCTTTGAGAAGGACGGGGTCCTGTACCTCGCCACCGGCGGAGGTGGGGCTCCCCTCATCGCCTTCACGGAGGAACAGGGCGGATTCTTTCATTATATTGTTGCAAAAAGGATCGATGAAGGTTATCTTTTTACCTCTTATGACCTGAAGGGAACCGTCAGAGACGAGTTCTCCATAAAGAAGATGAGGTGACGGATGGGAAGTGTAATGAAGTGGCGTAAGAAAAAGATCAGGAAGCACAAATACAGAAAATTGAGAAAACGGACCCGTCATCAGAGGAGAAGGTAAGACTTCATAGTTTTCATATTCTCTTCATCCATATTGCCCATCTTCGGGGTCTCCATAATACCGTGAAGATGGGCAAATCTTTTACCATTCAGGAGAATCCGGAAGGCAGACGAACCGATCGTCCCCTGTCCGATATGCCAATGCCGGTCAACCGACGAAGCAAGACCGCTCTTCGAGTCGTTGAGATGGAAAAGGGCGATCTTTCCTTTCCCCCCACGCTCACGCACCTCTTTCACCAGCCTGTTCCAGGTCGCCTTCAGCCGCACATCGTATCCTGCGCCGAATAGGTGCGCCGTATCGAGGCACAGGGCCACCCTTCCCTTCTCCTCCACCCCTTCCAGGATGGCACAGAGCTCTTCGATGCTTCTTCCCACGCTGTTTCCCTGGCCGGCGCTGTTCTCGAGGAGGATCGTCACAGGGTGGCGGGACAGCACCGTGTCCACCGCCTTCACCACCATGGCCAGCCCATGTTCCCTGTCCCTGCGGGACCCGCAGTGGACCACGAGCCTCTCGATCCCCAGAAGTTCGCATAACCGTGCCTCGCTGAGCAACCCCTCGAGGTTCCGTGGATCCTCGTCGATCTTTGCCAGATTCGGAAGATAGGAAAGATGTCCGTAGACCGGAAAATCTTCGGCAAGGGCCTTGAACTCGTCCCTTTCCCGGCCTGTGGGCTCTTTGTCGGCCCAGGACCTGGGGTTCTTCACGAAGATCTGGACCACCTCGCATCCGAGACGCCTGGCCTCGTCCCGTACCCTGAGGAAGCCACCGGAAACAGGCAGGTGAAAACCGATCTTCATCATTCCTCCAGGCATCGTGAACGAAGAGGTATTCAGGCTATCACAAAGTTGTTGCAAATAGTAAATGAAAGGTGCAGAATAGACTCACTATGGCACAGGAAACCGTTGGAATCATTGTGGGAGGAGGCCCGGCGCCCGGCATTAACGGCGTCATCAGCGCGGCAACCATCGAGGCGATCAACCAGGGTAAGAGAGTGGTGGGGATCGTAGGGGGTTTCAAGACCCTCTTCGAAGGAAACAAGGGCAACGTCATCCCGCTCACCATTGAGGATGTCAGCCGCATCCACAACACGGGCGGCTCCATTCTCCGCACATCCCGGGACACACCCGAGAACGCCAAGGAGAAGTTCAAGACTCTCATGGCCACTATCAAGCAGCTCGGGATAAAATATCTGATTACCATAGGCGGTGAAGGCACCCTCTTCATGGCCAACTGGATCGAGCGGGAAGGAAGGGGCATCGTCAACGTGGTGCACACCCCCAAGACCATCGACAACGATATTCCCCTCCCCGGCGGCATTTCGACCTTCGGATTCCAGACTGCCCGTCATGTGGGGGTGGGACTGGTGAACAACATCATGGAAGACGCCCGGACCATGGGGCGGTGGTACTTCATCTCCACCATGGGAAGGCATACGGGCCACCTCGCCCTCGGCATCGGCAAGGCCGCCGGTGCCACCATCACCCTCATCCCCGAGGATTTTCAGCGGCGCACCTCCATCAAGAAGATCACGGACATCCTGGCAGGGTCGGTGATCAAACGCCTGTCTATGGGCAGGGATCACGGGGTGGCTATCATTGCCGAAGGCATATCAGAGCTTCTCGACCCCGAGGAGCTGGCCAAGTCGGTCACGGTGGAGACGGATGAGGCAACGGGAAAGGTTCGACTTTCAGACATTCAGGTGGCCAGGGTCTTCAAGGATTTTGTCCGGGACGAACTCCACGAATTCGGCATCCATACCACCCTGGTGAGCATGAATATCGGTTATGAGCTCCGGGCGGCCCATCCCATCCCCTACGATATCGAGTACACCAGGAACCTGGGCTACGGTGCCATCCGCTACCTCCTAAAAGGGGGGACCGGCGCGATGATCGTCGTCTACGAGGGCCACATCGTGTCGGTGCCCTTCGTGGAAATGGTGAATCCCAAGGGTCAGATCAAGGTCAGGTACGTGGACAGGAACTCGGAACTCTACGAGGTGGCCCGTCAGTACATGATCCGCCTCGAGGAAGAGGATTTCGAGGGCCCGCGACTCGCCCAGGTGGCCAGGGCATGCCACCTTACCCCGAACGAATTCAAGAACCGTTTCGGCTACCTGATTCAGGAAGATCCCATCTGCTGAAAGCTGTGGAGACGTTGACGCGCGATCCCTCGTGACAGCGGATCAGAAGGGCGAGGTTTGCAGGTAGAGCTGGATCCGCACTCCCTTCCTGTTGTTTTCTTCCCGTCGGTCAAAAGGGAAACCCGCCACCACCCTCCCTGTGAGATAGGGTGAGAAATTGAAGACCAGCCCGGCCCCGGCGCTGGTCAGGAAATCCCTGCTCGTCACCGCTCCCCTGTCTGCCTTTGGCGCTTCGCACGTCGGCCTTGAAGAGTTGCACGCCCCCGAACACATTGGTCGATTCCTTGAAGTCCGTGCCCACGAAAGCGCTCAGGCGCGATGCGGGCGTGGCCCTGAGGGGATGGGTGAGGGGAAACCGTACTTGGAGGCACCACCGGTAATATCCAGGCTTTCGTAGGTACCCGAAATGACCGGTATGCTGTTGTAGTGGTACCGACCCGGTATGCCCCCGTGGTCATCTCCGCTCATCCCCTTTGACGTTGCGGTCCGTCTTAATGGAAAACCCCCTGCCCTGCGCACCCGACATCCGCCATTATACCATTGGATAACCGCGATTCGACCAGGTATCGCGCAACCCGTGCCGCCGGTCGAGGAAATCCGCCCCGTGCGCCACGTGACCGCAACCACAGAACATCATGGTATGACAAGAGGATAGATCACCCCTTCCTGAAGAAGGGGATGAGAAAGCTCGTGGCCGTGACGACCACCCCCAGGGCAAAGATGCCCACCCTGAAACCGACAAGATCCCCTGAGAGACCGAGAAGATAGGGGACGGCCCCCCAACCGAACATGATGCCCGTGGCGAGGATCAGACCCGTGGCGGCGCTTCTCGACTCCCGCTCAAAGAGCCGTGAAATGGCGACGAGCGATGGAGGGAAGAATCCGGTGGCGATGCTTGCCTGGAGGAAGAGAAAGAATGAAACATGCCACGGCCCCGCAAGGGCTATGACGATAGTCAGGATGCCTGTGAGGCAAAGCATGGCGAACATGATCTTCCGAAGGCTGAATCGATCTACCAGGAAACCCACGAGGACGGCCACCACCACCCCGCCCAACCGGGAAAAACCAAAGATCGTATTGGCGCTCCCGATCTCTATGAGCAGCTCTTTCGTAAGGTACAGGGGAACCACAAAATAGAGCCCCACGTTTGCCCCGGAGGCGAAGGCGAACACCACCGCCAGGAGCCAGAGGGTCCTATTCCTCAGCAGGGGCGCAATCGAGCCCTGGACGGTTCGGACCCTGTAGGCCTCGTGGGGAACCCTCCACAGGATTGCCGCGGCCACGAGAAAGGCCCCGGCCATCACATGGAAGATGCCGCGCCAGGGCATGAACTGAAGAACCCACAGGGCGATGAAGGGGACGGCGAAGATGCTGATGGAGGCCGCCGTATCGTGGATCGCGATGGTCCTGCCCCATGTCTTCTCGCTGTAGCACTCGGTGATCAGGGGCAGCACGGCGGGCATATACATGCCCGTGGAGAGCCCCTGGACGAAGGAAAAGGGATAAAGCAAGGAGAAGGACCGCACCAGAGGAATGAAGAGGAGGACGGCACAGGATACGGACAGGGAGATGAGGATATACCGCTTATACCCCACCCTGCCCGATATGATGCCCGAAAAGAACAGAGATACGGCGTACCCCATGGACTGGAAGAAGAAGATACTGCCTGCCGCGGCATGGGTGACGCCGAACTCATCCTCCACGAGAGGAAGGATGGGAGAAAAAACCAGCCTCATGGAGAAATTGAGGAACCAGAGAGACCAGAGGAGAAAAAGAAAGGCGAGGGCTTGACCGACGAGGCGTGAGTACCGCTCCATGAGCCGGCTCTATTCCGGTGTCCGCGGAAAGGAGAGAAAGAAGACCTTGATGCGCTTCCGGTCCATGCCGAAAAGGCCCGACAGGATCTCGAACCCTGTTTCACCTTCCTCCTTCTTCACCTCGAGAAGGAAGGCCAACCTCCTCCGCCAGTTTTCACCCTCCGACTCCATGGTGTAAAGACCGTAAAGGACGTTGACCGTTTCCCTGGGACCGTCCCTCTTCTCTTCGTAGAGGGTAAGGAGAGGCCGTACGATCCTGTCGAACCCCTTTTCCCTCACCGGTATGAGAGAAGGAACAAAAAGGGCCGACTCATCCCCCTTCGTTCTCTTCTCAAAGAAAGGCCACAGGTTGAAGAAGGTCCCTCTGTCGTCCTCGCTCTTCCTGCTCATCACGGCGACCCTCGTTTCCGAAAAGCGCTGTTCCCCAACGAACCATTCCGATTCCTTGTAAAGGGGCCAGAAGAGGGTAAAGGTGCGGTCCTTATCACGACGTTCGCTCGATACGATCGGGAAAAGACTGTAACCTCTCGTCTCTTCTCCCTCAGTCATCGAATAGAGGCTGAAGAAGAAGCCCCACTTCCGCTTGTCCTCGTCCCTCCTGTAGCTGAAGAGAGGAAAGAGGACATCGTAGGCGGCCTTTGTGTCCGAGGTGCTCCGGATGTAGAAGGGGAAGGCGTAGAACGAGTTCACCGGTTCATGGGTATCGAGGTTCTTGTCCTCCAGGAAGAAGACGGGCCAGAGGAAGAAGGTTGCCGATCGTACCCCTTCACGCTCCCTCCTTCCGTAGAAAGGCCAGAACTTGCCTCCCTTTTCGGCACCGCCGTAAAGGGAGAAAAAAGGCCACAGAACACTTCTCTTCGTGGCCCCGTCGGAAGCGGTGTAGCTGTAGAGGGGCCAGAGGAAGAAGGAGAGTTCGTCCTTGCCGAAGCGGTTGTACATCCTGCCGTAGAGGGGAAAGAACCCGAAATAGCTCTGCTCCTTCGAGGTCCCGTGAAAAAAGAAGAGGAAGGAGGTGTTGGTCGCCTCCTCGGTGCGGTTCGACAGGTAGAGGGGAATGAGATACGTCTTCTCCCTGGTCCGCTTTCCAAGGGGATAGAGAAAATGGTAGATACCGCCTTCTTCGCTGTCATAGGAGAAAAAGAAGGGTCTCACCGTGAGATGCCGCTCCCCTTTCTCCCGGTCATGGGAGATGAGGGGCCCGAGATACCTCTTTTCGCCCCCGAGCTCCCACGCCAGGGGCCAGAAGGCCTGGGCCGTGAGAGGCAGGAGGAGGAAGAGGAACAGCGCCCTGATCATCAGAAGAAGGTGCCGATGATAGTTCCGAGAATGGTGATCGGTGTCTGTTCCTGGAGCCCTTCCGCGCCCTTCTGGAGCTTCTTCATGGCCTTCTCGGTTTCGACGTACAGGCTGTCGTCCTTGGCCAGTTTCCCGAGGGTGCCTTCTCCCTTCTTGATCCCGTCGGTGATCTCTCTGAAGTTCTTCACCGTCTCCTTGGCTTCAAGATAGATGGAATCGTCCTTGGCCAGTTTCCCGAGGGTGCCCTTGCCCTGCTCGATATCGGCGGTAATATTCTTCAGGGACGTCACCGTATCCCTGGCGTCATTGTAAAGTCTGTCGTCCTTCACCAGAAGACCGAGGGTGCCCTTGCCGGCCTCCACGTCCTTCACGATGGTCCGCAAGCCGCCCAGCGTTTCGTCCGCCTTGTCGGCCATGGGGCCCAGCTTGTCGCTGAAGTTCGCGGCGTTGGCGACGATGCGGGTCACATTGGCCTTGTTCGTCTTCACCAGATCCCTGAAGTCGCCGCTCACCGCCTGGATATTGTCGATAGCCTTCCTGATCCCCTCCTTTTCCTTTTCCCCGAGGAGGCCCTTGAACTGGTCCATGGTGTCGCCGAAGGACTTGGCGGCCGATCCGATGCGGGCGAAGATCTCGTCGAAGTCCGGGGTGGCGATCACCTCTTTGAAGGTATCGTTGGCCGCCAGGTATTTCAGTTCTTTTCCGGGCAAAACCTCCAGGAATTTATCTCCCAGCACACCCTGGGTCTTGACGATCACCCGGCTGTCCACAGGGATGTTGAAACCCTGCCTGATGGCAAGCGCAGCCTTGGCCTTGTAGCCTTCAAGGCGAATGGATCTCACCCTGCCGATCTCCACGCCCGCCAGGTGGACGGGGGTTTTGGGGTCGAGGCCGCCCGCGTTCTCGAAGACCGCATAGAGCGTGTAGCCTCCTTCCCGAAACACGCCGAACTTCCCCACACGGAACGACATGTAGAAGAGTATGGTGATCCCGATAAGGACGAGAATCCCCACCTTCAGTTCTGCTGAGACTCTGTTGGTATTCATAGACTGCCTCCTGCGAACCCCGGCAACCGGGTCGCTTTCAGGAATTCCCGGACCGCTTCCTTGGTGCTTCTCTTGATATCGAAGGGAGTGCCGAATTCCACGATCTTCCCGTCATAGAGCATGGCCACTTTGTCCGCTAACCTGAACATGCCCAGTATGTCGTGACTGATGACCACATAGGTCTTCTTGAGCCGCGATTGCGTCTCTTTGATCATCTCCTCGATGGTCAGGGAAATGATGGGGTCGAGGCCGCTCGTGGGCTCGTCGAAGAGAATGATGTCGGGGTCCATGACCAGGGCCCGGGCAAGACCCACCCTTTTCTTCATACCTCCCGACAGCTCCCCCGGCATCTTTTCGGCAAAACCGAGGAGATTGACCTGTCTCAGCCGCTCCTCCACAATGGACTCCACCTCCCTTGCCGGAAGCCTCCTGTGCTCCCTCAGGGGGAAGGCCACGTTATCGAAGACGTTCATGGAATCGAAGAGGGCGGCCTCCTGGAAGAGCATCCCGAAGTGTTTCCTCACCTCGTTCAAATCCCTCTCCGGCAGCTTGGTGATGTCCACTCCATTGACCCATATCTCCCCCTGGTCCGGCTTCACCAGTCCGATGAGGTGCTTGAGAAGGACGCTTTTGCCACCGCCGCTCTTCCCGATGATGACCGTGATCTTTCCCGCCTCGATGTCCAGGTCGATCCCGTCCAGCACCTTCTGGCTTCCGAAACTCTTGTGAATATCAGCAATCCGTATGGCGTAGAAGCTCATGGGTGAACGGTCCGGGCCTCCTTCAGAACATCAGCGAAGTCAGCACGTAATCCGAGATAAGGATCGTCACGCTGGAAACGACGACGGCCTCGGTGGTTGATTTTCCGACCCCTTCCGCGCCGCCCCGGGTGTAAAAACCCTTGTAACAGGAAACGACACTGAGGATAATGCCGAAAAAGGCCGACTTGACGAGGCCGTTGTAAATATCCTGGAGCTCAACGTACTTGATCATCTTGTTGATGAAGGCCCCTTCGTTGATGCCCAGGAGTTTGACCCCCACCAGGTATCCGCCCAGAATGCCCACGAAATCGGAGACCACCGTGAGTACGGGGAGCATGAAGAAGGCGGCGATAACCCGGGGAGTGACCAGATACTTGATGGGATTCAGGGCCATGACCGTGAGTGCGTCGATCTGCTCGGTCACCCGCATGGTCCCCAGTTCTGCAGCCATGGCGGAACCCGCCCTCCCGGTCACCATGAGGCTTGTCAGTACCGGGCCAAGCTCGCGGGTCATGCTTAAGGCCACCGTGGCCCCCACCAACCCCTCGGCGCCGAACTTCCTGAAGCCGTAATGAGACTGCAGGGCAAGCACCATCCCGGTAAACACCCCGGTGATGATCACTACCACCACCGAATTGACACCGACGAATTCCATCTGTTTGTAGATATAGCCGAACTTAAAGGGCCTCCTGAAGGCCCAGTAGATACTCTCCGCGAGCATGATGCCCATGTTTCCCATTTCACGCAGGAGACGGACCAGGGGCATGCCCATCCTTTTCAGGACATTATCCGACATAGATCCTGTCAACCCTTTTTGAGATCTTGCAGAGAACCTCGTAAGGTATGGTACCCGCCAGCTCCGCTATCTCGTCGGCACTGATCATATCCCTCTCCCCTCTTCCAAGAAGGATCACCTCGTCCCCCGGGCCGATATCATCATGCCCCGTGATATCGGCCATGAGCCAATCCATGCACACCCTTCCCACAATACTACATCTCCTGTCCTTAATCAACACCGATCCCCTGTTGGAGAGGGCCCGCGGGAAACCATCGGCGTAGCCGGAGGGGACATAGGCAACCCTTGTGGGTCCCCTGGTGGTGAACGTCCTGCCGTAACTGAGGGAATATCCCGGCGGCAGGTCCCGTATGAGCCCCACCCTTGACACGTACCGCATCACCTGCCGCACCGGCAGCCGGTCGGCGAAGCGGCGATCAGGGTGTGAACCGTAGAGGCTGATGCCCGCCCGTATCATGTGGAAATGGCCCTCCGGATAGGTGAGGATGGCACCGCTGTTGCCCATGTGCAGGATCTCCGGCGCGATCCCTGATTCCCTGAGGATACGGGCCGATTCCCTGAAGGTCTCGATCTGCTTCAGTCCGAAATCATCCCTCACCTCAGAGGAGGCGAAATGGCTCATAAGCCCCTCCACCTCCACACGGGGCATTTCGCGGAGCCATGCGGCAACACGGGGCACCTCTGCGGGCAGGAACCCCAACCTCCCCATGCCCGTGTCGATCTTTACATGAATGCGTATGGGGCGGGAAGCGGCCCTTCCGGCTTCCGCAACCCGTTTCAGGCCCTCAAAATCGTAGACCGCGGGCGTAAGCCCGGCGGCGGTCAGCCGGTCTACCCTTTCCCAGGGTAGTATACCGCTCATGATCAGGATGGGGAGGGAGATGCCCTGGGAGCGGAGCTCCAGTCCTTCGTCCACGCTGGCAACCCCCAAATAATCGGCGCCCGCGAACTCCAGTCTCCGGGCCGCCTGCCCCGCCCCGTGACCGTAGGCGTCGGCCTTGACCACGCAGAGAATCCTGGTTCCCGGCGTCACCAGGGACTTGATGAGCCTGAAGTTCTCCTCCAGCACCCCCAGATCGATGTAAGCCGCCGCCCTCGGTGCACTGGTCATAGCCTACCCGGGACCTGCAGCCAAAGCCCTGAAAACTTCCCTGAAGGCATTGAGGGTGAACTCGATCTCTCTTTCCCTGTGGGAAAGGGTGACGAAGGCGGCCTCAAAGGGACTGGGCGCAAAGAAGAGGCCTGCCGAACACATCCTCTTGAAGAAGGATTCATACATGGCCCTGTCGGAGGCGAGGGCCGATTCGTAGTCATAGACCTTCGCAGCGGAGAAGAAACCCGTGAACATGCCGGTCACCCCGTTGATCCGGTAGGGGATGCCGAATTCGCGGGCCAGCTCCGTGATTCCATCGCAGAGGACCTCTCCCCGGCGTTTGAGCCCCTCATACACCTCTTTCCGGTCCCGGAGATAGTTCAGCACGTAAAGGCCCGCCCTCACCGCCACGGGGTTGCCCGAAAGGGTGCCGGCCTGGTACACGTCACCCAGCGGCGCGATCCTTTCCATGACCTCCCTCTTCCCGCCGTAGGCCCCGATAGGAAATCCCCCGCCGATAATCTTGCCCAGGCAGGTCAGATCGGGGGTGACGCCGTAGAGGCCCTGGGCGCCGCCATACCCGACCCTGAAACCGGTGATCACCTCGTCGAAAATGAGGAGGATCTCCCGCTCCCGGCACAGCCTCGCCACCTCTTCAAGAAAACCGGGTTCCGGGGGGAGGATCCCCATGTTGCCCACAATGGGCTCGATGATCAGACAGGCAATATCATGGCCTCCGTCGAGGATACGGGTCACCGAGTCGATGTGGTTGAAATCGGCCACATACGTGTGTTTCGCGAGGTCCGCGGGAATCCCCATGCTGTCCGGTATGCCGAAGGTGGCCAGGCCCGATCCCGCCTTCACGAGGAGACTGTCCACATGACCGTGGTAGCAGCCCCGGAACTTGATGACGCCGTCCTTCCCGGTGAAACCCCGGGCGAGGCGGATGGCGCTCATGGTTGCCTCCGTCCCGGAACTGGTGAGACGGACCATCTCGACGGAGGGCAAGGCCTCCGTTATCAGCCGGGCCAGTTCGATCTCGTAGGGGTGGCAGGCCCCGAAGCTCGTGCCCTCTTCCATCGCCTCGCAGACGGCGTCGATGATCCCCCTGTCCCCATGGCCCAGGATCACCGCCCCCCATGATGCCACGTAGTCGATGTATTCGTTCCCGTCCACGTCGAAGAGGGAGGCACCCTTCGCCCGCTTCACAAAGAAGGGGGTATCGTTCACGGACCTGAAGGCCCGCACCGGACTGTTCACCCCTCCGGGGATGAGTTTCACCGCTTCACGGTAAAGCCGCTCCGAGGTTCGTCTATCCATGTCGGGCCACCAATGCCGTCTTCTTGAACTCACGCTTACTGAAGAACACTTTGTAGTCACGCACCTTGGCCGTCTCGCCTATTCGCCGCACCAGGTCCGTGCATTCGTCGAGGCTCCGGCCGTGAATCATGGTATAGAGGTTGTAGTCCCAGTACCCGCCCTTCTCCCTCTCGTAACAGTGACTCACCTCGGGAAAAGAGGCCATAAGGCGACCGGCCTCCTCCATCCGGTCCTCCTCCACCCGCCAGACGACCATAGCGTTGTGGGTGTAGGATACCTTCCGGTGAAAAAGGACGGCGGCAAATCTCCGCAGGATCCCCTCCTCCTCCAGACTCCTGAGGCGCCGGATCAGTGTGTCCTGGCCTACTCCCAGCATCTCCCCCACCACCCTGAAGGGTTCTTCGCAGACAGGGAAATCGGCCGGCATTTCCTTGAGCAATCGGTCCATCGATCCTAATTCTCGCACAACAGGAAAAGCCTTTTCAAATGAAAAACCGCCCGAAAAAAGGCTTTACTTTAAGGGTAAAAAACATTACATGTAATAGAAAATTTCAGGAGCATCGTCATGGCAAAACCTGCGTCCCGAGTAGAAAAAATACCCCCCTATCTCTTCGCCCGCATCGACAGGAAGAAGGCGGAGGCACGGAAAAGGGGGATTGACCTCATCGATTTCGGCGTCGGCGACCCCGACATCCCCACGCCGCCCCATATCATTTCCCGCCTTCAGAAGGCCGCGACCGACCCGGCCAATCACCGTTATCCGAGCTACGAAGGCATGTACGAGTACCGCAAGGCAGCTGCGGACTGGTACACCCGGCGCTTCGGCGTGCCCCTGAATCCGGATACCGAGGTGGTTGCCCTCATCGGATCAAAGGAGGGTATCGCCCATATCCCCTGGGCTTACGCGGAAGAAGGAGACGTGGTCCTCGTACCCTCCCCCGGATATCCGGTCTACAGGATCGCCACATCCCTTGCCGGAGGGACGCCCTACATCATGCCCCTCAGAGAGGAGAACGGTTTCATGCCCCGTCTGGACGCCATCCCGGCGGAGGTGCTGAAAAAGACCAAACTCATGTTTCTCAACTACCCGAACAATCCGACCGGTGCCTCCGGCGAGGACCGCCTCTTCGAAGAGGCCGTGGATCTCGCCTCCCGGTACGGGATCCTCATCTGTCACGACGCCGCTTACAGCGAGATCGCCTTCGACGGCTTCAGGCCCCGGAGCATCCTTGAGTTTGACAAGGAGAAGAAGCACTCCATAGAATTCCATTCCCTCTCCAAGACCTTCTGCATGACAGGATGGAGGATCGGCTTTGCCGTAGGCAACAGCGAGGCGATCTCGAATCTGGGGAAGCTGAAAACAAACATCGACTCGGGGGTTTTCCAGGCAGTCCAAGTGGCCGCCGTCGAGGCCCTTACCGCCGACCAGGGGCCCGTGGAGGAGATACGGCAGACCTTCCAGAAACGGCGGGATGTGATGGTGGAAGGTCTTCGCTCCGTAGGGATCGAGGTGGAGAAACCGAAGGCCACCTTCTATATCTGGGCCCACGTACCGAAGGAGTATACCTCCGAGGCCTTCTGTGAAAAACTGATCGGGGAAACAGGTATCGTGGTCACACCGGGCAACGGTTTCGGCGACGAAGGCGAGGGCTTCTTCCGCATCTCCATCACCCTCGGCGAGGACCGGATCAAAGAGGCGGTGGCCCGCCTCAAAAAGATCTCTTTTTAGGGCTGAGGGGCGATCAGCCCGTTTCCCGTCCTCCCACCACGATCTGCGGAATCCTCAGTGTCGGCTGGGCGTCCGAGACCGGGGCACCCTGGCCGTCCTTGCCGCAGGTACCGATCCCGAAGCCCAGGTCACTGCCCACCATGTCGATCTCTTCGAGGACCTTGGGCCCGTTGCCCATGAGAGTGGCATTCCTGATCATCTCTCCTGCCTTTCCCTTCCGGATCCTGTAGCCCTCGGAAATCTCGAAGACAAAATCTCCCCGGACCGTGTCCACCTGGCCGCCGCCCATCTTCACCACCAGGATCCCGTCATCCACCGAGGCAAGGATTGCTGCCGGGTCATCCTTTCCCGGCAGGATCATGGTGTTGCTCATCCGCGGTATGGGTTTATACCGGAATGACTCCCTCCGGCCGTTACCCGTCGCTTCTCTTCCGTACTTCGCAGCGTGGAACCGGTCGTAAAGGTAATTCTTCAGGACCCCCTTGTCCACGAGGAGTGTCCTCCGGGACGCAACCCCTTCGTCATCGAAGGCGTAAGTTCCACGGAGGAACGGCACCGTGGCATCATCCACTACCGAGATGAGGGGAGACGCGATGGCCTCGCCCACCTTCCCCTTGTAGCATGAAAGCCCCTCCATGGCCAGGTCCGCCTCCAGTCCGTGTCCGATGGCCTCGTGGATCATGGTGCCTCCGGCTTCCGAGGAAAGGACCACCGTCCTCGTCCCCATGGGGGCCTCCACAGCCCCGAGCAGGCCGGTGAGTCGCTTGACCGTCTTCTCCACGAAGGTCTCCACTGTCCCGTCGTCAAAAAACTCGAAGCCCCGGAAACCACCGATGGCCTCGTAAGCGGTCTGCATGTTTCCACCCTCCTCGCCCACGACGAGGAGGTTGAGCACGACCTGGGTCCGGTCGTCCTCCACCGAACGCCCCTCAGTGGTATGGATGGTCACCGCCTGACGGGAATCCCTGAAAATGACCCGAACCTGGGTGATCCGGTTCTCCATGGACCGCGCCATGGCCTCCACCTTCCGGACGAGGTCGATCTTCCGGAACATCTCCACTCCTCCCGGGGACACCTCTACGGCGAAGGGGTACGCCGCCGTGACGGGCCGCTCCATCTTCACCGCCTTCTTCCTCGCCTTCCCGGAAAGGCCTGCCAGCTCCCTCGCCAGGGACACAAGTTCCTTCTCGTCGAAGGAGGTGGTGGATCCGTAGAAGGTGCGCCACGGGCTCACCACGCGCAACCCCACGCCCCGGTCGAGACCCCGCTCCACCTTCTCGATCCGGCCCGACTCCATGTGGATATGGGTATAGGTCTTCTCCTCGGTATAGACATCCCCCCACAGGAGATCGCCCCCCGCAAGGGCCTTCAGGACCTTGTCCGCGCTAAACATGTGTAACCTCCTCCAGGCAGACCCCGTAGTGTGCCATGTCGTTGATGATCAGAAGGAGGTCATCCTCGAACCCCCGTCCGTAGCTGATATCGATCAAACCCCTTTCTCCGTCGACCACCGAGAAGATGGCCACCTCCTCGTAGGACTCGAGAATCCATTTGAAGAAACCGATCTTCCCGGGATTGATCCGGTATCGCTTAATCTCTTCCATGAGCCCTCGAATCAAGCATTTCCACAAAGGCCTCGATGCGGAGCTTGGTCCTCGCGTCCAGTGGTTTCGGCAGGTCCCCCTCGATGGTGATAACAGGCGCCTTCAGCTCTTCCCTGAAGATCACATCCTCGATGGCCCTGAAACAAAAGGCCTGGACGTAGTGGATCACGCCGTCCACCCTTCGCCTCTCTATCTCCCTGTTGATATCCTCCAGCCTTGCAAAGATACCGTACGGGTAGGTATAGCGGGCGTAACGCTCCACAAGAGGGGCCCCGAAGTCCGGGATGGCGAACTGCCTCTGGGTCTCGTTGTAGACGACACGGGCACCCAGTTCCTCCACGAACGCGTGGAGGTCGAGGATGATGGGGGGTACCCCCACGTAGGCGAGGCGCACGCCCCCCCGGGGAGGCCTCTTGTCCGCCCGGGCAATGAAATCCCGGGCCATGAGCCCGTACTCCCCGTAATCGCCGAGCATATCGGAAGATCGGACCAGCCAGAGGTGATTTTCGTAGCCCGTCACCCTGTTCTCCATCCAGGTAAGGTCGTCGATGCGGAACAGGAGATCCCGCGTCTCCCCTATGCCCTCCTCCACCGACTCGATGGCCCCGGGTTCCACCTTAAGGGCAGTCATGAACCGGCCCATCTCTTCCGCCAGGGATCGACGATCGCGGTCGTAGGGAAAGAGGAAGGGGATGGTCCGTACACCCCGGTGCTGGAGGATTTCGGCAAGGGCGAGGGTGTTGCTGCAGTCACCCTCCATCACCGTCACCACCGTTCCGATTTCCTCTTCCATGACGACGCCGTAGATACCCTTGATCCAGTTGCACATGCTTTTCGGGAAACCGTCGGCCTCGGCCCTCGCGATGTAGCGGCCCGGATCGGCGGCGGTAATGAAGACATTGTTCAGGTCGCAGGGGGTATACCCCCCTGCAAAGATGATCTCCACCGGTATGGTGGTGGTAAAGCCTATGCGTTCTTTCACGCTCTCCCTTCCTCTCTGCCCGGCCCGATGCTTCCGGTCCGTCCTTCCTCCCCCTCAAGGAATCTATACATGGCCGCGAAGACGGGCGGCTCCAGCTCCTCCGCCCGCACCGTCTCGCTGAAACCCATGGCCCCGTACAGGGCGGCCGTCCTTCGGTCGCCGTAATTTCGCCTCAAGGACCATTTGAGCAGTTTCCTCTTCCCCTGGAAACATTGGCGGACAAAAGGGAAAAGCCCGTCCGGCAGATCCGGGCCTTCCTCGCGCATCACGAGAGAGATGAAGGCGCTGTCTACCTTGGGCGGAGGAACAAACATGGCGGCCCTGATAAGGAAATGGAGTTTTGTCTCCGCACAGAGGCCGCAGTTGACCGAGAGGGCCCCGTAGGTTCGGCTGCCCGGCCCGGCGGTCACCCGTTCCCCGATCTCCTTCTGTACCGTGAGATGGGCAGCCCTCACCACCCGCCGCTCCTCAAGTATCTTCGCCAGTATGGGTCCGGTGATCTTGTAGGGTATATTGCCCACCACCCTGATTCTCTCCGATCCCGCCAGTTCAGTGAGGGAAAGGGACAGAAAGTCCCCGGGCACCACGGTGAGATTTCCCACCTCCCTTCCCAGGGCCTCCAAGCTCCTCATGCAGTCCCTGTCGATCTCCACGGCCGTCACCCGGCCCGCCGCCTTCGCCAGGACACGGGTGAGGTCTCCGTATCCGGCCCCGATCTCCACCACCGTATCATGGGCCCCGATCCCGGCCAGGCGTACTATTTTCCGCAGTAAATTTCCGTCCTTGAGAAGATGCTGGGAGAGTCCCTTCTTCAGCATGGGGGATCGTTATCTGAGGGCCATACGGGAAAACCCGGCCACGTCCGGGGCGGCGTACAGCCCTTTTTTCGCCTGAAAGTAACCGGCCAGGGCCACCATGGCCCCGTTGTCCGTACACAGGTGGGGGGAGGAGAAGAATACGTCGATTCCTCTCATCCCCGCCTCGGTTCGGAATACCTCCCTCAACCTTCCGTTGGAAGCGACCCCGCCCCCCACCACCACCCTGGACACGTGGCTCTCCCGGGCTGCCCGGAAGGTCTTCGATGCAAGGACATCGCAGACCGCCTCCTGAAATGAGGCAAGAATAGTCTCTAAATTATATACTGTTACACCATATTTCTTCATGTATGTTATTAACGCTGTCTTCAAACCACTGAAACTGAAATCATAATTATTGTCGTCCATCATGGGTCTGGGAAAGGAAAGGGCCTCTCTGTCACCCTGCCTCGCCATCTCCTCGATCACCCTTCCCCCCGGATATCCGAGGCCCAGAAACTTCGCCGCCTTGTCGAAGGCTTCTCCGGCCGCGTCGTCCCGGGTACTCCCGATGACCTTGAAGGTGTAAGGGTTTTCCACGAGGAGAATAAGGGTGTGACCACCGGACACCACCAGGGCGACAAAGGGAAAGGCCACCTCCTCTTCCAGGAGGATGCTCAGGGCGTGGGCGTAAATGTGATTGACCGCCACAAGGGGCTTGTCGAGGGCCATGGCGAGACCCTTCGCAAAGCAGAGCCCGGCCAGCACCGAGCCGATGAGCCCTGGTCCGCTCGTCACGCAGACGGCGTCCAGGTCCTCACCCGAGACGCCGGCCTGTTTCAGGGCCTCCTCGTAGATGGCCTCAATCAGCTCGACATGTTTTCTCGATGCGATCTCCGGCACCACCCCGCCGAAGAGGCGGTGGAGATCCACCTGGCTGGAGACGATGTTGGCGATGATGTTCTTTCCGTCCTCCAGGACGGCGACAGACGTATCATCGCAGGATGTATCTATGCCGAGGACAACCACCCACTCCCGCCTTACACTTCACTCCAGTGTATGGTGACCTTCGTCTTCTTCTTCATTTCCTCAAGCATCGAGCGGAACACCTCGTCCTGCCTTTTACCGGCCAGGTACCGCCTGTAGCTCGCCTTCTCCTTTTCCCACTGGGCCTTATCGGGCTGTTTCTCAGCCTTGAAACCGAAGACGAAGATCTTGTTTCCCACCGTCACCGGCTTGCCGTAGTAAGGTTTGTTCTCATTGAGGGATAGAATCCCCGCATCTTCCCTGGCAACGGCACCTACGCCGGGGATGGAGGTCGCATTCCTCGGGATGAAGCCGGTCTCCTTCTTAAAGACTGCCGACCTTTTGGCTATCATATCCTCTGCCTGGGCCCGGGCAAAACCCCTGGCCTTCTCGTTCAGGAGCCGCTCCCGGATCTCCCCGACCACGATCGTCTTGTCGATCGCCCTGCCTTCCTCAAACTCAAGGAGTTGAAATATGTAAGCGCCCCTGTCCGTTCTGACCGGGAGTGACACGTCGCCCTTCTTCAGGTCCTTGAGCCATTCCTCCACCTTCAAACCCTTCAGTTTCTCCTTTACATCCTTCTCTCCAAGCAGGCCCAGATCGGTCACCTGAAAACCCTTCTGCCTGCCGTAGGCGGACAGGTCTTTCGCCTTCAGCAACTCCATGTATACGGCGTCGTCCTTCATCCCGCTCTTCTGATCCACCACCAGATAGGCGAGCCTGTACCGCCTCTCGGTGCGATACTGTCCTTTTTCCTTCTCGTAGATACCCTCTACCTCTTTTTCGTCCACCGTCACATTCTTCCGGTAGTCCGCAGGGTCGATCTCCAGGTAGCCCAGATTCACCATGCCCCTCTCCTGGACGTAGGCGGACCAGAGCTCATCCTCCCCGAGGGCCACCGCGTTGTCCCTCATGACCGCACCCGCCCGCGAAGTCAGGAGGGTTACCTTTTCCTGGGCTTCAAACTGCTTCGCATCCAAGCCGTTTCTTTTGAGCATCTCCGCGTACAGCCTCGGGCTGAACTTCCCGTCCACCTTGAAGGCATCCACGCTCGCAAGGTAGGTATCGAACTCCGCGTCCGACATAGTGAAGCCCAGGTCTTTCGCTGCCCCGAGGAGGAGGTAGCGGTCCACCACCTGGTCCATGGCCTTTTCCCTGATGTTCAGTTCCTTCAGGGCGGCGTCGTCCATCTTGTCTTTCAAAATCATCCTGTACAGGTTGAGGAGCTTCTTGTAGCTCTCGTGATACTCCATGATGGATACCTTGTAGGGACCCACCTCGGCGACCACCTTGTCCCTTTCCTTGAAGGAGCCCACCCCCCAGAAAATGAAGACCACGATGATAAGACCGAAGAGGGCCTTGACCAGGTAGCCTGTCGCATATTTCCTCATAAACCTTAGCATTTTCGCCCCTTGATTCTTGATTTTGATTTCTTAAAAATAGTATATTGAAGGCGGTTTTTCAATATCTTTGACGGGGAAAGAAGGACAATCGCATGTTCGAGTCAGTTTTCGGCTTCATATCGAAAGATCTCGCCATCGACCTGGGCACGGCCAATACCCTTGTATACGTGAAAGGGAGGGGCATAGTCTCCAATGAGCCGTCGGTGGTGGCTGTTCATAAAGATTCAAGGGGCGGGAAGAAGGTTATCGCAGTCGGCGAAGAGGCAAAGAAGATGCTGGGGAAGACCCCCGGCAACATCGTGGCCATCAGGCCCCTGAAGGACGGGGTGATCGCCGACTTCGAGGTCACCGAGGCGATGCTCAAGTACTTCATCCAGAAGATCCATAACAAGAAGTCCTATGCCCGGCCGAGGATCGTCATCTCCGTCCCCTCGGGCATCACACCGGTGGAAAAAAGGGCGGTCAAGGAATCGGCCGAGTCCGCAGGGGCCCGGGAGGTCTACCTCATCGAAGAACCCATGGCCGCGGCCATCGGCGTGGGACTCCCCATCACCGAACCGAGCGGCAATATGATCGTCGATATCGGCGGGGGCACCACAGAGGTGGCGGTCATCAGCCTGGCCGGCATCGTCTACTGCAACTCGGTCAGGGTGGCGGGCGACAAGATCGACGAGGCGGTCATTCAGTATGTGAAGCGCAAATACAACCTGCTCATCGGTGAGAGGACGGCGGAACTGATCAAGATCAACATCGGATCCGCCTATCCCAGCCCCAACCAGGAGGAGTTGACCACCGAGGTCAAAGGGAGAGACCTTGTGGGGGGTATCCCCAAGACTCTCGAGATCTCCTCAAAAGAGATCAGGGAAGCCATCTCGGAACCGGTCAACGCGATCGTCGAGGCGGTACGGATCGCCCTGGAGAGAACGCCGCCTGAACTGGCATCCGATATCGTCGATAAGGGTATCGTCCTCTCCGGCGGGGGGGCCATGCTCCGAAATCTCGACCTGCTCATCAAGGAAGTGACGAGGCTCCCTGTCATTATCGCCGAGAACCCCCTTACCGCGGTGGTCGAAGGAACAGGCAAGGCGCTCGACGAGATGAGTCTCCTCAAGGAGATTGCCACCAGTTTCTAACACAGATGAGGGGTCATCTGTGATAAAGTAGCCTATTGAAAAATCCTGTTATCATCATCATCACCGTTCTGATCCTTGCCTCAGCCTTCCTTGTTTTCACCAATACGCCCGTTGCCCTGAAGGCCTATTCAAAGGTCAAGGTCGCGGCGGGAGAGGCTGCGGGGCCTGCCTTGAGCCTGCTCAGCAAGCCCGGTCAGGTCGTGAAATACGTGTACCATTCCTACATCAACGTGGTGGGGGCTCAAAAGGAGAATGACCAGCTCCGCAAGCGACTCGAAAAGCTGGAGATCGACAACCAGAAGATAGCAGAGCTTGAGCGGGAAAACAAAAGGCTCAAGGTCATCCTCAAGCTTATGGAACAGAACCCCAACACCATGATCGCGGCCCGGGTCGTGGGAGAGGACCTTCGCAACTGGTTCAGGTGCATTATAGTGGACAAAGGGAGGGATTACGGGGTACAGCCGAAGATGCCCGTCATCACGCCGCGCGGCATCGTGGGCCAGGCCGTGGAAGTAAACAAGTGGCACACCAAGGTCATGATCATCAACGACACCAACTCCTCGGTGGACGTGTACGTGGACGGAAAGAACACGAGGGGTATACTGGAGGGGACAGGACAGTCCACCCTGAAGTTGAAGTACGTGGTGAAGAACGAGGACATCGAGATCGGCGATAAACTGGTAACCTCGGGAAAGGACGGCATCTACCCGAAAGGCCTGCCTGCCGGCATCGTCATCACGGTGAATCGCAACAAAGCGGGCATCTTCTCCGATGTGGACGTCATGCCCTTCAACAACTTCCGGCGCCTCGAAGAGGTGCTCATTGTGAAACGATGATCAAGTTCGCGGCCTACATCGTCACCGCCCTCGTCCTGCTCACCCTCGAATCCTCGCTCTCGGCCCTTTTCTCCATGGATCTCTTCAAGCCCGATCTCGGCATGCCCTTCGTTTTATACATAACCCTCTTCCTCGGGCCCTACGCGGGCATCTGGGCAGCCCTTCTCATCGGTCTCGCCCAGGAGGTCTTTTCCAGCGCACCGGCGGGGTCCCTCGTTTTCACCAAGGTCTCCGTCTTCGTCATTGCCACCTTTCTGAGAAACAAGCTCTTCATCGACTCGAGATACAGCTTCGCCCTCGCCTGCGGCGGATTTGTGCTCGTCGAGTCCGTTGTCTTTCTCGCCCTTTCCCTCCTCGCGAAGGGCGAAACAAAGGATATCGTCAACATCATCCTCCTTGCCGTTCCCAACAGCGTTCTTACGGGCGTCTTCTCCATCTTCCTCTTCTCCCTCATCGAATACGCCAATGTCCGATTTCTGAGCAGGGAATAGGATGAAGAACGATACCCTCCCCACCAACAAGTACCGATGGTGCAGGCTTATCCTCATCATCACCATGGTGGTCCTCTCCCTTCGCCTCTGGGACCTTCAGATCATGCGCGGAAACGAGATGAAGAGGCTCTCCGAGCAGAACCGCATACGGATCAAGAAGGTTGTGGCCCCCCGGGGGATCATGTACGACCGGAACGGGAAGATCCTTGCCGACACGAGACCTTCGTTCAATGTCTATATCACCCCGGAGGATATCAAGGATTTCAACCAGACTGTAGACGGCCTCGCCCGCCTCATGAAGCTCGACCGGGAGGAGGTGGTGGACCGGCTTAAGGCGGCGAGCAATCTGCCCGCCTCCTTTCCCGTGAAGATCAGGGATGACATCACCAAGGACGAGGTGGCGAAGGTGGAGGCAAACCGAGTCTACCTTCCCGGGGTCACCATCCAGATCGAACCGAAGCGGTACTATCCCCACGGGAGCGTGATGGCCCACGCCCTCGGCTACGTATCGGAGATCAGCGGTGATGAACTGAAGATGAAGGAGTACAAGAGCTACTCCCAGGGGGATTATATCGGGAAGTACGGCCTGGAAAAGACCTACGAGAACTATCTCCGGGGAGTCGACGGAGAGAAGAGGGTCGAGGTGGATGCCATGGGCCGGGAGATGCGCACCCTCGAAATCAAGGAGCCTGTTCCCGGGAATGCCCTCTATCTCAACATCGATATGGATGTCCAGGTGATCGTGGAAAAGAGTCTCGAGGGCAAGAGGGGCGGCGTCATCGCGGCGGACCCCAGGACCGGCGCGGTCCTGGCCCTGGTAAGCCGGCCCGCCTTCGATCCCAATAAATTTGCCTCCGGCATCACCAAAGAAGACTGGAAGGCCCTCACCACGGATAAGACCCACCCCCTCCAGAACCGTGTCACCCAAGGCAGATTCCCTCCCGGTTCAACCTTCAAGATCGCCGTGGCCCTCAAGGCCTTGGAGGATGGGGTGATAAACGAGAGAACTACCTTCGGATGCCGGGGCGGTCTGCCCTTCGGGAACAGGGTATTCCGATGCTGGAAGAAAGGCGGGCACGGCTCCGTGGCCGTTCACAGGGGCATCGTGGAATCGTGCGACGTTTTCTTCTATAGTGTGGGACTCAAGCTGGGGGTCGATCGGATCCACGCCATGGCAGACGCCATAGGCCTGGGAAAACCGACGGGCATCGATCTTCCCGGAGAAAAACACGGGGTCGTTCCTTCCTCGGAATGGAAGAAAAAAACCTTCGGCGAGCCGTGGTACGAGGGAGAGACCCTTTCCGTAGCCATCGGCCAGGGTGCAGTCTGGCTCACCCCCATCCAACTCCTCCAACTGTCCGCATATGTAGCCAACGAAGGGGTGACCTTCAGGCCTCAGATCGTGAACAGGGTTGTGTCGCCCGAGGGAAAGGTCATCAAGACCTTTGAGCCTGTCATGCTTGCCAATACACCGCTCAAGAAAGAGACCTTCCGGCTCGTGCGGGAGGGCATGAGGGGTGTGGTGAATGAACCGAGCGGGACGGCTTACGGTTCGAGGCTCCAGAATGTGGCCATGAGCGGCAAGACGGGGACCGCCCAGGCGGGATCCCTGGAGAAGGCGAAACACCTGGGGGATCACGCATGGTTTATCGCCTTTGCCCCCTTCGAGGAGCCCAAGGTCGCCATCGCCGCCCTTATGGAGTTCGGCGGACACGGTTCATCTGCCGCGGCGCCTATCGCAAAGGCCATAACAGGAGAGCTTTTCAAGGAAAAACCGGTTGTTAAAGAGGCGCGAATCCATGAGAATCGATAGGAGAAAACTCTACCACCTTGACTGGTACCTCATCTTCAACGGTCTGGCCCTTTTCGCCGTCGGGATGGTGAACCTCTTCAGCGCCACCAGCTCTCTCCAGAGCGGTTCCTACAACTTCTTCGTAAAGCAGTTGATCGCCTTTATTGCAGGTCTGGTCCTGATCGGCGCCATCCTCTCGGTGGACTACCGGATCATTGCGCGCCACTCCAAATGGTTCTATATCGGTACCCTGGTCTTCATCGTCATCGTCCTTTTCGTCGGCATGATGGCAGGCGGGGCCCGGCGCTGGATCAGTATCTTCGGCATCAGCTTTCAACCTTCTGAGTTCATCAAGCCGGTTCTCGTGGTCTTCATCGCCCAGATGCTCTACGAGAAAAAACGGGCCCAGGCCCTTCTATCCGTCAGGGACATCTCCGTCCCCATCGGCCTCACCCTCATCCCTCTCGCCCTTATCATGCTCCAGCCCGACCTCGGGACCGCCGTGATCATCCTTATCGCCTGTCTCGCCATCCTCTGGTTCGTGGGGATGAAAAAATCGACCTACGCAGTGCTTATCGCCGTGGGAACGACCCTGCCCCTCGTCCTTTGGAAATACGCCCTCAAGCCCTACCAGAAAATGCGGGTCTACAGCTTCCTCAACCTGGAGGCCGATCCCCAGGGGGTGGGCTATCACACGAAGCAGGCCATGATCGCGGTGGGGTCGGGGCGGTTCTTCGGCAAGGGCTACATGGAGGGGACCCAGCATAAGCTCCAGTTCATCCCGGAGCACCATACAGACTTCATCTTCACCGTCTTCGGCGAGGAGTGGGGCTTTGTGGGTTCCATCGTCCTCTTTCTCCTCTTCATCTCCTTCATCCACCGGGCACTGAAGGTGGCGTTGAACTCCAACGACGACCTGGGCGCCATCATCGCCTTCGGTATTGCCTCAGTCCTCTACTTCCAGTTCACCATCAACATCCTCATGGCCATCCACCTCGCCCCTGTGGTCGGAATCCCCCTCCCCTTCATCAGCTACGGGGGTTCCTCCCTCGTCTCGGTCCTCGCATCGGTCGGGCTTCTCCTCAACATCAGCATGCGACGATACATGTTCTGAAAAAGTCGCAACAAAGGGCTTCGATTTTCACACAAAATATGATAGGATTGCATCTCGACCCGCGCCCATAGCTCAATTGGATAGAGCGTTGGACTACGAATCCAAAGGTTGGGGGTTCGATTCCCTCTGGGCGCGCTTAAAAATCAATAACTTACAAAGCATTTTTCAAATCTTCCAAAAATGACAGTTAACATATGGTTAACATTTTGGACCCTCTTTCTCTGTAACCCCCCGTCACGGCACAAAAAAACCCCCGCCGGTTGAGCGGGGGTCCTGGTGGTCGTAATATCCCCTATCCTATATGCTCCCACTGCAAGAGGTACTTCTTCGCCGCTGTCTGTTCCTCCCGGGTCCTCCTCCCCGTTCTTATCCAGTCCATGACGATCTGTCCCGCAAACTT
>CAYOQF010000035.1:0-24366 GCA_964406055.1 uncultured Syntrophorhabdaceae bacterium
CCCTGCAAGTTCTGCGGCGCCCCCATACCGGAGCCGGGTAAAAAGAGATAAGGCGGGCCTTGGTTGACCGCCCTATCGTATTTATGCGAAAATGGCTGTCCAGCGGGACAGAAGCATAAGCGTCCCGTAACCGGCTCAAGGAGGCTCGATGCTGCGAGGTACCCCCAGAACAAAAATGTCCATTGTTGGGCTCCTTTTGGTCGTATTCCTCTTTCTTCCCCGCATCGTGGCCTTCTACACCGACTGGCTCTGGTTCAGCGACCTCGGCTTCGAGCCCGTCTTCATCGCCGTCATGAACGGCCAGATCGGGGCATTCCTGGCAGGGGGCATTCTCGCTTTTGCCCTTGTCCACATCAATCTCTGGGTCGCCGGCCGCTTCGCCGTGGGCAGGGACGTGGTATGGGAGGCCATGGAGCTGCAGATCCCCCAGCTCGCCATCCTCCGGGTGATTCACCGGATCCGGAAGATCTTCCCTCTCCTCTTCGGCCTTCTCGGGGGCTTTGTCTTCTACCAGCACTGGCTCTCCATCCTCCTTTACCTTCGGGCAGTCCCCTTCGGCTTCGCCGACCCGGTCCTGGGCAAGGACGTTTCCTTCTACTTCTTTGCCATCCCCCTCATTGAACTCCTGTGCAGCAATCTCTACCTGATTCTCGGGGCATCGGTGGTATTGTGCGCCCTCACCTACCTGGTGCGGGGTGCCATCCTCTTCGACCTCAACCGCCGTTCTTTCACCGCCGAACCCTTTGTCCGCTCCCACCTCACCGTGCTGCTCGCCCTCCTCTTTCTCGTGACCGCCGCAGCGAGTTACGCCGACCTTCATGCGATCCTTTACTCATCCCACGGTATCGTGGCCGGGGCCACCTACACGGATGTCCACGGTTCCATGCCTGCCCAGTGGGCCAAGATCATCGTAGCCGCCGCGGCCGCCCTCACGCTCGTCGTCAACCTTTCTCTCCGCCGCCGGTTCGTGGCCCCCGGTCTTGTCATCCTCTATCTCGCCGTCCATATCACCGGCACCGTCCTCTACCCCGCCATCCTCCAGAAATTCGTGGTGGCGCCGAACGAACTCGTGAAGGAGACCCCCTACATCACCCACAACATCGCCGCCACACGGAAGGCTTACGGACTCGACGGCGTCGTGGAGCGGGACATCTCGGGCAGGACAACCCTTACCAGGGACGATGTGAAGAGGAACGGACCAACGATCGACAACATCAGGCTCTGGGACCATCAACCCCTCCTCGACACCTTCAGCCAGGTCCAGGAGATCCGGACCTACTATCAGTTCGTGTCCGTGGACAACGACCGCTACCTCATCGACGGCAAGTACCGCCAGACCATGCTCTCCCCGAGGGAGCTGGCCTCCGAGAGCATCCCCACCCGGAACTGGATCAACGAGCGGCTCACCTACACCCACGGCCACGGGGTCACCCTGGGACTCGTGAACCAGGTGACGAGGGAGGGCCTGCCGCTTCTCATGATCAAGGATATCCCCCCGGTCTCCTCCCTCAGGGACATCACGATCACCCGCCCGGAGATCTACTTCGGCGAGCTCTCCAGCGACTACGTGATCGTGAACACCAAATCCCGGGAGTTCGACTACCCCTCGGGAGAGGAGAACGTCTACACCTCCTACGCGGGTACCCGGGGGGTGCGGATAGAGTCCCTGGCCCGACGCATCGCCTTCTCCATCCGCTTTGCCTCCCTGAAACTCTTTCTCTCCAATGACATCACGGGGGACAGCCGTGTCCTTTACCACCGGATGATCAGGGAACGGGTCAGGAAGATCGCCCCCTTTCTCGCCCTCGATGATGATCCCTACATGGTGATAACCAAGGATGGGCGTCTGGTATGGATCTACGACTGTTACACCGTGAGCCACCGTTTCCCCTACTCTCAGCCCTACAAACGGGGGATCAATTACATCAGGAACTCGGTGAAGGCGACAATCGACGCCTACGACGGCACCACGAGGTTCTTCATCGCCGACGCCAGGGATCCCATCGCAGCGACCTTCAATATGGTCTTTCCCGGCCTTTTCCGTCCCCTCTCCGAGATGCCCCCGGACCTGAGGCAGCACCTGCGTTACCCCCACGACATCTTCAACATTCAGGCGGAGATCTACTCCACCTACCACATGGAAAGCCCGCAGACCCTGTACAACCGGGAGGACCAGTGGGAGATCCCCCTCATGGGCGGAAAGAAGAA
Organism: uncultured Syntrophorhabdaceae bacterium; assembly: GCA_964406055.1. GTDB lineage: Bacteria > Desulfobacterota > Syntrophorhabdia > Syntrophorhabdales > Syntrophorhabdaceae > CAYOQF01. The sequence continues at coordinate 2,209 of CAYOQF010000035.1, forward strand.
GGAAAGCCGGATGGAGCCCTATTACACGGTCATGAGGCTGCCGGGTGAGAAGGAGGAGGAGTTCATCCTCATGTTGCCCTTCAATCCCAAGAGGAAAAGCAATCTCTCAGCCTGGATGGTGGCCCGGAGCGACGGCGAGCACTACGGGAAGATGGTGGTCTACCGCTTTCCAAAGGATCGCCTCGTATACGGGCCTGCCCAGATCGTGGCCCGGATCAACCAGGATACGGAGATCTCGCGGCAAATCTCCCTCTGGGACCAGCGGGGATCCCAGGTGATCCAGGGAACCCTCCTCGTGATCCCTATCGAGAATTCCCTCATCTATATTCAGCCCCTCTATCTCCGGGCTGAAACAGGCAAAATCCCCGAGCTGAAGAGGGTGATCGTGGCCTACGAGAACCAGATCGCCATGGAGGAGACCCTGGAGGCAGCCGTCTCCAAGATTTTCGGTGATGTGGGTACCAGGAGGGGTGAACGCGGGGAGGAACCTGCAGTCCGTCCCGCCGCTTCCCCGGGGGGTCAGGACCTCAGAGTCCTTCTCAAAAAACACTATGACGACGCCGTCAGGGCCCAACGGGAAGGCAACTGGGCGCGGTACGGCGAGGAACTGAAGAAGCTCGGGGAAGTGATCGAGAAGATGATGAAGAAGGAGTGAGAATGGACAGAAAAGCGCTTGAAGAAAAGATCAAGAGCAAGGCCAGGGATGGAAAGATCGCCTGCGCGCAGGCCCTGAAACTCGCCGAGGAGGCAGGTGTCACCTCGAGGGAGGTAGGCGACACCTTGAACGCCCTGAAGATCAAGATCGTGGGCTGTCAGCTCGGCTGTTTCGAGTAGGGTCTCAGTCTTTCAGCATCTTTTTGGGGTCAAGGCCTATCCGCATGCCCCCCCAATGGGTTCCTTTGACGTAGACGGGTAAGGACAGGTCGTTTACGATTTCCCCCGCCGCGGTCACGTAGGTCTGGACCAGGAAGGGCGAGGTGTTCTTCGCCGCCCTGATGCCCTTCTCGTCGTTGAATATCCGCTTGTCACGGCTCTGGACCATGTCCACCTGAAGGTTGCCGGTGATCGGCTTCGAATACTTGGTATTATGGGTGGCCGAGTAACCGTTCACGTCCACGCAGGCCGCGTAGATGGCCCCGTCGATGCCGGCAAGGGCTTCGTCGTAGAGGCGGCGGACTTCCTTATCAAAATACTCGTCGTACCTGGTCTTCAGTTTCTGGGGGGTCGTGTTCGCTATGGGTTGATAGTTCCTGTCGAAGACGTCAATCCCCCGATCCTTCAGTTCCTCGATCTTGGAAGCGATCAGGTCCCGGTGTTCCTTCGCCTGGAGGAGGATCTTCTCATAACTCCCCTGGCCGATCCTGAATTTGCATACCATCTCCTGCATCTGCTCGGTAATCCGGCCCAGATCGACGGATGATTTCTGTGAATCCTCCATTTCTCCGGCCACATCGAGGGCAAGACCGTGGATTTCCTTGACCCGGTCGTGGATCTCACCGTTGGTGAGAGAAAGCTCTTCGATGGCCGCCGCTATGGTATTGAGCTGACCGCTCGTACTTTCGAAGTCTTTCACCATCTTCTCGAAATTGCTCGAGGAGCGTTCGATCACGTCCCGGGTCTGGGTGGTGTACCCGTTGATCTCCTCGGTTTCTTCCAGGGTGTTCTTGACGTGAAGGAGCATGTCGTTCACGTTCCTCGCGATCTCCTCCGTGGCAGAACGGGCCTTTTCCGCGAGCTTTCTCACCTCGTCGGCGACAACGGCAAAACCCCGGCCCGCCTCCCCGGCGCGCGCCGCCTCGATGGCGGCGTTGAGGGCAAGGAGATTGGTCTGGTCCGAGATGTCCTGGATGAGCGACACCACATCCCTGATGCTCTCCGAGTTCTCGCTCAGCTTCTGCACGGTGCCGTTGAAACTGGTGAGCTTGGTGCTCACCATGTTGATCTTTTGCGTCACGTCCATCAGCTCGCCGAAGGAGACCTGGGCGGTCTGCAGGTTCTTGGTCGTCGAATCGGAGATGAACTGCACGCTCTTCGAGATGTCGGTGATCGCCTTCGTGGCTTCGTCACTGCTGGTGAAGACCGTGTCGGACAGTTCTCTCTGCTTCGTCGAACTGTCGGCTGAGCGCTTGACCCGCTGGGTTACCCTCACCGACTCCATGGCGATATTGACGCTCATCTTGCGCACATTGCCGATAGTGGCCCTGAATTTCTCCAGGAAGCTGTTGCAGGCCTGGCAGAGTTCTTTGTACGCCGGGTGGTCGGTGGGAAAATCCTTCGAGAGGTCCCCCTCGCTGCTCCCCATCTCCGCGGCGATGGCCGCAAGATCCCTGATCGGTTTCAGGAAGGCACGTTTCAGCGTAATGTGGGAGAGTACGGTGATGGCAGTGCACAAACCGAGAACTCCCGCGGACAGGTAGATGAATCGAAGGTGATGGGCAAGGATACCGTCCAGGATCGCTTTGTCGGCACCGGCCCCGCCGGCCGCTTCCACGGAACCCCTGTAACCGAGATAGGCAAGGACAATAAGAACCGCCTGCCCGATGAGCACGGCGACGCCGAGGAGCAAGTGCTTGTTTTTCAAGGTGGTAACCCTCCTTGCACCTTTTGTTTGAAATTCTTATCGGCAACCGTCGAGACATATTAAGCTTCTTTGATCGTCCGCCTCTGTTTCCGGCTGCGCAGCGAACATTTGAAGATGGGCGGACGGTCATGGTACATACTTCAGGTACGGAGGAATGGCTCCATATCCGACCATGAAACACGAAGAGGACCACCACATCGCCTGCCGCAGATGCGGCAACTGTTGTCACGTGGATGTATCCGCCTATGTATCCCTTGAGGATATTCAGCGATGGGAAAAGGAGGGGCGCCATGATATTCTCGCCCACGTGAGCGATAACGATGTAACGTGGGAGGGGGACAGGGTCATCAACCGGTTCGGGACAAACATCAGAACCTGCCGGATGACCTGCGTCTATCTCACATGGCAGGGCTCGCTGGCGGCCTGCGAGATCTACGAAACACGCACGATGGTGTGTCGCAGTTTCGTTCCCGGATCATCGGACCTCTGCCCCCAATATCGACGCGAGCCTCGATAGCTCGTCCCTCTCCTTTGCAGGGACAGGCGCCGGCTTCAGCCATCCTCCAGACCCAGAAGCCGCGCCGCGTTGGAAGAACAGATCTTTTCCTTGTCCCTGTCCGTCAGAAAGGGTAACTCCAACAGAAACTGAAGCTCCTCTCCCTGATCCGTCCATGGACTATCCGATGCAAAGAGCAGACGGTCCGCCGGATGCTCCCTGAGGAAGCGTTCCCGGAATGGTGTCGGCATCTTCCGGAGCACGAAGGACGTGTCCAGGTAGAGATTCCGTCCCAGCAGACGGACCGCCGTTTCCTCGTAGGCATCTTCCCCTCCCAGGTGGGCGGCGATAATGCAGAGCCCCGGAACGGCCTCATGAACCGCTGCCAGACGCTTCGGTGTCGCGTGGACCGGGTGGGGAAGCCCGCGGTCGATCCCGGCATGGAAGAGAATGAACATGCCTTCTGCCGCGATCGCTTCATAGAGAGGATACATCCTGGGATCATCAACAAAGAAATCCTGGTAATCAGGATGGAATTTGAACCCCCGGAACCCTTGCGCCCTGAGCGTTCGTATCTGGTCGGAACTCAAGGGATCGGCGGGGTGCATGGCGGCCAGCGTTTCGATGCCCGGTTGCCGGAGGGCGGTGAGCCATCGCTGCATGGATGGAACCTGTTTCGGACGGGTTGCCACCGCCGCTACGACGGAAAGATCAATCCCGGCAGCGGCCATCGACCTTTTCAGGCCCGAGAGGGTGCCGTCCGCATAGGCATCGATCCCTGCCCGCTCACGAACCGCCAGAACAGTCTTGTGGGCAACGTGATCGGGATAAACATGGGTATGGAAATCGATCTTCACCGCCCGATTTCTATACGCCATTCCGCGCTTCCTTTCAAGACATAACATGGGGGGCCCGACAACCTCCAAGAACCTTTGACAACCTCGGTGGTCATGGATAAATTATTGGTGCAAATTTAACGAGGAGGGTCAGCATTATGGACGAGGTAACAAAAATCGTGGTTGAAGAATTCGAGAAAAGGGATGATGGGTGGGTGTCGGTCAAGACCTCGGATGTCGTGACCAGGAGCGGATCTGTGATAAGAATACCCGCCGGTATGACATTCAAGAAAGGGACCACATTCCTTGGATTTGACTTTGCCGAACTCCTCGACAAAGTCGGCGGGAGCAAAGCAAACTAAGCACCCCGAATTCCGGAGTGCCGCAATATAGCCATACTATCGGCGCGAACCGGCCCAATTGTCGCTCCATGAGAGCCGGCGCATGACCTGCGGTCCCTTGTCGTCTCGTCTGCCTTTTCATGCCGGGGTACCGAGCCGGCCGAAACCCCCGGGTCTGTTCCGGAAAGGAAAAGCGCATTCAGGCAGGGTTTACCCTTTTCCTGCCATGGCGCAGTGACAGGGCCGGCGGGCGCGGTGAGGCGCCTGGAAATACCATGGGCTCCCCAAAAAAAAAGGGGGGATCCGATGGGGCCCCCGTCCCTTCGTTGCAGATCTACGGAAGGATGATTATGCTACAACCGTAGCGGCTAAGTATTCCACCGGAAGAAAGGACGTGCCGCAATGAATCATATCATAGGGATTGCGTGGTTTAAGGATGAGGCTGCGTACCGCAGGGCGCTGGGGGTCTTTACTGATCCCGGGAATATGCCCGCCACCTACGAAGAGTGGAAGGCCCTTGTGACAAAAGAATGTGAATTGATCAAATATGCCGGCAACATCGCCCTCCGTGTGGACATTGATCCCGAGACATTTGTCGACTGGTGCGCTGCCCGCGGGTTCAGAGCCGATTCCCAGGGGCGGACGGCCTTCGTCAGTCATGCCGAGCTTGAGTATCAGAAGACCGGCAAAGGAACGCTCTGGCCGACGCACGGGGAATAACGCGGTGTACCTTGAGGCGCCCTTCGCCGGAGACGACAGGTCAACATCCTTACCCGGTCCTCAGGACAGGTAGGGCTCCCACATCTTGGCGGTTTTCCGGATATAGTCCTTCGGAAGGTCCCTGACGATCTGGTTGTGGCCCGGCAGGAGGATATTCACCTCCATGCCGGCGAGGTGATGGAGGGACCTCTTCAGCGCCTCGGGGTCTGCGCCGAAGAGGTCGAACCGGCCGATGGCGTAGTCCGCGTAGACCACGTCCCCCGGGATGAGGATGCCCTCGGGCTCACTGTACAGCGCGATGCCGCCCATTGAATGGCCGGGGATGTTGACCACCTCCCAGATCATGCCACCCATCTCGAGCACCTCTCCCCCTTCAAGCTTCCGATCCACGGTGAATTTGAACTCGCCGTTCTTCAGCCCGAACTGCATCTGACACATGCTCTGGAACATGTCCATGCCGTAGATGGCCCGTTCGTCCCCCTTTTCCAGAGGTACACCTTCGAGGGTATGGACCCACAGCTCGGCGTGGGGTATGGCCTCCTTCACTTCCCGGAGGCAGCCGATATGGTCGAGGTGGGTATGGGTCATGATGATCCTTTTTACGTCCTTGAGGGCGATCCCTTCCCTGACGATGGAGTCGATCTTGTATTTCCCCTTCCCCATGAGGCCCACATCCACGATGGAGAGGTCCCCCGATGCCGGGTCGCCGATCACGTAGGTATGGGAATCGGGGATAAACTCGTCCCTTCCCGGAATGAAATACACGCCCCTGGTCACCTTTGCCATGGTATCTCCTTATTCGGTCATTCGGTTACACGCCCATGACCATACCACAGGTCGCAGCCTTTCCTCAATGGCCGTGCCCCTACCCCTTTTTGTCCCTTGAGAAGCGGTGGCTCAACCTGTCGAAGTAGACGTAGAAGACCGGGGTGACGTAGAGGGTCATGATTTGGGAGAAGAAGAGACCGCCCACAACGGCCAGGCCCATAGGCTGCCGGGCGTCCCCGCCTGCGCCGATGCCGAGGGCGATGGGAAGGGATCCGAAGAGGGCCGCCAGGGTGGTCATCATGATGGGACGGAACCTGGTCATGCAGGCCTTGTGGATGGAATCCACGGAACCGAGCTGTTCCGCCCTCTCCGCTTCCAGGGCGAAATCGACCATCATGATTCCGTTCTTCTTCACGATACCCACGAGGAGGATCATACCCACCATACCGTACATGTCGAGCTCCCTGCCGAAGACCAGAAGCGTCAGGAGTGCCCCGAACCCGGCGAGAGGGAGGGCCGTAAGGATCGTGATGGGGTGGATGAAGCTCTCGTACAGGATGCCGAGGACCATGTAGATCACGAGGACGGTGATGACGAGGAGAAAGCCCATCCCTCCCATGGATTTCTCGAACTCCTGGGCCGAGCCCTGGAAGTTGTAGGTAATACCCTGGGGCAGGTTTACGTCCTGCGCAATCTTCCGCGCACCGGCCACCGCATCTCCTATGGCGACCCCGGGCTTCAGATTGAAGGAGACAGTGGCGGAGGTCAACTGGCCGGTATGGCTCACGCTGATGGGACCGGTGGTCTCCTCGATCGTCGCCACAGTGGAGAGGGGAACGAGCTTCCCTGAGTCGGACCGCACGTAGAGGTACGAGAGGGCGCTCGGGTCCTCCCTGAAGCGGGGCTCCACCTCGAGGATCACGCTGTACTGGTTGAGGGCGGCGTAGATGGTGGAGACTTTCCTGGCTGCAAAGGCTGAAAAGAAGGCATCCTGCACTTGGCCGAGCGTGAGGCCGAGCGAAGAGGCCTTGTCCCGGTCCACGTTCACCATGAGTTTGGGGTTATTCAGCTTCACGTCGCTCGTTACGTCTTCGAGACCGGGGAGCTGCTTCATACGGCTCTCGAAGATCCCCGCGTAATGATAGAGAGCCCTCGTGTCCGAGCCCCGGAGGGTGAGCTGGTACTGGCCCTGGGAACTCTGAGCTCCCACCGCGATAGGGGGCGGATTCTGGGGAAAGACGAGGAGTCCCGGTATATCGTTCAACTTGGGTCTCAGATCCGCGACGATCCTGTCCACGGACCGTTTGCGCTCTGAGAGCGGCTTGGTCATGACGAAGACTATGCCCGTGCTGTACGTGTCGAGGGCCGCTATAGAGATAAAATCCCTCAGGTCGGCTTCCCGCTGGAGGATGCCGTTCACCGCCTCCTGGTGCCGCACCATGTCGTCGAAGGAGGTCCTGTCAGCCGCCTGCACATAGGCCATGAGGAAGTTCTGGTCCTGGCTGGGCAGGAAACCCTTCGGGATCTTCACGAAGAGAAGCCCGGTACCTGCCAGTATGAGGACCGTAAAGGCAAGGGTCAGCACCCGATGGCCGAGCACCCAGGAAAGGCTCCGGTCGTAAAAGGCAAGCGCCTTGTTGAAAACCCCTTCAGTCACCCCATGGAACCGCCCCTCCTTCCTTTCCCCGTGGTTCTTGAGGAGACGGCTGCAGAGCATGGGGGTCAGGGTAATGGAGACAAAGCCTGACAACAGGATGGCCATGGCGATGCTGACCGCAAACTCCCGGAAGAGGCGCCCGATGAGTCCCGGCATGAAGATAACGGGTATGAAGACCACCACAAGCGAGACGGTCATGGAAAGGATGGTGAAGCCGATCTCTTTCGATCCCCTCAGAGACGCGGTGAGGGGGTCTTCCCCCGTCTCGATGCGCCGTATGATATTTTCGAGCATGACGATGGCATCGTCCACCACGAGACCCACGGCAAGGACCAGGGCCATGAGGGAGAGGTTGTTGAGGCTGTAACCCAGTACCTCCATGGCCGCAAAGGTGGCGATGATCGACAGGGGGATCGCGATGTTCGGGATGATGGTGGACCGTACGGAACGGAGGAAGAGGAATATGATGATAAGCACCAGGAAGATGGTGAGGAGAAGGGTGAACTGGACATCCTCAATGGACTCCTTGATGTAATCCGAGGCGTCGTAAAGAAGGTGCCACTCCACCGATTCGGGAACCATAGCCTTCAGGTGCGGAACGATATCCTTCACACCCTGGGACACGTGCACCGTGTTCGCGCCGGGCTGCTTCTTGATGGCCAGGATGATACCCCTCTGGGTCCGCTCTGAGGACCCGTACCAGGCGGCGAACTGCCTGTCCTTTTCCACGCCGTCCACGGCATCGCCCACATCCTGAAGGCGCACCGGGTTGCCGTTCTGATAGCTGACGATCATGGAGCGGTACTGAGCGGCGTTCATGAGCTGCCCGTTGGAGTCCATGGTGTAGGACTGAAAGGGGCCGTCGAGCGTTCCCCCGGGAAGGTTCACGTTCTGCTTCCTGATCACCCCTTCTATCTGATCAAAACCGATGCCCCGGTTTGCGAGGATCTTCGGGTTGACCTGGACGCGGACCGCATACTTCTGGCCGTAGACCATGACCTGGGCGACACCGTTCACGGTGGAGAAGTTCTGGGCCAGAACATTCTCCGCATAGTCGTTGAGCACGTTGAGGGGCATGGCGTCCGAGGTCAGGGCAAAATACAGGATGGGCTGATCGGTGGGATTGACCTTTTCATAGGTCGGCGGGTTGGGCATGTTCGAGGGAAGTTCGCCCATGGCGTCGCTTATCTGGGCGCTCACATCCTGGGCGCAGGCGTCGATATTGCGATGGAGGGCGAACTGGAGGATGAAGGTGGTGTATCCCTGGTAGCTCGTGGAGGTCATGGCCTCCAGCCCGGCTATGCCGGAGAACTGCTTTTCCAGCGGTTTGGCCACCGTGGATGCCATGGTCTCGGGACTCGCACCGGGAAGGCTCGCCGTGACCTGAATCGTGGGAAAATCAACGGCAGGCAGGTTGTTGATAGGCAGCGACCGGTAGCTGATCAGGCCGAACAACAGCAGGCCGAACATGACCAGGATGGTCATGACGGGTCTTCGTATCCATATCTCGGAAAGGTTCACTTCTTTGTATCCGGAGCCTTTTCGTTTCCGCCCTTCACGGCGCCGTTGCCCTGGGTCGAAGAGAGTGCATCCCGCACTTCCACCCGGAACCCGTCCCTCAGCTTCAGTTGTCCGTCGGTCACCACCGTCTCGCCCGGCTTCACGCCCTTGGCGATCACCGTCTCGGCTCCCACCGTCCGCGCCACCGTGACCGGCCGGTGGCGGGCCTTGTTTTCCGGATCCACGACAAAAACGTAGGGACCGCTCTGGCTCAACTGCACGGCCTGGACGGGCACGACCGTGACGCCGCTCTCTTCGGCGAGACGCAACGCAACGGTCACGTACTGTCCCGGCCACAACACCTGTTCCCTGTTCTCAAAGGCAGCCCTGAGGGTGATCTGCCCGGTTGCGGCATCCACCGCATTGTCAATGAAGGTCAGGGTGCCCTCGGCAACCCTGTCCTGCTCTCCCTGAGGAGTCGCCTTCACCTTCAGGCTGCCCCCGGCCATGTGCTTCCGGATCTCGGCCAGCCGTCTCTCCGGAACGGAGAACTTCACATACACCGGCATGAGCCGGTTGATCACCGCGAGCCTCGTGTCGTTCTCCTTCACCATGGTGCCCTCATGGACCCCGTAGAGCCCCGTCCTCCCGTCGATGGGAGAGCGGATGTAGCAGTACTCCACGTTGAGGCGGGCGCTCTCCACTTCGGCGCGGTCAGCCTTTACCAGGGCGTCCTGGGTCGCCATCTGGGTCTGCTTGCTTTCGTAGTCGGACCGGGAGACCGCACCCTTTTCGAGGAGGTAGGCATACCGTTTCGCCTCAGCCTCGTAATAGGCGAGCTGTGCCATATCCTGGGCCAGCTTCGCCTCGGCGTTCCGCAGCTTCTCTTTATACGTCGCCGGGTCGATGGTGAAGAGGAGATCGCCCCTTTTCACATCCTGCCCTTCCCGGAAATGGGTCTTCACGAGTTGGCCCATGACCCGCGAGTACACCGTCACCGAGTTGGAGGCCTCCACGGTGCCGATAGCCTCGACGACGAGGGGCATCGTCTTCTGCACCGCCTTTCCCGCCAGCACGGGAACCGGTGCGGGTGGGGGAGGCGCCGGCTTCTTCCTCGTCAGCATGGTATATCCGCCTACGAGGAGAACAACAAGGATCACCGCGAGAACGACCTTTTTTCCCATCACCTGCCCCCCATGGCCCGCTCGAGGTTGGCCTGTTCTATTTTGTAGTCGTAGAGGGCGGCGATACGAGCAAGCTTCGCCCTGCTGGAGGAAACCGTTGCATCCGTCACCTCCAGGGGACCGGCGAGACCGGCGGTATACCGGAGATTGGCCAGCTCCAGATTCTCCGTGGCCTGCCGCACCTGGACTTCCGTTGTCCCGATCTTCTCCCTGGCCTGCCTCATGTTGAGATACGCCTTCTTCACTTCCTGGAGTATCTGGAGCTTCACGGTGGTGATCTTCGATTCCACCACCTTGACCTTTGCCTGGGATTCCTCGATCTTGTTCTTCGTGAGATAGCCCTCGAAAAGGTTCATCTGGAGCTGCACACCGGCGTTCCACTGTTGTTCCAGGGGAAACCGGCTGCCCAGGAAACTGTAGGATGCCGTGCCGTTTATCTTCGGATAGTATTCCTTTCCGGCAAGGTCCGCGGCAGCCACGGCCGAGTCCCTCTGGGCCGCCAGGGACTGAAGATCGGATCTTTGGGCGTAGGCCCTGTCCACAGCCTCCTCGAGGGTAATCTCGTGGGGCTCCATGGAGAGCACGTCTTCCAGGCTGTACGCGGCACCGGAATCGATCCCCATGGCATTGTTCAGGCTCACCCAGGCCAGTTTGAGATCGTTCTCCGCCGTTATGAGCTCAAGCTGCGCGTTGCTTAAGTCGAGCTCCGCCTTGGTGACATCATATTTCGGCTTGCTTCCCGCCTCAAAGAGGGCCCGCGCCTGCTCCAGGTGGCTCCGGTACTGGCCCACCGATTCGACGGCCACGTCCGCCGTCCGCTGCGCCCGCAGCACGCCGTAATAGGCCGCCCGTACGTTCTGGACCACCAGGGCCATGGTATCGCTGAGGTCATACCGGGAGGCCTGGAGATCGAGGGTCTTCTGCCTCACGTCCGTGGAGGTCCGGCCGAAATCGATCATGGTCTGACTCAGGCTGGCCTTTGCCTGGTGCTCGCTGTACGTCGCTATGGGGAAATACTTGTCGTTTCGGCTCCTCTCGGCCATATTCCTCGTGTAACCGAGGGAGGTGTCGAGTTTCGGGAAATACCCTGACCTCGCCTGTCCTACCAGCGCCTCCTGGGAGCGCACGGCGTATCGTGCCCCGTTGATGGAGGGATGGGTCCTCAGGGCCACATCGACACATTCATCCAAGCTTAACCGGGCGCCTTCCCTCACCGCCCCAACCTCTGACGCGGACGGGAGGGGCCAGACCAGCCACAGCAGAAGGGCGAAAAGGGAGAGAATCATGATCGGTGGGGGGGCAGGACGCGGCTCTGTCAAGTGACTGCGTGTCTCCTGGAATCTCGGTGCTGCCGGAGGATCCACAGGTCCGGATCCCGCTCGACTGACAGGATAGTAGAGGCGCCGGCCTTTGTCAAGGACATACTCGGATCAGGGGGAAGGGGGAAAGGCCCTCCCCGGCTACAGGATGCCCAGGATGATCGCGATCCCGTTCAGGAAGTAGAGGATGCGGACGTACTTTCCGTGTTGATCCAGGAGCACCCAGTCCCCGGTGCTCCTCACGATCCTCAGGAGCTTCACGAAGATGGGAACGGTGAAAAGACAAAGGAGGGACGGAGAGGAAAGGAGGCCCGCCGCCGCAAGGACCACGATCGACCCATAGATGAGGATGAAGAAGACCGCAAGCCCCGCGGTCGCCCCTCTCCTCCCGAGCTTCACGGCAAGGGTGTACTTGCCCGCCCGGACATCCGTCTTCATGTCGGGCAGGCTCTGATAATAGAGAATCGAGGCCACCATAAGCCCCACGGGAAGGGAGATCCAGAAGGGGCGCCAACCGGGAGCGCCGGTGAGGGCCCAGTAGGTGCCCACCACCATGACGGGACCCATGTTGATGCCCACGAAGAGCTCACCCAGTCCATGATACCCGTACCGTATGGGCGGCGCCACGTAAAAGACGCTGCTCAGAAAGGAGAAGAGAACCAGGGGAACCAGCGCGTTGAGGTTCCTCGTATGGATGATGTAGAAGGCGGATGCAAAGGCGAGGCCGTAGAGGAGCACGAGGGCCCCGACGAGGGTCTTCGGCGCGATCTTTCCCTCCTGTATCACCCGTGACCCGCCGATGGCCTCCCCGGAATCGGTCCCCTCCACGTAGTCGAAATAGTCGTTGGCGATGTTGGTGGCCAGGTGCACCGCAAGGGACCCGATGAGAATGACGAGGAACAGGGTGGGCCGCCATCCGTCCCGCCCTGCGAGGATGAGACCGATGCAGAGGGGTATCAGCGTGGCTACGTAGAACTGGGGACGGCTCGCCTGTATCCAGGCCTTCAGTCGGCTGTTTCGAAGGGTCCTTTCCACCGGGGGTCGGTCTCCTGCTACAGGCTTTTCCATTTGCAGAACCTTCTCTCGAGAAGGTCGAAGGTTTCGTAAAGAACAATGCCGATCACGGAAAGGGCGATGATACCGACGAACATGGTGGGATAGTCAGCCCGTCCCCAGGAATCGATGATGTAGAAGCCGAGTCCTTTGCTCGTCCCGATGGATTCGACGAAGAAAAGAACGGCCACGGCGGTTCCCGTGACGATGCGGAGGGATGTGAATATCCCCGGGAGGCTCACGGGCCATACCACGTGACGGTAGAAGGCCCACCGTCCGCCGCCGAGGGACTTGAGGGAATAGACCACCTCGGTTTCGATCTTTCTCGCGGCGTCGCGGGCCGTGATCAGAAGCTGAAAGAAGATGATCATGGTAAGGAGGACGATCTTGCCCGTCTCGCCGATCCCGAAGATGACGAAGATGATGGGCATGAGGACGATCTTCGGGACGGGATAGCCGAGGTATATGAGGGGTGAGAAGAGGCGGTCCAGGCGGGGCGTGCTGCCGAGCATCAGGCCGAGAGGCACCGCCGACACAAAGGCGATCGCGAGACCGGCGAGGAGGCGGACGGAGCTGGCCTCCATATGGCCCCAGAACGCGGGCCGCACGATCTCCCTCAGGCCCTGGACGTACACGGTGAGCGGGTAGGGAAGAACGGCGTCCCCGAGGAGCAGGGAAAGGACGGACCAGAGCAGATAAATGAAGGCGACGGTGGCGGCATAGGCGAGGAGGACCTGCCGTTTCACTCCACGCCCTCCAGGATTTCCCTCAGCTTCAGAGTCTGGGCGAAAAACTCCGGGGTTGACCGGTACTCGAGAGAACCGGCCCCGGGGTTGTGGAGCACCGTGCGTATCCCGTCCCTCCCGTTTCCGAGCACCACGATCCTCCGGCCGAGAAAGAGGGCCTCCTCGATGGAATGGGTGACGATGACAAAACTGAACCGGCGCTCGTTGAATACGGACACAAGCCCGTTCTGGAGCCGTTCCCTGGTGATGGTGTCGATGGCCGCGAAAGGCTCGTCAAGGAGAAGGAGCGAAGGCTTGAGAAGGATCGCCCGGGCCAGGGCCACCCGCTGACGCTGGCCTCCGCTCAACTGCTGAGGATAGAGACGGTCAAGGTCTTCGATGCGGAGCCCCCTTTTCACCTCTGCCAGTTCCTCCGGGCTGACCGCAATCTTCTGAAGCTGCGAGCCGAGCAGTACGTTGGCCGCTACCGTCTTCCAGGGAAAGAGCCCGTAATGCTGAAGCACGAGGGCGATCTTCCTGCTCGGTCCTTTCACCGCCTCCCCGTTGAGCCTGATGCTGCCCGCCGATGGCGCCAGGAGCCCGGCAATGAGAAGCAGGAGGGTTGTCTTGCCGCACCCCGAGGGACCCACGATGGCGAGAGAGTCCTGGTGGCTCAGCTTCGCACTGATGTTGCAGAGGACCGTCTTCTCGGTTGTGCCGGTCTGAAAGGTTTTCTCCAAGCCCTCTATTTCAAGGAGTTCGGGGGAGGTATCCATCGGCGACGATCTCCCTGAAGGTCATCTGTTTCCTGATGATGCCCTTGCCCTGAAGCCACCGGTACACATCCATCACCTGCGCTTGGTCGGGAAGGGTCAGTTTCGGAAAGGCGGGGATGGGAAAGGTATCCCTCAGTGTCTCGGGAACCCTGCAATCGCGGATCATGATGGACCGGACCTCTTGGGGGTGGGTACCGATGAAGGCGGACGCCTTCTGAAGGGCCCGAAGGAAGGCCCTCACGGTACCGGGGGAGGTACCGAGAAAGCGATCGGTAAAGGCAATCACCGTGGCGGAGAGATCCTTCCCCGCGTCGTCGATGACGACCCGTGCGCCCTTCGTCTCCGCCAGGGTGACCAGGGGTTCGGGAAGAACCGCCCCCATCACCTGCCCGGCAAGAAGCATCTGGAGGCGGATGGGGATACTCTTTACCTCCAGGAGGCGAATCTGTGCGGCCGGGACCCCCTGCCTTCCAAGGAGTCTCACCAGAAGATACTCCAGAATGGTATTTGAACTGGTGGCAATGCCCTCCCCGGCCAATTCCCCGGGCCCCGAACCCGACGCCTTCGGCGAGGCCATGAGGGCGAACATGCGCCTCTCCTTCGGTGTACTGTAGATTGTTGCCACCATCCTGAGGGGCACCTTGTTGGCATTGAGGACCATGGGGGTCATGAGGTCACCGAAGTACCCCACGATCTGGCCGGAGGTGAGGGCAAGGTCCTTGTCAAGAGCGGAGTTGAAGGTGATGATCTCCACATCGAGCCCCTCTGCCCTGAAGTAACCCTTTTCGGCCGCGACAAAAACCGGAAGGGACTGAAGCACCGGGAGGGTGCCGAAACGGACGACATTCTGTGCTTCTTTGTGCGTTTTTGTCCGGGGTTCCGCCGCACCCGCCTCCGGCGGGAAAAGGCAGAGGACGGCCCAGAAGAGCGCCATGACCGCCTTCAATCTCAAGAAAAGACTCCTTCCACGGAGGGTAATCTAACACGAAGGATACTCCCGATCAATCATTCGTCCTTTCAGACCTGTGATAGAATAGATTATGCGGACCCACTGGCAAGGCACCGCGACAGATTCCGACCACGGGAGGTGTCATGAAGACGGTTACCCTTTTATCACTCATGGTGCTGGGATTCTTCCTGGGTCTTCCCCGGCCCTCGGAAGGGCTGCCCGTCACATCCGGACTGGATAATCAGAAGGAGGTGGAGGTCACGGTCTACAACAGCAACGTGGGTCTCGTCAAAGACGTGCGGAAGATGCAGTTGCCGGCCGGCATCACGGAAGTGCGGTTCATGGATATAGCGGCCCAGGTGATCCCCACGAGCGTCAGCATCAGGAGCGTGACGGCCCCGGAGGGCCTCACCGTTCTGGAGCAGAACTACGAGTACGATCTGATCAGTCCCCGGAAGCTCCTCGACAAATACGTGGGCAAAGAAGTGAAGCTCCGGTCCAAGAACCCTTACACGGACAAGGAGGAGATCATCACCGCCACGGTGATCTCGAACAATGAGGGGAACCCGGTCTACAAGATCGACAACGGGATCACCTATGGCCATTACGGTACCATCGTTTTTCCCGAGATACCGGAGAACCTCATCGCCAAGCCCACCCTCGTGTGGGTGCTGGACAACAGGGGTCCGACCGCCCAGGAGGTGGAGGCGCTCTACCTCGCCAACGGGATCACCTGGCAGGCCGACTACGTGCTCCTCCTCGACAGGGAGGACAAAGGGGCCGACCTTTCCGGATGGGTGACGATCACCAACAAGAGCGGGGCGGGGTACAGGGACGCCCGTCTCAAGCTTGTGGCCGGTGATGTACACCGGGTGACCGACGACGTACAGAGAGGGCGGATGCTCATGGCCGAGGCCAAGGCAGCCGGGGCGGTACCCCAGTTCCAGGAGGCCGCCTTCTTCGAGTATCACATTTACTCACTCCGGCAAAGATCGACCATCAAGGAAAACCAGACGAAACAGATAGGCCTGCTTGAGGGCCGCGGCATAGAGGTGAAAAAAGAGTTCCTCTACAGGGGCATGCCCGAGTACTACCGGAACCGTTACGGTGACCTGGGCTCCACGAAAAAGGTGGAGGTCTTCGTGGAGTTCCTGAACAGGAAGGAGCACGGTCTCGGCATACCCCTGCCCAAGGGCACCCTCAGGGTCTACAAGCAGGACAGTGACGGGAGCCTTCAGTTCGTGGGGGAGGACCGCATCGACCACACCCCGAAGGATGAAAAGGTGAGAGTGAAAATGGGGACGGCCTTCGACATCACGGCCGCCAGAAAGCAGACCACCTGGGAGAAGATCGATGCCCACGTGTACGAGGTGGGCTTCGAGGTGGTCCTCAAAAATCACAAGAAAGAGGATGTGACGGTAAAGGTGGTGGAGCCCCTTTCGGGGGACTGGAAGATCCTGGAGTCGTCACACAGCCATGCCAAGGTGGATGCCTTTACCGCATCCTTCGACATTCCGGTCAGGAAGGACGGGGAGGCGAGGCTCACCTACCGGGCAAGGATCAGATACTGACGCAAGGAGGCGCGATTATGGACACGGCAATGAAAGAACGGTTCATGGCCCTCTGGGAAAAGTTCTTCGACGGTGCCGAACTCCCCCTCGTCTTCTTCTACAGCAACCGCGACACGCCCACTAAACAACCAAAACCCCCCGATCAGCACAGATGCGTCATCGCCGATATATGGAGGACCCGGAAGGGCCGCGCCATATCCCTTGATGCGAACGCCATAGGTTGTGACGGCGGGAGAAAATATCTCGGTTTTGGTGAGATCCGGAGACCCCATTTCGAGTACTTCCTCTCCTGCGGCATCCCCGGTGTAGTGGAGGGGGAGCGGTACAAGAAAACACCCCAGATCGTCAAGAAGGTGATGGCCGCCATGCCCAAATTCACGGCCCCGGCAAAGGTGATCACCTTCAAGAGGTGGGACCTCATAGAAGAGAAGGACGAGCCCGAGGCGGTGATCTTCTTTGCGCCCCCCGACGTACTGGCCGGTCTCTTTACGCTGGCCAACTTCGACACCGTTGAGTCCGGCGTGTTCACCCCCTTCTGTTCCGGATGCGCTGCAATCGTCACCTTCCCCTACATGGAGAGGGAGGCCTACCCTCAGAGGGCCGTCATCGGCATGTTCGACGTGTCCGCCAGACCCTGTGTACCTGCGGGCATACTTTCCTTTGCCGTTCCTCTGAACCGCTTCAAGGTCATGGTGGACAACATGGAAGAGAGCTTCCTCATCACCGGGAGCTGGGCGGAGGTGAGAAAGAGAATAGCCGCCTCGTCGCGGAAGTGACCAGGGGGTACATTTTTGTTGCAATAAGTCCATGAGTGTGGGAAAACGTAAAATCGGGAAGAAGCAGGGGGTGGCTCAATGGATTTCACGCGCATTCTCGTGGTCGACGACGACGAGTACATCCGGCACGTGCTCAAGGAGTTCTTTGAAGGCCTCGGATACGAAGTCACGACCGCTGAAGGCGGCAAGGACGCCCTGAAGAAATTCACACCCGGGCGGTTCGACATCGTCATATCCGACCTTGCCATGCCCGACCTCGACGGACTCGAACTTCTCAGGGAAATCAAGATCAGGGACGAGAAGGTCCTCTTCTTCATGATCACCGGCTACCCCACCCTTGAAAGCGCCGTGGAGGCCATGAAGCAGGGCGCCTATGACTACAT
The DNA here is from genome assembly GCA_964406055.1 of uncultured Syntrophorhabdaceae bacterium. GTDB lineage: Bacteria > Desulfobacterota > Syntrophorhabdia > Syntrophorhabdales > Syntrophorhabdaceae > CAYOQF01. The sequence goes on from CAYOQF010000035.1 coordinate 19,844, forward strand.
CACCAAACCCTTCAACATGGAGGATATGAGAATAAAGGTGGAACGGGCCCTCCACGTCAACGAGCTGGAGCGGTCCCTCAAGAAGGCGAGCGGGGTGACCTGGGCGCTCATCATATCCGTTCCCATCTGGCTCATCCTCGGCGTCATATTCGGCATCATCTGGAAACGCATGTAGCCATGGCGGAACTCCTTTTCAGCGGCTTTGTGGCCGGTCTCCTCGCGGGCGTCATCATGGCGGCCGCCTCCCACATCGGCACGAAGATCAGGCTCTTCCACGCAAGCCTCATCGAGATCGACGGCGCCTTCGTCCTGGGACGGCTCGGCCTTTCGCCGAACAAAGGGGCGGTTCTCCTCGCCGGGACGATCATGCACCTCGTGACGAGCGGCGTCTTCGGCGCCATCTACCTCCTCGTTACACGGCTCATGGGGTGGGAGGCGAACTCGGGCCTTCTCGTGTCGGTCTATTTTTTCATCCTCTACGTCTCCATGCTCTTCATCGCCCTGCCCACGGCAGGTCAAGGCATGTTCGGCCGTAACGCCGGCCCTTATACGTGGCTCGACCAGTTGGTCCTCCACGTGATCTTCGGTTTCTTCTATTTCATCTTCGCGGGCTTCTGGTAATCTTCGGGCCAACGCCGACCGACCGTCGGTTCACGCGATGGTGTAGACCCCTTCCCTCTCCTTCACGAACCCTTCCTTTTCCAAGGCGGCCAGAACCGCGGGCAGATCTTCCTCCCGGCGATCCACCTTCAGTGCCAGCTCCCCCGCCGTCAGTCCGGGTTCGGCGAGAAGGGCCCGGATGATCTCTCCCCGGAGCCGGCGCGTCGAGTTTCTGAAGGGCCCCTGGACCCGGTAGCCTGCGCTCTTGCGGTTGGGGTTGACCGTAGTCCTGCCAAGCATGGCGCCGTAGTCCATGAGGGCGTAATACCACTCTCTCGGGTTCTCCCGGTCAAGGGTCTTCTCCACGAGGGGCAGGATCTCCCTGTCGGTCACCGCCTCCCGGTCACGGAAGAAATGGTGGATGAAGACCCTGCGGATATTGGTCTCCACGAAGACGACGGGCAGATCGAAGGCAAAGGCCGCGACGGCCCCTGCCGTGGCCTTCCCGATGCCGGGCAGGGCCGCGAGGGCATCCACATCCCGGGGGATCCGGCCATCGTGGACCTGCAACACCTCCTGGGCAAGCCGTCTTAACGCGAGGGCACGCCTGTTGTACCCAAGACCCTTCCATGCTGCGAGGACCTCTTCCTTTGTCGCCTCTGCAAGAGACGCCACGTCCGGAAAACTGGAAAGGAATTCCCCGTACCTCTCCCTGACCCGGTCCACCTGGGTCTGCTGGAGCATCACCTCGGATACGATGATTCGATAAGGATCGGCGATGTGACGCCAGGGCATCTCGCGGCCATGGTCTCTGTAATGCCCCAGGATAAGGCGCCGGAAGGCTTCCGCGTCCGGAGCACCCCTTTTTTCAACCGGGGGGTCGGCCCCTATCCCCCGTTTACCCTCCTGTCCACCATCCTTCCTTCCCACGACTGAACCGGCGCCCCCTCAAAGCACTGCCATGTCACCCTGCTGCATGGATGATTATAGATGAATCGGATCCGACAGGAAAGAACCCGTCTTTGCAGGAGGTCTTGAAATAGGCTATGATACTGACCAACGCTGCCCCTGGAGATAAGGAGGGTCCCATGAAATACCAGACAGGTGAAACCGGGCGGGTGATTGTCGCCCGGTTCGAAGACGGCGACGAGATCCTCGAAAACCTCGTATCCATAGCACGGAAGGAGAACATCCGGGCGGGCATCGTCTATCTCGTGGGCGGCATCAGGGAGGCGGCCATCGTCGTGGGGCCCATGCAGGACGTCTTTCCACCGGAACCCACGTGGCGGGAGATCCGTGACAGTCATGAAACTATGGGGATCGGAACGATCTTCTGGGAAGGGAGCGAACCGAAGATACATTTCCACGGCACCTACGGAAAGTGGGACAACGTGCTCACCGGCTGTCTCAGGGGTACGGCCACCACCTTCGTGGTTTTGGAGGCGGTCATCGTGGAGATAAAGGGGATCAGGGCGGTACGGGACCTGGACCCCGAGACCGGAATGGTCCTGCTCAAACTTCTCGGCTGAGCATCAGGACAGAGGCGACAGCGTGTCGGACGGCAGAGGCAGAGGGGGAAAATCCCTGGAGGTCGCCGAAGGCATCTACCAGGTCGGCGGCGCCGGGGTGAGCCATCCCTACGACGGTGCGGTATACCTCATCGACCGGGGCGGTCTGATCCTCATCGACAGCGGGGTGGGAGCGGGCTTCCGGAAGATCGTGCAAAACATCGAGGCACTGGGCCACGACCCCTCCCGGATTTCCACCCTTATCCTCACCCATTCCCATATCGACCACATCGGCGGCGCCCACCTGTTCCGGGAACACTTCGGTACCAGGATCGTGATCCATGCCCTCGATGCCGACAAATTGGAGAGAGGCGACAATATCCTCACGGCGGCCTTCTGTTTCAATGTGAACTTTCAGCCCCTGAGGATCGACGAGAGACTGAGGGGCGAACAAGGTGTCTTTCACCTCGGCGGCCGCGACCTCATCTGGCTCCACACGCCGGGCCACTCACCGGGGTCCATCTCGCTTTACACCGATCATGGGGGGAGTCGGATACTCTTCGCCCAGGACATCATGGCGCCCCTGCTCGAAGGGTACGACTGCGATTTCCCCTCTTGGCGCGCCTCAGTGGACAAACTGCTCGCCCTCGGGGCGGACGTCCTCTGCGACGGTCACTCCGGGGTCTGGTCGCCGGCAAGGCAGGTGGCCGCCTATCTTCGCCACGCCATCAGGATCCACGAGGAAGAAGGCGATGGAGGGTCCTGATCTCGCCATCGTGGACGTGGAGACCACCGGGATCTCCGCCTCTTTCCACCGCATCATCGAGATCGCCATACTCAGGGTCAGCGGCGGCCAGATTACGGATACCTTCTCAACCCTCGTCGACCCCGAAAGACCGATCCCTCCCCACATCGAGGTGCTCACCGGCATCAGGAACGAAGACCTCCAGGGTGCACCGCTTTTCGAAGACATCGAGGAGCGACTCCTGGACCTCTTCCGGGACGCCGTCTTTGTCGCCCACAACGCCCGTTTCGATTATCACTTTGTGAAGGAGGAATTCCGGCGCCGGGCCATCTCGTTTTCCGCGCCCTGCCTCTGCACCATGCGCCTCTCCCGGCGCCTCTTCCCGGAATACAGGAGACACAGCCTCGACGCCCTTATCGACCGCTTCAACCTTCAGGGCGAATCCCGCCACCGGGCCCTCGGGGACGCCTCGGTCCTTTACCGGTTCCTGAAGGAGTTGGAGAACCGGACCCCACCGGACCGGCTTCGGAGTGTGGTCGGGGAGCTTCTCAGGACACCCACCCTTCCGCCCCTCCTCGACGAAAGGCATCTGAGGTCTCTGCCCGAATCGCCGGGAGTCTATGTCTTCTACGGCGAAGGCGGCACGCCCCTCTACGTGGGAAAGAGCGTCAACGTAAGAGACAGGGTCTATTCCCACTTCTCGGGGGGCAACGGCTCCGCCGGGGGGCAGAGACTGCGCCGTCAGGTTCAATCCATCGAGGCCCATCCCACCTCGGGAGAGACGGGCGCCCTTATCCTCGAGTCTCATCTCATCAAGCAGCTTCTCCCACTCTACAACCGCCGCTCCCGGTACGCCAGAACCCTCGTGGCAGCGAGACGCAGCACCAACGGCGAGGGCTACGAGACGGTGCATTTGGAAAACGTGCAAAGGCTCTACCCATCGGACATGCCCTCCCTCCTCGGCCTCTTCAAGTCTCTGAAGGCGGCGAAAGATGCGCTCTGGGAGGTGGCGGAGCAGTACGCCCTCTGCCCGCGGCTCCTGGGACTGGAAAAGGGCAACGGGTCATGCACCCACACCCGGTTGGGACGGTGCAGGGGTGCCTGCGGAGGGCTCGAACCGGCGCACCGTTACAATCTCCGCTTCGCCATGGCCTTTACCCATTTCCAGGTGAGCCCGTGGCCTTTCCCGGGGCCTGTTCTCGTGGAAGAGAGCGATCCCGGGCGAGGAGGAAAGGAGGTCTTCGTAGTGGACAAGTGGTGCCTCATGGGGGCATTCCGCGTCGACGAGGACGGGAAAAGACCCTTTCCGGGCCCCACGGCCGTCTTCGATCTCGAAATTTACAGGATCATCCGCCAGGCCCTCACCCGGCCCCGCCGCTCCATGACCGTACGGCAGATCACCGGCAGGGAAATGGAAGCCCTTTTGAGCGAATGAGTGGACGGGTGAATGGGAAGATGAGGAGGGAGGGAAGACTTATTACCGACTGACCGGCTGACCGGCCAACCGGAACCGTGCTATACCCCCCCTTTCTTGAACACATATATCGACCACCCCAGGGTTTCCCGTCCCCACCTCAGATAGGCTGCCTTACTCTCACGCACCCGCTTCAGCACCGTCTCCACATCCGGATCATCCCGATGATCACTCGCCCAGGTTTCCGCAGCATACC
>CAYOQF010000036.1:0-19736 GCA_964406055.1 uncultured Syntrophorhabdaceae bacterium
CGAGACCTTCCCCATCTGGAACCTGCCCCTCAGACACCCGGTAAACGTGGCCTACGAGGCGGCCACGGCAGACATCAGGGACTTCAACCTGATCGACCCCTTCCACCTCGAGGCCTACCATGAAAAGGCGGTGAACTACAACCGGGACGTGGAGGTTTTCCCCGTGCTGAGACGGATCCTCGAAAAGATCACGGGAGGCGAGGCATTCTACAAGTCCCCCACCGACATGGGCGTGAACCGGGCGGGTTTTGCCATCACCGATGACGCCCTGGTAAGGGAGGCGTCGGTCCAGGAGATCATCCGCCGGTATTTCCGTTACCGCTGCGAATATGCCATGGGTTTCGCAGATAAGGAGACGGTCCAGCGGGTGGAGCTCTTTATCCGGGACTTCGGTATCAGACCCGAGTACCGCCGGGTCGTGGTGCCCTCCCGTGAGGCGGCCCAGGCGGCCCAACAGCAGCAGAAGGGCAACGACGGGGTCTACTGCGGCGCGGCCATAGAGCTGAAGGACGGCACCATCGTCACGGGGAGCAACTCTCCCCTCATGCACGCGGCCACCAGCCTCGTCATCCATGCCATCAAACACCTGGCGGGCGTCCCCGAGAAGATCGAGCTGCTGCCCAAATATGTGACCGAATCGGTGCGAAGCCTGAAGACCGAGATCCTCAGGGAAAAGACGGTGAGCCTCGACCTGGAGGAGGCCCTTATCGCCCTGAGCATCAGCGCCATGACCAACCCGGCTGCCCAGCTCGCCATGGGCAAGTTGAAGGAGTTGCGGGACTGCGAGGTCCACATGACCCACATCCCCACGCCGGGTGATGAGGCGGGGCTGCGCCGTCTGGGGGTCAACCTCACGAGCGACCCCGATTTCTCCTCGAAGAATCTGTTTATCGCCTGACGGGAGTCTCGGAGGCGCGTCGCTACCGGGCTAACCCCGGCAGGGCGACAGGCGATACCTCCCGATAGATGGCCTCGACGGTCTCCCGGTCGAGGCGTGCGAAATCTCCGTCCACCGGGGTGACGATGACGCCGCCCATCTCGACGATGGCGGGACTCACCACGATACGGCCGGCACCCTCCCTGAAGAATGCCTCGGGCCGATGCTTGCTGCGGGGGAAGAGAAGGATCCGCCACACTCCATCCCCGTGGAAGACGGCCAGGTTTACCATGGGTTCTTCATCGGGCCCGAAGGCCGATCGCAGGGCATCGAGCAGGCTTTGGAGAGCGGCGCTCAACAGGGCCATGTCAGGACCCTCCAGCACTACGGCCAGTCGGCCGATGTCCTTCAAAACCAGGACCGGGGTGCCGTCCGGGGTGGCCGCAGGCTCGAGCCTTCCCGCCTCTTCCATCTCCCTCTCGATGGGCATCATACCTGTCGGCACTACCTGGAAATGGAGATGGTCCGGCGCAGAGGCACCGCACCGGGGGCCGTTATAGAGGACGGCCCAGTCTCGTCCGAGATCGGCGGCGAGACCGAGCATGACCCCGAACTGTCCGGAAATGGCCTGGGGCCGATGATCCACGTGGGCAACGGTAAGGTGGCCGGGAAAGACAGGCATGGGATTGCAGAGGATCAGGTATTCCTCGCGGTAGAGAACGGCCCTTTGGGGAGCAGGAAGGTGGCGGGCACAGAGAAAGCAGGGTCGCGCCCGGACATATGTCCCGGCAACGGGGGCGGTGCTGCTTTTCATCCTTCCGGGGTTGTGCATGAGGCGGACGGAGAAACCGTTACAGGTGATGTCCCGGATCCTCACATTCCTCAGCGACTCGTAGGCCCGGGCCAGGTCGGGCCATGTTCGTTGCTGTGATCGGAGGAGTCCCCGGCAGAGGCCGGTAAGGCCGGATGGATCACCCTGATCGGGAAAACGGGCGTGGATGCGATGATCTGCAATCAAGGCTGTTCTCTGTTCATCAACCGGCGTGCCTCGATCTCATCGGTGCGGATCCGATCCTTGAAGGCGTTGTTCCTGTTGGCCTGCTCGATGGTGAGATGTGCGTCCGTGTTTCCGGACCAGCGCCTGCAAAGGTACAGGCTTTCAAAAATCCGCCCGATCCGGAAGTCCCGGCAGATCCTGAGGGCCGCCGCGTAATCCTCTCCGTAACTCACGTTCAGGAAACCGATGGTCCGCATGAGGGCCGTGTCAAAGGCCCGCGGTGCTCCCAGCCCGTTGATCCGCAAGGCGTTGTTGTGGCCGTTCTCGTCGGTCCACTCCCGGTGATCGATGAGGCCCGGAGGTATCTGCTCACCCTCCTCGTTGACGAGGGTATAGGAGCCGATCACCATGGCCGGGCCATCCCTGCGGAACATCTCCACCATCCTCGCGAGGCTGTGCCCGGTCTCATAGAGGTCGTCGGAATCGAGCTGGACTGCGTAACGCCCGCAGAGAGGGCTTTGGAGGGCCACGTTCCAGCAGCCGCCGATGCCGAGATCGGTCCGGCCGGGGATGATGTGGCAGAGCCCGGGATGAGCGGCGGCCAATTGCGAGAGAAGGGCCGTGGTGCCGTCGGTGGAGTGGTTGTCCACCACGATCACGTTGAAGGGGAAGGGGGTCTCCTGGGAGAGGGCACTTCTCACCGCGTCGCCGATCGTGGACCTCCGGTTTCTCACCGGTATGACCACGGAGGCCTCAACAGGGAAGGAGAGAGCGGGCCGGTCGCCGACTCCCCTTCGGCGAGGAGGAAGGAAGGCCCCCACGGCCTTCAGGTACTCGGTGAAGACCGATTCCATCTCCCTTTGGACCGCCTGGTTCCGGGGGTCCACGTAAGAAAAGAGACGGCCCTGATCCCAGGATTCGCCCGATCCGAGGAGGGTGTAGAGGGGTCGGGCGATGTGATGAACGGGCCGGTCTATGGAGAGAGTGAGTCGGAGGTCGTAGAGCCCCGCGTACGGTAAGGCCCCCGGGGGCCTTCTCTTTTCGAGGGCACGGCGAAAGGCGGTCGTCGGGATGAGGATGAGGGCACCGAAGTCGAAATCGTCACGAACGCTCCCCAACTGGTAGTCGTTCAGGGGGTGGGTGATCCTCGCCCCCGTCACCTCCTCATAAAAATCGGAGTAGGCCAGGGCGGCACCCGTGCTTTCAGCCTCACCGATCATGGCGGCGAGATCGTCAGGGGTTGCGCGGACGGGTAGGGGGCGGGGTGCAAGGAGGAGGTATTCGGTACACACCTCGGCGGCTACACGACGGAGGGTATCCCGGGAGGTGAGGGGGTCTGTGGCGATGACCCTGCAGCCTGCCTGCGCCGGGTGGCCCCGGTCGCCAGTCACCACCAGGATCTCTTCCACCATTTCCGTGCGGAGAAAGGTGTCCGGTGTGTGCCCGAAGGCAGGCCCCTGCCCGCGCGTTATCACCAGGGTGATCGGTTTCATGGGCCATATCCTATCACGGCCGGGGCAGGATGTGGACAAATGATTACGACGGTGTGCATCCTTAAGACCCCCACAATGAAGGTACAAGGATCAAGGCTTCAGGTGCAAGGTGGCCGGTCTGTTGCCTCGGCCCATTCCACCCTTTCCTCTGTCCCCGGTCAGCTCATCAACCATTCGGCCAATAATCAGGACCGCCATCCCTTCCGGGGATCACCTCGCACGCACGGGCAGCCCACTCAAGCGGTGTCCTCCGCTCGCGTTCGGTTGCGGAACGTTCTCCCATTCAGCTATTCAGCCGCTTCTCTGTTGGAATGAAAGTTTATGGTCAACAACAAAATAATCAATAAGTTGATTAAACAGAAGGAGAGGGTTATAATAGGTGGCAGCAGGTCCTGCAGGTCTGCGGAGGAGGAAGATATGGTTCACTACGCCTGGGTCATCGCCTTCACGGGCACACTGGTCCTCATACTCTCCCACGGCTTCGGCAGGATGTCCTACTCGGTCATCCTGGGCAACATGAAGGAGGGCCTATCCCTTTCCTACACCCAGATCGGCCTCATCGGGACGGGCAACTTCATCGGATACCTGTGCCTTGCGGTCGTGGGCGGGTTTCTCGCTGCCAGGTTCGGGGTGAGGAGGGTCCTCTTCATCTCCCTGCTGGTCATGGGGGTCACCCTTTTCCTCACCGGCCTTTCCCACTCCTTCATCGCCGCCTTCTCCATGCGACTCGTCACCGGCATGGGCAACGGGGGGAGTTACGTGCCCATGATGGCCTTGCCCGCAGCCTGGTTTGCCGCCGGGAAACGGGGCCTGGCCACGGGTATCGTGACCCTTGGAACAGGCACGGGCCTCTCCATCACGGGCCTCATCCTGCCCCGCTTCATCGCCATATACGGCCAGGACGGGTGGAGGTATGCGTGGTACCTTCTGGGCATCCTCGTATTTGCGGGTGCCTTTGTCTGTTACGCCCTTCTTCGGGACCATCCCTCTGAAAAGGGGCTTGTCATGTACGGGGGCGAGGAAGGACCGAAACCGTCAGCCCCTGCCGGGTTCACCCTCTTTTCGGCATGGAAGGATGTGGTGAAGGAAAGGGAGATATGGAAACTCGGCTGTGTCTACTTCATGAACGGCTTCTCCTACATCATCTATCTCACCTTCATCGTGGCCTACCTCACCAGGGAGGCGGGACTTCCGGCGCCGGCCGCAGGGCGGGTCTTCGCGATCCTCGGTTTCTTTGCCATATTCTGCGGCGTGGTCTGGGGAGGTATCTCCGATGTCATCGGAAGGCGGTACGCCTCAATGTGCGCCTATATCGCCCTGGCCCTGTCGAGCCTCATCCTTGTGCTCTGGAGGACGGATACGGGCATCTATGTCTCGGCGATCCTCTTCGGCATCACTGCCTTTGCCATACCCGTCATCATGGCGGCGGCCTCGGGCGACGCGGTGGGCGGGAGGCTTGCCCCGGCAGCCCTGGGATTCATCACCCTCTTCTTCGGCATAGGTCAGGCCATGGGGCCGGCGGTGGCCGGATGGCTGAAGGACTCGACGGGCACCTTCATCCACGCCTTCGTCCTCTCGTCCTGCGTCTCCGTGGTGGGGGCCGCCACCTCCCTGATCCTCAGGAAGAAGGCGTCCCCAGGCAAGGGCGCCCTCGCTTCGAACGTGCCGAGTGGGGTGTTCCCGGGTGTCAAAGGAGGCCGGCCATGAAGGTTGATTACAGAACAAAGGCAGACGCGTACAACGCCCTCTTTCGACCTGCCAGCATCGCCATCGTGGGCGGAAGCGAAAGCCTTGCCAAACCGGGAGGGAAGGTACTGAAGAACATCGTGGATCGCCGCTATGAAGGGGCCCTCTGGGTTGTGAACCCGGGTGCGGGTCTTGTTGCGGGTCTTCCCACCTTTGCCTCCATCGCGGACCTGCCCGGTGCCCCGGAGCTGGCCATCATCGCGGTCCCGGCTCCCCTTGTGGCGGGTGCCCTCGAAGACCTCGCACGAAAGGGGTGCAGGGCGGCGGTCATCCTCAGCGCGGGTTTCGGCGAAAAGGACGAGAAGGGGAAGGACGAGGAGCGGCGTCTCCTCGACATCGCGACCCGCGAGGGCATGACCATCGTGGGCCCCAACTGCTCGGGTTTCATGACCCCCTGCTACACGGGCAAGTTCGCGGGTATCATGCCGGAACTGAAACCGAGGTCGGTGGACCTTATCAGCGGTTCCGGGGCCCTCGTGGACCTCGTCATGGAACAGGCGGTGCCGAGGGGACTCTCTTTCTGCAACGTGGTCAATGTGGGCAACTCGGTCCAGACGGGGGTGGAAGACCTCCTCGCCCTCTATGACGGGCACTACGACTCCCATGGCTCTCCCATCCTTATGATGTACATCGAATCCCTGAAGAAGCCCGATCTTCTCCTGACACACGCCAGAAGTCTGAGCCGCAAGGGTTGCGCCATCGTGGCCGTCAAATCGGGGGTCTCCGGGGCAGGGGCGCGGGCGGCGGCGAGCCATACCGGTGCCATGGCCACCAACGACACGGCAGTTGACGCCCTGTTCAGGAAGGCGGGGATCATCAGGGTCAGAAGCAGGATGGAGATGATCGACGTGGCCTGTGTCCTTTCCGCCACGGGCGGCCGCCTGAAGGGCAACCGGGCCTGCGTGATCACCGACGCGGGCGGCCCCGGGGTCATGATGACCGATGAACTGGAACGACAGGGCTTTGTCCTGCCGGTCCTCGGCGAGAAAACACAACAGAGACTGCGGGAGGTTCTTCCCCGGGAGTGTCCCGTCGCCAACCCCATCGACTGCTTCCCCACCAGGACGGCCTCCCAGTTCGCCCGGATTATCCGCATTCTCCAGGAGGAAGAGATGGGTAACCTCGACGTGATCACCCCCCAGGTGGCGAACCCGGGCCTTTCTCACAACCGGGCGATCTATGAAGAAGTAGCCCGGGCGGTGAAGGAATGCCCCATCCCGGTCATCCCGACCCTCACCTCCGTCACCACCTGTCGGGACCTGATCGAAGAATTCACCGGCCGGGGCGCCTTCTGCTTCAACGACGAGGTGAACCTCGGCACCGCCCTCGGGAAGGTGCTCCGCAGACCTTTCATCCACGAGCCTGCGGAAGCCCTCGTTCGTTTCGACACCTCAAGTCTCGACAGGCTCCTTGCGGGGCGGACAGGTATTGCGGAACAGGATGTGGTGGCCCGGGTGCTTCGGGCCGCCGGGTTCAGGCTGCCCGAACAGGTTGAGGTGCAAGACCCTGACGACCTCCCTCATGCCTGTGCTTCCGTGGGCTACCCCCTGGTGATGAAGGTCCTGGGACCGCTCCATAAGAGCGATCTCGGGGGGGTGGCAACAGGCGTCGAGAGCCTCCCGGCCGCCCGTTCTGCGTGGGAGAGACTCATGGCCATCAAAGGTGCCAGGGGTGTCCTCATCCAGCAGATGATAGAGGGCACCGAGGTGATCCTGGGATGCGCCAGGGAGGAAAAGATCGGTCACCTCGTCATGTTCGGCCTCGGCGGCATCTACACGGAGGTGATGAAGGACGTCACCTTCGCCCTTGCCCCCCTGTCGAAAGAGGAATGTCGGGAGATGGTGACCTGTATCCGGGCCTTCCCCATCATCGAGGGGGCCCGGGGCCGGGCGGGCATGTCCGTAGATCTCCTGGCCGATTACCTGGAGCGGCTCGGTGCCCTCGTCGCACGTTTCCCTGCCATCAGGGAGGTGGACCTCAACCCGGTGAAGGGATCAGGTGCGGATCTCTATGTGGTGGATGGCCGGATCATCATGGATGCTCCAGATTAGGATGGCCCCTGTCCTTCGTGTTCTCCGGAGGCCGTCCGCCTTCCTGCTGCCTCCCAGTCCTGTATGGCGACGAGAACAAGATCGGGTGTTGGTGCCTCTCGCAGGCTTCTTATGAGGTGTCGGTCCTGAGAGGCGCGGGCGGCAAGGGCGAGTATCCGTGTCTGTGTTTCCGGGGTTTCCAGGGCTGAGAGAATGAGGAAGACCAGTTGGACGGGCCGTTCGGTTACTACATCGGAAATCCCCTCCCGGGTGATGCCGAGGGTAACGGTGGGATCGGGCAGGCCCGCGATGCGGACGTGGGGAAAGGCAAACCCTTCGTTGTAGAATGTGGAGCCCTGTTCCTCCCGATCCATCACCGCCGCAAAGACGGTATCGCCGTCCCGGGTGGCGTCGGTCTCTTGACCCGTCGCGGCAGCCACAAGGGTCCTCAGGACCTCCTCCTTCAGAACAGGCTTGTCCCATCGGATGATCCGGCGGGCGGAAAGCAAGGAGCTCAGTTCCATCTCATCGTGGTGCCTGCGCGTTGCTCCGTCCGTACCGGCAGAGGTATGGGCCGGGGCAGCCTCCCGGGGGGCGACAGCAGGGGTCTCCGGCTCGAGGGTGTCGAGGACGATGATGGTTACACCTTTCACCTGTTTGAGAAGATCTCCCACGATATTGCTGTTCTTGCCGAAGCTCTTCCAAAAGGGTTTCGGCGTGGGTTTTCCAATGACGATATGGCCGACCCGATACTCCCTGGCAAACCTCAGTATCGTGCGGGCCACGTCGTCGCCCTTATACGTGAAGACCATTGCCCCGAGCTGTTTAGCCAGGGTCAGGGTTTCGGAGATGAAGCGCTGTGTCTCGGCATCCACCTGGCCGGGATCCTCCGACTTGGTCCGAACGTAGAGGGCATACCAGTTCCTGTTCAGTTTCCCGGCCAGCCGGGAGGCATAGCGAAGCAGTCTGCCGCTGTTGGGTCCCCGGGAACTGAGGCAGACCATGATCTGATCGGGGGCCAGATCGCCTTCCTCGTCGGCTGTATCGCGTCGTCTCAGATCAATCTGGGATACGAGTTCGCGTAATGTGAGTTCTCTCAGTTTCTCCAGGTTGGAAGGCCTGAAGAAGTTCGCAAGGGCCGTGTTTATCCGTTCCACCGGATAGACCTTTCCCTCTTCCAGCCTCCTGCGGAGGTCCTCTGGTGCGAGATCCACATCCACGATCTCGTCCGCCTCAGTCAGCACCGAGTCGGGCAACCTTTCCCGCACCTTCACCCCTGTCCCTCGTTCGACGGTATCGAAGAGGCTTTCCAGGTGCTGGACATTCATGGTGGTGATGACATGAATCCCGGCGGCGAGGATGTCCTGGACGTCCTCGTACCGCTTCCTGTTTCTGCTTCCCGGGATGTTGGTGTGGGCCAGTTCATCGATGAGAGCCGCCTGGGGTCTTCTCCTGAGGAGTGCATCGACATCCATCTCTTCGACCACGAGGCCGCGGTACTCCTGTCTTCTCCTGGGAACCATTTCCAGTCCGCTGATAAGCTGGGCGGTTTCCGGCCGACCATGGGTCTCCACCAGGCCGATCACCACGTCGATCCCGTCCTTTTTAAGCCGGTGCCCCTCGAGGAGCATCTGATAGGTCTTCCCGACGCCGGCACAGTAGCCGAGATAGATCTTGAGTCGTCCTCGCTGGGATCTGCGAATAAGCCTAAGAAAGGTATCGGCCCTGTTTTCCACCATAATCAGGACCCCCTGTCCAGGGCAAGGTTGAGGAGAAGCACGTTGACCCGCTCTTCACCGAGAATCCACAAATCCCTTCCCTCAGTGTGCCTCCCTATCATGGCACGCACCGCGGCCACGTCCAGACCTCTTGCCCTCGCAACCCGTTCCGCCTGCATCCTGGCGTTCGCAGGGCTGATGTGGGGGTCGAGACCACTCGCCGAGCACGTCACCGCATCAACGGGAACCCGAGCCGACGGGGGCAGACCGTTTCTCTCCCGGTAGGCCCGCATGCGCGCCTCCACCTCTTCCACCAGTCCGGCCGACATCGGGCCTGCGTTGCTCCCTCCCGAGGACGCCCCATCGTATCCCTTTCCTGCGGCAGAAGGACGGGGATGAAAGTATTGCTCTCCGTTGAAGTTCTGGGCGATCAGACTGGACCCTGCTATCCTGGGACCTTCAGCGACGAGGGAGCCGTTGGCCTGATGGGGAAAGGCGGCCTGGGATATGATCCACACCGCCACGGGATAGAGGCCGCAAAGTATGACTGCCAGGACAAGGGTTGTCCTGAGGGAAGTAAGGAGTTCTTTGACGGCCCTGTTCACCATTTTTCAACCTCTCTCATACAATCCGCAGGACGTGGATCACCATGTCGATGGCCTTGATGCCGACGAAGGGAACCACCAGACCGCCGAGACCGTAGATGAGGAGGTTTCTCCTCAGTAAGGCCGCGGCGCCCAGGGGCCGGAACTTTACACCTTTCAAGGCCAGGGGGATGAGAGCGACGATGATGAGGGCATTGAAAACTACGGCGCTCAGGATCGCACTCCTCGGGGATGCAAGCATCATCACATTGAGAGGGGCGATGGCAGGAAAGGCCCCCATGAGCATGGCCGGAATGATGGCGAAATACTTGGCTACGTCGTTTGCAACGCTGAAGGTTGTGAGAGCCCCCCTGGTGATCAGCATCTGCTTGCCCGTCTCGATGACCTCGATGAGCTTTGTGGGATTCGAATCAAGATCCACCATATTGCCCGCCTCCTTGGCCGCCTGGGTCCCCGTGTTCATGGCGACGCCCACGTCTGCCTGGGCGAGGGCGGGGGCGTCGTTCGTACCGTCCCCGGTCATGGCCACCAAATGTCCGGCTGCCTGTTCCTTCCTGATCAGAGTCAGCTTGTCTTCCGGTCTCGCCTCTGCCACGAAGTCATCAACGCCGGCCTCCTTTGCTATGGCGGCTGCGGTCAGCCTGTTGTCGCCGGTAATCATGACGGTCCTGATGCCCATGACTCTGAACCTTTCAAATCTGTCCTTCAGGCCCTCCTTCACGATATCCTTCAGGTTGATGGCCCCAAGCACCCTCGATCCTTCCGCCACGAGCAGGGGGGTGCCCCCGTTGGAGGAGATGGCGGCCACGGCGCCCTCTATCTCGGCGGGCAGGGCCACCCCTGTAAAAGTCTTAATGGCATCAGGCGCTCCTTTCCTGATGAGCCGGTCAGCCATGTCAAGTCCGCTCATCCTGGTGCACGCGGAAAAGGGGATGAACCTGGCGCCCGCCATGTCGGAGATGGAGCGGCCCCTGAGGCCATGTTCCTTGGCCAGCACCACCACGCTCCTTCCTTCCGGCGTTTCGTCGGCGAGGGAGGCCAGCTGGGCTGCATCGGCAAGTTCCTCGATCCGGACCCCTCGCGCGGGGATGAATTCCGTTGCTTCCCGGTCACCCAGGGTGATCGTCCCTGTCTTGTCGAGGAGGAGGACGTCCACATCCCCCGCAGCCTCCACTGCCTTGCCGCTCGTGGCGATCACATTCTTCTGTACCATTCTGTCGATGCCCGCGATGCCGATGGCATTGAGCAGGCCCCCTATGGTGGTGGGGATGAGGCAGACCAGGAGGGCGATGAGGACGGTAAGGGAGAAGGTGACCCCTGCGAAAAGTCCGAAGAAGCGCAGCGTGATCACCACGGCGACGAAAATGATGGTCAGTGCGGAGAGGAGAATGGTGAGGGCGATCTCGTTTGGGGTTTTCTGCCGGGAGGCGCCTTCCACCAGGCGGATCATGTGATCCAAAAAATTATCTCCCGGTTCTGCAGCAACCCGGACGACGAGCCTGTCGGAGAGGACCCGCGTGCCCCCGGTGACGGCGCTCCGGTCTCCTCCCGCCTCCCTGATGACGGGGGCGGATTCACCGGTCACCGCCGATTCGTCGACTGTGGCGGCGCCGCTTATGACTTCGCCGTCCGCCGGAATGATCTCCCCTGAGGAGACGGCCACAATCTCCCCTTTCCGGAGGCTCGAAGCGGCGACCCTCTCCGTTGAGCCGTCCGGTTTGAGCCTGTTGGCCACGGCCTCGGTGCGGCTCTTCCTGAGGGCGTTTGCCTGGGCCTTGCCCCGGCCCTCTGCCATGGCTTCGGCGAAATTGGCGAAAAGAACGGTGAACCAGAGCCAGAGGGATATCTGGAGGCCGAAGCCGAAGGGTGCATCTGTCGACCCGGCGACGAGGACCAGTGTGGTGAGGGCCGCCCCCACCTCGGTGACGAATATGACCGGGTTCCTCATGAGGGTGACCGGGTTGAGCTTCCTGAAGGATGCGACGACCGCACCGGTTACGATCTCTCGCTGAAAAAGTGATTGTCTCTTTAAGGCGGTCACGATGCCCCCTGCAAAGGTGCGTGCAACGACAGAAGGAGAAAGTGCTCCACCACCGGACCCAGGGAGAGGGCGGGGAAAAAGGTGAGCGCTCCCACGATGAGCACCGTGCCGGCGAGGAGAAGGATGAAGGTGGGGCCGTATACGGGAAAAGTGCCCTCGCTTTCAGGTATGCGCTTTTTTCGGGCAAGGTTTCCCGCCAGCGCCATGATGGGCACAATGGCAAAGAAGCGGCCGAGGAGCATGGCCAGCCCGAGTGTGGTGTTCAGGATCGGGGTGTTGCCGCTCAGACCTGCAAAGGCGCTTCCGTTGTTGGCCGACGCGGAGGAGAAGGCGTAGAGGAGTTCCGTAAAGCCGTGGGGACCTTTGTTGCCCAGGGCCGCCATACCCCAGGAGGAGACGGCGGACCAGGCGGTAAATCCGAGGACGGAGAAGATGAAGACCATGAGACTGAGGACCGACATCTTCACATCGTAGGACTCGATCTTTTTGCCCAGGTACTCGGGTGTCCGGCCCACCATCAGACCTGCGAGAAAGACGGCCAGGATGATGAAGACGATCATGCCGTAAAGGCCTGCCCCCACACCGCCGAATACGACCTCGCCCAGTTGTATGTTGACGAGGGGCACGAGTCCCCCGAGGGGCGTGAAGGAATCGTGCATGGCGTTGACGGCCCCGCAGGAGGCGTCGGTGGTGATGACGGCGAAGAGGACGGAACCGAAGATACCGAAACGGGTCTCCTTTCCTTCCATATTGCCCGTTCCCGTGGCCACGCCCAGGGCATCGAGGCGGGGGTTGCCCGAGATCTCCGCCCACCAGCCCACCACGACCCCGGAAAGAAAGAGGAGCATCATGGTAAGCCAGACGGCCCACCCGTGCCGCCGGTTTCCCGATGCGCGGCCGAAGTAGTAGGTCAGGCCGCTCGGGATAAGGAATATGGAGAGCATCTGGAAGAAATTGGACAGGGGCGTCGGGTTCTCATAGGGGTGGGCGGCATTCGCGTTCGTGTAACCCCCGCCATTGGTGCCCAGTATCTTGATAGCCACCTGGGAGGCCATGGGTCCCTGGACGATCGACTGGGCGGCTCCAACCTCCACGGGCCGAACGGTGGTGTAGGAACTGAAATTCTGCACCGTGCCCTGGGACACGAGGAAGAGGGCGAAGATCAGGCTCGCCGGGAGGAGGAGATAGAGATTGAGGCGAACCATGTCGGTCCAGAAGTTGCCCACTGTCTTCGACGCGTTCCTGCATATGCCCCTCACCAGGGCAGCGGCGACCCCGATGCCAGCCGCGGCGGAGACGAAGTTGTGGTAGGCGAGGCCGACCATCTGGGAGAAATAGGAAAGGGTGGATTCACCGGCGTAATTCTGCCAGTTTGTATTCGATGCGAAGCTCGCCGCCGTGTTGAAGGCGAGGTCCGGGCTGACCGGACCCAGGCCACGGGGATTGAGGGGTAAAAGGTGCTGGGTACGGAGTACCGCGTAGGTAAAGAGCATGCCTGTGACGCTGAAGGCGAGGAGGGAGATGGCGTAGCCTTTCCAGTCCTGTTCTTCCTGGAAGGGTATGCCGGAAATCCTGTAGCAGAGCCGCTCGAGCGGGCCCACTACAGGATCGAGGAAGGTCTTGCCTTTTGGGTCGAGGACCTGGACAAGGTAAAGCCCCACCGGTTTGGTGAGGGCCGTAAGGAGGACGACAAAGACTGACAACTGTATGAAATCAACGAACGTCATGTGTGACTCCTCTTCAGAACCTGTCCGGCCGCACGATGGAGTAGAGGAGGTAGACGATGACGGCAAGACCGGCACAAAGAGAGACGAAGTGGATCATGGCTTAATCCTCCCGCATAGTGAGGCGTAGAAGAAGGAGAGAGCGAAAAAGAGACAGGTCAGAAGAATATACATCGAATCTCCGGTCATGGATCCTCCGCTCGCGCCAATCTGTCCGCCCTTCTCAGGGTGAAGGTGAAGGTGGTGCCCAGTCCCTCGGCGCTCTCCACCCCCACTATACCACCATGGGACTCAACGATCTCACGGACGATGGCGAGGCCGAGTCCTACGCCTGCCTCGTCGGTCTGCCCCGGCACCCTGAAGAAGGGATCGAAGACCTTCGGGAGATAAACCCGGGGAATCCCCCTCCCTGTATCTTTGACCAGAAATCGAACCATCTCCCCTTCGGTGAGGGCCGCAACGGTGATGAGACCCCCGGGACTCACGTAACGGAGGGCATTGTGGACAAGGTTGGCGAAGACGTGACGGATCCGGGCAGGGTCGGCCCAGACCTCCGGCAGGTCGGAGGGAAGCTCGGTTTCGAGGGTGACACCCTGGTCCTCGCAGGTCCTCCGGAAGGATTCCACGGTCTCCAGGGTTACGGACCGGGGAGAGAGGGGTTGGAACTGCATGGGGGATCTTCCCGACTCAAGGCGTCCTATATCGAGAAGGTCTGTCGTGATGATGTTAAGGCGGTCTGTATCCTCCCGGGCGGCAAGCAGGAGTTCCGCCTGTTTCTCGGTCAGGGTCCCCACCCTCTCTTCCAGGAGGAGATGAACGGCCATGCGCAGGGATGTAAGGGGTGTTTTGAGCTGATGCGATACGGTGGAGATGAGTCCCTTCTTCATTTCATCCTGCTGCCGGAGCAGCGTGACATCCTGAAGGAGCAGGATAACCCCTGTGGAATTACCCTCACCGTCGAGGATGGGTGAAGCCTGGGGTCGGAAGAACCGTTCTTCGCCTTTCACGAACACCTGCTGCACCCGCCGGTCCTCTCCCAGTTCTGCGGGGCGGCCCGAACCCATGGCTTTGTTGTAAAGTTCGGTCATCCAGTCGTGGGCGCGATCCCTGATGGACTCCCCCGGTCTCAGGCCGAAGACGTCCCTGGCGGTCTCGGTGGCCACCTCCACGGTACCTTCAAGGTCGATAAGCGCCACCGCATCGGGGAGGGCGCTGAAGGCCTGCCGTGTTGCCCGCTCGATCCGTGCGAGCTTCTTGCGGTCACTCCTCCGGAACTCGCGGAGGCTCGCGGCCATGTCGTTGAACGTCTCGGAGAGCCGTCCTATCTCGTCGGTGGAGTGTGTCTCGATAACCAAGTCGAGATTGCCCCGCTTGATCTCCTCGGCAGACTGGATCAACCCTTTGATGGGGCGAAGGATCCACCGTTCCGAGAGGACGAGGAAGGCGACGGCCAGGATGAGGGCGCCGGCGAGAAGGAAATACATCCTTTCCCGGGCTGATTGTGCCGTCTTGCGGGCCCGGTCGTTGGCGTGACTCATGTTCTCCTGGTTCATCCTCAGGATCTGGTCTGCCGTTTCCTTGATCTCGGTAAAAAGCGGCAGTACCTCGGAAAAGTAGCGGTGACGCCGGATGGCCTCAGGGGTAGCCCCATCCGCCACGGTGCCGACAAGGGCCTTGAAGGTGGAGAAAAGTGCCTGGATCCGTGCTGTCTTCTCTCCCTCCCCCGGCAGGGTGATGTTGCCCAGCTCCACCTGAAGGGCCTTCTCGAAGAGCAGCGTATTCCTCTCTATCAGCCGTCTCCCCTCCTCGTTGTAGCCGAGAAGCCCGAAGAGTACCCCGCTGTCGATCCGTTCCAGGGTCTCCTTCATTTCCTGGCACGCGATGACGCTCCGGTAATTCTCTCTCAGGATGACGTCGATGGATGCCCCGAGGCGCCTGAGCTGGACGATGCTCGAGACCCCGAGAATCATGACGATCACGAGCAGCCCTCCGAAACCGAGCATCAACTTGTGGCGAAGTCCGAGCATGTCTTCGAATCCTTCCTCATCACGATAAAGCAATCCTCGTGCCGCTGTGTATAAAAGTGGAACTATTGAGAATCAGGCGGAATATGGTGAGCCGCGGGAAACCGGGCTTTGCATTTCTCGAGGTGCCCGGGGGCGATTCATTGAAATATGCAAGAAGGGGGGATCATGAGCGGCTCAAATGCCGTATTTCTTCCGACGGCGCCAGAGGGTGGCCTGGTCGATGCCGAGGATATCGGCGGCCTCCTGGAGCGATCGCGTTGTGGCGAGGACACGCCTGATGTGTTGTTCCTCGATCTGCTCAATGGTCACAGGGTCCCCGAGGACGGGGGCTGTCCCGGCCGTCGCCGGTTTCATGGGCAGGCACTCTGGGCCTATGCGTTGGGTTCGACAAAGGATAACGCTTCGCTCGATCGCGTTACGGAGTTCCCGTACGTTTCCGGGCCAGTGGTAAGCGCGCAGCGCCTGGAGTGCTTCGTCGGTGAATTCGAGGGCCTGGCGGTGGTTGATCCGGCTGTAAAAGGCGAGGAGGTTTCCCGCAAGCAGGAGGACGTCTTCGGGCCGTTCACGGAGAGGTGGGACCTCAATCTGGATCACGTTGAGGCGATAGAAGAGGTCTTCCCTGAAGCGGCCCTCCCTGACCGCCCGCTCAAGGTCCATGTTGGTGGCGGCGATGATGCGCACATCGGCCCTTCTGGGTTTGTAGTCACCCACCCGCTCGTATTCCCTGTCCTGAACGAAACGAAGGAGCTTCGGCTGGAGGGGGAACGGAAGGTCGCCGATCTCGTCGAGTACGAGGGTGCCGCCCTCGCAGGCTGCAATACGGCCCGGATTGTCCCGCACGGCCCCTGTGAAGGCCCCTTTCACATGTCCGAAGAGCTCGCTCTCGAGAAGCTCCGAGGAAAAGGAAGGACAGGAAAGGACGGATATGGCCTTCCCTGCCCTGGTGCTCCAGGAATGGATGGCGCGGGCGAGCACGGTCTTCCCTGTCCCGCTCTCTCCCCTGAGAAGCACGGTCGCTTCCGTGGGTGCCACCTGCCGGGCAAGACTCAGGGCCCGTTGCATGATGGGGCTGGAACTCGTGAAATCGATGTCCGGACTTACCCTGCCCAGATCCTCCTGGAGGGTCGCCACCCTCTGTTCCAGAGAACGAACCTCGAAGACCTTCTGGACGGCGAGTCTGACCTGTTCGGGAGAAAAAGGCTTGGGAATGTAATCGGCCGCACCCCGCCGCATGGCCTCCACGGCGGTACCGATGGAGGCGTAGGCGGTGATGACGATGATCTTGAGCCAGGGCGTTGTGGCGAGAAGTCCGGGCAGGAGATCGAGTCCGTCGGCGGTCCCCAAACGAAGATCCACGAAGGCGAGGTCAAAGGACCGGTGAGATGCCTCGGCGAGGGCATCCTGGGCGTTGCTGACCGCTATCACCCGGTGGCCCTCCGTCTCCAGGCAGAGGGTCAGGGTCTTGCGGATATTCAGCTCGTCATCCACCACGAGAACGTTCAGGGGATGGTGACCCTGTTCCCTGTCGATCGTCTCTGCTCCTTTCCCGGGAAACCCCCGTGCGATCCTGCGCCGGTGGACCCCTGTGATCATATGCTACCACGGTTCAACTTTTCTTGCGAAGGATCTCGAATGTTGACAGACCCTCTTTCCCGATGATACAGTGAGCAGTTATCCGGATATTACAGCATGTTGACAGATAGTCTGGTGACCATGGAAGAACAGCTGAGGGCGGCCCTGGGAGAGATACAGGAGAGGGGAAACTACCGGGAGGTCAAATATGTGAAGCCTCTCCCGGGCAGCAGGATTCTCTTCAGGGGCAAGGAGTACCTCAACTTCTGCTCCAACGGGTACCTCTCCATGCACGAACACCCGGAGGTGATACGGGCAGCCGCGGAGGCGGCGAGGGAGTACGGCGCAGGCACCTGCTCCTCCCGGAGCGTCTCCGGAAGTATCGACCTCTACGAGCGCCTCGAGGAAAGTATGGCCCGTTTCAAGGGATACGAGAGGGCCCTCATGTTCACGAGCGGCTACATGGCCAACATCGGCATCGTCAATACCCTTACCGGGGAAGGGGACGTGATCTTCAGCGACGCCCTGAACCACTCCAGCATCGTGGACAGCACGCGCCTCTCCAGGGCAAGGAAGGTGCTCTACCGCCACCTCGACATGGATGACCTGGAGAGAAGGATCAGAAGGGACAGGAGCAAAGGGAACAGGTTCGTCATCACCGAAACGGTCTTCAGCATGGACGGCGACGTAGCACCCCTGGACAGGCTCCTCGAGATCAAGAGGAAATACGGTGTCGTGGTGATCATCGACGAGGCCCACGCCACGGGGGTATTCGGAGAACGGGGGATAGGCGTGGAGGAAGTCTACAACCTCCGGGGCCGGATGGACGTTCAGATGGCGTCCATGGGAAAGTCCCTCGGGTCGTTCGGGGCCGTTGCCCTCTCCAACGGGACTATCCGGGAATACCTCATCAACAGGGCACGCACCTTCATGTATACCACCGCCCTGCCGCCCCCGGTGATTGCCGCGGCGCTCAAGGCCCTCGAGCTGATCTCGGCTGACCGCTCCTACAGGGACCGGTTATGGGCCAACGTGGGCTACCTTCGGCAGGGACTCATCGATACGGGTTTTGACCTTGCCAGGAGCGAGGGCCCCATCGTTCCCATCGTCGTGGGTGACGACAAGAAGGCGGTGCTCATGCAGAACCTGCTCCTGGAGGAGGGGATATTCCTCCAGGCCATCCGGCCTCCGACCGTGCCCCCCGGGACATCGCGGCTCAGGCTCAACGTAGTGCGGGCCTTCACGGGAGCGGACCTGGACCGGGTACTCGACGCCCTCCGCCATGTGGCCCGGAAGGTCAATTTCTTCTGATCTCACCCATTCCTTCCCTTTTGCCGCCCGGCCCTTGCAACAACAACCATCGAGCACTATCTTAGTTGCATAGATGTGTCGGGACGCTACTCGCGGATCACCCTGAAAGAGGCTTCCCCAGGAGGTATCCATGATCTTCAGGCAGCTCAACTTTGACGGTTGTCTTTCCTATATCATCGCCTGTTCCCGGGAAGGGGCGGGCGCCATTATCGATCCCTCCCACGATATCGGGGTCTACCTCGATTTTGTCCGGGAAAAGGGCATCTCCATCGCCTATGTCATGGATACCCACACCCACGTGGACCACGTCTCCCTGGCCCCGGAGCTTGCCGACGCCCTGGGCGCAAAAACGGTGATGTTCGAGACCGCCCCCGAACAGAGGGCAATCGGCGGCACGGCCACGGACCTCTTCGGCATCGAGAAGATCATCGCGGAAAACGGGGCCAAGCGCATCGACATCCTCCTGAAGGCAGGGGAAGAAGTGGCCGTGGGCGACCTTTCGCTGAAGGCGCTCCACACCCCGGGCCACACCCGGGATTCCATGTGCCTGCTGGCAGGGGACCGGATGTTTACCGGCGACACCCTCATCATCGGTCAGTGCGGCAGAACGGACCTTCCCGGAGGGAGCGCAAGGGATATGTACGAGAGCCTCTTCGGCACCATCATGGGCCTTTCGGACGATCTCATCGTCTATCCCGCCCACGACTACAACGGAAACATCAACTCCTCTCTCGGTTACGAGCGCAGGAACAATGTGTGCCTCAAGACGGCGAGGAGCCTGCCCGAGTTCGAAGAGTTCCTGAAAGGTCTCTTTCCACCCCTCGATGCCCACGGCGGCAAGCTTCAGTGCGGCCTTGCCAAGGCAGCCGAACAGATGGCGACGGGAGACCTGAATCCCCTCATGCACAGCTTCTGTGTATCCATGGAGCAGTACCTTTCCACACCCCACGAGTCGACCATCATCACCGCCCAGGAGCTCCTGCGGAGGCTCGGCAAGGGAGACAGGGTCCTCCTCCTCGACGTGCGCGAGCCCGAGGAGCTGTCCACCCGGGGTTTCGTCAAGGGAAGCCTCAATATCCCTGTGGCCCAGGTACCGCGAAGGATAGGCGAACTGCCCAAGGACCTGAATTACCCGATTGTGACCGTCTGCGAGAGCGGGGCACGCTCCTCCCATGCGGCCCTCTATCTCCGCGCCTACGGGTATAACGAGGTGAAGAACCTGGAATACGGGATGCGGGGGTGGAGGATGGAAGGGTATCCGCTCACGTACATTTCTTAGGGACGATGGAACGATGAAAGAGGAAAAGAGAAAAAGGAGCCGGATAAGGAGGGAATATGATGGATGAAACGAGAACGGAGAGGGATCAGAAACAGGCTTCCGGCGGTACCACCAACCGGGACTGGTGGCCGAATCAGTTGAGGCTGGATATCCTGCACCAGCATTCTTCCAAGAGTAATCCCATGGGCGAGGATTTCAACTATGCCAGGGAGTTCAAAAGTCTCGACCTGGGGGCGGTGAAAAAGGACCTCCGCGAGCTGATGACGAAGTCCGAGGACTGGTGGCCGGCCGACTTCGGCCACTACGGGCCTTTGTT
>CAYOQF010000037.1:0-19496 GCA_964406055.1 uncultured Syntrophorhabdaceae bacterium
TGGGGGGCTGCTCCCCTCATCTTCCCTGGAAGAGGGGTATGAGTGGTATATAACGGTCTTTAAAAAGTAAGTTATTCATCATCGTGTCGGGCATAGGAGAACGGTACCACCGGAACAAGAACCCTTCAATGAGTTTTTTACCTATTTAGGACCGTCCCATTGGTATTCCTCTTTAGGACCGTCCGCTTGGTATTCCCATTGGTATTCCCGAGGGACATGGTGACATTTGTCATTGACATCGCCGCGAGGGGCAGATACCCTTCCCCTATACTCCTTACAAGGGGGAGAATGAAGCCGGGGAGGAGAGGGTCATGACAGAATTAAGGGGCAAGATGGTGACTGACCAGGAAGTGCTGGATGAGGTGGCAGCCCGGTGCAGAAACGATGAGGTCTTCCGGAAGGCGCTCCGTGACGATCCCGGGGCGGTCCTGCAGCAGCTCGGAGTCGTCGTGCCTGAAGGCATGGAGGTGCAGGTGATGGGCGACACACCCGAGACCGAGTGCCTGGTCCTGGGCGGAGACTTGACGGACGAAGACCTCGAGAAGGTGGCAGGGGGGGCTGTGAACCTGACCGCACAGGGCATGACAGGAAGTGAGCCTCTGCAGGGCTTAAGGCCCATACCTCTCTACGGGGTGAAGGTGATCGATTGAGCGCACAGGGCATGACAGGAAGCCAGCCTTCGCAGAGCACGACAACTTGCATAGCTCTCTACGGGGTGATCTAGCATATATGCACTTTACCCCCCTCTCTGCGGTCTGGGAACTGACCATGGCGTGCAACATGCGCTGTCTCCACTGCGGCAGCGCATGCGCCAAAGCCCTTCCTGATGAGCTGACCACCGACGAGGCCCTCGCGCTCTGCGACGACCTCGTGGATCTGGGCCTCCTCCACCTCACTCTTTCCGGCGGTGAACCCCTGCTGCGCAAAGATTGGGAGCGCATTGCGGCGCGGCTCTCAGGCCAGGGCGTGAAGGTGACGATGATCTCCAACGGCTGGCTTGTGACCAAAGCCGTCGTGAAGAGGGCACGCGCCGCGGGCGTTCACGTGATCGGCGTCAGCCTCGACGGCGTCGAGGAAACCCACGATCACTTCAGAAGACCCGGCGCCTTCAGGAAGGTGCTCCAAGCCCTCGATACCATGAATGACATGGGTTTTCACTCGGCGGTGGTGACCACGATCATGAAGCGGAACCTCCCTCAGTTGTCGACCCTCAAAGACCTTCTCGCTGATCACGGGGTTCGCCAATGGCAGCTCCAGTTCGGGAACCCCATGGGGAATCTTGCCCATCATCCGGATGAAGTGATCGAACCCCGGGATGTGATCCCCATCCTTCACTTTGCCGGAGAAGTGAACAAGGAGGGGCGCCTTCGCATCGATCCCGCCGATTGCCTCGGCTATTTCACCAAAATCGACACGGAGTTGCGGCAAACAAGGTTCTTTGACACTGTAACGTGGCAGGGGTGCGGGGCGGGCAGATTCGTCATCGGCATACGCCACAACGGCGACATCTGCGGCTGCAACTCCATCCGGGAAGAGGCCTGCACAGAGGGGAATATCAGGGATGCACCCCTTCGGGAACTGTGGACCCGGCCCGGCGCATTTGCGTGGAACAGGGAGAGAACACGGAACTCTCTCACCGGGTTCTGCCGGCTCTGCCAGTATGGGGACATGTGCCTTGGGGGATGCACCGGCACGAGGAGGACTTTAGGCGGCTCCGACGGGGAATATCGCTACTGCGCCTACCGCATCTCCGTCGAGGGCCTTTTTCCCAAGATAGATGGTATGAAGGACCCCCGGGTCCTTGGAGCACGGGCCGAGAAGGCAATGGAGTTGGGGCTTCCGGAGGCGGCCCACCGATGCCTCACGAGGGCTGTGGCGCTGGACCCCGGGAATGCGCGCTTTGCCCAAAGGCTTGCCGCACTGACTTCCCGTCTCACCGGGACCGAGAACATCGGCGATCAACGGCCACCGGCGTCTCTTTCTCCCCGGGACGGGTAGTGTCTCCTCCGGTCCGAGAACCTGCCGCGAGACAGACTACCGGATGAAAGTTGCGCTTATTTCAATGCCTTGGTACGGCCCCCAGCGCCCTTCCGTGCAGATCGGGGCACTCAAGGGGTGGCTCAACCGGACGGCACCGGACGTGAAGGTCGATGCGTTCCATTACCACCTCGCCATCCTCACCGCGATGCGATACCCCCTTGTCAAGACCATTTCTGAAGGCACATGGGGATCCTTTCTTGCCGAGGGGTTGAGCGCCTGCCTTCTTTTTCCCGGTCACAAAGACCGCATCCTTCGCCATCTCCAAAAGCGCGTGGAGGAAAACGGCGGGTCCGCAGACGTGGAGAAGGATCTTCTCTCCCCTTTCGAGAGATTCATTGCGGAGCAGGCCCTTTCCGTGGACTGGTCCTCCTATGATTGCGTCGGTCTTTCCGCAGCTATGCTCCAGACCTTCAGTTCTGTGCTGATGGCCAAGATCGTGAAAGAGCGTGCCCCCTCCGTACTCACCGCCCTTGGGGGTCCTGAAGCAACCGGTCCTATGGGGCTTTCCCTGCTCAAGGTCTTTCCTGAGATCGACTGTACGGTCCACGGCGAAGGAGAGAAACCTCTCGCCGCCATTGTAGAGGCCCTCCGCAATGGGGACAATCTGGGCCTCATTCCCGGCGTGGTCACCCGAAGTGCGCCCCCGGGCCGCGAGCCGGTCCGTGCCCAGGTGGACGACCTCGATCTCCTTCCTTGCCCCGACTATGATGCCTACTTCGAGGTCCTCTCGTCCCTCCCGTGGGGGGATGAAGTGAGAAGGGACCTGGAGATACCCGTGGAAGGTGCACGGGGATGCTGGTGGGCAAATCGAGGAAGGAGCGGTAACACCTCCTGCGCCTTCTGCAATCTCAACCACCAGTGGGAGGGTTACAGGGAAAAGACGGCGGATCGCTTTGCAGACGAGATGGGCTCCCTTTCAGACCGCTATTCCAGCCGCCGGTTCCTTTTCCTGGAAAACATCACGAGGAGAAGAGCGGCGGATAGTGTTGCCCTCTTTCGCACAATCAGGCAACGACTCTTCAGGCCTCCTCAGATCGCAATGGAAGCAAGGGCGGATACACCTCCCCACGTGTGGAGACTTCTCAGGGAGGCGGGGGTCGTGAGCTGCCAGACGGGGATCGAATCCCTCTCCACACGGGTACTGAAGAGGATAGGCAAGGGCACCACGGCAATTCGGAATGTGGAAACCATGAAGGCCCTCGAACAATGGGACATCATCCACCCTGCGAATCTCCTCCACGGCCTTCCCGACATGACCGTGGAAGAGGTGGAGGAGAATGTGGAGATGATCCCGTTCGTGAAGGCCTATTATCCTCTCCGGCCGTGCAGGTTCTCGCTCCGCTACGGAAGTCCCTACTGGGAGAAATTGTCCCGCCAGGGAGAACATCAGAGCAGCAAAGGACAGGCGAACGACCCCGAATGGCGGGCAATCCTTCCTGAAGAAGTAGAGAAGGGGCTCTTCCTTTCCAGCCGCGCGTTCTTTGAAGAGACTCCGGATTTGGCCCGGGCAGTGCACCGACTGGAGGAGGCATGCGATGAGTGGCTCAGGCACTACACCGACGCCAAACGAAGAGGCGTGAAGTACCTCCTCAGTTGGGTGATGGATGGGACACACCCCGGGGGGCTCATCATTCGGGACTTCAGGGAAGAAAGGTTCCGTATCCACCGCCTCGCGGGGCCGGAGGCCGCAGTGTATGCCTTCTTTGACACGCGAAGACGGGTCAAGGATTGCGCGGCTACCTTGCCCCACATCCCAGGCCACATGGTGGAGGAATATCTCAGAAAGTTCGTGGGCGAAAGACTCCTGCTAAGGGAGGGGCCCTACGCCCTGAGTCTCGCCATTTCCCTTTCTCGGTCCTGACCTCACGCAAAACACCTGCTGACTCCCCCCCATCAAATCCGTTACCCGCCAGGGCAACAGACCCCACAGGCTCTCGGTGCGGCAGTATCGGGAGCGTCTCCTGGCAGAGAGGTGAAACAACAAGATGGAAAATGAGGGGACCGTTCCTAAAAAAGAGTAACAACTACCCGCTGAGAGTGCCTTGTCCCGGTGCTTCCACGCGTTCCCGTCCCACGGCACATGGCGCGACGCAGGTCCGAACCTCCACCGTCTCAGAGGCAGGACAGACAGAAACCTCATCGATGGATTCTGTCCCTCAAGGCCTGCGATCAGTCATTCGGTACAAGAAGGCCGGAAAGCGCTGCACGTCGTGGGGTGAAGCACGGGGGGAGACTCACTTTATTGAACCTCCCCTTGTTGCTCCCCAGGCGGACCGGCAGCGTACCCCCCCGTAACTCTCCTTCGGTCATTTGGAATTTCGATTTCTTGAGGATTTAGAGATTCGGATTTGGGACCGTCCACGGTCCCCCTCACAGCTTCTCCGCAAAGCCGTATTGGTCCACCTGCCACCCTTCCTCGGGCATCTTGACGCCGTCGATATAGACGGTCCTGCCGTCGAGGGCCACCCTCCCCTTGGCGATGAGGTCATGGACCGCGAAGGGGTAGATCTCCCAGTCCCCCTCGTCCCGCAAGGCACCCTGGATGGCGGTGGAAACGGCCTGTAATGCCCCGTAAAGGGCATTCCCTTCCGTCTCGGCCGCCTTCCGGAACTCCTCCAGGGTCCGGGCCCCCGTCTTTTCCGCAAATCTCCTGATGTCCCGGAGGTCGTCGTCCCACCGGGCCAGCGGAATGGAACGGGACTGGATCAGGATGGGCCCGCCGTCGTCGCTCGCATCCACGAAGAAGACGGTCGATTTGACGCTCTTCTCCTCCACCAGTATGGCCTTGGCCGTGGGCCTCCACCCGAGGCCGATGTATTTCCGGGCGTCCCCGGGGTGGACGTTCAAGATCCTCGGGAAATAGCGGTCCGCCATCCACTCGCCGATCCACAGGTCGTACCCGGCAAGGCAGACGAGGTCCGGCGCACCGCCCATGGTCTGCTCCACCAGGGTCATGATGGCCCGGTCATAGGAGTTCCGCTCCACGCCGTAGCGGGGTATCTTCTCCACCCCCCACATGTCGCGGAAGTACCGCTTCGAGTCGAGGGCCACCACCGGGGCACCGTTTCGCGCCGCCTTCTGCATGCCCGTGCAACCGGGCGCGTTGGTGAAGACCACGTGAGAGACCCCGGGGTTGCGCTCATAGATCTTCTCGTAGTTGGTCCCCGAGCCGGAGACGCCGCAGGCATATCTCATGGGTCCGGAAGAGGGATCAAAGACCGGTTTCAGGGACACGGGCATCCTCCTTTACCAACGCAGTCGCCGGATCAAGCCGGATAGGGTACTCATAACAGAAGGCCCGCACCCTGTCAAGGCGGAGAAAAAAGGGCCGAGACCGAGGTACCCTGATGGTAACATCAGGTCAAACCCTCATAAATCTCCCGGGGCATCCCTGATTGACAGGGGCCACCGTCGCTGATAGAAGTTAGGCACACCGGTCAGGCCCTTCCGGGCGTGACGGGCCGGAACCCCCTCGGGGGAACCGCCGGGAATCCCCGCACCCAGTGAGGAAAGAAAACGTATGAAGGTTCAGGAACGATCATGGTGCGGCACCTTACGTCTTCCCGACGTGGGCAGGCATGTGGAAGTCGCAGGCTGGGTGGATGCCCTCCGGGACCACGGGGAGATCCTCTTCGTCCACCTCAGGGACCGAAGCGGCATCGTCCAGATTGTCTTCAGCCCCGGCATCACGCCCCCCGAGGCGTGCCGCACCGGCTCCCTCCTGAAAAACGAGTACTGTCTCCATGTCGCCGGCCAGGTAGTCAAGCGGGCCGAGGGCACGGAGAACCCCCATATCGAGACAGGCCGCATCGAGGTGGTGGCCCGGGAAGTGACCATCCTCAGCCGGTCCGAGACCCTGCCCTTCCCCATCACGGAGAAATCGATGGTGGCGGGGGGCTCCCGCACCGCCGGTGAAGAGACGGTCAACGAAGAACTGCGCCTCCAGTACCGCTATCTCGACCTCAGGCGCCCCACCATGCAGGAGCGCCTCATCAGGAGGCATCGCATCGTCAAGTGTGTCCGCGATTACCTGGACGAGCAGGGCTTCGTGGAGATCGAGACACCCATGCTCACCCGGAGCACACCCGAGGGGGCACGGGACTATCTCGTCCCCAGCAGGCATTACCCGAAGAGCTTCTACGCCCTTCCCCAGTCCCCCCAGCTCTTCAAGCAGCTTCTCATGGTCGGGGGCATGGAGCGCTATTTCCAGATCGTGCGCTGCTTCAGGGACGAGGACCTCCGCCCCAACCGGCAGCCCGAGTTCACCCAGCTCGACCTCGAGGCCTCCTTCATCGACGAGGAATTCATCTACGGCCTTTTCGAAGAGCTGACGACCCGCATGTTCGCCCTCGGGGGCATCACCCTGTCCCGGCCTTATCCGCGCATGACATGGCACGATGCCATGAACCTCACCGGCTCGGACCGCCCCGATCTCCGCTTCGACATGCACTTCCGGGACGCCACCGCCATCTTTTCCAACACCAATTACGGCATCTTCAGACAGATCCTCGAAAGAGGGGGGTGCATCAAGGGCATCAACGTGAAGGGTCAGTCGGCGAGGCTGAGCAAAAACATCCTCCAGAACGAGTACGCCAGGGAGATCGTGCCCTCCTTCGGGGCCAAGGGCATGACCTGGATGAGGGTTCTGGACGGCGGACTGGAGTCGAACATCGTCCAGTTCTTCAGTGAAGAGGAGCGGAAGGGTATCCTGCAATGCTTCGAGGCCCAGGAAGGCGACGTGATCCTCATGATCGCCGATCCCTCGTGGCATCTCGTCTGTTCCGCCCTCGGCCAGTTGCGGCTCCACATCGCGGACCGCCTCGACCTCATCCCCCGGGACCTTTACCGTCCCCTCTGGGTCACCGATTTCCCCCTCTTCGAGGCCACGGAAAACGGGGTCACCTCGAGCCACCACCCCTTCACCATGCCGGACCGGACCGACTTCGACCCCTCGAACCGGGATGAACTCCTGACGCTCCGGTCCCGGGCCTACGACCTGGTCATGAACGGAGAAGAGCTGGGAGGCGGCAGCATCAGGATCAACGAGAGGGGTTTGCAGGACAAGATCTTCCGGGCC
The DNA here is from genome assembly GCA_964406055.1 of uncultured Syntrophorhabdaceae bacterium. GTDB lineage: Bacteria > Desulfobacterota > Syntrophorhabdia > Syntrophorhabdales > Syntrophorhabdaceae > CAYOQF01. The sequence continues at coordinate 7,118 of CAYOQF010000037.1, forward strand.
CTGGGCCTTTCAGAGGCGGAGGTACAGGAAAAATTCGGTTTCTTCCTCCGCGCCCTCCAGTACGGCGCTCCACCCCATGGCGGGATCGCCCTCGGGATCGACCGCGTGGTGGCCATGATCCTCAACACCCCGTCAATACGGGAAGTGATCGCCTTCCCCAAGAATCGCAGCGCCGTCTGCCCCCTGACCCAGGCGCCCTCTGCCGTGGCCCGGGAACAACTGGAAGAGCTGGGTCTTTTGGATCTAGGAGGGGCGAAAGGGCTGCCAGGCTCCACGGAACGGCAGGACCTGCTCGGTTCCCTCTCCTGGGTCTCCCGGATCATGATCAATCCCGAGGAGCGGGACAGGATCGGCGAGGCCGTGAGGGCGGCGGCAAACCTGGCCGCTTTGGTCGACGGCGAGGCACGGGGCCACGAGGAGCCCCTCTTTTCCGTCGTCGCCGTGGCCAATCATGCACGGACGGGCACGACACCCCGGGTCAGCCCCCTGGCGCAAGGAAGGGAGATCTTCAAGAACGCACCTGCGGAAAAAGGCGGCTACTTCAAGGTCGCCGGCATCCTGGAATAGGGAAGGAATATGACCGACCACGCACCCATGCCGGAACACGGATCATCATCCCCGGGGACGAGCATACGTCTTGAGGGAAAAACGGTCGTCATCCCCCGGAACATATCGGTCCGCGGCTGGTTGACCGATGCAGGTTCCCGGGCCCTCGAGGGCTTCACCGCCCTGGAGGATGCAACCGTCATCGCCCGCCTGAAGCAGGCGGGGGCCCGCCTCGAGCCGGGCACCACCATGAGCGAGCTGGGCTTCGGCCTCTCCGGAGACGGACGATCGGGGCACCTCGGCGAAGGCGCCGTCGCCCTGATGACCGACACCATGGGTGAGGCCAGGATCGCCGCCGCCTGCGAAGGATGGTTCGGATTCAAGGCGACTTACGGGGTTGTCTCCCGTTTCGGCACCATCTGTCTCATTCCGTCCCTGGAGGGTTGCGGGGTCATCGCCGCAACGGTCGGGGACGTCCAATCCGTCATGGCCGTCATCTCCGGGAAGGACGAACGAGACTTTTCCATGCCTGACGACGAACCGCCCGAATTCCATGGAACATGGGGGGAAGAGGGGAAAGCGTGTACGGTCGGCGTGGTCACCGAATGTGTGGCCACGCTGACGGCCGGTGAAAGAAAGGCCTTTGAGGCGGGCCTCAGGGCCCTCCGGGAGGCAGGCTTCGCCGTCCGGGAGGTGGGGCTCCCGGAGTACACGCTTTTTCGGGCGGTCCACCAGGTCGTGGGATCCGTGGAGGCCTCCTCCAGCGGCGGCAAATATGACGGCGTCCGCTACGGTCACCGCGCCCCGGGCGGAAAGAACTGGAACGACATGTATCTCAGGTCCCGGGGAGAATCCTTCGGCACCCTCGTGAAGTCCTACCTCTTTCAGGGTGCCTACTTCCAGTTCGAGAACTATCCTTCCTTCGAGAACGCCTGTCGCCTCAGGGGCCGTCTGGTGCGGGCCGCGGCGCAGCTCTTCGAAGGGGTCGATTTTCTTGCCCTTCCCACCAGGAGAGAGGGATACGATACATCCGTCCCGTCGAGCGTTGAGGCAACCTACGACGTCTTTTCCCTGACCCTCCCCGCCAACGTGACCGGTCACCCGGTCATCCAGATCCCCGGCCTGGCAGTAGATTCGGGAAAGGACACGGGCCTTCAGCTCATGGGGCCCCGGTTGAGCGACGCCCGGTTGCTGGCCGCAGCCAGGCACATCTCTTCCGTTGCCCGGGGGGTGAACCACCCATGAAGTACGAAGCGGTTATCGGCCTGGAAATCCACGTGCAGCTCAACGCCGCCACCAAGATGTTCTGCGACTGCCCCAACCGGCCGGGCGACGAGCCGAACAGGAATACCTGCCCAACCTGCCTGTGGCTGCCCGGGGCCGTACCCCGGTTCAGCAACGAGGTCCTCGAAAAGGCCACCCTCGCGTGCCTGGCCCTGAACTGCACCATCCAGCCCGAGAGCGCCTTTGACCAGAAGGTCTACTACTATCCCGACCTGCCGAAGGGCTTCCAGTTGTCCCAGCACCACAAACCGCTGGCGCGAAACGGATGGGTGGATATCACCGGCGAAGACGGACAGGCCAAAAGGCTCAGGATTCACCACATCCACATGGAGGAGGACGTGGCCAAGCTCGTTCACGAGATGGAGGGCAAGACGCCCATCAGTCTCGTCGATTTCAATCGTGCGGGCACCCCCCTTATCGAGATCGTGAGCGAACCGGACATGCGGAGCCCCCACGAGGCCATGGAGTATGTGAAGGCCCTCAGGACCCGGCTCCGCTACACCGGCTGCGCCGAGTGCAGCATGGAGCAGGGGACCCTCAGGGTGGATGCCAACATATCCTTGAGGCCCCTCGGTACCGACGAGTTCAATACCAAGGTGGAAGTGAAGAACATGAACTCCATCCGCAATGTGGGCGACGCCATCGCCTACGAGATCGTCAGGCAGACGGAGCTCCTCGAAAAGGGTGAGCCCATCGTCCTCCACACCCGTCTCTGGGACCCGGAAAAAGGGGTGACCACGGCAATGCGGGGCAAGTTCTCCGGTCCCTGCGTCCCGGACCCGACCGTGCCCAGGATCGTGGTCACCGGGGAGTGGCTCGGTGAGATGAAGGGAAGGCTTCCCGAAATGCCCACCCGGAAGGCGGAGCGCTTCGCCGGCCAGTACGGCCTCACCCCCGACGAGGCATGGGCCATGAGCCAGGAGCGTGACCTCTCCGAGTTCTTCGAGGCCGTGGTGCGTCGCGGTGCCCCGCCCCGGAAGGCGGCGAACTGGATCACCGCCCACCTCCTCCCGGCCCTCAGGGACAAAAACAAGGCCGTCAATGAGACTACCCTCACGGCAGAGCGGTTCGCCGCCCTCCTCGCCATGGTGGAGCAGGAGGTGGTGAACGCCCGAGGTGCGAAAGAGGTCCTCCTCCAGCTCCTCGAAACGGATCGGTCACCCGAGGAGATCGTGGAAAAGGGCGGCTACCGCCAGGTCTCCGATACGGCCGAACTGGAAGGGCTGATCGACCGGATCCTCGCCGACCACCCGTCCGACGTGGAAGACTACCGCAAGGGCAATCCCAAGGTCCTGGGCTTCCTCATGGGCATCGCCGTGAAGGCCTCGGGGGGGAAGGGAAACCCCAAGGTCCTCCGAGAGATCCTCGTCAAGCGGATAAGCTGAACCGGACCCCGTCACCCTCGATCCGCGCAACCGGCCGTGAGACATGGTAAGATAAGGGCATGGTTGCGGGTCCGGGAAAACGGGTGTGCCTTCTCGTCCTGTCCGCCCTTCTCTTTCTCTCCGCCGGGAATGCCTGGTCCTACTTTGCGGACACCCGTCAGAAGCGGGTCCTCATCCTCCATTCCTACTACCGGGGATACAAGTGGACCGACGAGGAGCACGGGGGCATCGAGGCAGCCCTCAAACCGGTCATCAGCAGCACCAACATCTACACCGAGTACATGGACACGAAGAAGGCCTATGGCGATCTTTACTCCCAGCGCCTTTACGAGGTCTACAAGATCAAGTACGCCAACTTCAGGTTCGACGTGATCATCGCCACGGACAACAACGCCTTCGACTTCCTGCGCCAATACCGGGACAGGCTCTTCCCCGGTGTCCCCGTGGTCTTCTGCGGCGTCAATTACCTCAGGACCGAGGACCTGCACGGACACCCCATGTTCACGGGGGTCAACGAAGAGGCGGACTTACGGGGTTGCGTGGATCTCATTCTGCGCCTTCACAGGGACACGAAGGAGATCGTGTTCATCAACGAGTGGACCACCACGGGCCGAAGGGTCCACGATGAGTTCCTCCGGGTGGCGGACACCCTATCCGGGGTCAGGTTCGTCCTCCTTGAAGACGTGGCCATGGAGGCGATCCTCGACAAAGTCGGGAGCCTGTCGACGGGGAGCGTGGTGCTCTACGCCGCCTTCAGCCGCGACAACACGGGGCGGATCTTCGAATACGACGAGAGCATCTCACTCGTGGCCAGGGCCTCCAGGGTGCCCATCTACAGTTGCTGGGATTTCAACCTTGGCTACGGCATCGTAGGCGGCCTCATGACGCGGGCCCACGACCAGGGAGAGGCGGCGGGCAGGATGGCGCTGAGGATCCTCCAGGGCGAGAGGGCCGAGGACATCCCGGTCATGATGACGAGCCCCAAGCATTACATGTTCGATTACCGCAAGCTCAGGGAGTTCAAAATCCCCTCCACCGACCTCCCCGCGGGCAGCATGGTCATCAATACACCCCAGTCCCTGTACTACCGGTACAGGGACTGGATCGCCGTCACGGCCCTCGTCTTCCTCCTTCTTCTTGCCGTCATCTCCGTGCTCCTCCTCAACATTTCGAAAAGAAGGCGGACGGAAAAGGAGCTGAAGGCATCACAGGCGCAGTTGAGAACCCTTGCCTGGAGGCTTTCCGAGACAGAGGAGACGGAGAGAAAGTCCTTCGCCCGGGAGTTGCACGACCAGATCGGGCAGAATCTTACCCTTCTGGGCGTGAACCTCAACCTGCTCCGGTCCCTGGCGCCGAAGGATGCGATCGAGCTCACCCGTTCCCGCATCACCGACTCCCTGAGCATCGTGAAGCAGACCACCGAGAAGGTCAGGGACCTCATGAACGAATTGCGCTCTCCGGTACTCGATGACTACGGCCTCGTTGCCGCCATCGAGCAATACGGAAACCAGTTTACGGCCCGAACCGGCATCACCGTCACGGTCCGGGGTACCGAGCCCGATCCCCGCCTGCCTTCCCACGTGGAGAACGCCATGTTCCGTATCGTGCAGGAGGCCCTCACCAACGTGGTCAAGCATGCCCAGGCCACCGAGGTGGTCGTGGCCATTGTGACCACCGACGGGAAGATGACCCTCTCGGTGGAGGATAACGGGATCGGATACGACCCGGACCACATCGGAAGAGGGGCCGCTCCGAAGGGGTGGGGCCTCATTACCATGTCCGAGCGGGCCCTCGCCGTGGCCGGCACGTGCCGCGTCCAATCGGGCCCCGGCTTCGGAACCCATGTCATTGTGGAGGTGCCTCTATGAATACGACGGTCTTTCTGGCCGACGACCACAGGGCGGTGCGGGAGGGCTTCCGTCTCCTCCTGGAGACGCAACCGGACATCAAGGTCGTCGGTGAGGCAGGGAATGGAAGGGACGCGGTGCGCCAGGTGGCGAGCCTCAAGCCCGACATCGTCCTCATGGACATCGCCATGCCCGAACTGAACGGCATCGATGCAACCCGCCAGATCTGCGAAAACCACCCTTCCACCAGGGTGATCATCCTCTCCATGTACTCCACCACCCAGCATATCTTCAGGGCCCTCAAGGCGGGCGCCAGGGGCTACATCCTCAAGGAGTCGGCAGGGGATGACGTGATCAAGGCGGTCCGGGCGGTGCGTGCCGGCCAGGTCTTCCTGTGCAGCGAGATATCGGAGGCTGTGGTGAGCGACTACATCCGGAACCGGGAAATCGCCGAGGCCGACGGCCCCCTCGCCAGCCTGAGCGAGCGGGAGCGGGAGATCCTCCAGCTCGTGGTAGAGGGAAAATCGAGCGCGAAGATCGCCGAGATCCTTTTTCTGTCCGTCAAGACGGTGGAGACGTACCGGAGCCACCTCATGCAGAAACTGGGGATCAGCGACCTGCCCAGCCTGGTGAAGTTCGCCATCCAGCACGGCCTCACCTCCCCCGAATAGGGTACCTCTTCTTTTCAAACTTCCCCCTTCAAAAAATCAAACTTCCCCGATAGCCTCCCTTTTCCGCCTGCGGTAGGTTGATGCAAGAGGCCGACGGAAGAACGGCCCATTCCAACACCAGGAGGAGCATCATGAAACAATCGTTGCGTGTTCCGGCCCTGATCCTCTGTCTCGCCGGAATCCTCTTTCTCTCTGTCCCGGCATTCGGCGCCAACACGATCAAGGTGGGTATCGTGGACACCTATACAGGCCCGGCCAGTGCCTTGACCATTGACGTCCTGAACGGCTTCAAGATGGCGGTCGAGAAGATCAATGCCCAGGGTGGCGTGCTCGGCAAAAAGATCGAGTACACCACCAGGGACGAGAAGTTCAAACCCGACATCGGTCTCGCCATGGCCAAGGAACTGGTCATGAAGGAAAAGGTGGACCTTCTTATGGGCACCATCAACAGTTCCACCGCCCTCGCCGTCTCCGACTTCGCGCGAAAGGAAAAGGTGCCCTTCTTCGTCACCTTCTCCAAGAGCGACAAGATCATCGGCGCCCACGGTCACCGTTACGTCTTCAACATGAACGAGAACACGGAGATGGCGGGACGGGCCGCAGCCCTGGCCCTCTCGAAGAAGCCCTACGTGAAGTACTGGATCTGCGGGGACGACTACGAGTACGGCCACGCCATCGCCGACGCCGTATGGAACAACCTGAAAAAACTGAACCCCAAAGTACAGAAGGTGGGCGAATCGTGGTGGAAGGTGGGCGAGCCGGATTACACCCCTTATATCACCCAGATCCTGGCGGCGAAACCTGACTTCATTATCGCAGCCACGGGCGGTTCCGCCATGGTCAACTTCCAGAAGGCGGCCAAGGCAACGGGGCTCGCCGAGAAGATCCCCTTCTATCAGCACACCGCCACCGAGCTTTCAGTCGTGGAGCCCCTCGGAGACAGCGCGCCGACCGGCGTCTGGGGCACCTGCAACTATCACTTCTACTATCCTGATACGCCGGCCAACAAGGCCTTTGTGGAGCAGTACCGGAAGGCCTACAACAAGTATCCCAAGATCGGCGCCCTCTATGGTTACATGACCGCCCAGTTCATCGCCGAGGGGTTCAGGAAGGCGGGCTCCACAGACAGAGAGAAGTTCATCAATGCCGTGGAAGGCATGGCCCTCGACAGCCCCCTGGGCAAGCTGGAGGTCAGGAAGTGCGACCACCAGCTCGTCCTGCCCATGTACTTCGGCAAGACCAAGAAGGACCCCAAGTACCCCTTCATGATCTCGGGCGACATCGAAACCATCGCGGGCAAGGACTACATGCCCTCCTGCGAGGACGTGGCAAAGACGCGCAAGAAATAACCCCATTCTGTAAGGAGGGCCAGCCGTGGATCTCGTCTATTCCATTATCCCCCCGGCAATCCTGAGCCAGGTCCTTGTGGGCCTGAGCCGCACCACCATTCTCTTCATCGTCTCCTCCGGCTTGAGTCTCATTCTCGGAGTTCTGCGGATCCCCAACGTGGCCCACGGCTCCCTCTACATGATCGGGGCCTTCAGCGCCTTCTCCATATCGAAGTTCTTCGGAGGGGGTGATATGGGATTCTGGATGGCCCTCATAGGGGCCCCTTTCTTTGTGGCCCTCATTAGCCTCGTCACCGAGCGGGGCGTCTTTCAGTACCTCTACGAGCGGGAGCACCTCATGCTGCTCCTGCTCACCTTCGCCTTTTCCCTGGTCTTCGGTGATCTCGTGAAGATGACCTGGGGCGCCGAGTACAAGTCCGTGCCCGTACCCCGGGTATTCCAGGGCTTCGTGCCCCTCTTCGGGGGGCTGCCCTTCCCCCTTTACAGTGTCTTCCTTCTCGTGGCCGGACCCTTGGTGGCATTAGTCCTCTGGCTCATCGTCAACGGCACCAAGATCGGCAAGATCGCCCGGGCCGCGGCGGTGGACCGGGAGATGGTGGGCGCGGTGGGCATCAACGTGAGCTGGGTCTTCGCCGGCGTCTTCCTCATCGGCTGCTTCCTCGCGGGTCTGGGAGGGGTGCTCGTGGCCCCCACCGTGAGCGTCACCCTGGGCATGGACCACACCCTCATCATGGAGGCCTTCCTCATCGTCATCATGGGCGGACTCGGCAACATCTGGGGGGCGCTCCTGGGCGCCCTCATCTTCGGCCTCACCCAGTCCCTGGGCATCCTCGTGTGGCCCCAGTTCGGTATCGTCTTTCCCTATCTCGCCGTGGTGGCGGTACTCATCTTCAGGCCCACGGGGCTTTTGAAATCTACCTGGTAGGGAGGAGCATAGTATGGGAACAGGTGTTCTAAGCGGAAAAAACAAGATCTGGCTGATCGGGGCCCTCGTACTCCTCTGTGTCGTGCCCCTGGCCCTCCCCAGGTTCTACGTGTACATTATCTCCATCATCATGCTCTACGGTCTTCTCGCCGTGAGCAATAACCTCGTCCTGGGCTTCGGCGGCATCTTCCAGCTCCACCATGCGGTCTTCTACGGCACCGGCGCCTACGCCACGGCACTGGTGATCACGAAATCGGGTCTCTCACCCTGGCTTGCCTTTATCGCGGGGCCCGTTGCGGCGGCGCTTTTGAGCCTGGTGATGGGCATCATCTGCATCCGCCTCTCCAAGCTCTACTTCGGCATGCTCCAGATCTCCCTCGGGTCTCTCGTATGGGCCGTGGTCTACCGCTGGTACTCCTTCACGGGGGGAGACGACGGCATCCACGGCATCTCGGTCCCCGACATCCTCTCCTCGGGCATGGGCTCCTACTTCTTCACCCTCATCGTCACCGCCCTTTCCCTCTATGTCATGTACCGGGTCCTGCGCTCGCCCTTCGGGAGCGTCCTCCAGGGTATCAGGGATAACCCGGTCAGGAGCGAGATGATCGGGGTCAACGTCATGGCCCACCAGCTTCTCGCCCTCGTGATCGCGGGATTCTTCGCCGGGGTGGCGGGGACCCTCTTCGTGGTGGTGGACAACACGGTCTTCCCGGACATGATCTTCTGGACCCTCTCCATGGAGATCGTCATCATGTGCCTTCTCGGCGGATGGTTCAGCTTCCTGGGCCCCATGCTGGGGGCCGCCATCATCGTGGCCATACGGACCTTCGTGAGTACCTTCACGGTCTACTGGGCCCTCGTCCTCGGCATCATCTTCGTCTTCGTCATCTTCTTCCTGCCGAACGGTGTCTTCGGGTGGCTCGAAGGGCTGTTCAAGGGCAGGGCAACCGCCAACGCAAAGGAGTGACAGGTGTTACAGGTACAATCGCTCACAAAATCGTTTGCCGGCTTCAAGGCGGTCAACGGCGCCCATCTCGAGGTGGAAAAGGGGGAGATCGTGGCGGTCATCGGTCCCAACGGGGCCGGCAAGACCACCCTCTTCAACCTCATCACCGGGGTCCTCAAGCCCGATTCGGGGCACGTCCTCTTCAAGGGGGAAGACATCACCGGCCTTTCGCCCCACGGGGTGTGCCGCAGGCGCATGTCCCGGTCCTTTCAGGTGGTAAACGTCTTCAACAGGCTCACCATCTTCGAGAACGTCCAGATTTCCATCCTCTCGAGGAAAGGAAGAACATGGAACCTCTTCACCCCTTCGTCCAGTCTCGCCGTCGAAGAGACCGGAGAGCTGCTGCGCAATGTGGGCCTCTACGACAAGAAGGACCGGGTGAGCGGCGCCCTCTCCCACGGAGACCGGAAGGTCCTGGAGATCGCCATGGCCTTGGGGGGCGACCCGGAGTTTCTCATCCTCGACGAACCTACCGCCGGCATGTCGCCCGAGGAGACGACCCGGTGCATCGACCTCATCCAGCGCCTCAGGGAAAAACTGGGGCTCACCATCCTCTTCTGCGAACACGACATGGAGATCGTCTTCGGCATCGCCAACAGGATCATGGTGATGGTACGGGGCAGTACCGTCATCCAGGACACCTGTGAGCTGGTGCGGTGCAACGAGGCGGTTCAGGAAGCCTATCTGGGCGGGAGCGACGCATGCTTAACGTGACATCCATCCACACGTACTATGGGTTAAGCCATATCCTTTTCGATGTATCCCTCACCGTGGGCCGGGGAGAGGTGGTCGGTCTTCTGGGCCGGAACGGGGCCGGGAAAAGCACCACCATGCGGTCCATTATGGGCCTCACCCCCCCGAAAGAAGGGGCGATCGTTTTCAAAAACCGTGATATCAAGGGCCGCAAGCCCTATCTCCTCTTTCGCGAAGGGATCGGCTATGTCCCCGACGACCGGCGGGTTTTCGCGGACCTGAGCGTGGACGATAATCTGGAGATCGCCCATCAACCCAAGGGTGGTGAATGGACCAAGGAGCGGGTCTACGCCGTCTTCCCCGCCCTGGGGGAGATCAAAGGCAGGAGAGCCGGGAACTTGAGCGGCGGGGAGCAGCAAATGCTCACCATCGGGCGGGCCCTCATGGGGAGCCCCGAACTCCTGCTCCTCGACGAGCCCACGGAGGGGCTCGCGCCCATCATTGTCCGCAACCTGGAGGAGCAGATCGTCAAACTGAAGGATGCGGGCATCAGCATCCTCCTTTCTGAGCAGAACGTGCGCTCGGCCCTCAAGATGATCACCCGGGCCTACGTGATCGACAACGGGAGGATCCGCTTCGAGGGGACAAAGGCGGAACTCGAGGCGAACGAGGAAGTGAAGAAAAAGTACCTCATGGTGTAGGGACGCCGCCCGGGCTCAGCAGCAGGTGGAATCGCCGGAGCAGGAGCAGTCCGGGGCGGTCCCTTTCAAGGTGCCGCGGATCACGGCGTAGGCACAACCCACCCCTGCGGCGACGGCAATGGCCCCGAAGGCGCAGTTCCGGGCGCAGGCGCCGCACTCGATGCAGGCATCCCGGTCCGCCAGGAAGGCCTTACCGCCATTCATCTTCACGACCCCCCGGGGGCACACCTCTTCGCACCTGCCGCACCCCGTGCATCGCGTCGTGTCGAGTTGAAGGGTCACCACGTTTTCCAGGTATCTCATAGGATGGGCCATTGTATCCTCCAGAGGGCGCACACATGGGCGATAAGACCGCACAGTACCGACGCCCCGAGAAGGGGGACGGCCACCTTCATCTCCTTCTTTACCCCTGACAGGGAGGTGTACGGGGTGGCACCCGTGAAATTGAGGGCAAGGTAGGACGAAACAGCGGGCAGCATGAGCAGAAGGGCCATAAACTCCACCGCCTGGTGCCGGTACGGCAGGAAGAGGAGGAAGGTGACGACGACACCGGCGAACCAGCCCTTGAGGGCGAGGGGACGGCCCGGGATATAGGGAAGGAGCACCGGCACCAGCACCGCGCCGGCCGGAATGGCGGCGACACAGGGCAAGAATCCTGAGGCAAAGGACGGGGACAGACGGTCCCATCCGGCATACCAGGAAAGAAGCCAGAAAAAGAGGAGACCGAGGGCCACCTTCCAGGACTGGGCGAGCTCGACGGGAACCACGGCAAGACGTTCCTTCAGGGTGAAGGTGACGGTCCGCATGGCGCTGTCGGCCTTCATGCCCGCCGCCAGAAACCGGGGAATGTCCCCGGCCCGCACGGGACCATAGACCACCTTGAACCTCGTCTTCGCCGTCACCACGTGGGCGGCTACACCCGGCGCGCCAAGCTGGGGCAGGATCACGGTCCGGTGATTCACCACGAAGGAGAGGCCCGCCGCAATGATCCTGTGTATCAGCTCATCGGTGCCGAAGGTGCCTTTCCCTGCGGCACACCACACATTCACCCCTTTGGTGTCCAGCACCAGGATCCAGGCGTCCATTCCCTCAAGGCTGCTTCGCAGTGTGTCGAAGGTGAGCTTGTAGTTGGCCGTCACCAGGACCGGCGAGGAGGGGTTCGGGTTTCCCAGGCCGTAGAGTCCCGGCGGGACCCTGTAGTTCATCCTGTTGATCCCCCACCGGACCTTGATGCCGCCGAGCCTGTCGGCGGTGGAAAGGCGGGATTCTACCCGGGGGACCGACCCCAGACCCGCGGGGATCCGTCCGGTTACCCACAGAGGGTCAACGGTCGCTGCGGTCACCATCATCTGTCTCCCGACCCTTTCGTTTCGCCCTTCTTCACCATTGCCTCGGCCGGCTGCACAAGGCCCTCGCAGCACGCTCCCGAAGAAACGAGGTCCGAGAGGATGGATATACCCTCCACGACTTTGCGGCGGGCATCCTGTGAGAGACCGGCAAAAAGGGACTCGAAGTACCGGTTCCACTCTCCGTCTATCCCTGATGCCACCTCTTGCCCTTTCCCGGTGAGGGAGATATGGCGGCTGCGGCGGTTGTCCTCGTTCGTCTCCCTCCTCACGAGTCCGGCGGCAACGAGACCGTCGATGGTCCTGCTTAAGGTGCTCTTGTCCAGCTCCAGGTCCGCCGCCAGATCGGTGGCGGTAGTCATCCCCTTCTCGTCGATGGCGAGGAGGACGTGGCACTGGGCCCTCGTCACACCGCAGCAAACCGCCTCCCCGTCGAGCTGACCGAAAAGTCTTCTTTCGAGCTTCCTCAGGTTTCTTCTGAATTCTTGAACGGTCGTCCTGTCTGTGGTCACGCCAAATAGTTGCATTGTACAACAATTGTAAACCCCAACAGACGGGGTGTCAAGACCTGCGCCTTATCTCTTTTTACCCGGCTCCGGTATGGGGGCGCCGCAGAACTTGCAGGG
>CAYOQF010000038.1:0-18835 GCA_964406055.1 uncultured Syntrophorhabdaceae bacterium
TGCTTCGCCTGCGCACCAAAGCCGCCCTGATCAAACAATATGGAAGTTGAGTTATTTTCTTTTTTGGTATCCATTGTTGTCACCGTCCCGTCGTGAGAGCATCCGGCCCCTGAGGTTTCTTAAGGCCCGGGCAAATGTGTTCGCCCCTATGGGCGTATCGCTGTTGAAGGCCCGAATGGCATCGCGTGTTTCCAATGTGTCGGGCGCCTCGAATACGACCCTTTCCCCCTGGAGTTCCAGGCTAAGCCTGATCCCCTGGAGTTCGAGGAAAGCGCCCAGGTTGATGTCGTTCAATAATATGGTCCGTTCCGTCATCTTCCCCCCTATTCTGGCAAGCTATCGCGCGTGAGCATAGGTTTTCTGGTAACCCATTCTTCCAGTTCCGCCACGTTGTACAAGGCCCTCCTTCCGACTTTGTAAAATTTCGGACCTTCCCGCCGACTTCGCAGGTTTGCCAAGGTTCCCGGCGATATTCCAAACATCTCACCCGCCTGCTGTCCGTCCACAAATAACTTCTTGTTCATGGGTTCCCCCTTGTGTGATTTGTGCATGTTGCGATTAAACCACGGCTACCGGGGGTAAATAAAAGGTCAATTAACGATTGTGCGAGCGATTAAAACTTTAGAGAAGTATTTGAAATGACAGAGGTATTGCTCTATTCGTTCACCAAATTAAGAAACGTGGAGAGCGCGCCTTGATAGTTCCCGGCAAAATTGCTACCATTTACGTTTACTGCCGTATAAAACGAATATGCCAGGATATGGAAAAGCTTCGGGTTCTTGCTCACCGCGTTGATCCGGTCAGTCACGGTGTTAAAAGTCCATGAGGATTTTTCCTTTTTGCCTGTCTTGTTATCCCCTATCTCTTCATTTTCGCTCTGAGGAAAAAAGCCATTTTCCTCGAAAAAGTCCGCTATCAGGTTTGAGCTTCCCGCCCCGTGCTGCTTGAGGTCGATGTAAAGTGCATAGGCAAGAAAACTGAAGAGGGGGTCCACAACAGGTCTTCTCTTGCCTTGCCGTTTATGGAGTAAGTGACCCGCCGCCTTCCCAGAAAAGGTGTGGTGGTGTTCCACTTCAGCCCGCAGGACCCTTTGAGCTTCATCATAGGCCCTCGCCACGCGGTAGGCCCCTTCTTGTGAAAGATAGCCGGTCTTCACGAGCTTCTTTATCCCCTCGCTGGTCTTGCCTCGAATTCCGGTCACCACATCGGCCAAGGTGTCTAACGATCCATCATCTTTCAAGGCCACACCCTGGAGAAGACGATAGGTCTCACGGTAGACCCTGAGTGCATCGGCCCCGAGAAATGCCTCTACTGTTTCAGTAGCACTATGCTTTCGTGACATTGTGCGCCCCCTTTTTCGGCCTTTGTGTCTCTTGCTGGTAATTCGCGGCCAGCCGTTCAACCGCTGACCGTCTCGTATCCGGTGACAAGTGGGCGTACCGCTGGACCATGGAAAGGTCTTTGTGGCCCAATAGCTCCTTTATCACGAGCAAGCTTTCCCCCTGTATGGCAAGATGGCTTGCAAAGGTGTGCCTCAAACTGTGAAACGTCACCCGCTGCCGTCTGTCGGTGATCCCCTCATTGAAGAGGGGGTCCGCCACATCCGCGAACACCTTGGAGACCCAAACGGCTTGCCCCTGGTGCCGCTTTTCCGGGAAGACAAAACCCCCACGATCTTTCGGGACCCGCGTTTCGAGAATGGCCTTTACCCGTGCCGTCATCGGCACCTTTCGGGGTGTCCTGTTCTTCGGGTTTGCCACGTTTATAAGACCGTTCACCATATCGAGGTCATAACCCCTCAAAGCAAAGATTTCCCCGGCCCGTAGGCCACAATGCAGGGAAATAACAGCCATATCGTGAAGCTTTTCGGACCGTGCTATAAGTCCTTTCAATAGGTCTTCTGCTTCACTCACTGATAGGAACCGCTCTCTTGCGTTATTCAGTTCTGGCAGGTCAACGCCCTTGACCGGATTCACCCCACTATGAAGGTCCCATTGAATGGCCTTGTTCCATATCGCCCTGAAAAGAATCACCGCATGGCGGATCGTCGCCGGAGCATATCCTTCCCGGGAAAGTTCGATCTTCATTTTTTCCAGGTCAAACGTGCTGATAGCAGATAACCTCTTCTCTCCGAAACGCGGTAACAGGTGAAGCCTGATCCTGCTTAGGTCTGAAGCCGTCCCCCGGGTCTTGTTTGCCTGCTTCCACTTCAAGTATTGCTTAACCACATCTTTGAAGTATGGAGCCTTCGGCTTTTCATGCGGTAGTTCTTCAGAATGTCGCACAGCCCTGATACGATCACCCCTCACTTGTGCTGCGAGCTTCAGGGAATAACCCTCACTGAGCCAGCCCACTTTCTCACCCTTTAATTTGCCGTCCCCGTCCCGGTAATAGATGTAAAAGGCCACGTCGGGCTTGCCCTCCCATATCTTTGTTGGTGAAGGTCGCTCGTAGACACCCGGGAAAACGTCCGGTTGTCTCACCCTCTTCTTTTTCTCTTCCGTGGTCTTCTTCATGGCCCCCCCCTAAGCGATTTTGGATAAAATCCAAAGGTTAACCCATTCTGACAGTTAACATATAGTTAACATTTAGGGTGAAATTGAGTGATTTTCAGTGAAAAATAATCCAAAGGTATAAGCATGAATATATAATAATACTGATTAGCTGTGAAGTCAAGTGACGAACACTGAATTAGCTTTTTTGTAGCTATTTTCGGACTACGAATCCAAAGGTTGGGGGTTCGATTCCCTCTGGGCGCGCTTGGCTTTTCCCGCTGTGACCGCTCCACCGACAGGCTGAGCCCCTGCCCTCCACGGGCCTCCCCGGTTCAAGCCTTTACGGTGAACCAGGTCCGTCCCGCCTCAACCTTCCCGAGCCATCTCTTCGTAGTTGTAGAACTTGGGTTCGTAGACCTCGAAGGTTCGAACGGTGGGCGGCCCTTTCAGCATCCCTCCGGCCAGTTTCTGCAGTTGCGGCCACAGGCTCGCCGTGGCAACCCTGGCGTCCTCCTTTGACTCCCACATGGTCAGGGCGCCGCATTCCCCGGTTTCATAGTCAGCAAAGAATGTAGCCCCCCTGAACCCTTTCATGGTCTTGTACATGGCTGCGTACGCATCGGCCGTGCTCTCCACCGCCGTACGCATCCCCGGTCCGAAACTGAGTAAAATCAAACGTGTATACATCGGTGCACCCCCCTCCAATTCGCTGAAGATGCCGGAACCCACCACGCAGCCCGCTGTCTGTAAATCCTCCTCCTGCCACAATTATAGCAGCCGCCGGGAAATGGCGGCCATGAAAGCCTTCCGTCCCTCGGACGAGAGAGACGCGCCTTAGCGGTCCGGGGTTTTCAAAGGCCCCCCGGCACATGAGGGCCTTGAGCCTCTATCAGGTGATATGGAGAAGAATATCCCCTCAGCGGTACCGCAAGATGAGGCACACAAGGGTTACGGTGAGCACCAGGGCCACCGCGTTTGCGAGGATGACCGGCAGGTCGTCGATGATGAGACCGTGAATGAGCCAGAAGAGTGTCCCTGTGGCCAGCATGGTTGACGTCCACAGGGAGACGTCCCGCGATTCCCTGAGCCTGAGAATCCGCAGCATCTGCGGTACCCCCGAAAAGGTGGTCAGCATAGCCGCAATGTATCCTATAAAGGCGTAACCGTTTCTCATTCGTCTTTCTTTCCCCCTATTCCCGCCCCCCGGGTACCGCATCCTCCCCATCCTTTTCCCGCGCCCCGGTGCCTGGCGAAACCGGCCCCGTCCCTTGTCCCAGGTATGCCTCGACCACGCACCGCAGCGCCCGGGCCGACAGCCCCTCCACCCTCTCTTCGTTCAAGATGAGTCCGCACCCGCCACCGAGGGCTACCGTATGGAGGCGTACCGTACCGTCGTCTTCATCGACACAGAGGAAACCTTCCCTCCCCGCCAACCCGAGCCTCAGGGCATGGGCGTGCGTCCGGCACGTGATTGCAAATTCCCTCCCACCCTCCTCTACCGTGTAGGTAGTCACCTTCTCGGGGACATGGCCGCCCGTCTCTTTCACCCCTACCAGCCTGATTCTGATCTCCATGGGTCTCCTCCGGAATCACCGGACCAGACAACCTACCATAAAACGGGGGCGCAGGTCACCCCTTCCGTGTGCCGGTGACGGGCCGCACCCCATATGTCGAATCATTTTACACTCCCGCCCCTGCCGGCCCTTTCATCCACCTCACAAGTTGCCTTCCCTCAATGGTTTGCGTCTGATGTCGGACAAACTTGCATTATTACCCACACCGCCTGTCTTCATCCTTTGGCAATCCTTGTAATCTCCGATACCTCCATAAACGGCACCGATTATGCTGCACATTTTCTCATACATCATGATCCCATCGGCGCTTTACAGACACCCAGGATTCCCGGCCCTTTGCCGTCCGTCTTACAGGGGATATCCCTCCCATGAGTACCGCCCGGATGAAGGCATGAACCCCTTTTACGTCTGTCGCAATCCTCACCGCCGTGGCTGGTGCGACGGGGTACTTCCGACACACGAGGAGGTGCGTCGTGAAAAGAAAACCTGTCATCGGATTAACGGCTGCCGTCATTTCCTCACTGTTCGTCCTCCTCCTGGTGCTACCCGTCAGAGCTGAACCGATCGAGGTCACAGGTCTCTATCACTTCCGGGACAACAGGAGCGCCAACTCCATCAATATCTTCCCGGGTGACCGGCTTCAGTTCGGTGCGGCAAAGGTGGTGCCTGACGGCTACGAGGGGACCGTCGGTACCGCCACCATGGGGGCCGCCACCCTGCCTCTGCTGTTCCATCCTTACACCGTCGCCCCTCACGTCTTCGAGACAAGCGTGCCCTACATCCCCCAGCGCACGGGCCAATGGAAACTTACCTTCACCAACGAGTCGGACACCACGATCAAGTGGACCCCGTCGGTGGGGACGACAGCGCCGTCGGTAGATTTTGTCAAGAACCTCACCATCTCGGGAAGCGGGACCAGGCCGACCTTCACGTGGACTTTGCCCGCCGAAGCGGAAGCCGTCACGGTACGCATCTGGGACCTCCAGAGGATCATCGGCCAGGCCGGTCTCGGCCCCTTACCGGATATGATTTATCTGCGGCGGTACGAGTCTCCCGTCACCACCTTCACCCTTCCCTTCGACCTCGTTCAGCACCATGCCTACTCCTTCGAGGTCGACGCGGTCGTGACGAGGGGGAGCGGTTCAGAGGGACCCTGGGACGTCCTTTCCCAGTCCAGGTCTTTCTTCGATCTCACGCCCATGCCTCCTGACGCCCCGCCCAACGTCTACCTGCCCACGGTGACGCCGGGCCCCATACCGGTCTATACCTTTCATGCAGATGTGGTTGAGGGTCAGCAGATCTTCATCGACCCCTTGGTGGCGGTCGGGTACGACTACATGATCGGCAACGGTGATCCCTGGTTCGCCTCGGTGACCATGCCCGCCGGAGTCCAGACGGACCCCTTCGATCTCTATCTCTTTGACGGCACCGATTATTACTTGAAACAACAACTGGGAGGCGGAGAGACCTTCACCTTCGATCCGGGCGGGGTGGACCGCTTCCGGATCCTGGGCATCGACCCGGAGGTCGGCCTCGACCCCCTCGATTCCACGGCCTTCATCACGGGGCTCACCTTCGCAGGGAGCGGACAGTTTACGGGAACCATGACCCCCATTACATTTTGGGTCCCTGAGCCGGCTACCTCCATCCTCCTCGCCGTCAGTCTCCTCGCCCCCGTCATCATCGGCGCGGGACGGAGGAAATAGTCTTCAGCTCCACGGTCGAAATCAAGGGGCAGGGTCAAATCGACCCTGCCCCTCCTGGTACACATCGGTGTACGGGATTCCCCTGGTGCAACAAGACCGCTCCGCACCTGCAACTGCATGCCTGCGGAGGGAGACCCCTACGACAGAACCCGGCCGGACCCCCCGCCTTCCTCCCCCATATGTTTGCCGTAGACCTTTCTGAAGTGGAAACCGTAGACCAGGTACTCTATCGCCCTGGGCAGGAGGAGGGGGCGCCTGAACAGGGACCACCCGATCAGCTTCCAGTAATAGAATCGTGCCCTGTCCTTGATGCCGAGGACGATCATGGTCTTCAGGGGCGCGTCGAGGAACTGGCGAATATTGTATCGAAGAAACCGCACGTGGAAGTGGCGTTCTCTTTTCTCCAACGGTTTGTATTCCTTGAGGAAGGCCTTCACCCGCTCATAGTAGGTCCTCGGAGAGTAGATGCCGGCGAGCACCTCCTTGTACCCCTGGACCAGCCTCTCGTAGCCCATCTTGGGGATGATGTTCGTGGAGAAGTCCGTATTGTCGCCCGTGATGTCCTTCAGCAGCCTCCCCTCTCTGGAGAGTCTCTCATAGAGCTTGCTTCCCCGCGGGGCATTGAGGAGCCCCACCATGGCCGTGATGATCCTGCTCTTCTGGATGAACTGGATCTGCCGCTCGAAGGTGTCCGGTGAGTCGCTGTCGAATCCCACGATGAAACCGCCCCGAACAGAGAGACCCACCTCCTGAATCCGCCTCACGCTGGCCAGGAGATCGCGGTTTGCATTCTGGAACTTGTTGCATTCCGTGAGAGAGTCGGCATCCGGAGTTTCGATGCCTACGAAGACGTCATCAAAGCCTGCCCGGATCATCTGCCTCATCAAATCCTCATCGTCGGCCAGATTGATCGATGCCTCGGTGGAGAGGGTGAAGGGGTACCTTCTTTTCTTCATCCAATCGATGATGGCGGGCAGGATGCTCTTCTTGAGTATCCCCTTGTTACCGATGAAGTTGTCGTCAACAAAAAAGACCCCTCCCCTCCATCCCGCCTGGTAGAGCGATTCGAGTTCATTGACCACCTGTTCGGCGCTCTTGCTCCGCGTCTTGTGTCCGTAAAGGGTGGTAATGTCGCAGAATTCGCAACTGAAAGGGCAACCGCGGGAATACTGGATGTTCATACAGTAGTACCGGCTCAGCTTGACCAGCTCCCAGAGAGGCGTCGGCGTC
Source organism: uncultured Syntrophorhabdaceae bacterium (assembly GCA_964406055.1). Classification (GTDB taxonomy): domain Bacteria; phylum Desulfobacterota; class Syntrophorhabdia; order Syntrophorhabdales; family Syntrophorhabdaceae; genus CAYOQF01. The sequence goes on from CAYOQF010000038.1 coordinate 7,006, forward strand.
CTGCTGAGATCGGGAAACTCCGTGGACCTGTAGATATGAGCGGCCTTGCCCCGAGCCAGGTCCGCCAGGAACAAAGGCAAAGTGATTTCGGCCTCGTTGAGGACCAGGTGCTCTACCTCGTTGTACTCCTCGGGCGCTGCGGTGAAGAGTGGTCCGCCCGCAACGATCTTCACCCCCGCCGCCTTGCACCGGCCGATGACCTCCTGAACCGATGCCTTCTGCACGGTCATGGCCCCTATGAAGGCATAGTCCGCCCACAGGAGGTCCTGGTTGGTGAGGTTGCCGGTGTTCAGGTCGACCAGCCTCTTCTCCCATTCCCGGGGAAGCATGGCGGCGACGGTCAGGAGACCGAGGGGTGGATTGAGTGCCTTTTTCGACACGAACTTGAGGGCATGGCGAAAACTCCAGAATGTATCCGGGTACCTGGGGTATATGAGGAGGATCTTCATCTCGTCATCCTTTTCTGACCGGTTGGTCTTTTGTTGCCGTTCAGGCGAGCCTTTTCCGAATCATACGAAAGAGGAGCAGCCTGATTCCGTTGTGTCGCCCTGTACCTAATCTACCACAGATTGGAGAAGAAGGTAATGGTCTCTTCGGGCAGCGTGAAGACCGCCTTCCACGTCACGGCGCAGGCCAAACAGTGCCCGATCTTCGTGCACAATAGTAACGAAGCGGAATCACGATGACGAAGAAGGGTATCATGTACATGGCGGCAACCAGGGGCTCCAGGGGGCCGAAGAACCGGGATGAGAAGACGATGACCAGCACGTTGTTGATGTTGGCAAGCATGACCGCACCGGCCAGCTGGTTTTCAAGGGCTCCCTTGTAAAAAAAGAGTATGCCGACTACGCCGTAGATGGCCCCCAGGACACAGACAACAACGGTCGCCATGATGATGACGGAGGGATCCCTTCTGAAAAAACCCGCGTAACGGTAAAAGACGCCAAGGTTGATGACGGCGAACAAGAGAAGGTAGACGGGAAACTGAATCTTGAGAATCGGCGCCACAATCCTGGGAATCAGGTATCGGATGATCTCAACCATGGCAATGGGGATGAAGATGACCGTGGCCAGCATGCGCAGCATGGAAATGAAGGAGATGGCCACCTCCTTCGCCAGTGCCGCCTTGACGAGGGCCGGCAGGGTAAAGGGCGCCATCATCGACGTGACCACCACGACGACCAGCACGAGGGCGCTGTTGCCCCTCACCATATTCGAGATCATGGGCGCAACCACGCCGGTGGAGACGCCCGTCAGGAGCAGGGCGGAAAGGGCATAGCCCGGTGCCACGAGAGAGAAGGCGAAATAGATGATGAAGGGCAGGATCAGCAGCTTCATCACCGCGAAGAGGAGAACCTGCGCACTGTGCCCCTTGAGCACCTTCCACACGGACCCCAGGTCGATGGACAGGTAGCTGAGGAAGAAATTGATCATGAGGCAGTAGAACGGCAGCGCCCTGAACCGGGAACCGAAGTCGGGGAACAAGATGGCGGCGGCCATGGAGGAGATCACCACCGAAACCAGCAGGATGTCCTTGATTCGCACCGACATGTGCATTGATCTGGAATACCAGAGAACGGTCCCTTGATCAACATCTTTCACGCCCGGACAGGATTGGCTCAGGAGGAGGCGGCCCTGCGCCGTCTGAGGGCCCGCCGGAGATCGGCTTCGAATGCCTCCCGCAGCTCTTTCGGCTCCCTGACCTCAACCCCCGGTATCCACTGATAGACCCACCTTTTGATGCCTTTCACGTTGTTGATGGTGAACCTCACCTCAAGCCTCCCGTCGGGGAGCGTCTTCTCCGCCTGGCTCTGGTGCCACTTCTTTCTCGATATGTGGGGCGCCGTCTCCCTGTCGAAGACGAGGACCACGTCGGCCTTCTCCCCGTCCACGAAGGCGCCGAAGGTCCCCGTGAGTTCGTCGATCCCGTCGAGGTTGTGGGGGACGAAGTGTTCGTCGAGGACCTTGAGAGACTGTATCCGGTCCAGGGCAAAGGTGCGGTAGTCCTGCCTGAGGCGGCAGTAGGCGCGCAGATTCCAGAAGCCGTCCTGAAAGAAGATGTAGCAGGGCTCCACCTGCCGCTTCGTCTCTTCGTCCCCGAAAAGGGTCCGGTATCCGATCTCGATCCTCTGGAAGTTCTGCATGGCGTGGTGGATGGTCCCGAGATAGGGGCCCACCGTCTCGGGCAGTTTTTCCGGCGCCAGGACCACATTCCCGGAGAGGGCGGGTCTCTTCATGGAGAGCTTTTCTTCGAGCGAACTGAGGCTCTTCTCCATGCCCGAACCGAAGCTGCCCAGGAGCTTCTTCGCGATGGCGAAGGCCAGCGTCTCCTCCACCGACACATTCGGCCTCACAAGGCTGTACCCTTCCTCGAAGACGTAGGAGTTCCTGGACCGGTCAAAGACCACGGGAAACTTCGCCGTCACGAGGGTCTGGATATACCGGTACACGGTGCGGGTCGTTACCTCGAACTCCTCACTCAGGCCCTGCACGGTCACCTGTTCCCCCCGGGCAAGCTTGTTCAGGATCTCCAGCATCACATCAAACTTGAACGACATACTTCCCTCCCCTTTCCCATGGCCCCGAGCCGGACCCCGGGGCACACAGCGTGCCGGTGCCGCGGCCCTTCTGCTTTTTTCCGAGATTCTACATCTCCCGAGGAACAAAGGACAAGGAATCTTTCCCGGGGCAAAGAATATTTTTTTCCCACTGACATAGTGGTGTCACGGGCGGGGTGTATCCTTATCCCGTAGCCAACATAAAGGAGGTGGAGAACCGTGGCTCGGTACACCCTTCGGGTCCGTGGGGAGGAACTGACCGTCGAGGCGGGGCGTCTCGACGAGGCGCTTTGGCTGGCGGGGATTGATCCGGGGGACCCTTTTGAGGTCGTGGAAGTAGACGACTTCGAGGAGAAATGTCTCCTCTTTGCCATCACGGACGACATCCTCTTCGGCGATTAGACGGGAAGGGAAGAGATTCATCACACAGAAGGCACAAGGGGATTTTCGCCCTTACGTGCCGAAGGAGGGGCATGATGCACACCGCAACACAGAGCACCATTGAGAGACTGGAATTGGGCGCGATTCAGCAGTTCAAGAACATGATGGTCTTCCCCCTTTTCACGCCCGGGAACGGGGGTCCCGAGTACCTCACCCTGAAGGAGGCCCTCGACCGGAGGCTCCTCACCATCACCGAGAAGGGTGAAGGGGGCACCGTCCCCGAGCTCAAGGCCGTCAACAAAGGGGACCTCCCCATCCTTCTCCTCGACGGGGAGGAAGTGAAAGGGGCCAAGCAGAACCGGGTACTGAACGCCACCATCCTCCTCAGGGAGCATTCGGAGACGATCATCCCGGTGAGCTGCACCGAAGAGGGGAGATGGTCCTATATCTCCCCGGAGTTCGGCGACTCGGACCTCATCATGGCGCGGAGGGTGCGGAACGAGAAGTCCCGGACAGTCCACGCCAACCTGCGGGTCTTCCGGGAGTACAGGTCGGACCAGGGGCAGGTCTGGGAAGACATCGCCCACATGGCCGCAGAGGTAGGTGTCCGGTCCCCCACGGGCGCCATGCGGGATATCTACGCCTCTTCGGAGGAGAGCTTGGGCTCCTACCTGGAGGCATTCCCGCTCCAGCCGAACCAGAAGGGGCTCCTCGTAGTCATCAACGGGGCCATCGCCGGCTTCGATCTCGTGTCCCTGGAGCAGGCCCACGCTAACCTCCACCGAAAGCTCCTCAAGAGCTACGCCATGGACGCCCTCGTGGAGGCAAAGAAGGCCCCCGCGAACGGTGAGGAGATCACCGGGGGCATGGCCCGAGCCTTTTTCGACATCGCCGCAGCCTGTAAGGAGGAGACCTATCAGTCCGTGGGCTACGGCATGGATCACCGCTACGAGGGCAGGTCCGTGGTGGGCTCCGCCCTCATCTATCTCGGCACGGTGATCCATATGGCCTTCTTCACCACCCGGGAACGTGATACCATAGGCCGTATGGCCGGGTTCCGCACACGAAGGGGGTACCGGGGATGACTACACCATTCCCCCGTTCCTACTGGGTCGTCCCGGGACGGCTGCTCGCCGGATGCTATCCCGGGTCTGTCCACCCGGTGCAGGCCGAAGCCAACCTGACGGGTCTTCTTGCCTGCGGCATCCTCCACATTGTCAATCTCATGGAGGAGGACGAGGTGAACCGGGACGGGGACCCTTTTGTTTCCTATGATGAGGTGTTCCGAACCCTGGCAGCCGGGATGGGGCTTCAGGGGTCCTGCAGCAGATTCCCCATAGAGGACCTCGGTGTCCCCTCCCGGGAAACCATGGGGGCCATCCTCAACGGGATCGACCACTCCCTCTCGGAGGGCCGTCCCGTGTACCTCCACTGCTGGGGAGGAAGGGGACGGACGGGGACCGTGGTGGGCTGCTACTTGGCCCGCCACGGAATCTCCACAGGTCAGGCCGCTCTCACGATGATCGACACTCTGCGCCGCTTCGTGCCCGACACCCGCAGAGCTTCCCCGGAGACGGATGCCCAGCGCGCCATGGTCACTTCCTGGAAGGAGGGGGAATGACCGCCGGCCCGGGGCGATACTGCTGAAGGTTTCGCTGACCGGTTCCGGCGGTGGAGCGGATTCAAGGACGACACAATCCGCATCAGAGAAAAAAGATCACCGTCACCAGCACGAATAGCGGTATGAGGAGGGTCAAGGACCACACCATGTATCCGAAAAAGGAGGGCATCTCCACGCCGTTTTCCTCGCATATCGCCTTGACCATGAAGTTGGGACCGTTTCCCACGTATGTGTTGGCCCCCATGAACACGCAACCGACTGAAATGGCCCGAAGGAACACCTCGGGTACGCCGGCGATGAGGTTCGATGTTATCTGCTGCATCGTTGCCACGCTCTTGGCGGCGCTCAGGAACACGAGATAGGTGGGCGCATTGTCAAGAAAACTTGAAAGGCACCCCGAGAACCAGAAGAATTTCCAGGGTCTGTCCACGCCCAGATTACTCCCGTTGACCTCGAGTATCTTCATGGCAGGAATCATGGTGATGAAGATCCCCACAAAGAGTATGGCCACCTCGATGATGGGATGGTACGTAAAGGCGTTCTCTTCGCGCAGGACCACGGGCGTAAGGTAGATCGAGAGCAGCGCAGACCCGACCATCACCATTTCCCTTACGACCGGGGGCATGAAGAATGAAGCCAGCACTGCGAGGAGGAAGACAAAGTTGATCTTGCCCCTGATCTCCAGTTTGTGGACGCCTACATCGTTCCACTCCCCCGCTTGCGAAGGGTGTGTTTCTTTCTTGACGTAGTATCGGTCCAAAACGTAGAAGAGCGCAACCATCGCCGTGACGGCAAATGCCCAGAGCGGCAGGAGCTTCAACGTCCATGTGAAGGGAACGCCTTTCAGATAACCCAGAAAGAGCGGTGGATCCCCGAGCGGGGTCAGGAGTCCCCCTATGTTCGATACCAGGAATATGAAGAAGATAAAGATGTGTGCAATCCGGCTGCGCCATCTGTTCGCCCTGATGAGCGGCCGGATGAGCACCATGCTGGCGCCGGTCGTCCCGATCAGACTTGCGAAAACCGCACCCGTCACAAGAAAGATGCAGTTCAACCCCGGACTTCCCCGGACAGAGGTCTTGATCACGATCCCCCCTGCGATCACGAAGAGGGAACCGAGAAGGATGATGAAGGACACGTATTCCATCATGGTGTGGACAAGGAGCGCGCTGTCCCGGGTCAACACCGTCCACACACAGGGTATTGCAAGACCGATGGAGACGTACCGGTAATTTCGGCCCCACCATTCCGCATTCACCAGGGGAGCAAAGGCTATCGACAGGATAAGGGCGGCAAAGAAACCTACCGTCCACAGCGGAAAGGCGCCGGCGCCCTCGGTGGACGCCCAGACCGCCGCAGGATGGAAGAAGAACAGGACGAGAAGCCAAAGGAATACGGTCATCGCTTCTTCCTCCTAATAGATCAGCCTGGAGAGGATCCCGACCTTCAGCTGGTCTTCCACGCGGTCTACACCCTTCAAACCCCGGAGGACTCTGAGTAACGTTGCCTTGTCATCCTTCCCTCCCACAACACCCTTCACCACCAGCACCCTCGGTTCAGGAACGACGAATTCCACCTTCGTCGTGTGGCCCAGATCAAGATGAAACGTCACCAACTGGGCCCTTCGCTCAAGAAGTCTCTTGTGCAGAACGATCTCGGCTTCCGCGAGATCGATCCCCCTGAAGTACTTCTCCGTATAGTCAATCATCAGGTCCAGGGCATGTTCCATGGGGACATAGCTGGCATTGATGGTGAAGTGAAAGGCCGTCGGATCGAAAAGGTCTTTGTCGAAATAGTGACTGACAAACCGCTTCTTCTCCTTGTCTCTCTTATCGATCAACTCGAGTGCGCTTCCGTGGGAGAGACCCTTTTCATTCGAAATGGCCAGTACCCGATCGTAGAGGTTCCTGTGTACCTGAATGCTCACCATGGCGGGATAACCCTGAAGCACGAGATGTCCTCCGCCCCCCACGATCACCACGTCCCTCTGCAGGACAAGGTCGTGAACGGCGATGGTCAGGGCCGTCTTGAAATAGCTCCTCGTATGCATCAGCTGCACGACGCTCTCCACAAAATCCGGCGACCTCTCGTCCTCGATGTTCGGTATAAGCGCTAATGCCGCCTCCTTGTTCTTGGCCACCCGAGTGATAAAGGTTTCATCCACGTAATCGTATCCGAGCCGTTCGGCCAGTTCCCTGCCGAAGATACTCCCCGCGGAACCGTATGACCTTGAAATGGTAATGGCTTTCATAGACGTCCTCCTGTGCGAAAGGGCTGTTCTCTCACCCCGGTGGCACCCACTCTACTCCGTGCGGACCGGTCGGCACCCCCGCTCAACCTGTGTCGAAGCGGTCGCTGTCCTCAAGGTGTTGTCGGGTCGGTACAAGATTCCCCATTTAAGAAAACATGATTCTTCGGGACGATGCCATCAGGGAAAACCTGATTTGTAGGTTCCAGATTGCCTATTTCAAGGGTACCTTTTCGCCTGACAGGAGGGGTGTGGAGAAATCCCCGGAAGGGGTAACGTATTTGCCGGTATGAGTCTGCCCCCGACAGACAGCGCTGCGGGCAGCCGCACCGTATGCTCCTCCGTACACGGCCCCGCCCTCTGTGTACCGTCAGCTTGATGGGACCGGCAGCGACGCAACCCATTCCATCAACCTCTGACCGTCGATGCGCGGCTCCCCTTCTTCGAGACACCTGTTCAGCCATCCTTCGCTCTTGCCCACCAACGGTCCCCACTCCCCTTTTCGGGAGGCATACCGACCTTTGAGGAGGGTGAGGATGATGGCGGTCGCAAGGAGGGTGAACCTGTCGGCGGATGACCGGAGCTCCATGGCGGACGCTTTTTCCCGCAGGCTCCGGACGGTAAGCCCCACCATCCGGGCCGCCGCCTCATCCATCCCGAACCCCCCTTCGAACCGTTGCAGCGAGAGCAGATGGAGGAGGGGATCCCCGCGTCCCGCCCCCGACATCCCATCATGCGCGTACGCGCGCTGCAATCTCTCCTGGAGTCTGGCCGAGGCGTCCTTTCTCGCCTCCACGATGACCATCAGCCCTCTGTGCAGGGTTTCCATGAGTTCGCCTAGGCCGGAGCCCAGGGCCTCCATCTCATGCGACACCTGAGACCACCTCGTCGTGATCGCCTCGAGCCGATGCAGGGTTTCTTGATAATTTTCTTCGAGTTCGGAAAACTGTCTCTCTATCGTTTCTCCGTACGAACGGATTGATTGCGACGACAAGCCCGGTTGGGCCACGTCGATGGAAAGGGTGCGGTTGAGCATATTGAGGAACTCGCCGAGGGAGAATTCCTGGTCTTTCTGGAAGCGAGAATAGTCTCTCCCGGCACGGTTGCGCCACTGGTGAACCGTCCGCTCCAGAGCGTCCATGGTTTTGCCCAGCTCGTTCAACATTCCGTCGTCCAAGAGGGGTAAGGATCGCCCTGCCATTTCCGCTTGAAACGATACAGCTTCGTCGAACTCTGCACTAAGAGCCTCGAATGACTCGTTTCGGGCATGGACGATCCCGGCGGAGAATTGCAGGTATGGGGAGCGTAGAAAGTACGGGCCGCTGGGTTGACCCACCGATATCCCTTGCCAGCCTTTCGTGAGCATGACCGGCACCTTGCGCACCACCGCATCCTCCAACGTCCGGCCCTCTTCACTCCGCGTCTCCACGGCCACATAGCTCGTCTCCCGGGACATGACGCCGTACCCTTTCGAAAGGGCCGCTATCTCCTGGTGGAGGGACCCGGTCTTTCCGTGTGATCTTCGGAGACCCCGGCCCGACCATGCATCGACCTCGAGCTCCCGTATCCTCTCCCGTGCCCAGAAGAGCGCAAGCGGTGCCCCGTCCCCTTCGACCCTCCGCAGGGGCACGGACCATGTCCGTCTCGACCCGCCCACCTTTCCTGTCACCGTCACCGTCTCCGGTATCTCCCCGGCAGGCTCACAGCGGGCGAGAAGGCTGATCGTCTCCCCGGCGAACAGGACCGGGGCGGAGGGTGCCGGCTCGGCCCGGCCCGGCCAGTGGAGCCTGAGGCCCCCCCACGGAGGGGCTCGTCATTCTTCGGTAGAGCCCGAGCACCCTGGGGCCGATTCTCCCGCCCGGGGCGATCAGTTCATACACTCCCCCCGACCGTCTGGCGCATTCCTTGATGAGGTACTCGTTGGGACCGTAGCCGATGCCCACCGTAAAGAAGCGGACACCCTGGCCCGCCTTCTTCACCGAAGAGAGGATGGCGTCCTCGTCGCCCACCTCCCCGTCGGTGATGAGGATGATATCCCGCCTGAGTCCCGGTGAAATCGCGACATCGAGGACATGGCGCAGGGCCTTGAGCATCTCCGTCCCTCCCCAGGTCGGCCCTGATCCCGGAGACATAGGCAAGGGCCCTGTCGTGGGATTCCCGGGTGTGCGGCCGCGGGGCGGGAAAGAGCCCCTCGACCGAGCTCCCGAAACGGTAGATGTTGAAGGGCACGCCCTCGGGCAGGGCCTTCACGATCACCTGGAGGGCCTCCTTAACCCCCAGACTGACAGCCTCACCATCGCCCTCGACGAGAACCAGAACATCTACCGCCATACCCAGTCCTGGAAGGAGGTGGGTATCCACGCCCGGGGCAGGGTCCACCGGATAGCGACCATCTACCGGAATACGGAAGAGATCATCGCCTTTGCCTCCCGGGTCATGGCGAAACCGCCGCCGGTGAAGGGGGCGGCACACGACACACCCCTCTTCCGGTCCTTCTTTGAGTACCACGGTCCCGAGCCCCGGGTGACGGCCTCCGCCTCCTTCGACGCCTTGGTCGCCGACCTGGCGGAAAGGATCGGGGAGCTCCATGAGAAGGAAGGGATACCCTATTCCGAGATGGCCATCCTCTATACGGTCAAGTCGTCGCCGCGGCTGGCGGGGGTACCTTTCCCGTTGCGGTGCATGGAGGCCTTGGAGGCACGGGGTATCATGAGCACCTGGGTGTCCGAGGACTACCGGTCCAAGAAGGCCCACGACATCACCACGGACCGGGTCTCCGTCTCCACCATCCACAGCGCCAAGGGTCTCGACTATGCGGTGGTCTTCGTGGTGGGCCTCGACCTCCTCGAAGCGGGAAGCCCCTGGGACGAGGACCAGATCCGGAGCCTCACCTATGTGGCCCTCACCCGGGCCAGGTACTACCTGTTCGTGCCCTACGTCGACCAAAACGGGGTGATCGGTGCACTGCTCCATCATGACCGAACGGATTCCTCGACTCCCCAAGGAGGTTTCTGACACATGGCGGATGACCAATACCTGCGCAAAATCAAAAGGTTTGCGGAAGCTGCAGCGAGAGACCCCAAGCTCTGGCAGACCATTCCGGGACAGAGCGTAGAGCATGCCCGGTTCGGCCGGGGCATCGTCGCCGGGGTGGATCCGGCAGATGACCAGGTATATCTGGATATCGTCTTCCAGGATCTTCCCGAACCGGAATCCAGGAAGACCTTCGGGTCCGTAGCCCTGATGAACGGCATGATCTCGGGGCTCGATCTCTCTTCCGCCACCCTGCCCGCTGCGCCTGCCGGGGAGACACCACTGGGGAGCCCCGGGGTGGTCGGCAAGGAACCGGCCATGATCGAGGCCCCTATCCAATCATCACATGTCGTGAGAGAGTACCGATTCGATGGACGGATTTTATCCGACTGGATAGCACTCTCTCTCCAAGACCCGTCGACCGTTCAGTGGCTTACCCATGCGAACCTTCCCGCACGCCTTCATCCCGGCATCAGGAGCCACCCGGTCAGGGTGGGGCTCGGATAACCTTGCAAATCATGGAATAGCAGTCTATAACTGCAAGGATGATCACACGCAGCCTCACGGAGCCTCTCTTGGACTCCCTTCGGGAAGTGCCTGCCGTCTGCCTTCTGGGTCCCTGTCAATCGGGGAACACCACCATGGCCTTCGAGCTGGCCAAAGAGGTACCGTCGCTCTACCTTGACCTTGAATCGCAACAGGATCGGGCAAGATTGGTCGAACCGGAGGACTACCTGACACGTCACCTCGATACGCTGGTCATCCTCGACGAAGTCCACCGGGCCCCCAACTTGTTCCCCCTTCTGCGGGGTCTCATCGACCGGGCGCGGCGCGAGGGTCGCGAAACGGGACTCTATCTCCTTCTCGGTTCTGCGGCCCTGGCCCTTCTCAAGCAGTCCGGGGAGTCGCTCGCCGGCCGGGTCCGTTACCTGGAGCTTACCCCCTTTACGGCACAGGAACCCACCGGCGGTTTGTGGTGTATCCCGGGACGGACCGTTTTTCACTCGGGCAGGGGGTAGAGGCCCTTTCCCTGAAGGCCATGATGGCTGAATTGCACCACACGGGCCATTCCCCTCCCTGACGCCCCGGATATCTCCCCCGGTTCAGACCCCGCCCATTTTCCCTTGCCCCTCCCGGCCCACGGTACGATGATCCGAGCATCGGGAGCCATCCCATACGGAATTGCCATCTCCAGAAGTCGCTTCCGTTCCGCTTATCTTTTCTTGTTTTTGAACGGCCGGATAATCACGGGAAAGGGGTCCGGGAAGCCCTCCAGCGCACGGCGTGCTATCCTCCGGATGATCCCTCATATCTCATTCGCCGTATGCGTTCTTTCTGTGGCGGACCCTGCCGATCAGAACCGTCATAGCCTCCCGGTCCACCGCGTAAATAATCCGGTAATCCTCGAAACGAAGACGGTATAGCCCCTTGAAATCGCCCGTCAACGGCTTCCCCACATGGAGCGGATCATTGAGGAGATAGGTCTTTACCTTCTCGACAATCGCCTTCTGCCGTGCCTTGTCAAGTTCCCGGAGGTCCTTCAGGGCCTCTTCGTGCCAGACCGCCCTATAGGCCAAGTTCGGCCTCTACCTCTTCCGTGGAATAGTACCGGGCATTCTTGTCGTTGAGCCTGTCCAGGGCAAGATATGCGTCCTCGTACTCTTCCATATACCGCACCAGCATGTCATTGATATAGAAACTCTTCGGCCTCTTTGTCTTCTCCGCCAACGCTTGCAACCGCGCTGCAACCGGCTCGGGGATTCTTACATTGAGGATCTGTGCCATCGTGTGTACCTCCCTGTATGACGTGTAATACATATATCACACAGCCACCCTGCCCGTCAACCACCCACACAAGCAACCTAACGGGGTCAGGTCTTGTATTGTGCCCCTTTTCCCTTGCCTCCCTCTCCGTCTCCGTGGTACAGTCATCACAGCATCAGGAGCCATCCGAAAAGGATGCGGCAACCGAGCGAGGAGACGCCACGG
>CAYOQF010000039.1:0-13461 GCA_964406055.1 uncultured Syntrophorhabdaceae bacterium
AATTCTCCATGAACGGGGCCATCACCATCGGTACCCTCGACGGGGCCAATGTGGAGATCCGTGACGAGGTGGGGCACGAAAACTTCTTCCTCTTCGGGCTCACCGCCGGAGAGGTCCGGGAACTCAGGGAACGCGGCTATGAAGCCCGTCGCTACTACGAGGAGAATCTGCACTTGCGGGAGGTTGTCGATCAGATCGGCTCGGGGGTCTTTTCTCCCAGGGAAAGGGGGTTATTCCAACCCTTTGTCGACTCCCTTGTGAATCACGACGAGTACATGGTCCTTGCCGATTACCAGTCCTACATCGACTGCCAGGCCGAAGCAGGAAAGGCTTACCAGGACAGAGACCGGTGGACGAAGATGTCGATTCTCACCGTCGCCGCCATGGGCCGGTTTTCGTCGGACCGGTCTATCCGTGAGTACGCACGGAAGATCTGGGGAGTGAAACCGTTGCCCAGGGAAAAGTGGAAGCCGGGAGACGGGGGACGAAACGCATAGAGTTCTGAGGTCAGGAGAAAAGGAGAGAAGGCAATGAAGCATATGAACCTGTTCCGGCCACGGTTCTTTGAAGGGGTGTCTCCCCTCGTGCTCGGGTCTGCGGTTTTGCTCGCCGTGCTCATACTGATCCCGGGCTGCAGGAAGGAGACCAAGACGCAGGCGCCCCCGGTCCCGGAGGTGTCGGTGATCAAGGTCGAGCCGAAAGACACGCCCGTCTCCTTCGAGTTTGTAGCCCAGACCCAGAGTTCCCATCAGGTGGAGATCCGGGCACGGGTGGACGGGTTCCTTGACCGGAGGGTCTACACGGAAGGGGCCATGGTCAAAGAGGGCCAAGTACTTTTCCTCATGGACAAGAAGCCCTTTCAGGCCAGGGTTGACGGCGCCGCCGCGGCCCTGGCGAGGCAGAAGGCGTCCATGGAAACGGCCCGGGCCAACCTCGAAAGGGTCAAGCCTCTTGCCGCCCAGCAGGCGCTCTCCCAGAAGGACCTCGATGATGCCACCGGGTCTTACGAGATGAACGCCGCAGCCGTGGAACAGGCGAAGACCGACCTTGCCACGGCGCAGCTCAACCTGTCCTACTGCACCATCTCCTCGCCTGTTTCCGGCATCGCGGGCGCGGCCGTGCAGCAGGACGGAGCCTACATCAACGCCCTTAACAGCTCCCTGACCACGGTGGCCGTTCTCTCTCCCATATGGGTCAATTTCAGTGTCTCCGAGAACGAGATGAAGAGATACCGGGACCAGATCACCAAGGGCAGCCTTCGCTCCCCCAGGAACGAGAATTACGTCGTCGAGATCATCCAGGTGGACGGATCCATCTTTCCCCACACGGGACGGATCACCTTTGCCGCTCCTTCCTACAATGCCCAGACGGGCACTTTCCTCCTCCGTGCGAGCGTTGAAAACCCTGAAGGGGTCCTTCGGCCCAACCAGTATGTGCGGGCCCGCCTGAAAGGTGCGATCCGGCCGAAGGCGGTGGTGGTGCCCCAGCGGGCGGTTGCTCAGGGCGCCAAAGGCCAGTTTGTCTGGGTGGTGAACAGGGAGGGGAAGGCTGAGGCGCGACCGGTGGTGGCCGGTGACTGGCACGAGAACGACATATTTATCAGTGACGGGCTCCGGGCAGGAGACCAGGTTGTTGTGGACGGCGGTCTCATGCTTCGGCCGGGCGAGCCGGTGAAGATAAAGACCTCTGCTGCCGCTCCATCGACGACTGAGGCGGGAACGCCCTCGCCACCGGCCCCGGCCAAGGGCAGCAAGTAGGGGAGGCCCATACCATGTTCTCGAAGTTCTTCATCGAGCGACCCATCTTTGCCACCGTTGTCGCCCTCATTGTGGTGATTGCCGGTCTTGTTGCAATGAAATCTTTGCCGGTGGCCCAATACCCCACGATCACCCCGGTCCAGATCCAGGTGACGACCACGTACCCGGGGGCTGACTCCAAGATCGTGGCCGACTCTGTTGCAGCCCCCATCGAGGCCCAGATCAACGGCGTCGACAATATGCTTTACATGACGTCCACGAGCTCCAGCACGGGCCAGATGACCCTCACGGTCTACTTCAGCCTTGAGACGGACCCCGACATCGCCCAGGTACAGGTCCAGAACAGGGTAAACCTCGCCCTGCCCACACTCCCCGATGCGGTAACCCAGTTCGGTGTGTCGGTCCAGAAGAAATCCTCGAACACCCTGATGATCATATCGATCCTCAATAAAGATGGGCGGTACAGCCCCGACTACGTGGCAAACTACGCCAACGTCTACATTCTCGACGCCATCAAGAGGGTGAACGGCGCCGGGCAGGCCCAGGTGCTGGGCGTCGTGGATCAGGCGATGCGCATCTGGATGAACCCGGACCGGATGGCCTCCCTCGGGATCACCACCTCCGATATCCAGTCGGCGGTGGCAAAGCAGAACGCCCTTTTCAGCGCTGGCCAGGTGGGCCAGCAGCCGAGTGACGAGAAGGTCCAGTTGACCTTCCCCGTGGTGACCCAGTCACCCTTTGTTCAGCCCTCCGAATATGAGGACATCATCCTCCGGGCAAGCCAGGACGGCAGTGCCATTGTGAGGCTCAAGGACGTGGCCCGTGCCGAGGTGGGACGGAGGCAGTATCTGGAAGAGAGCAGGCTGAACGGCATCCCGGCGACCGCCATTATGGTCAACCAGCAGGCGGGCGCCAACGGCATCGACGTCTCCAATGGTGTCCGCAAGGTCATGGAAGAACTGAAAAGGACCATGCCCGACGGCATGGAATACGTCATCGCCTTGGACACCACCGATTTCGTCCGCCTCTCCGTCAAGGAGGTGGTCCATACCCTTTTCGAGGCCATCCTGCTGGTCGTCTTTGTGGTGTATCTCTTCCTCCAGAGCTTCCGGTCCACCATCATCTGCATCGTGGCCATCTTCGTCTCCCTCATCGGCACCTTCGCCGGCATGCTGGCACTCGGGTTTTCCATCAACCTCCTGACCCTCTTCGGCATTGTGCTGGCCATCGGCATGGTGGTGGACGACGCCATTGTGGTCGTGGAGAACGTGGAGAGGAACATGGCCAAATCGGGTCTGAGCCCCAGGGAGGCGACGATCAAGGCCATGGGAGAGATCGGTACCTCGCTCATCGCCGTGGTGCTCGTCATGGCCTCCGTCTTCATTCCCGCCGCCTTCCTGCCCGGCACCACAGGGCAGCTCTACAAACAGTTCGCCATTACCATCGTCGTGTCCGTCGCCCTCTCCGGTTTCGTAGCCCTCACCCTCACCCCGGCCATGTGCGGCGTCATGCTGAAGCACCGGACGCCCCCCCGGCGTGGTCCCTTTGCCTGGTTCAATCGCGGGTTCGATCGCTTCACCGTAGGGTTCGGCAACGTGGTGACCCTCATGATCAAACGGATGACCCTGGCCTTCGTGATCCTCGCCTTCCTGATCGGGGGGCTGGTCCACCTCTTCCGCTCCACGCCCACCAGTTTTGTGCCCAATGAAGACCAGGGTTATGTGCTGGGCCAGCTGATCATGCCAGACGCCGCGAGCCTGAAGCGGACGGTCGAGGCATCGGGCCGCGTGGACGCCATCTTCGGGAAACAGCCGGCGGTGGAGAACCGGACCATCATCAACGGGTACAGCCTCATCGACGGACAGTTCAAAACCAACGCGGCCACCTTCTTCGTCACCCTGAAGGACTTTGAAGACCGCTACTCCTCGCTGAAACGTGCCGCCAAGGAGAACGCGGGGGCGGTGCTGAGATCGGTGGCCACAGAGGCGAGAGGACTGGGGACAGGGCTCTTCATTCCCATCGCCCCGCCTTCCATCCCCGGGATCGGCACGACGGGGGGCTTCGAGTTCTGGATCCAGGATAAGGGGGGTGGCGACCCGCAGCACCTCTACGAAGTGACCCAGCAGTTTCTTGCCAAGGCCCGTGCGCGCTCCGAAGTGTCGGGACTCAATACCACTTTCCGTGCCTCTTCCCGGCAGTTGAGTGCCCATGTGGACCGATCGAAGAGCGTGCTCCTCGGGGTCCCTGTACAGGATGTCTACAGTGCCGTGCAGGCCCAGTTCGGATCTCTCACCGTGAGCCAGTATAACCAGTACAGTCGTGTCTGGCACGTGGTGCTCCAGTCCGATGCGCCTTATCGCCGTAAGCCGGACGACATCACCCGCCTCTACACGAGGTCCAACAGCGGGGCCATGGTCCCCCTCTCCGCCCTGGTGACCACGGAATACGTGTCCGGGCCGGACCTTGTGCCCCGCTTCAACGGATTTCCGGCAGCCTGCATCACGGGGAACGCCGCCACAGGCTTCAGTTCGGGAGAAGCGATCAGGGTGATGGAGGAGATCGCACAAGAGGTGCTCCCCCAGGGATATGATTATGCCTGGTCGGGCATGGCCTTTGAGGAGAAGAAATCGGGAGGCACGTCCACTATGGCCTTTGTTTTCGGCCTCATCATCGTCTTTCTCATTCTTGCCGCCCAGTTCGAGTCCTGGACATTGCCCGGTTCGGTCATGACGGCGGTACCTTTCGGCATCCTGGGCGCCCTGATTTTCAACGCCGTCAGGGGCCTCAGCAACGATGTATACTTCCAGATCGGCCTTTTGGTCCTCATCGGCCTGGGGGCAAAAAACGCGGTCCTCAGGGTTACCTTTGCCGTGGACCTGAGGAAGCAGGGTCTGTCCATCATGGACGCAACCATCAAGGCAGGGGAGGAGCGGCTCCGGCCCATCATCATGACCTCCCTCGCCTTCATACTCGGTGTATTGCCCCTTGCCGTCGCGACAGGTGCGGGTGCCAACGCCCGTCACTCCATCGGGACCGGCATCATGGGCGGCATGATCGGCGAGGCCACCCTTGCCATGATCTACGTGCCCCTGTTCTTCTATATCTTCGACCAGTGGACCGAGAGATCGAGGGAGAAGAAAAAGAAGAAAGAGTCCAGATTGGAGTCTTCTGAAAGCGGACCTCCCGGTGAGGCTCCCTCCGGCACAAAACCGCCGCGTACAGAGGAGGGGCACTGACATGAGTCGCATATTCACAGCCTGCGCATGTCTGCTTTTCCTTGCCGGTTGCGTGATGGGCCCCGACTATATACGACCTGCCGTCGACGTACCGGCCGCATACCGGTTTGCGGCCACCCAGACGGCCGATACGGCCGATTCCCAGTGGTGGAAGCAGTTCGGGGACCCGATCCTGGATACACTCATCGCCGAGGCCCTGGCCAACAACAGGACCGTACAGATAGCGGCGGCCAACGTGGAGAAGGCGGCCGGCGCCCTCATGTCCACACGGTCAGCCCTCTTCCCCCAGTTCAGCTACAGCGGTGCCGGTGCCCGCCAGCATGCGTCCAGGAACACCGTATCGCCGGCCCCCGCCCAGAACCCCTTCAACAGCTATCAGGCCGCTGTTGCGGCAAGCTGGGAGATCGACCTGTGGGGACGGATCAGGCGCCTTACCGAGGCGGCGCGGGCAAACCTTTTAGCCACAGAGGAGGCGCGGCGGGGGGTGATTCTTTCCCTTGTCTCCGGAGTCGCCAGCTCCTATATCCAACTGAGGGGGCTCGACGAGCAGCTCGTGATCACGAAGCGGACCCTCAAGGCCTATGCCGAGTCGGTCAGGCTCTTCGAACTCCAGTTCACGCACGGTGTGGTCTCCAGGATGACGGTGGAGCAGGCCCGTTCCCAGTACGAGACCGCCGCGGCGACCGTCCCGCAGCTTGAGATGCAGATCGCAGAGATGGAGAACGCCCTTTCCCTGCTTCTCGGCCGGAACCCCGGGCCCATCGAGCGCGGCAAATCCATTGCCGAGCTTGCCATGGTCCCTGTTCCGGCCGGCCTTCCCTCTCAACTTCTGGAACGTCGACCGGACGTGCTCCAAGCCGAGCAGAACCTGATTGCGGCGAATGCCCGGATCGGCGCCGCCAGGGCGCTTTACTTTCCTGCAATCTCGCTCACCGGCGCCGCCGGCTACGCGAGCGAGGACCTTTCAAACCTCTTTCTCGGGCCCAGTAACACGTGGAGTTACAGCGGGTCGATCATCGGGCCCATCTTCACGGCAGGCAACATTACGGGTCTTGTGAGGCAGTCCGAGGCTGTACGGAAGGCGGCCCTCCTTGCCTACGAGGATGCGATCAAGAACGCCTTCGCCGACGCAGAGAACGCCCTCGTTTCGCGCCAGAAGCTGGTGGATCAGCTCGGTGCCGAGGAGAGGCGGGTCGGTGCGTACCAGGAGTACGCACGTCTGGCGTGGCTCCAGTACAATGGAGGCTATACCCCGTACCTCACGGTGCTCAGTGCCCAGCAACAGCAGTTTCCTGCGGAGCTGAGCGCGGCACAGACCCGTGCCGCCACCTTCGTGGCCCTTGTCAACATCTACAAGGCCATGGGGGGAGGCTGGGTGGTGGAGGCGGACAGGATGACGGCACCGGTGAAATGACGGGCGGCGGGACCAGCCCTGCGGCTCGGTGGGCTGAGAGGAAAGGGTCGGGGCAGAGATCGAAACGTGGCGATTCCAAAGCGGGATCGCGGAAAGGAGACGATGATGAAGCAGACCCTGAGGAGATTCGCAATCCTGGCAGGAATAGCGTCGGCTCTTTGTTCTTCAGCCTTCGCCGAGGAGACACGTTCCGGTTTTCTTTCTCATTACGATCAGCTCCGGCCCGGTCCTGAGGGTGGTGTGAAGATGCGCTACATAAAACCGGGCGTTGACCTGAAGCGGTACACGAAGATCATGCTGGACAGTGTGGTCTTCTTTCTTGATGAGAAGTCCTACAAAGGGATCGACCCCCAGGAACTGAAGGAGCTCGGCGATACTTTTAATGCCGCCATGGTGAAGGCTATCGGCGATCTCCTTCCCATCGTCTCCGATCCGGGCCCCGATGTGATCCGGGTGAAGGCGGCAGTTACCGGTCTGAAACAGAACAAGCCCGGTCAGAGTGTGATCTCTTCTCTTGTGCCCATCGGTATCGGCATAAGTGTGCTGAAAAAAGGTACCACAGGATCGTGGAGCGGCTCAGGAACAACGGCCATGGAGTTTGAGGCGGTCGATTCCTTGACGAACACGGTGCTTGTTGCGGCCATGGATGAGAGGTCTGCCGGTTATCTCGACCGGTTCAGCAAGTGGGGATCGGCAAAGGAGGCCTTTGAATTCTGGGCCGAAAGGGCAAAGAAGTTCATCGAGGAGGCATGGGCCTCGAAGTGAAAAAGAACTGACGGCCGGATGCATGTTGTACTGATCTTTACCCCCAGTTCTGACGGTACCATCGCCTGTGGACGAGGTCCTTGAAGACGGTGAGTCGCGTGCCGTTCTCGCATTCGAGGTGGAAATAGAGGCGGGAGACAGGCTGGCGCCACCATTCGTCGTCGATGCGCCACATATTGAGGACCACCTTTACCTTCATCGCCTTTCTGGGGGTGCGGAGGGTAAAGGGCTTGCCGTCGCAGACGAGGACTTCAATGCGTTCCGGTTCATAAGGGGAGGTTTTCATAGCTCTACAAACCTGTATCGTTTTTCCGGCAGAAAGGTATGTTCATCCCCTTCCGCAACCCTCGCGAGGGGCATCTCACCGTACTTTGCCCTGAGGTAGCCCCGCACGTTTTTCAGCTTCTCGAAGGAGAGGGGCTTCGGCCTGAAAAGATTGTCCTGGGTGACCTCCCGGGATGAGAGGGCATGGACGGAGAGGAGGAACCCGGTCACCGGTCCCCGGAGGGTGATCTGTTCAAGGTCGTGGAAGAGACGCCGCGTCATCTCCTCTCCGGAGGAGGTAGGGACATGGAAGGTAAAAAGACGCTGAAGGGGCGGGGTATTCCGGATGCGGAGGGCTATCTTCAATGCGCGGCACTCTTTTTTCAGGTGAGCCAGTTCGGAGGCCATCTCCCCTATCGCCGCCTCCATGTAACTGCGGAGCTGTCCTGTCGTCTCCAGCGGCACATCGAAAATGGCTTCCCGCTGGAGACAGGTGACGGTGCGCACCGGAGGGATCCGGCCTTTATCCTGTACCCCGTTGACGAGGTCCCACATCCTTTTCCCGGCGGGCCCGAACTGGGAGATAAGGGCCGCCCTGGAAAGACGGGCTATTTTGCCGCATGTGCGGAGGCCGAGAAGCCTTAGCCTCTCCTTGATGTCTTCCCCTACGGGGAGGACCTCGAGGGGGAGGGGGCTGAGAAATTCCTTTTCTTTGCCCGGCGGGACGACGGATATGGCGTTGCCGAAGAGGGCGGCCGCATGCGCTGAAAACCGTGAATTACCGACGCCCACCCGTGCCTCAAGGTGAAAGGACATGAGGATCATCTGGATGATGCTGAGACCGAGCACCTCCTCGTCGGTATAGATCTGGAGGGGTTTTGTCACGTCGAGGTAGGCGGTGCCCGGCATGGGGGACTCGATGCGGATGGTAAAGGACTTGAGAGAGGAGAGGATCTCCTCCCAGAGGCCGCCCACCACCGCTTCGGGGCTTCCCGGATCATGGGGGGCAGGGGGTTGCCCTGTTGCATCGAGGGCTTTGTCGGTGGGGAAGCCGGGGATGTGAAGGCATAGGATCCGCATAGAACATATTATAGAACAAATGTACCAATAATGCAAGTACAAATGTTCCAGGCGCAAGGGTCAAGGTGCACGGATCACGAGGGAACAGGTAAAAGGTAAAGGGAAAAGGCGAAAGAGGAAAGGCTGAGCGGGATCTCGCGGTACCTTAAGGTTGACTTATCTTAATGCTTATAGTACATATATTCTATAACGGAGGAGGTGGGGAGGCCATGACCAGGCGTTACGAAACAAGGAAAAAGATCCTCCGCTTCATCAAAGAATTCCGGTACGACAAAGGATACGCCCCTACCATCCGTGAGATCGCCCGGGGCTGCGGGGTAAAGAGCACCTCCGTGGTGGAGTACCACCTGAACCACCTGGAACAGGCAGGCCTCATCGCCCGGGACCGGGAGCGGTTCAGGAGCCTGCGCGTCACAGGCGAAACAGGTGAGCGGCCCGGGATACCCATCCTCGGGACCATCGCGGCGGGCCATCCCATCTGGGTTCCTTCCGCAGACCGGTGGAGTGCCGAGGCCCAGAGGAGAGTCGATGTGCCGGCCGAGGTCACCAGGGGGAGGAAGAACGTCTTTGCCCTGGAGGTGCGGGGCAATTCCATGGTGGACGCCATGATCGCCGACGGCGACATGGTGATCATGGAGCCGGTCGAGCGGCCGAACAACGGCGACGTGGTGGCCTGCTGGCTCAGAAACGAACAGGAGGTGACCCTCAAGAAGATCTACTTCGAAGGGGAGGAGGTCAGACTCCAGCCCTGCAATCCCTACATGATGCCCATCTACCACCAGGCCGACAACATAGAGGTCCAGGGCCGGGTTGTGGCCGTGATCAGGATCCACGCTTAGGATCCACCGAAGAAGCGCTTCATATTGAGCAGGATTGAAAAATCCCCGGAAGCCCGGTAACGCTGCTCCATGAACATCCGTTGCCCGTCCGCCTTGCCGGTCATGATGTCCATCCACACGTCGAAGGGTGCGTCGATGACGAGATCCGGTTTCTCGGCCTTCCCTGGGAGGGCCTGAATGGACCGGTTCTCGATCCTGAAATGGCAGGGTCCTTCCACCGATCCTGAAAAACGGAACTCTATCACCGCCCTTGCATCTCCCGCCTTCTCCGGGTTGAACCCCATGGGCATAATGGCCATGAAGGTTTCCAGGGAGTCGGGGCGGGGGATCATACCCGTCTCCTCCATTTGCTTCGGGGTAATACCCTCGCTGATACAGGTCTTCCACATGGCATTTCCTATCTTGAGGGCCAATGCCCTGTCGGAGGCAACGGGCTGTGTCACGGCGGCGAGGGTGTCGGGACGGATGGCGCCCTCGGCCACAAGCTCCCGGCCTGCCTGCCTTGTGGCGGCGAGGATTTCCGCCGCCTTTTCCCTGTATCCGGGCACGGCGAGAAACTCGGCGCCCGGTCGGTAGATCTCGGCCAACAGAACGTCGGAGAAGATAAAGCGGACCCATTGGGAGAGAAGATCAAAGACCGACTGCTCCGGGAAACCCGCCACCGAGAGGACAACGGCCTTGGGGGGCTGAATGCGCCAGGGGTGGCGGGTCACCCCTTCTTGATCCTCGAAGAAGGGGTGGAGGGCCGGAAGGGTACGCTCGACGAAGGTCTTCAGTTCGGCGTTCACGCCGAAGTGGTAAAGGGGTGTGCCGTACACCACGAGGTCGGCGGCGGCCCACTTGGGGAAGAGTTCGGCCGTCATATCGTCCCTGATGACGCAGACGCCCGGGGTTTTCGTCCAGCAGGTGAAGCAGCCGATACAGTTCTTGACGTTCCTCGAAGGAAGATGGACCATCTCGACCTCGGCGCCGCCGTCACGCATGCCTTCAGTCAGGGCATTCAACATCAGTTCGGTTTTGCTCTGGCCTCCGGTCCGGGGGCTCGAGTTCAGTACGAGAACCTTCATGATCCTCTCCCTTCCGTAATTGTTAGGTTCCGGTGGTATGTATGCAGGCTGTGGGGCAGGTGATGGCGGGGTTGGAGCCGCCGATTCCGCCGACCGTCCCTGTGCGGCCATCCGTTTTTGCTCCCCCAGAGTAGGAAGGCCGAGCCTCTTCAGGTAATAGTCGGGAAAACGGAGGTTCAAGGGGATCCCGAAGCCGAGGATGAGGGCAAGGGGGATGATCACCCGGGTGACCAGGGAAGGATAGAGGCTCAACAGAAGGGCAAGGGCGAAGAGGGCGGACCATGTGTGGGTCATGATCATGTTGATCTTCACGAATATGGAATTGTTCCAGACCCCTTCAGGGCTGTATTTTTTCGCATAATGGTAGGTAAAGGGAGGATAGCCCAGAAGGGGCGGCGCAAAGGCGGCGGCGAAGAGGCATCCATAGATGCCTGTCACAGGGTAGTCCCTGAGAAAGGCGATGGTGCCGTCGGGCCGGACAAGAAGGCCAAGGGCCATGAGGGCAAAGTAGCCCCCCACCGCCCAGTCGAAATAAGTGGGTTTGTCGAAGCGGTAGGCGACAATGATGAGGCCGGCGAAATAGGCGAGGATCACCCAGACCGTTGCCGCCATCGCCCCGGCCGACGGGGTCAGGGAGGACCACACCTTGAAGACGGCCAGCGGTATGAAGGGGGCGGCGTAGAGAAGGATCTGACACGATTTTCCTATGTTTTTCATGGCTTACCCTCCAAGGGTTTGCAGGCGGGGTCTCCCGGGCAGGGGGCCTCTGACTTCAATGCCTCCAGGAGGTCCGTGATGTTTGCCGCTAGGTCGCGCAGGAACCTAGTCCCGAACTCGAGACAGAGGCGCTGATACCGATCCGCACATATTTCGATCTCGGGCCGCGCAGCCTCAACGGACTGCCCCATCTTTTCCACCGATCGGAGGTAGGTTTCGGTGATGGCGAGCCGCTCCTCCCGGGACAGGAAGGAAAAGAAGAAGAGGCGGGTCAGCAAGGGCTGTCTCTGCCGCTCGAATTCCACGGGAACCTTCAGCCCTGCCACAAAGGCGGCCCGTCCCGAGTCGCTAATAGTGTAGACCTTCTTGTTGGGCGCCCCGTCCTGGACCTCCATGGCCATGGTGATGAGGCCCTCCTCCTCCATCTTCTTCAGTGCGGGGTAGATGGAGCCGTAGCTCAGGCCCGAGAAGAAGGAGAAGGACATCTCGAAGAACTTCTTCAGTTCGTAGCCGGTCATGCTGCCGTACATGAGAAAGCCAAGCAGGATCGTCCGCACATCCATGGGTCACCTCGTTATGTATTAATGAAGTATATATCGGAAAGAGATATATTTGTCAAGCATAATATCCCCATGACCTCCGGCTGTCCTTGAGGGAGAAGGGCTGCGAACCAGGATGAAAGGGGAAAGAGGCACAAGGAGCAAGGATCAAGGTGCAAGTTAAAGGAGGAAAGGATGGCGGAATTCGATGACCTGAAAAGGGTCTCCGGGGGACCTTGTGGCGAGTGCTATGGCAAAGGCGGAAGAAGACTGAATGAGGTGAAACAACTGAGTGTCCGTCGCTGAGCGCCGGAATGTTGGCTGCAAGGGCCACAGCTTGACAACATGTCACCTAAGATGTACATTTGAATGTACATATCAAGAGGTGGATGCATGAAAAGTATCGCGTTCACGGATTTCCGAAAGAGGGCATCAGACTTGATAACCGCGGTAGAACATGGAGAGACGATCGTTCTTCTCAGGCGAGGAAAGCCGGTAGCTGAAGTAATTCCTTTTTCTGAAAGGGCACAAAGGTCTCCGGCGTGGAAAGACCCCGGAATCCGTCTGCGCGTTCAGGGAAGCGACCTTTCCTCGGCCATCCTGGAAGATCGTGAGACCACATCATGAAACTCGCGGTCGATTCATCATCATTTGCGAAAAGGTATGTGGAGGAGATGGGAAGCGCCGAGTTGCAGCGTTTCCTGGGGGATGCTTCGGAGTTGGCCTTTTCAGTTGTCCTGGTCCCTGAGATCATCTCCGGCCTCAACAGAAGGTTGAGAGAGAGGGTCTTGACCGTGGCCGAATATCGGGCCGTCAAGAAGCAGCTTCTGGATGATGTGGCCGATGCAACGGTTTTGCAGATAACGCCCTCGGTGGTGTCGCGTTCGGTGAAACTTCTGGAGAGCAACGCGTTACGTGCCATGGATTCTCTTCATGTCGCATGTGCCATCGAATGGAGGGCTGACCTCTTTGTAACAGCGGACAGAAAACAATTCGAGGCCGCAAGGAAGTCGGGTCTCAATGCCGAGTATATTGGCCGACCAGTCGTTGGGGCCGATCGCTGAAATCCCGACTCAACCTCGAGGTCGGCATATCAAATGGGCAAAAGAGAGCGGGTCATCCTTGAACAATTCGGTTCCGGAAGAAAGAAGAAATGTGAGGGCGCGGTGGGACTGAGACGGTTTGCAACACCCTGGGGGACGGAAGGGGTGGCACACCACCGAAGGACGTCCGCTTTTGTCCACCCGGGGCAGTGATGTACGGGTATACTCAGTTGTCCGGCCGGCATCGGGAAAGGAGATATACGCATGGACATGTGGAAGTTCTTTGACATCACCCATCGGGAGCACATTCTCTGCAATCCGATGAGTCTTGAGAAACTTGAACAGCTTATGACCCTCCTGCCTCTGAAACCCGGGGCACGGGTGCTCGATATGGGCACCGGAAAGGGCGAGTTCCTCATCAGGCTAGCGGAGCGGTACCGAAACATCACGGGGACAGGGGTTGATTTCTCTCCCTACTGTATTGCTGATGTCCGCAAGAAGCATCGAGAACGTGTTCCCGATGCCCAACTTCGTTTCCTGGAGATGGACGGGGCCAAGTATGCCCCGGAGACCTCGGAGACCTTTGATCTGGTAGCCTGTATCGGTGCGAGTTGGATTTACGGCGGCCATGGAGGGACGTTAAGCGCCCTTGAGAAGATGGCAGCCCCGGAAAGTTGGATCGTGGTGGGAGAGCCGTACTGGCGGCATGAACCGGAAAGAGAGTATTTGGAAGCGATCGG
>CAYOQF010000040.1:0-9776 GCA_964406055.1 uncultured Syntrophorhabdaceae bacterium
CATGGCCTCGGCGATGATGTTGCCGATGGTGCTGTCGTTGTTGGCGGAGATGGTGCCCACCTGGGCGATCTCCTTCTGGTCCTTGGTGGGCTTGGACAGGGACTTCAGCTCGTCGACCACCGTCTCCACCGCCTTATCGATGCCCCTCTTCAACTCCATGGGGTTGTGGCCGGCGGCTACCAGCTTCGCGCCCTCCCGGTAGATCGCCTGGGCCAGGACCGTGGCCGTGGTGGTGCCGTCGCCCGCCACGTCGCTCGTCTTGCTGGCCACTTCCTTCACCATCTGGGCGCCCATGTTCTCGAACTTGTCTTCCAGTTCGATCTCCTTGGCCACCGTGACACCGTCTTTCGTGACGGTGGGCGAGCCGAAGGACTTCTCCAGAATCACGTTCCGACCCTTGGGGCCAAGGGTCACCTTTACTGCATCTGCGAGGGTGTTGACGCCCTTCAGGAGCGCCTCCCTCACCTGCTGATCATACTTTATTTCTTTTGCCATTATCATCCCCTCCTTTAATTAATCCTCAACGATAGCGAGTACGTCGTCTTCCCTCAGGATGAGGTGCTCTTCGCCATCCACCTTGATTTCCGTGCCGGAGTACTTCCCGAAGAGTATCTTGTCTCCTGCCTTCACGGTCAACGGGGCCTTCTGGCCGCTCTCCAGAACCTTGCCGTCTCCCACCGCAACCACCAGACCCTCCTGGGGTTTTTCCTTGGCAGCATCGGGAATGATGATGCCTCCCTTGGTCTTCTCTTCTTCCTGGATACGCTTCACAAGAATCCTGTCCTGTAATGGTTTAATCTTCATCGTATCACACTCCCTTCTCTTGTTATTGATTTGTTAGCAATCGGCCGTCATGATTGCTAAGCGTAATATAAGTGTGCCAACGGGATTTTGTCAAGGGGCCGAGTCAAATTTTTAGAAGGAGATCGACGCCCTCCCGGTAGAACCGGGAAAACCTCTCATTTTCCCTGCGGTTGGCCTCCCGGTCTTCACCCACGAGGAGCCTGACGGCCTTCGTATCCACGGATAGCCCGAAATCACGCTCCGCCTGAAGGGCAAGGCGGTGCACCATCCCGTCGAGCACCTCTTCGGGACCGGCCTTGGCCGACCAGGGGGTCCACCACCTGGCGTAGGTCGCCGTGAGGGCGCTCCCGCTCTTTTCGTAGTAGCAGGACAGGGAAGGAAGCCATTCCTTCAACCGCTCTTTCGATCTGAAAAGGATGTCATCCACAAAGGGGTATTGGTCCATGACCGCCATCTCGACCCGTATCTTGCTGATAAAACCTTCAAGGATGCTCCCGGCGCCGTGCTTCTTCCGGTACACCCTGGCCTTCAGGCTCCTCCAGACCTCAGCCACCGGGTAGATGTCCATGTTTTTCTCCGAGTAGTCGACGGTCTCGAGGTTTTCTATGGAGGCCTTTTTCTTCTTCGGCACGCCGTACATGAGGAGCCCCAAGAGGTCCGACACCACGTGGAAGAGGAGGGAGCGGTTCTTCGGTCGCTGGGACGGGTACATGTAGCAGATGAACTCATTGAAATCGAGGGCCTCCAGGAGGTGATCCCGCGAAGGGCCCGCATCCATATACTTTACCGCGTCGACCGCCAGGGAAATGGAGGCCATGGAAACGAGTTCATCCTCATCCTTGATGTACTCCCACACGTCCAGGATGTGGCGGCGCGGCAACACTACAGGCCTTCCCTCCGCAGTTCTTCAAGGAGTGCCCGCTGCTTCTCCGTCAGGCGTTTGGGTACGTCGATCACTACCTCCACGTACTGATCTCCGGCGCCCCCCCGCTCCATGTCAGGAACCCCGAGCCCCCTGAGGCGCAGCTTCTTTACGCCCGCCGGTATCTTCACCTGTTTCGGCCCTTCGATGGAGGGGACTTCGACGGTGGTACCGAGAAGGGCATCGGTAACCGAGATCTCCTTGGTGACCGAGAGGTCATTCCCCGTCCTTTTGAAAACAGGGTGCTCACCCACCTTGACGGTGATGTACAGATCGCCGCGCTTTCCCGTCCTCGGGTCCATGGTCCCCTTGCCCTGAAGTCGCAGTTTCTTTCCCGAGGAGATGCCCTTCGGTATCTTCACGTTCACTTCCTCGGTCCCCATCTGGCTGGAAAAGGAGACCCGCTTCTCGCCGCCACGTATGGCGTCCATGAAGGGTATCTCCAGCTCGAAGTGGGCATCCAGGTAGCCCTTGGGTTGCTGTTCCCTGGTGATATAGTCCCCGAAATCAGTACTGTAGTGGGCCCTTTGCCTCCCCGTCGTCCTGCCGCCCCGGCCGCCGCCGAAGATCATGCTGAAGATATCGCCGCCGCCGAACCCCAGATCCTTGAAGAGATCCCCCACGTTGAAGTTCCTGAAGATCTCCTCCTCGGAATAGCGCTGCTGGAAGCCGCCCATGCCGAAGGTGTCGTACTGCTTCCGCTTCTCGCCGTCGCTCAGCACCGCGTAAGCCTCGTTGATCAGCTTGAACCGCTCTTCAGCCTCCTTGTTCCCCGGATTCCTGTCGGGGTGATATTTGAGCGCCAGCTTTCTGTAAGCCTTCTTGATCTCTTCTTCCGTTGCGGTTTTCGAAACCCCCAGGGTCTCATAATAGTCTTTTTTCGTCGCCATGCGTCTCTCCGCTCATGATAGCGATACAGGTTCCCTGCCCGTACCCCACGTCATCGGCCACCGCCGAGCACTTCACCTTCATCACGTGGATCACCGGCCGTTCCCTGTTGAACTCCGTGATGGTCTCGTAATTCCCCATGCCCTTGGCAATGATCAGGCCGTCACCTTCCCAGAACTCCCGGATTGGGCCCCTGGTATCCTCTTCCCTCAGGCCCACCTCGTCCGTGCCGCTCGATATGATGCGGGGAAAGAGGGCATGGAGGCCGAACCGCCCCGCATCGGCCACTGACAGATCGTTCTGGACCGGCCGCTCCTTGACGGCATAGTAGACCTCTCTTCCCGCCCCCTGGAGGAAGGCGATCAGGGGCCGGTCAAAGACGAAGTCTCCCGGGTTGTCCCCCAGGATCAGCACCCGACCGCTACACCCGGAGACCTCCTTCCCGATCCCCTCCATGGGGGCCTGAAAGACGAACCCCTCCAAGGAGTAGTCGGTCTTCTGGAAAAAATCCATGGAGTTGCCCAGGGCAGAGCACCGGAGGACCCCCTCCAGGTCCCGGGTGAAGGAGGAGGCCACCCGGGAGAAGGCATCGAGGGCGAGCCGATACTCCTCCTCTTTCATGGCCAGGTACGGATCATCCACGCCTGTTCGCTTTCTGATGACCTTGAGGACCCTGTTCGCGATGGCGGGAGGGGTGGCGTCTTTGTTCCATGAGGCCTCGATCAGCCCCCGGCATTCCCGGAGAAGGTCTTCCCCGCCGCCCGAGAGTCGCACCGTCTTTTCAGCGAGCCCCCTGAGGCAGCCCAAACAGCAGTCGCGCACTTCCATGGTTGTCTTTCAACGTTATAACATAAACACGGCGGGGGGGTCATGCAAGGTCGGCAGGGCGGCACCGGTGCAAAAAAAGCGGGCATGGCGAAGAATCCATGCCCGCTCTACCTTTTCGAAGGTGTGCTTATCCCCTGGCGAGTCGCCGGACCGGTACGCCACAGGCCCCGAGACCAAGGGCGAGGAGCAGGAGGGTCGCCGGCTCAGGGACGGAAGGAGGGGGATCGATGGCCACGTCACTGTCGTTGCCGTACGGACCGGTCCGCTGAAAGCGGGCGACAAAGTAGTAGAGCACCTCCGGACCTGCATATCCCTTCGAGGGGATGGTCAGAAAACTCTGCTCCGTCAGGGATCCGAGGTTCGATCCGGTGAGGGTGAAGGTGAAGTCTGCCGCACCGTCCCTCGCGATACCTAAATTCGGGTTACCTCCGTTGAAGTTGGGGCCGGTGAGAGCGGCGATGTCCCACATCCCCAGCCGATCAGGCGTGTTAATGCCGTCCCGGTCAAGCTGACCCTTCCAACCTGAAGGCCCGGAGAAGGCGTATCCCGTTACCTCAGCCGGGAGGTTGAAGGCAAAGGCCGTGATGCGGGGGTCGAGACCGACCGCACTGTTTGTCACCTCGATGGAGATCTGATAGGTAAGGGGGTTATAGGTGAACTCAACCTCTGCCACATTGGCGGCGTCGTTCAGGCCTTTCATCGGGATGATGACCGCCATGGAGGGGACCGCCATCATCACCGTCATCATCCCTGCCACTGCTGCTGTCCATATGCCCTTTCTCATGAGTTCCTCCAGTCGTATTACTCGACCATAATTATAGCAAATATCATGCCGTGACTCAAACCGATGCCGATAGTCATCAATGATATCAATAGAATGACGAACAAGAGGGAGATTCCGGCACGGCCGTTTGGTCGTGTCTCCACCTCTCCGGTGCCGACAAAATGTAAGACATAGTTTACAGTTTCCCTGTCCGTTATTACCCCGTCTGGTTGAACTCGTTGGATTGACAAGGTAAATCTTCCCCGTGGGGAGAGGCGTCGTGTAAGGATATCCGGCACTACCCCTGTCGGGGCCCTTGCTGCCGTTCCGCCCTTTCCTTGCTGAGGATCATGAGGGGGGCATGGTTGGAGGTGAAAAAAGGCGGCCGGTTACGGAGGATCTGCTGGATGGCCGGGTGACGCTTCACGTCCCGGTCCACAAACCTCCTCACCCTCACGCGATCCCAGCCGGCAGGATGGACGAAGCCGGCATAGAGGGAAAGGTCTCCCCGGTAGAAGGGTCGCACGGTGAGACTTGATGCCTCGTGACTGTTCACGGGAAGATTGAAGATTGCCACATTAAGGAAATCGATACGATTGCTGCGGGCGGCAACAAACCGAAGGGTCCGGCGTGCTTCCTCCTCGTCTTCTGCCGGGGTTCCGAAAAGAAGGTAGACATAGGTGGAAATGCCGGCGGCCTTGAGCGTCTCCAGGGCCCTCTCAACGTTCTCCAGGCGGGTGCCTTTACTCAGCCTGTCAAGTACCCCCTGATCCCCCGACTCGACCCCCAGTTTCAGCATGGCGCATCCGGCCTTCTTCAGGCTCCGGCAGAATGCCGGATCGGTGAGGTGGGACGTGACCCGGGCAAAGCCATACCACGGCACCCCCGGCGGATCCGAGGCGATGGCCCTCATGACACGGGGGCTCACGGCATTGTCCGTGAGATGGATGAGGGCGGGTCGGTATCGCAGGGCCAAGGCCTTCAGGTCCTCTACCACCTGTTCCGCGGGCACCTGGATATAGGGGTTGCCCTCTGCCCGCTCCGGACAGAAGGAGCACCGGTTCCAGTAGCAACCGAAGGAGGTATTGTAGGGAAGGATCAGACCGGGGGCCAGGTACGCATCGATCGGGAAACCATCGTAGGCGGGAGGACTGTATGATCCGTCACCCTCCACCCCGGCGAGAGAGAGGAGAACCCCTTCACCCGGCCCGGCGACCGTCAGGTCGACGAGACCGGCGAAGGGGTTGTGCCAGCCCGGCCTCTTCATCCACGACGTCACAAGACCGCCGCCCATGACGATCGTGGAGGCAGGGAAGCGGCGGCGGACAAAGCCGGCCATGGCGAAGCCGGTGAGGGCCTGACTGAGGAAGTTCAGGGAGAAACCGACGATCCCGTCCCGGTTCTCCGCAAGGAGCGGGCCGAGGCGATGCTCGAAGTAGTCAAAGAAGGGGTTCGTCTCCGGGGTCCGGGCGGCCCGAAGGAGGTCACCGCTGTCCGTGGCCGCAGAGGACAGAGCCCCGTAGTCGCAGATGCTGACCTTTACCCCTTTCAGGGCCCCCTGTTCCTCGAGGAGGCGGTTGATCCCGTATACGGCACGCCGGTACCTGTCCCGGTTCGCGTAGAGATCCCACCCTTTCAACCCCCTGATGTTCCGGTCCAGGTTCCGTTCGGCGGAACGGAGGCCTCTCTCGTTCCCCCCTGCCGTACGCCCAAGGAGAAAGTGGAGGGCCTCAACGTTGCCGTCCACGAGGGTACAAGGCACGCCACGCCCGCACAGGGCACCGGCGAGGCGCGCGAGTCCCGGAGGGGGCTCGCACGGCTTGGCCACAGGGGGGTAGATGAGCACCATAGGAAGAATTCCCGAAGATCGACTAATTGTAGTGGAAAGATCCGGACCGGTCAACGGTCGGGGCCACCTTGTAAAGGAGGCCGACAAGCCCTGCACCCGCCCGAACCCGACCATCTCCCAAGAATAATAAGACCTTAACCCTTGGAGAGCGGGGATGACCGTCGGCACGGATTACAATCTGTTGTCATACTGTGTATAACAATTCTCCTCCCTACAAAGGAAAGATGAGTGATATCGATCCCCTATGACCTGATGGCATGGAATTTGCTGTCTTGCGAATAAAGCCGAAAAGGGCAATACTTTACTATGCGGCCCGTCGGAATCAGGGCGGCGAAAGGGGTACTCATGAAGATAGATGATTGCAGGACAATCGATGATCTTATAAAGGCACAGGGGTTAACCAAAGAAGAGCTCGAACTCCACCGGGAGCTGATCGAGGAATGCAGGGAGCGGGAGCGCAAGATCGAGGAATGTCGGAGGATCACCCACGACAACCTGAGCCGCCTGTCCCGGAGCCTCGAAGATTTCTCGAAGAAGACCATAGCCCTGAGCACGGCGCTGGAAGATCTCCTCAACCAGGCGGACAACCTCTACCTGAGGACTCTTCCGCAGGACAAGTTCTTCAGGGAATAAGCCCTATCCCTCCGGAACAGGTCCCACCCTTCGCCGCACAATCGCGGGAGAGGCGCTGTTCGGCCCTTCTTCATGCGTCCTCCGCTTCAAAATATTCCGGTCTTGTGCCATACTGAGAGGAGACATGGGTCTCCTCGTCAAATGGCTTGTCACCACCGCCTCCATCCTCGTCGCCGCGTACGTGATACCCGGCGTCACGGTGGCCGGCTTTTTCACCGCCCTCTGGGTAGCACTCTTTCTGGCTGTGGTCAACGTGCTCCTGAGGCCCCTCCTCATCCTGATCACCCTGCCCATTACCATCCTCACCCTGGGCCTTTTCACCTTCGTGATCAACGGGGCGCTCGTCCTTCTGGCATCGTCCGTGATAGATGGTTTTCAGGTGAACGGTTTTTGGGCGGCTTTCTTCTTCGGCATCGTCCTGTCCATCGTGAATTGCGTACTGGGGGCGCTCGTGGGCACCAGATAGCTCCTTCCCGGCGGCGTGTATGGTCCGTGGAAAACAGCAGCTTAGTGATCGCTTCTTCCCGTGAGGTGAACCGATGACCGAGGGGTCCCAGCTTGTGGTCTACATCGATTACAGCACCCTGAACATCCTTGCCGGCCCCCGATCCCCGGGTGAAGCGGAGCGTGACGGAAGGGTGCTCGACGCACTGTGGGAACAATTCGAGGAAGGGGACATCAGCCTCGTCACCGGGCCGGAGGACACGAAGCTCGACCTCATCCTCTGGCTCAACAGCGAGGGGTGTTGCATCACCGACACCCTCGTGGTTACCGAGACGATCGACGACTTCGAAAAAATGGGGTATGTCGACGAGGATAGGGCCGCCGGCTTCCGCAGGGCTTTCGACTACTACGACCGGCTGGACGGGCTGCCCGGCAGGGGCACCCTCTCCGGGGATGAGGAAAGGGTGATGCTCTCCGCCATCCTCACCGCCCTCTTCGGTCCTTCACCATACCGTGATCCCTACGGAGGCGGACCCTCCCCTGAAGAGCTGGTCATGCTCCGGGAGTGCCTGCAGGGTCTCGATGCGTGGTATCGCGATCCCGATTGGCGGGACATGAGGAAGACCCACTACAATCTGAACTGGAAGGCCCTCTCCCCGGTCCTGACGGCCCACGGCAGAGAACCCACCCTCTCGGGCGCGGAGGGGGTCCGGATACGGAGGCTCTTCGGCTTTCTGAACAGAATGGTGGGGCTGAGCAAGAAGAGCTGGGCCCGTCTTCCCATGAGTCCGGGCCACATCGATTTCGTCGTCACCACGGTGTTGAGCAAGTACGGTTACCACGAAGAAGACAGGATCGCGCGGCATATCCTCAATTGTCTCGCCCACGACATCCCTTATCTCCTTACCGGGAACGATCGCATGATCACGGGGTTTGAAGGGGGACAGGCCCGTCTGCTGGGCCACCCGGCTTTTTCAGGAAAGAGGCTCCAGGTGATCAGACCCTCGGGCCTTGCCGAAGCCAGGGAGAAGGACCGCCGCGATCCCTGACCCTTATCCTGAAGCCCCTGTCACTGGGTCCTTCGCCGTTTGTCTGCGGCCCTCAGGCGGCAGGCCTTTCCCTCCGGAGTATTTCTCCCCGGGCACCGATGACCACCACCTCCACCGCAATCCCCTTCCCTGACTGGGTGAGCGCCTGCCTCACGATGACCGGCATTTTGGAGCAGCAGGGCACTTCCATGACGGCAACGGTGACGCCTCTGATCCCGGCCTGGCGAAAGATGTCGGCCAGCCTCTGAATGTAATCCTCTCCGTCGTCGAACTTGGGGCACCCCATGAGGACCGTCCTGCCGGCCAGGAGGTCCTGATGGAAACCGGGATAGGCCACCGCCGTGCAGTCCGAGGCGATCAGCAGGTCCGTCCCTTTCAGGAAGGGGGCCGTGGGCGGCACAAGCCGGATCTGTACCGGCCAGTGGGTAAGGGCCGAGGGGACCTTCTCCGTCGTTCCCGTCCTGGTGGTGCAATCACCGGAGGACCCGAACACCTGGACATGGGTGCTGGGGCACCCGCAGGCAAGGGCAGGTGCTTCCAAAAGCGGGAGGGAAGGTCTCTTTTTCATTTCTTCAAGGTGCCCTTCCACCGCCTCCGGATCAAAGGCGTCGACCTCCCTCTCCACGATGGTGAGGGCGCCCTCGGGACAATCACCCAGGCAGGCCGCGAGGCCGTCACAATAGTTCTCCGCCACCAGTCTCGCCTTGCCGTTCACGAGGGCGATGGCCCCTTCCGCGCAGGCAGAGACGCACCGGCCGCAGCCGTTGCACCGTTCTTCGTCTATTTCAATGATCTTTCTGTGTATCTTCATGGTCTCTTTCTCCTCCACCACCTGAGGGGAGGGGGCGAGCAAATCGCCCCCGGTTCATTCTGCAGGCCCTTCCTTAACCCAGGATCTCCTTGATATCCTGATCCGGGGTGGAGAGGGGCCTGATGCCGTAGTTCTTTACCAGCACATCCAGTACATTGGGGGTGACAAAGGCGGGGAGGGAGGGCCCGAGCCTCATGTTCTTGATCCCCAGGTAGAGCAGGGTAAGCAATATGGCCACCGCCTTCTGCTCGTACCAGGAGAGGACCATGGACAGAGGCAGGTCGTTCACGCCCACGTTGAAGGCCTTGGACAGGGCCACCGCCACCTGGATCGCCGAGTAGGCGTCATTGCACTGTCCCACGTCGAGAAGCCTCGGGATGCCGCCGATGTCTCCCAGGTCCTTGTCAAAGAAACGGAATTTTCCGCAGGCCAGGGTGAGGACCACGCAGTCGGCGGGCACCTTCTCCACGAACTCCGTGTAGTAGTTCCTGCCCGGCTTTGCGCCGTCGCAGCCTGCCACGAGGAAGAAATGGCGGATCTTGCCTGCCTTCACCGCCTCGATCACCTTGTCGGCCACGCCAAGGATCGCGTTCCTGGCGAAGCCTACCATGACCGATGTGCCGTTCCGGTCTTCAGGGAATCCCGGCATGGAGAGGGCCTTCTCGATGACGGGGGTGAAATCGCGGTTCTCGATGTGACGGACGCCGGGCCAGCCCACCGTGCCGGCGGTGAAGATGCTGTCCATGTAGCCGTCGAGGGGCTTCTGGATGCAGTTGGTGGTCATG
>CAYOQF010000041.1:0-8759 GCA_964406055.1 uncultured Syntrophorhabdaceae bacterium
CACCCTCGTCCGGTGCCGGGAAATCAGGGGAGAAAATCGTTTCTCTGGTCGGGTTTGCGGGAAGTGGTTGTGCGAGATGACTTCTTCGTTTATTATCAAGAAGTTACGAGGAGAGCGGGCTTTGAGACTGTTTTGCGGTAGGTCGGCGTTCCCTCCACCACACTTCCATCCACTCCAGTTCAGTCTTCCCCAGTCGGCGTGGGGTGAAACCGTGCCCCCCGCCTCCACCACACTTCCTTTCCCGCAGCCGATTCCCGCTCCTTTTCGGTTCCCGTCCGGCCCGGAAGTGTGTACTGAAACCACGACGAGATTACGCTTGACAACCAGCAAAAGCGTGCTTTACTTGTAGTGTAGCAAAGGGTGGATAACCCGAGGCAACGAGTAGTTGAAGGGATTATCCGAGACGAAGTTGAAATACAGGCAGTATTTTCACTTCGGACCTCTTCAACGAAAGTGGAAAACAGACCCTCCGCGCGCGGGAGCATCTGTAAAGCCTGGTGAATCCACCCTCTTTTTTTCGATCTGATCGCCTCAAAAGCCCGGAACTGGAGCTTCATGAATCCCCGAACGAACCGCCCGTGCCCGGATTCCTGTCTTCGCAGGGGTGATGGCGGCGGCTCCATCGCCCGATGCACCAGGCAGACCCCCTCCACTCCACGCCTTCCTGCGGCGTCCGCTCGACTATTTGTTTGACAACCGGTACAGAGTCACACTATTATCACAGGTGCAATCCCGGACAGCGAGAGGAATGTGAGGAGGGAGAGATGAACAAAAATAGTACGCTCAATAAAGAATCGGTGGAGAGAAGGTCTTTTCTCAAGATGGCCGGCGTCTTGGGGGGTGCGCTGATCCTGGGGAGCCCCCTGGACCTTTTCGCCCAGAACAGAAAGGTCATGTCCATCGCCACAGGTGGGACTGGCGGTGTGTGGTTCCCCGTTGGAGGGGCAATCGCGAGCCTCCTCTCCAA
This sequence comes from uncultured Syntrophorhabdaceae bacterium, assembly GCA_964406055.1. Taxonomy (GTDB): domain Bacteria; phylum Desulfobacterota; class Syntrophorhabdia; order Syntrophorhabdales; family Syntrophorhabdaceae; genus CAYOQF01. The sequence goes on from CAYOQF010000041.1 coordinate 968, forward strand.
ACACCTGCCCGGCGTCCAGGTGACCGCCGAGGTCACTGCGGCGGCGGTTGAGAACTGCCTCCTCCTGGAGAGAAAGAAGGTCGACATGGCCTTTGCGCTCTCCGACGTGGCCCACGATGCCGCCCAGGGCAAGGGCAGGTTCAAGAAACCGATCCCGCTGAGGACCCTTTTCAATACCTACATCTCCTATTTCCATATCGTCACCCTGGAGGGCAAAGGGATCAACAGCGTCGCGGATCTCAAGGGCAAGAGGATCTCGGTGGGCGCACCTAACAGCGCCACGGAAGGTATCGCCCTGAGGATCCTCGAAGCATACGGTCTCAACCCGGAAAAGGATGTGAAGAAGGACAGGCTCGGTGTTGCCGAATCGGCCGGGGCCCTCAAGGACGGCAAGATCGATGCCTTCATGTGGCAGGGCGGCGTGCCGACGGCAGCGGTCATGGACCTGGCGGCAAGCCCCGGGGTCAAGGCAAAGCTGATCGAGCACCAGGAAATCGTACCGAAGATGGTGTCCAAATACGGCCCTGTCTACACCCCGGTGCTCATCCCCAAGGGCATGTACAGCGGCATCGACCACGACACCAAGGTGATGGGCTCCGGAAACCCCTTCGTCTGTCTTGAAGAATTCGACGAGAAGTTGGCCTACGATGTGGTGAAGACGGTCTTCAACAACCTCCCCGAACTCCATGCGGTCCACAAAGAGGCCAGGAACATCGGCCTGAAGAATGCCGTCATCGGCTCGCCGGTACCCTTCCACAAGGGGGCGCTCCGCTTCTTCAAGGAAAAAGGGATTACCGTCAAGTAGACCTTATGAGGGCTTGAGCAGGTCCGTAACCTCGGAGATGTCGTCCACCTTTTCGAGGTTGCGGACCATCCCGATCATTCTTTCAAGATTCTCCAGAGGGAGTCTGTATGCCGAGAAGCGGGTACAGTTCCAGAGCTTTTCGGTCACCTCCTCCATGCTCACCGGTTTCCTCGGCTCCCCTTTCAGTATCTCCACCCTGCTTGCGAAGATTTCTCCCTTCGTGGTGGCGATCTCCACCACGCCGGGCGTCAGGCCTTTTCCAAGGGGCGCCTGGTCGACCACCACGCCCACCCTCTTAGCCAGGTCGTGGACCTTCTCGTCCCCCCTCACGGTGGCCTCGGTGAAGTCTTCAATGAGCACCTTTCGTCGCAGGAGGGCCACCGCGACGGTATAGGGGATACTGAACTGGGCGTCCACCTGGGGATTCTCCCTCACCTGGAAAGGCCGGCCCACGAAGTCATAGGCGGCCTTGGTCGCGTGGACGGTCACGGATTTTACATCCTCGGCCTTCACGTCGTGCTCCCTGATGATCTCCATGGTCCCGTCGATGGCGGCATGGGTGTAGCGGCACGAAGGGTACAGCTTGATGCTCAGGTTGGTGCCCTCGAAGGTTGTGCCCAGATCCCTCAGGATGACGTCACGATCAGGATGGCGGTCCGGGTAGTAGAGAGGGAAAAAACCGTACTGCCCCTCAAAGACATTCTTGGCCCCCGTCACCCCTTTCTCGGCCAGGAGAGCTGAAAAAACCCCTGCCCTCGCAGCGAGGCCCGGCTGCATCCTCTTCACCAGGGCCCCGTCCACCAGGCATTGAGAGCTCCCGGCACACTGACTGAAGACAATGCCCAGGGCATCGTGAAGCCTCGTCCCGTTGAGACCGAGGATTTTCCCTGCCGCAAGGGCGGCGCCGAAATAACCGGCCACGGAAGACAGGATCCACGTGAGCTGTCCTGTCACGCCGAGACCGAGGCGGCACATGAGGTCCACCCCGAGGGCGACGGCGGTGATCAGCTCCCTCCCCGTCACCCTGCCCTTTCGTTCCGCCATGGCAATGGCGGCGGGCATGACCGACACGTTGCAGTGGAGCACCGCGGTGTCGTGGGTATCGTCAAAATCCTGGGCGTGGGCCATGATGCCGTTCATCAGGGCCGCGTCCGGGGCAGGCAGGCGGTCACCGTGGACCCATACCGCTGTATCCCCTCTTCCGCCCGTCTCCCGGAGACAGTCGAGCACCTCTTTGCACCCAGGGGCTGCGGAACCTGCAATGGCGCAGGCCAGGGTGTCCATGATGAACTTCTTGGTAATCTCGACGGTAGCTTCCGGCAGGTTGCGGTACTCTGTGTCCACCGCGTTCTGCGCAAGGTAATAGGCAAGGTCCCGCCCCTCGATCGTGATCATCCCGTCCTTCACTTATCCCTCCCCCATCGCCCGATCGAGCAGTTCGGCGATGTCCATGACCGTGATTCTCTCTTCCAGTTGGAGGTCCTTGATGGCGTTGGCCATCATGGTGCGGCACCAGGGACAGGCGGTAAGGATCGTATCGGCCCCCTCGTCCATGGCCTGGCCCACCCTGATCTCCGCCAGCCGCCGTTCCTCCTCCACATCCGCATACATCCTGCCGCCTCCGCCGCCGCAGCACAGGCTGTTGGCCTTCGTCATCCTCATCTCTTTGACCGTGACGCCGGGGACCATCCTGATCAGCTCCCTCGGCTCATCGAAGATGGCGTTGTGCTTTCCCAGGTAACAGGGGTCGTGGAAGGTGACGCTCCGGGGGAAGGGTACGGTGAAGGGTGACGGCCCGCCCTTCAACATCTCCGCGAGCATCCGGGTGTAGTGAAGGACCTGCACGCCCGCCGACTCGAGGGGATACTCGTGGAGAAAGGTGTGGAAGCAGTGGGGGGAAACGGTCACGATGGTCCTCACCCCCGACGCCCTGATGCGCTCCAGGTTCCGCGCCGACAGTTCCGAGAAGAGGCCTGCGTCTCCCACCCTGAGCACCGGCTCGCCGCAGCATATCTCCTCCTCCAGGATACCGAAGTCCGTGCCGAGCCGCTCAAGGATGCGGACGAGGCTGCGGGCCTGACGGTGAAGGTCCGGGTCGTAGGCGGTGGTGCAGCCTATGTACAGCGCCGCCTTCGCCCTTTCCCGGGGCAGGAGCTTCACCTTCTTGTCCCCGAGCCACTCGAGCCTCTTTTCCGCCTTCTCGCCGTATGGATTTCCCCGAAGGGCGATGTCCTTGAGGACCTTGCGCTGCTGGGGCAAGGGACCGATGCTCATCTCCCTGATGATGGTCCTCCCCGCCTGGATGGCTTCCAGGATGGGCACGCCCGTGGCCGACGCCTTGCATTTGATGACACAGCTGTTGCAGGTGGTGCAGAGGTAGAGCAGATCCCGGAGGGCCTCCCTTTCCCTGTCCTTGAGGAGGTCCCAGTTGAGGGCATAGTGGAGGGACTGGAGGATGCCCGAGGGGCTCTGGCTCATGAAGCCCCGGGTGGACTGAAAGAGGGGGCAGGTGGAAAAACAGTAGTTGCAATTCCGGCAACGCTTCGCCGCATCGTGGATCACGGCCTCCGAGGCCTCGATGAGCCTTTCGATATCGAGACCATCTTCGGTCATCAGTTCGTTCACTTTCATGGATGACTCCTCTGTTCCGCGGAACGGCCCCGATAAACCTCTCAAGGTCGTCACACCTTTTGACCCTTTCTACCGGTAACCCTCCAGGATACCCTGGTTCAACAGGTTGTTGGGGTCCAGGACCCGCTTCATGCCCTTGACCACCTCGTAACTCACCATGCCGTATCGCTCTATGAAGAAGGAGGTCCGCTTGGAGAACTGTCCCCACTCTCCCCCGCAGGTCCTGTACTTGAGGTTCAGCTCCGCCTCCCTCTGGAATTTCTCATCCACCGCCCTATGCTTCATCTCGTTGTCCCACTCCTTCGGTATCACCACACCCGGGTGCATGGTCAGGCCCCCGATGTGGCCAAAGAGGTAGAGTTCAAGCTGACTCAGGGTGGGCAGGCCGACATTGAAACGGGTGCAGTCTTCCATGCACTCGGCAAGGTCTCTCAGATTCGACACGACCTCCGCGGAGGCCCACTGATTGCCGCTCTGCTGCATAAGATAAGAACCTATCACCTCCCGGGCGGACCACAACTTCTCCCACATCACCTCGTCCTCCACCAGGCAGGCCTCTTCGGGACCTTCCTTCCTGACGGCGTCGAGGATCCTTTCCGCGTTCCCTTTCGCATCCTCCCTGGTGTTGCCGATACTCACGTACAGGAGTATCGATCCCTCGGGTGCCTCGATCTTCTTCAGGCCGTAGCCGATCTTTGCCGTTCTCTCGTCCATGAACTCCATGAAGAGGGGTGGCGGACAACGGTCCGCGTAGGTCCGCTGCACGGCCCTGGCAAGGCCCCGGCCGTCCCGGAAGAAGGCCACACCCTGGGCCCGCTCGAAGGCAGGCAGGAGCCTCATACGGATGCGGGTGACGACGCCGAACAGTCCGTCTCCTCCCACGAAAAGCCTCGTGAGGTCGGTGCCGGCCGGCCTTCGCAACCCGAAGGTGCCGGTCTCGATGATCTCTCCCGTGGGCAGCACGGCCTCCACGGCAAGGACGTAGTCGCTCGGCTTGCCGATGCTCGTGTCCACGATGTGGGCGCTCGTGTTGTTGGCGATGAGCCCGCCCATGCTCGCGATGGCGCTGCTGCCCGGCGCAAGGGGCAGGAAATAACCGAGCCCGGCGATGGCATCCCTCACCTCGGCACAGATGCAGCCCGGCCCGCACTCGAAGAACCCGTAGTCCTCATGTACCGAGAAGTCGTTGAGTCGGTGGGTGCTCATCACGATCCCCGGCGTGTGGTAGCGGGAGGCACCGAGGAAGGAGGTGCCCGACCCCCTCACGAACACAGGGACCATGACGGAGTTGGCGTATCTGAGCAGTTCGCTCACCTCCTCCCGCGACCCGGGCATGACGACCGCGTAAGGGAGGTTCTCCCTGTCCGCCTCGTACGGAAAGGTGTCGAGGGAAGACTTGATCTTTTCGAAGATGTGGGTCATCACGTACTTCGCGGAGACAATCCGCTCCAGCTGATTCACCATCTGATCGATTTCAGGGGATGGCTTCCGGTTCATGCTACCTCCATTTCCTCCCACCGGCCCGGATCGCGCCCGGCCGGTGCGGAACCGGGGCCGACGCATCGTAAGGAGCCACTATAATGTAGTCCAAAACACCACCAAAACCCCAGCCTTTTTTCTCCTCAGGAACATCCTGTCCACCGGGCTCTCTTATCCCCAGCCATCCGTGGCGGTCCGGAGGGTGTCCGATTTGACTGAAACCAGCAATTCTGGTAACTTATTGGCTGCATCCATGGTCAGACAATCAGGCTGGAAATCGAAAACAAAGGAAGAAATCAAAACCGTCTATGAGTTCTGCGAAGGTTATAAGGCCTTCCTCGACAAGGCGAAGACGGAGAGGGAGGCGACCGCCTTCATCAGGGACTATCTTGCCGGGCGGGGATTCTCGGAGGACCGGGCCTCTGAAAAGATCGTGGCGACGTACCGCAACAAGCAGGCCGTCGCCTTTGTGCGGGGAAAGGAAGATCCCGTGGCGGGACTCAACATCGTGGTGGCCCACATCGACGCACCCCGCCTGGATCTGAAGCAGAACCCCCTTTACGAGGACGTGGATCTTGCCCTCCTCCGGACCCACTACTACGGGGGCATCAAGAAGTATCACTGGGTCGCTATGCCGTTGGCCATCCACGGCGTGGTGGTCAGGGCGGACGGATCGACCGTGGAGCTCACCCTGGGGGAAGAGGAGGCCGATCCCGTCTTTGTCATCGATGACCTCCTGCCCCACCTTTCCCGGAAGATGCAGGACGAGAAGAAACTGGCCGATGCGATCGAGGGGGAGAAACTGACCCTCCTCTTCGGCAGTCTCCCCCTGGTGGGGGAGGAAAAGGAGGCGGTGAAGAAACAGATCCTCAAGGCGCTCAAGGACCGCTACGGCATGGTGGAGGACGACTTCATCAGCGCCGAACTGGAGGTGGTCCCCGCCTTCAGGGCCAGGGACGTGGGCCTTGACGGCAGCATGGTAGGTGCGTACGGTCAGGATGATCGGGTCTGCGCCTACACCCTCCTTTGTGCGATCGGCGAGGTCGAGCGGCCCGGGAGGTCCTGCCTCGCCATCTTCACCGACAAGGAGGAGATAGGCTCGGAGGGCAACACGAGCATCCAGTCCGCCTTTCTCGAGGTCTTCCTCGGAGAAGTCCTCGAAGGGATGAACCGCAAGGCGGACAGCGGGGCGGTGAAGAAGATGCTCCTCAATTCCCGCGCCCTTTCGGCGGACGTCAACGGGGCGGTGAACCCCACCTATCAGGAGGTCCATGAGAAACAGAACGCCTGTTTCCTCACCCGGGGACCGTGTATCACCAAGTTCACCGGCCACATGGGCAAGGTGGGGGCAAGCGACGCCAACGCCGAATATGTGGGCGAAATACGAAGGCTCTTCGACAGGGAGGCGATCCTCTGGCAGACGGGAGAGCTGGGCAAAGTCGATCAGGGAGGAGGTGGAACAGTGGCGAAGTTCCTTGCCGTCTACGGCATGGACATTCTTGACTGCGGAACCCCCCTTCTCACCATGCACTCCCCCTTCGAGATCTCCTGCAAGCTCGACGTCTATGAGACGTTCAGGGCTTTCAAGACCTTTTTCACGCCGTAAGAACATGGAGGCTCTCAATCGATGACTGAAATAGAAGCAGTGGAAACACCGGAAATCCTGCCCCTTCTCCCCGTCCGGGACATGGTCATGTTCCCTTCCGTAATCCTGCCCCTCTTCGTGGGCAGGGACATGTCCATCAACGCGGTGGAGAAATCCCTCTCCAAAGACCGGCTCATCATCGTGACGGCCCAGAAGGACCTGACCGACGAAGACCCCCTGCCCGAGAGGATTTACACCTACGGGGTGGTCTCCCAGATCATGAGGATGCTGCGCCTCCCCGACGGCAGGGTGAAGGTCCTGGTCCAGGGCCTCAAGAAGGCAAAGATCCTCGAATATGTCCAGGAAACCCCCACCTTCCTCGTGCGCATCGAGCCGGTGGAAGAACCCCTCATCACCGAGGTGACCCTCGAAATCGAGGCACTCATGCGCTATGCCAAGGAGGAGATGGAGAAGGTGGTCTCCATGGGCCGCATGGTGCCGCCCGATATCCTCATGGTCCTCGACACCATCGACGAACCGGGAAAGCTTGCCGACGTATGCGCGGCAAACCTGGGGCTCGGGGTGGACAAGGCCCAGGAGATCCTTGAGATCGAAGACCCGGTGGCACGGCTTCGAAAGCTCTCGGAAATTCTCGGGAAAGAGATCGAACTCCTCAATATGCAGGCCAAGATCCTCTCCCAGGCCAAGGAGGAGATGACCAAGACACAGAGGGAGTATTTCCTCAGGGAACAGATGAAGGCCATCCGGACCGAGCTGGGCGAGGGGGACGAGCGCAACGACGAGATCGAAGACCTCAAGAAGAGGATCAAGAAGGCCAAGATGCCGAAAGAGGTGGAGAAGGAGGCGAAGAAGCAGCTCGAGCGCCTCGACCTCATGCACCCCGACGCCGTCGAGTCCTCCATGATCAGGACCTATATCGAGTGGCTCGTAGAGCTGCCCTGGAGCAAGTCCACCAAGGACAACATCGACATCAGGAGGGCCAAGGAGATCCTCGACGAGGACCATTACGACCTCGACAAGGTGAAGGAGAGGATCCTGGAGTTCCTGAGCGTCATCAAACTGAAGAAGGGGGACCTGAAAGGTCCCATCCTCTGCTTTGTGGGGCCTCCCGGCGTGGGCAAGACGTCTCTGGGCAAGTCCATCGCCAGGGCCATGGGCAGACAGTTCTCCCGCATCTCCTTGGGCGGCATGAAGGACGAGGCCGAGATCCGTGGGCATCGAAGGACCTATGTGGGCTCCATGCCCGGCCGGATCATCCACAACCTGAAACA
>CAYOQF010000042.1:0-8423 GCA_964406055.1 uncultured Syntrophorhabdaceae bacterium
CGGCTGGATGCCGTGCTTCTTGAGCAAGGCATAGAGCCGGGAACGGGACAGACCGGACGTCTTGCACGCCTCTCTGATTTTTCCACCTGTTCGCAGCACGAGATCTTGAAGGTAGCGTTTTTCCATAGATTCGCGGTACTCATCGATGGTGGGGATGATGGATTCCCGCCCCGGCGAGGGAAGGGTCGGACCTTCTGTGTCGCGGGTGATCGAGGATCGGGCGATCTTCACCCGTATCTCCGTGGGCAGATGTTTCGGAAAAAGGGTGGGCTCGTCCTTGGCCACTGCCATTGCCTGCTCCACAGCGTTGACCAGTTCTCTGACGTTCCCGGGCCAATCGTAGGCGTGCAGCGCATCAAAGAACTCCGGGGCGAAACCCTTGGGACCCATTCCATAGCGGTCGGCAAATTTCTGCATGTAATAGAGAGCAAGGTCCTTCGCATCCTCGATATGCTCGCGAAGGGGGGGGAGCCTGAGGCTCAGGGTTCGTATGCGGTAGGAAAGATCGAGCCTGAAATGGCCGGCCTTGACCATCTCGTCCACATCGCGGTTGGTGGCGGAAATGAGCCTGAACTTACTCTCCACCTCCTGTCTTGCTCCAACGGGCCTGAATCTTCGCTCCTGGAGGACTCTCAGAAAACTCCGCTGCACCACCAGGGGAAGCTCCCCTATCTCGTCAAGGAAAAGGGTTCCGCCGTGAGCCTGCTTCACCAGTCCTTCCTGGGCCTTCTCGGCCCCGGTGAACGCGCCTTTCTCGTGACCGAAAAGCACACTCTCCACGAGGGTCTCCGGAAGGGTCGTACAATCTACCACCACGAAAGGCTTTCCGGCCCGCGAGCTGTTCTCGTGGATCGCCCTGGCAAAAAGCTCCTTTCCTGTGCCGGTTTCACCGGTTATCAGCACGTTTCCTTCGCTGGCCGCCATCTGGGCGGTTGCATCGAGGCAGGCCCTGATCTTCTGACTGCTGCCGATGATTCCGTCCAGGTGGAGGGCCTTCACCGGTTTGCGGGCCTTTTTTTCTTCCCTGTACTGGAGGGCCCGTATGAAGGGAAGGGCAATCTCTTTGATGGATGCCGATTTTCTGATGTAATCCCAGGCACCGTTCTTGATGGCGAGTTCCGCACCGTCAGGGTCGCCGAGGCCGGTGATGATGATGACTTCCGGTTCTGAAGGGATCTCCCGTAGCCGGGGAAGGAGGTCGAGACCGGTCCCGTCGGGAAGACGGACGTCGAGAAACACGATGTCGGGAGCCTCTTCCGATGCCTTGCGATAGGCCTCCTCCACCGTTCCGGCGGTATGGGCAAGGTGGCCGAGCTTCATGGCCATCTCTGAAAGCATGGTCCGTATGACTTCGTCGTCGTCGACGACCAACACGGTTGACATGATGTGCCATACTATATCACAGTCCGGTAAAGGTCACAAAAAGAGGCCCTGTCTTGCCTTTTGCGGGCTCCTGTCCTAATGTAACCTCAGGTCTCTTGCCGAAAAGGGCGATATTTCGAGATGTCCCAAGGAGAAGGGCTATGAAGATCATCTACGAAGAGATCGAGCGGAACACACGGGGAAGCGGCGACCTGATCGATATAACGCCGGACCTGGCGGATATCCTCAGGAAGACAGGACTCGGCGCGGGTAACATGACGGTCTTCGTGGTCGGTTCTACTGCCGGAATCACCACCTTTGAGTACGAACCCGGCATGATGCGGGATATGTCGGAGTTCTACGAGAGGATCGCTCCATCGAAACTCCGCTATCATCACGACGAAACGTGGGGTGACGCAAACGGGTACAGTCATGTGCGGGCCGCAATCACCGGCCCTTCACTCACCATACCCTTCAACCGCGGGACCCTCCTTCTGGGTACGTGGCAGCAGGTGGTGCTGGCCGAGTTCGATACCCGCCCGAGGAACCGACGGGTAGTCATCCAGGTGATGGGGCAGTGAGGGGATGGCGAAAAGGGTTTTCGGCCCGCTCCGTCCTAAAGAGTTGGAAGGCCGGTCCGATAATGGAGTGAGGACGAAAACCGGAAGGATGGCCGATTCTACCCGACGATCAAAAGACGTGGGATCACCCGTACAGTGGCTCACCAGGCTCAACGAGTGTTTCCTGAATTTTGGGGCCGACCCGACGGAGAACATCCGTCGCATCGTGATCCTCTGCGCAGAGGTCCTCGACGCAGCGTTGGTCTTCTACGACCGACCCGATGAAACCGTGCGATCCCCCGCGGTCCAGTCGGCCGGATCGGGAGGACATCCGGACAAAGATGGAGGGGGCCACGTCTGTTGCAGGGAAAGGAATCTCGATGAAGAAGGGCCGGTAGTGCTTCGTGATCTCCTGAACACTGAATGCGGGGCGGGTAATCCTGATGTTGCTCATCTCGGCTTGCGGGTTTGCGCCAGAAAGGCCGTCCGCTGGCAGGGAGAGTACTGCGGAACCCTCACCATCCTTTTTGACCGGGAGTTTGACCCCGACGAGCAGGACATCCGGATCATGCAGGTTCTTTCCTCCGCAATCGGCGTTGAGGAGGGCAGAAGGCTTGCCGAGAGGCGGCTCCTCCAGACGGAGGAACGATATCGTCTTCTGGTGGAAAGTGCCCCGGACATTATCTTCAGCGTCACCGGCAGGGATGGTGTGATCAACTCCCTGAACCCCGCTTTCGAAAAGATCACCGGCTGGCCGGTGGGTGGATGGATCGGAAGGCCCTTTCTCTCCCTCATCCATCCGGACGACGTCCCTGTTGCAACAAGACGGTTCAAGGCCATGGCCCAGGGGAAGGTGCCGCGCCCCTCGGAACTTCGCATCAGTACAAAATCGGGCGGCTACGTGGCTGGCGAGCTCACTGCCATGCCCCAGGTACAAAATGGGCGGATATCGAACATATCCGGGATCATCAGAGACATCTCGGATCGCAAGAATAAGGAACAGGAACTTCTGCGGAACAGAAACCTGGAGTCCGTCGGCGTTCTGGCGGGAGGAATTGCCCACGACTTCAACAACCTTCTCATGGCGGTGCTGGGCAACATATTCCTTGCCAGAAACCAGGTTGGTCCGGAACACCCCGCCGTACAGCGTCTCAACGATGCAGAGAGGGCATCCCTCATGGCCAAAGACCTGGTCCAGCAACTGGTCACCTTCTCCAAAGGGGGAGAACCCTTCAAGAGGGTGCTCGCCCTGGAGCACCTCCTTCGCGACACGGTGAATCTCGCCTTGGTCGGGTCCGGCGTAGCCTGCGAGTGCCACGTAGCCGAAGACCTCAAGGCCGTTGAGGCGGATGAAGCACAGATCAGACAGGTGATTCACAACCTCATAGCCAATGCGAGAGAGGCAACCGATGGTGGAGGCGCCATATCCCTCGTGGCTTCCAACGCCGTCCTGGAGGAGAAGGAAGGGATACCTCTGCCGCCCGGGGCCTATGTGACCATCGTGGTACAGGATACAGGCAAGGGTATCCCGGAACAGCACCTGGGCAAGGTTTTCGATCCCTACTTCAGCACGAAGCAGCTCGGATCCCAGAAGGGTATGGGTCTCGGGCTGGCCCTTTGCCACTCCATCGTGAAAAAACATGGCGGCCATATATCCGTGAGGTCGAAGCATCGGGAGGGCTCCACCTTTTCGGTCTATCTGCCGGCCAGCGATAAGAGGGCCGTGACGGCAAAGGCCACCCCCGAACCACATCCTGTGGAAAGGGAGTCTTCAAAAGGAAGAATCTTGGTGATGGACGACGTGGCGGTGGTGCGGGACATTTCCGTGGCTATGCTGAATCACCTGGGTTTCGAGGTGGTCTGTACGAAGGACGGCAGGGAAGCCGTCGATCAATACCGGAGGGAATATGAAAGAGGAACGCCCTTCGATGCGGTCATCCTCGATCTCACCGTCAAGGGAGGGATGGGCGGCGACAGGGCCGTGGAAGAACTCCTTGCCATCGATCCCGGTGTGCGGGCCATTATATCGACGGGCTACCTCAGAGAGCCCATCATGGAAGACTACGTAACCAGGGGCTTCAAGGCAGCCATCGCCAAGCCCTACAAGATCGAAGAATTGGGGAGTCTTCTTCAGAGGATTATAGGCTGAGAAGACCCTATCCCGTCGAGGGGGTGAAAATCGCCCCGGCAAAGCTGACCGAGGAGGCGCCGTCGCTCCACTGTTCATATCCGGTGAGGGTACATCGTGAACCCCCGAGCAGCCGCAGTTGAAAGTAGATGGGTGCGAGACCGCAGATCCTCCTGCTGTCCCCTTCATCCTTGATGACCTGAAAAAAAGTATCCCCATCGACCGCCTCGATGCGCCGGAGCACCTCGTGGTCCCTTAGTCTTGACCGCTCCAGGACAATCGCGCTTAAGGGCTCCGCGTCTCCGAACTGGGCGCCGATGTGAGCCAGATCGGCCCCTGACACGATGGTATACGGTCTACCCAGACCATTCAAAAGATCCTTGAGACCTCCGAGAATGTCCCCGAGTTCTCCATCGTGCAGGTCTCTCCGCCCCTCTATCCATTCGTGCATGGAACCGGTCAGTATGCACAGGATTTCCAGATCCTCGTTCCCTGTTACGAACTGAAGGAGAGGAAGCTGAAGTTCGATGGAGTGCTCGTTTCTGTGGGGCCATTCATGGATGCAGGCCTTCAGAGCGGGATGCTCCCTGATACGGGCGGCGAGGTCTCCCGGGGTTTTGAGTACGCCGAAGGGCGTGGCGAAGTCCTTCAGGGAGATATTGCACAGGAGGTCTGTGTGATGGTGACAGGTGCCTATCAGGACAAGGAGGGTCCCGTTGTCGATGCCCCTGAGGGCGCCGTACGTGCTCCGGTAGACCGCCTTGCCCCTCTGGTAGTCGATATGGGGGGCCAGAACCCCTGCTACGGGGCCATCCGTGATAGGGGCGGGACGGGGCGCCATCATCTCGTCGAGGAACCGGGCAAGCTCGTACCCGTTGGACGGATACCCCCGTCCTGCAAGCTGAGGGAGGCGGACAGGGGCCTCCCTGTACTCCTTCACCAGTTGGTCAAGGTAGGCGCGGAAACGTTCGTTATCAAGGAGAAGGTGCTCGTCCATGGCGCGGACAAGCTCTTCCAGCTGTTCCATGTAGATGAGGTCTCCCCCCATCCTCATGTAGTCGGCCTGAATTTCCCGCAGTGAGCGGGTGCCGTCCATGAGCGATAGAAGAAAGGCCGTTGGCCGGGACACAACCAGGGTCTGCTCCGAGATCCCTTCCGTGTCCCGGAGCAGGATCATGTCCTCGCCATCCCTGGAAAAAGGAACTGCCTCGATCCATCGCAGCTTAGGGGTTTCCATCGCATTGTTATAGCATATCCTCCCTGTTTCTTCCCAGTAGCGGGCACCGGCCCCCAGGAGGAGGGACGGCCCCCTATCCACGGCCGTCCGCGCACGCCTTCCGGGCAACTGAACGGGCTCTCCGGGAATTTCATTGACAACTCCCCGGCAGGATTGGAGAATTCCTTCAAGGAAAGGGGGTGCTGATGAGCCTTCGGAAGACGCACCAGAGAGATGGAGGAGCCATGGAGGAAAAACCTTCTTTTACCGTGCACGATCTGCCTCCTCAGGAACGGCCCAGAGAGAGGATGAGGCGTTACGGGGCCGACAAGCTCTCTTCCCAGGAACTGTTGGCCCTGGTGATAGGCCGCGGCGTGCCCGGTGAATCGGTGATCACCATTGCACATGAGCTTCTCATGAGGTTCGGGAGCGTAAGGGCCATCGGGGAGGCTACCTTGGAAGAGCTATCCGCTGTCCGGGGCATCGGCCCCGCCAAGGCGACGCAACTGAAGGCCGCCTTTGAGCTGGCCAGACGGCAGGACCTCGAGCAGGATACGGATACGCCCGCTGTCTCGAACCCGGCCCAGGTAGTGCAGCTTATCAGGGCCTCCATTCGGGATAAGCACAAAGAACACTTCAAGCTCATCCTTCTCGACACAAGAAATCGGAAGATGAGAATCAGCCATATCGCGACCGTGTCCGTAGGGACCCTGAGCACCAGTCTCGTTCACCCCCGCGAGGTCTTCAGGGAGGCGATCACGAGGAGCGCGTCCTCCATCATCGTCGCCCATAACCATCCTTCCGGGGATCCTGAGCCGTCGGAAGAGGACGCGAGGATTACCAGACGCCTCGTGGAAGCGGGGAAGGTGATCGGCATCGAGATCCTCGATCACATCATCGTGACCACCAGCTCGTACCTGAGCTTCAGGGAAAAGGGGCTTCTCTGACCGGGCGCCCCCGGCCCCGGTCGGGAAGGGCCTTACCCGGCGATGCGGTTTCGTCCCTTCTCTTTGGCCTGGTAGAGGGCCTTATCCGCCCTCGATATGATGGATTCCATGGCCTCTTCCGGGCCGGCCTCGGCGACCCCGATAGAGATGGTAGGGAGGGGTACGGCGATGGGCCCCATCTCGATATGGGGGGCCCGGGCGATCTCTTTCTGGAGCCGCCGCCCCAACTCCCGCGCCTTTTCAGCGGTCACGCCCGGGAGGATGAGGATGAACTCATCCCCGCCGTACCGCGCGATCAGCTCATTGGGTCTCACGTGGTCGGAAAAAAGGTGCCCGAGGGCGGTGAGGATTCTATCGCCGCAGAGGTGGCCGAACTGATCGTTCAATTCCTTGAAATGATCCACATCGATCATCATGACGGAGAGGGTTTGGCCGCTCCTGGAGGTCCGGAGCAGCTGCCTCTCCATGACCGTATCCATCCAGTGGCGGTTGTGCAGACCCGTCAAGGCATCGACCGTACCAAAATGGCGATACTCCTTTTCGAGGTGGATACCGTCGACAATCACGGAGTCGGCGAGGCGAAGCCGCTTGGTGAGAATGAAGAGGAGGTTGCAGGCGGCCGCGTGGGAGGCCTGGACCAGGGACCAGACCACAGCCTCCTTCATGGCGAGAAGCCTGGTGGGCTCGTCTGCCACTGCATAGGCGGAGGTCAACTGGCGATCGATGACCGACATCTCACCCACGCTTTCTCCGGGCCCGAGGACGATCATGGGTTTCGTCGTCAGGGATTCGAGGTGGACCCGCATCCGGCCCGCGAGAATGAAATAGATGGTGTCGTTTGTCTGGCCGGGCTGCAGGAGGATATCGTTCTTCCGCAGTTCCACCACGGTGCACCCTTCCAGGATAGCCCTCACGAGTTCGGGACTGACAAAGCGGAAGAGGTGGATGCTTTCGATTTCGTTGTCGCTGATACCGAAGACCGCAGATGCCATAGAGCGTCACCTCGTCGCTGAGAATGCCCCTCGAAGATTGCCCGGTCGGACCCGTCGGCGGAGGTCGTGCAGGGTCTAACTATATCAGAAGGAACGACGGGAATCAACGTTCCTTTCCCGCTGCCATTTTGGGCCGCAATATACTATAATTGACACGCACACCTTCACCGGAGGGGGTGTAAAGGAGGAGGACATCATGAGCAACGTAGCAATCCTCTGGGACCTGGAGAACGTGAACCCGGGCTCGGACTCGCTTTTTCTCGAAGGTCTCATCGAGTACACCGAGGCGAAAGGCCGCATTATAGCAGCCCGGGCCTACGGAAACTGGGCCAATCCTTCCTTTTCCAAGCTGGCCCCTTCCCTGACAAGACGGTACTTCTATCTCGTTCATATTCCCAAAGGAAGGAAGAACAGCTCCGATATGGTGCTCGTATCCGATACCCTCGAGATCATGAGGATCCATGACCATATCGATGTGTTCATTCTCGTCACCGGGGACAGCGATTTCCGCTTTCTCGTGCTTGCGCTGCGCAGGGCCGGCAAGACCGTTCACATTGTCTGCAACACTCAGAACGCCTCTGAAGACCTTCTGGCCCTCGCCGACAGCTA
This sequence comes from uncultured Syntrophorhabdaceae bacterium, assembly GCA_964406055.1. Classification (GTDB taxonomy): domain Bacteria; phylum Desulfobacterota; class Syntrophorhabdia; order Syntrophorhabdales; family Syntrophorhabdaceae; genus CAYOQF01. The sequence continues at coordinate 7,815 of CAYOQF010000042.1, forward strand.
CGTTGACTACAGGGAGTTGGTGCCGGGCGGAAACGACGAGGAGTCGGGGGAAAAATCGACCCCCGCCAGCGAGGAGAAGGCGCCCGCCTCAAGGGGGAGTGTGACGGCGATGACCGGAGAGGATTGGTTTCAGCTGCTCGCGGAGGCCGCCGATCTCATGCTGAAGAAGAAGACCAACCCGGGAATCGGTTCGGTGAAGATTCGCATGAAGATGCTCAACTCCAACTTTAACGAGAAGAAACTCAACTACTCGCACTGGAGCGACTTCGTGGCCGCGGCCGTCAAGGCCGGCTATGTGACGATCGAAGGGAAAGGCCCTGAAGCCCTGATTTATCCGGTCCCCGGCGCCCTGGAGAAGCGCAGCGCCCTTCGGAAGGCCTTCCAGTCCCTCCTCGAGGTTCTCAAGGAGCTGGACAAGAGCGGGAAGGCGGTCTATCACTCCTTCCGGAATGTGAACGCAAAGCTGGTGGAGAAGAAGGTTTTTTTCAACGATCTGGGATTCAGCCAGTTCAAGCAGTTCATCCAGGCCGCCGAGTCGAGGGGCCTTGTGGAGTCCAAGGTTGAAGGACTCAAACACTCGGTGAAGCGCAGTTCCGAGGGTGGGGACGC
>CAYOQF010000043.1:0-7619 GCA_964406055.1 uncultured Syntrophorhabdaceae bacterium
GGGAGTCCACCTTAAATATGCCTCATAATTGTCTTGACAGAGGGGGGAGGGTTACTCCTCGGTACCGTGGTACCGTTCTCCCCCGCCTCACAGGACTGGATGGGGCCTTGATCCCCCGTCATCTCATCGTCGGGACGATGAACCGCAACGTCATCGAAGGGGTGTATCTCCCAGGGGCTGCGATCAGTCCCCCGGTGCGAAAAGGCGGGGAGGTGGGACAGGAGAAGGACTGGAGTGTGAGGGATGGAGAGGCTTTTTTTAAGAACATCCCGTCCTGTTCCATACAGGCTCTTCCAGTCTCCTTCGCGGGTACGCGTGACAGTCTCGGACCCACTTCAGGTAGTAGGGCACGTATTTCTCCCGGGTACGGACGGTTTGCAGGAGGTAATCCTGAGAGGAGACCAAAATACCTGGTTCCTTCATTCTCTCCAAAGGAGGATAACACTTATCTCACCTGAAATATGCTGCAAAATGTGGCCCTCCGATATCTCCGACCATACCCCCTGAAGGGTCCGACCTTGACACTTGGAGCTACCGCCTCGTACAATGACACAATAAGATAAAATGAAATGTTAGAGCCTATGAATCATGACTGGAAAAAATAATATCCCAGAAAAGTTGGGCATACCTGATTACGAGTTCAGAGTTGTCTTCGGGGGTACGACTCTCGATTATGACTGGGACAAAGAAGAGTCCAACAGAAAGAAACATGGTTATTCCTTGCTTAGCGGGGTTCATTTGCTTGAGCGTTTCTTGCTGCCGACTGGAAATACACTGCCATATGCGGTCACCGATGCATTCGTGGAAAACGGCGAGATCAGGCACATGCACTTGAGCGTCGATGATTCCGAAAAAGTGGTGCTCATGGTTACGACAATGCGACCCAATGAAGTAGTGCGGGTAATCTCTTTCCGGAGGGCCAGTGAACAAGAGCGCCTGAAATTTCAAGAACTGACCGGCTATGTCGAGCCGTAAGCTCGAACAAGGCGCTGAACCGGATCGGCGAGAAAAGACGCTCGCCTCCCGGTTAGCTTGTCGTTGCGCAGAGGAAAGAAATGAATAGAAGGCCGCTCATCCCGATAACCCTTCTGATCTTCATTTGAATTACTTGAATTAGTCCAAACTTAATTTGACATTCCTCCGGTGAGCGGAGAACGGAGAGAGGGGGATGAACAGATGACCATGCAGGAGATGACCCGACGCACGCCCTGTCCGAAGAACGGAATTGCCCCTGGGGTGGAAGACACCGCCTGCCGGATGGGGCGAGAGAAGCCCGCCCGGGACACCTGCTCCGCCGGTGATCTTAGGGGTTGGGAAGATCTATCAGCACACCTTCATCGATACCTCTTTCGAGCATCCCTACGGACCGGGGGGTCGGAATCCGGCGGCAGCAGGGAGTATCATGAGGATGAGCCCGATCTCGCGGTGGAGGAGACCCCCTGTAGGAACGGGACCTGCGAAACGTTCCAGCGGACCGTCCTTGCCGGGTTCTCCCGAGTGGCATTCCGGACCACGGTCTACGGCTCTGTCGAGGAATTGCAGAGAGACGTGGACGAGTGGCGCAGGGACTCTATCACCTCCGGGACCGCTCCGGGAAGCACTGTTCCGAAAGGCCCCCCGTGGAGACGTTTCTGGACGCCTCACCCATGACGAGGGCGAAGATGACCGGCTGCACCGATAGGGCAGCACGAGGCTAACAAGGGTAGAAGAGAGAGTCTCGAGGGATACGCATGAAACCTTCCGCTCCATCAGTGATGGGGGTGAAAGCCTCGACCGATGCACCCCAACACAATTCAACCCCGGAGTAGCGATGTGAAACGGAACCTTGCGATAGACTACCTCCGTAGCGGAGTAACCATGTTGGTTGTCGTCCATCACGCCGCACTGGCGTATACCACTTTCAGTCATTACGACCCGGTTCAGTATCTAAGGAGCACCGCACCCGTCGTCGATGTGGTGCGCTGGATGCCTCTTGATCTCATCGTCAATTTCAACGAAACGTTTTTCATGGCACTCATGTTTCTCATATCAGGATTGTTCGTGCTGCCGTCGCTTGAACGGAAGGGAAGTGGCCGCTTCTTCCTGGACCGCATGAAGCGCCTCGGTATTCCCTTCGTTATCTCCGTCACGGTGCTCAGTCCCCTGGCCTTCTACCCATCCTATCTGTTGAGCGATGACGTGGGCAGGGGAGGGTTTCTGCCTGGCTTCTTCGACAACTGGACACCGGGGCCAGCCTGGTTCCTGTGGGTCTTGCTTATTTTCTCCGGTAGTGTGGCCCTTGTCTATCGATTGCTGCCCGATCTGGTAAGAAGAATGTCCCTTTCCACCTCATCGGGTTGGACCCTGGCAGGGACATTTCTCGCCGTGAGCCTTGTGACGACCGTTCCCCTGTGCCTCTTCATTTTGCCCGGTGCCTGGACCCGTGTATGGGGACCGCTCGTTTTTCAGACCTGGAAGTTCCTGCTGTATTTTTCCTGGTTTCTGCTCGGTGTTGCGCTCGGCACGGGAAAGGAGAACAGGTCGTTGACACGGGAAACCCTGAGACCGTGGCCACTCTGGCTTGCACTGGGGGTCTTGGTGTATCTGGGGGCGGTGCTGGGATTACGGGCGGAGTATGTTGCGAACATGCCGCAATGGGCAACAGGAGCGATTTCCGCGACGGTCTATTCCCTCTGCTGCACCTTCACCGGTCTTGCCATGGTGGGTCTGTCCCATTCTTTCTTTCAGACGTCCCGGTCTTTCGCGGACAGCCTTACGGCGAACGCATACGGCATCTATGTCTTTCACTACGTTTTTGTCATCTGGAGTCAATTCTCTCTGCTCACGAGACCGTTGCCGGCATCCCTCAAATTCCTGCTCGTCCTCTCCTTTTCGGTAACGGCGAGCTGGCTGCTCACGGTCTCGCTGCGTAAGACAGCGGCAAGGGAAGTTTTCTGAATGAGGGACATCCGTCAATTATTCAGTTGATATCCCAAGCCCTCCCTGATACCATCTGCAATGCTTCGCCAGGCCCGTCTCGATGCACCCGGCACCCTCCACCACCTCATGATCCGTCCGGCCCGCCGCATGGGCCTTGCCCCCTCCACCATCAGCCACGCGGTCATGGGGTGAAGAAGATTGGGGAAGAGCGGGGACTGTCGGGAATCGGGGAACTGATGGGGCAATGAGGCAGGAGGGCCCTTTGAATTTTTTCTCTTCCACGGTCAGGGTGAACGGTGTCGACCTCTACTACGAATGCCATGGACGAGGCTCCCCCCTGATGCTGATTGCCGGTCTCGGCAGCGACTCCCAAAGCTGGCAGCCGATCGTGGAGGACCTGTCCCGGCGTCACCTCGTGATCCTTCCGGATAACAGGGGTGTGGGCAGAACCACGCCTCAGGACGTGGAGACGAGCATTTCCCGTATTGCCGACGACTGCATGGTCCTTCTGGGGAATCTGGGCTTCGCCTCCCTTCCCGTGCTCGGCCATTCGATGGGCGGCCTCGTGGCCCTCGATTGCGCCATCCGTTACCCCGAGCGTGTCTCCACGTTAATCCTCGCCGCAACGTCGGCGTCGAGTCCGGCAAGAAACAACCTTCTCTTTCATGACTGGGTGTCCTATTTGAAATCGGGTATGGACCGGGCCCTCTGGTTCAGAAACCTTTTTTACTGGATATTCTCCCCCCGTTTCTTTGAGAACAGGGAGGCCCTGAACGAGGCGGTGCGCTTTGCGGTGGAGTATCCCTATCCTCAAAGCGACATTGCCTTCGAAAAACAGGTCGAGGCCCTCCAGGGGTTTGACTGCCGGGCGAGCCTGCCGGGCGTACAACAGGAGACCCTCATCATCTGCGGGAAAGAGGATCTGCTCTTTCCCCCTGAAGAAAGTATCCGGGTGTTGAAGGCGATCCCGAGAAACAGGGTCTGTCTGATCGAGGACGCAGGCCATGCCATCCACATGGAGAATCCAAAAGCATTTACCGAGTGTGTCCTCCGTTTCCTCGAGGGTCGCGCACCGTGACCGCTTACGCGGACGGGCGAAATCGCCTGCCCCCGGCGGCCGCTTCCTGAGCGTCCTTGTGCCGGCGCGGAACCGCTTCAGCCCGATCCGGCGCTCCCGGGGCGCGGGTAGTCTGTTCCGGGGATTGATCCGGGACGTGAGGGTCCGGCAAGGGTCTTGCAATTCCCCGCCCGGGTGATAGGATCTATGGCATCCACGACAGAAGGTCGCTGAGAGACTACTGCCGCGGGGCCGGGTGATGCCCGCAATGAGGGGGCGTCCAATGGGAGGCGAAGGTGTGTGAGTTCTGCCTGAAGCACGGCGAGGGTGAAAAGTGGTACCTCAACGCGAAGAACTACTCCGACGACCTGTTGAGTGATCTGCGCCGCCGCCGCTACATCGAGGAGTTCATGGCCGACCCGGAAGGCCTCGCCCGGGGCGTGCGGAACCTGGGCCGTCTCGCGAAGGCGCCCCGGTTCGTGAGGGGCCTGGTGGGCCGCCTCGTCACCAATCGGATGAAGAAGGTCCACTTCGGCCAGGTGGTGCCCATCGAGGAAATCGAGCAGATCCTGGGCTTCACCAACAGCATTGTCCGGATGGCCTGCATCTGCCGGAACGTCACCCTGGGAAAGGAGAAGCGTTACTGTTACGGCATCAGCGTGGCCCCTGACGGCGGTAAACTCACGGAAATCCTCCGGGGCATCGACCACAGCTTCCTGACCGGCCCGGACAGCACCGGCCTGGAGACCCTGCCCAGAGAGGAGGCGGTCTCCCTCTTTCGCGACCACGAGCGGGAGGGGTTGTGCCATACCGTCTGGACCTTCCACACCCCCTTCATCGCGGGGATCTGCAACTGCGACCGTTCCGACTGCCTCGCCATGCGCACCACCGTGACCCACGCCGTGCCCGTCATGTTCAGGGCCGAGTACGTGGCGGAAGTGATAGAGGAAGCGTGCGTGGGCTGCCGGGAATGCATGCGGGTCTGCCAGTTCGGGGCCATCACGTACAGCGCCTCGGAGAAAAAGGCGGTCATCGACCAGCGCTGGTGCTACGGCTGCGGGGTGTGCCGTTCCGCCTGCGGAAAGGGGGCCATCCACCTGGAGGAGCGGGCCCGGGTGCCGGCAGCGGCGAACCTGTGGTAGCTCCACCTATTCCGTCAGCCGGTCCATCCTGAAATACTGGAGCATCTCGTAAAAGCGGGGATCGCTGAGGGGATCGTGGTCCATCGCGAAGAGGTGGGAGGGGCAGGCACAGTCCGAGGAGCCGAAGGAGGGGACGGACCGGTCGGCGAGCCTTGCCACAGCCCCGGCGATGGCGCACTCCAGACGGGTACTGGAGCGCACGGCGAGGGCGGTCCTGAACTCCACGAAGGGGCGGAGGTAGTCGATATGCCAGTGGGGTTTCTTCGTGGGCCGCCGGTGCCGCTCTATCCGCTTCGTAAGGTTCGCCATGGCCGAGCCCACATAGATGTAGTGGCCCGGACAGAAGGGGATGGCCCCCAGGCCGCCCGTCCGTATCACCGTTTCTTGCGTGAGTTCCATGAGAATGAGGTAGCTCCCCCGGTCCTTTGCCTCCAGGACCACCCTGTCCCACGGCATGGCGAGGAGGCGCGGTGTGTCCCTCAAGGTGAGATCCGGTCCCCAGCCGACGGAAACGGGGATGATCCGCACCTTTTCACGGACCGCGAGCAGGGTGGCGGCAAATACGGGGTCGGTATGGTAATCGGGCATGAAGAGGGTGGCGAAGGGCCAGTGGACCACGAAGAGGACCGCGCACTGGCGGCCGTGATCGGAAAGGGCGGCCAACTCCTCGAGGTGGCGGGCGCCCCGAGCCGTCACCGCGTCGGGGAACATGGCCAATTTTTTTCCCACGAGGGTGCAGGACTTCACCTCCAGGTAGAGGGGGTTGCCGTTCTGTCTGAGGAGGAAGTCGAACCTGCTCCTCCCCACGGTCACCTCCCGCCTCACGATTTCCCCGTCCTCAAGTCCCGGCACCAGGCGATGCCGGAGGAGGTGGTGTGCCACGTCGTTGGTGCGATGGGTGTGGAGCATGATGGGATGGCCCTCCCTGAGGACGGCGACGGCTGTGTAGCGGTACTTCCGGTTTTCGGAGAAGCCGCCATCGGAGAGAAGGATGGTGCGTCCGGGCAGGAGCAGCTCCAGGAGCCTCCCGGGGTTGGGCAGGAAGGCCGAAACCTCCCGGCCTTTCACCTCGCAACGGACCACGAAGCGGTTGGGACGCTCCAGGAAGCGGCCTTCCGTGAGCGGAGGGAAGAGCCTGAGCGTTTTCACTCCCACAGTATAAGGACGACACCGGCCGAAGCGCAAGGTATGGGGCGGGCGACACGCACCTTTCGGCCATTTGATCGGTGTGGCGGTATGATGGTATGTCTATGGCAGGTGAGAACAGGGATATGACGAAGAGGCGGTTTGACTTCGATGAGATCATAGACAGACGGGGGACCGATACGGAGAAGTGGCATCGCTACGAGGGGCGGGATGTGATACCCCTATGGCTCGCGGACATGGATTTCCGGTCCCCTCCCGCGGTGATGGAGGCTTTGCACCGCAGGGTCGACCACGGCGTCTTCGGCTACACCACCGCCCCTAAGGAACTGACGGAAGCGGTCATGGAACACGTGGCGGACCGCTTCGGGTGGGCGGTCGACGCCGAATGGATCCTGTGGCTGCCCGGTGTGGTCACGGGTTTGAACGCCGCCTGCAGGGCGGTGGGAGGGCCCGGGGACGAGGTGATCACGGCAGTGCCTATCTATCCTCCCTTTCTCACCGCCCCCGCCAACGGGGGCCGCAGGGCGGTACGGGTGCCCCTTGTCCGGGAGAGGGGGAGGTGGGTCTTTGACATGGCCCGGCTGGAAGCGGCCATGGGTCCCTCCACCCGCCTCCTCCTCTTGTGCAGCCCCCACAACCCCGTGGGTCGGGCCTTCGACCGGTCGGAGCTCGAGGCCCTTGCGGCCCTCTGCGAAAAAAGGAATGTGGTGATCTGTTCCGACGAGATCCACAACGGCCTCATCCTGGAGGAGGGTGTGGGCCACGTTCCCACGGCAGCCCTCGACCCCGTCGTGGCCGCCCGGACCATCACGCTCATGTCCCCGAGCAAGACCTTCAACATCCCCGGGCTCTACTGCTCCTTCGCGGTCATCCCGGACCCGGTCCTTCGATCGGCCTTCAGGGAGGCCATGGCCGGCATCGTGCCCCACGTGAACATCATGGGTTACGTGGCGGCCCTCGCCGCGTACCGGGAGGGGAGGGAGTGGCACGAGGCCCTCATCTCCTACCTGCGGGCAAACAGGGATTTCCTGGAAGGCGCGATAGCCCGGATACCGGGGCTCTCCATGACCCATGTGGAGGCGACCTATCTTGCCTGGATCGACGGCTCCGCCACGGGGATTGCCGATCCCGCCCGTTTTTTCGAGGAGCACGGGGTCGGCCTGGGTCCGGGCTCCATCTTCGGTGGGGAAAAGACCTCCATGCGCCTCAGTTTCGGGTGTCCGAGGACGATCCTGGAACAGGCCCTCGATCGTATCAGGGCCGCCCTGACCTCGCTGCCCTGACCTCTCTGCCCTGACCTCTCTAACCCTCCCCCCTCTGTCAAGACAATTATGAGGCATATTTAAGGTGGACTC
>CAYOQF010000044.1:0-5916 GCA_964406055.1 uncultured Syntrophorhabdaceae bacterium
ATATTCACATGGGGTTTCTTCCGTTCAAACTTCTTCTTAGCCATATAGAACCTCCGTTACTCTTTTTTCTCTATTCTTGGTCAACTCTTCTCTGATGTGGGGGGGTACCGGGGCGTAGTGGAAGAACTCCATGGTGAAATAACCCCTTCCCTGAGTACTCGAGCGGAGATGGGTGGTATATCCGAACATGGTCTCCAGAGGCAGATAGGCGGTGATGGTCTTGAATCCGTTCCTCTCTCCCAACTCGGCGATTCGTCCCCTTCTGGATGAAATATCGCCCACCACCACCCCGAGGCAGTCGGCGGGGACGTTCACGTCCACCTTCATGATGGGCTCGAGGATGATCGGGTTTGCCTTGGCTACCCCGTCCTTGAGGGCGAAGGAGCCGGCAAGCTTGAAGGCCAGTTCCGAAGAATCGACTTCATGGAAGGATCCGTCCACGAGCTCTATCTTGATATTGATGAGAGGGAAGCCGAGGACCACCCCCTTCTGGAGGGTCTCTTTGATGCCCGTTTCAATGCTGGAGATGTATTCCTTGGGGATGGCCCCGCCGATGATCTTGTTCTCGAAAACATAGTCCACGCCCTCGGCAGGAGAGATCTGGAGCACCACGTGGCCATACTGGCCCCGGCCGCCGGACTGCTTGATGTACTTCCCCACGCCCGGGGCAGGCCTGGCGATGGTCTCTCTGTAAGCCACCTGAGGAGGAGAGGAAATCATCTCGAGGTTGTGTTCCCGTTTTGCCCTGTCCATGAGGATCTCGAGGTGGAGTTCACCCATACCGGAAAGGACAACCTCCCCTGTTTCCGCGTCAAGACGGACGGTTACCGAGGGATCCTCCACCGTGTAGCGGTTAAAAACAAGCCACATCTTTTTGAGGTCGTCCTTCTTCTTCGGTGCCACCGCCACGGAGACCACCGGGGAGGGCACTTCGATAGCCTCGAAAAGGGCATGGAAGTCGGGTCTTGTCAGGGAGTCGCCGGTCGATGCCCCCTTGAGGCCCACCAAGGCGCAGATATCTCCGGCCGAGACCTTCTTCACTTCCTCCCGCTTGTTCGCGTGAAGACGAAGGATTCTACCGATACGCTCCGTCTTGTCCTTCGAGATGTTGAGGACCGTGTCTCCCGTGGCAAGCTCGCCCGAGTAAATCCGTATATAGCTCAATTGACCCACAAAGGGGTCATTCATGATCTTAAACACGAGACCGCTGAAGGGTTCCTCTTTCGTGCCCGCCAGGAACCCCTCTTCCCCTGTCTCCGTCCAGTAGGCATGGGGAGAGATATCGGCCGGTGAAGGCAGATAATCAACGATGGCGTCAAGGAGCGGCTGGATGCCTTTGTTCTTGAACGCACTCCCGCACAGAACGGGGAGAACCTTTCCCTGAAGTGTCCCCTTCCGTACAACCTTCTTGATGAGGGCTTCGTCCACCGGCTCGCCGTCAAGATACCGGGACATCAACTCATCGTCAATCTCGGCAAGCATCTCCAAAAGCTGCTCCCTGGCGGCCGCGGCTTCATCCTTCAAAGGGGCCGGGACTTCCCCTACCGTGTATTCGACGCCGCCTCTATCCTTGTTGTAAACGAGCGATGTCTGATTGATCACGTCGATCACGCCCAGGAACTCATCCCCCTCTTTCACGGGGAGCTGGAGGGTCAGGGGGTTCGCCCTCAGGATCTCGCGGATCATGGCCGTGCATTTTTTAAAATCTGCACCCGGCCTGTCCATCTTGTTGACAAAGGCAATTCTGGGAACGCCGTACCGGTCCGCCTGACGCCAGACCGTCTCCGACTGGGGCTCAACCCCCTCCACGCCCGAAAAGAGGGCCACAGCGCCGTCCAAGACCCTGAGCGACCGTCCCACCTCGATGGTGAAGTCGATGTGACCGGGGGTATCGATAATATTGATTCTGTGTTTTTTCCAGAAACAGGTTGTGGCGGCGGCAGTGATGGTGATGCCGCGCTCCTTCTCCTGCTCCATCCAGTCCATGGTGGCAGCGCCGTCATCGACCTCGCCGATCCTGTTATTGACGCCCGTATAGAAGAGTATTCTCTCGGTCGCGGTCGTCTTGCCCGCGTCGATGTGGGCCATTATCCCTACATTTCTCAAAGAGCGATCCATGTGAAACCACTACCACCTGTAATGGGCGAACGCCTTGTTGGCTTCCGCCATCTTGTGAGTGTCCTCCCTCTTCTTTACTGCGCCACCTTTATTATTGTAGGCGTCGATGATCTCACCCGCCAGTTTCTCCACCATGGTTTTCTCTGACCTGCCCTTCGCGTACCGTATGAGCCAGCGGATACCGAGGGAAAGCTTGCGATTGAGTCGCACCTCCACAGGAACCTGGTACGTTGCGCCGCCCACCCTTCTCGCCTTGACTTCCAGTTCGGGCTTCACGTTGTCCAGGGCCTTCTGAAATATCTTGAGGCCCTCCTCCTTCAACCTGCTCTCGGCAAGGACGAGGGCGCCGTACACGATACCTGCCGCGGTACTCTTCTTCCCGTCGAGCATCACCGCGTTGATCAGTCTCTGGACCATCAGGTCGTTAAACTTCGGATCAGGTATTTTGTCCCGTTTCGATATATGGCCTTTTCTCGGCATACTGAGGCTCCTTACTGTTTCGGTCTCTTGGCGCCGTATTTGGAGCGGCTCTTCTTCCTGTTCGCCACGCCCGTCGCGTCGAGAGAACCGCGGATAATATGATACCGTACGCCCGGAAGGTCTTTGACCCTGCCTCCCCTGATAAGCACCACCGAGTGTTCCTGGAGGTTATGGCCGATACCCGGTATATAGGTCGTCACTTCGATACCGTTCGTCAACCTCACACGGGCGACCTTCCTCAGTGCCGAGTTCGGCTTCTTGGGTGTCGTGGTGTAGACTCTCACGCAAACGCCCCTTTTTTGCGGGCAGTTGGTGAGGGCGGGAGAAGAACTCTTCTTTTTGACAACTTCTCTCCCGAGCCTTACTAATTGGTTAATAGTAGGCATTCTTGTGATACCTCCAAAAAAATAATCCCTTAAATTTTAAGGGATAAGAGTACGGCGGAAAAGCTCTGGTATATTAATCGATTTGTTGAATCATGTCAAGAGGTTTTTTCCCCCCATCAGAGGTTTCTTCCAGGGTCTCTCCGAGGGCCGGCGGTCCCGTCCCTTTGCGACCTTCCCCGTCCTCAGTCTTCGTCATCCGCAACGGCATCGGCAGGCACGGCAGCCTTCTGTTCCACCCCGATCCTCGTCGTGCCCCGGCATCAACACTGACACCGCGGAAAAGGGTCGGCGGAAGAGCGTCGGCAGGTCTATCGTCTTGTAAGGATCAGGTACTCGTACTTGTAGAGGTCTTCAACAAAGTGGCAGATCATCTCGGCTTCATCGCTCCACCGACCCTGCGTTGCGAGGGCGCGGCTCACTTCCTCTGTAACGTCGAAGGGGATAAAATCGGCGAAATGCCCCCGCACAGTGCGGTAGCCGAGGGCCTCTCCGATCTGTTGCAGGTAAGAAAACTTGATGGTGTATTCGTCGTGTCCCTTCAGGGAGATCCTCTCCGGGACCCCCCGGGAGTCAAACCGGAGAAGGGGTTGCAGTCTCAGCGGAGCTTCGGCCTCGCAACTGTGTTCACCCACATAGATGAACGGGATTTTGGCTTGGCAGAGCTTCTCCAGGGCATCCATCGCCCCCGTATTGACGGGAAAGGGCGTGTCCCCGGGCGGCATTTCGAGATGGTAGGCACGAAAAAGGCGGATCACTTCCGACACGTGCGGGTCGGCTTCTTCCGGGGGATCGGTGAGTGCACTCTTGTCCATATCCACGAGGGTCGGAAAATCCCCCAGGTTTTCGTTCATCACGGCCAGCTCAAACCCCTCTAAGAAGGAGGGGTCCGTCTTCAGGAAGTCCTCCTCCCTGAAGGAGGCCCGGTATCCCCTGAGGGTCTCTTTCTGCCGTGCCAGCAGGACGGGGGAAATGTCGAGCATACATGCCTCGAGCTTGCCGTTCCCCTCAAGGAAATCCTTCATCAGGTATCCGTAGCCGCCGCCTATCTCGATAACCCGGACGATCTCGTCCACGGGCACAAAGCGCCTCAAATGCCCGTAGAGGAGGTAGCCGAAGGACCTGTCCTCCCGGAGTATCCTCCTCAGGGCTGTGTTCGCCGGATGGAGGGCGTTGCAGACCGTCACCTCCCAGCCGAGGGTCGTGAGGTCGCCGCGATGGTAATCTTCCGTGGTGCTCAGTCTGTGCATGGAGTATGAAAAAAGGCCCCCAAGGGGTTTCCCTTGAGGGCCGCGTGTACGATGTGGTACCTGCTCTTACTGCCTTCCCTTCACGATCTCGTCGACAATCGAAGGATCGGCCAAGGTGGTGGTGTCGCCCAGCTCGTCGATCGCGCCGGCGGCAACCTTCCTCAGGATCCTTCTCATGATCTTGCCGGAACGGGTCTTCGGCAGACCGGAGACGAACTGGATCTTACCCGGAGATGCGATAGGACCGATCTCCTTTCTCACGTGGGCTACCAGCTCCTTCTTCAGGGCGTCGGTTCCCTCAACGCCTGACTTCAGGATGACATAGGCATAGAGGTCTTCGCCCTTCACCTCGTGCGGGAACCCGACGACCGCCGATTCTGCCACGGAGCTCGTGTAGGAGTTGAGCGCCGCCTCGACCTCGGCAGTACCCATCCTGTGGCCGGAAACGTTGACGACGTCATCGATACGGCCCATAAGCCTGAAATAGCCGTCTTCGTTCCTTATCGCGCCGTCACCGGAGAAGTAGAAGCCGGGCTGCTGGACGAAGTAGGTGTTGAAGAACCTTTCGGGCTCGCCGAACACGCCCCTCATCATGCCGGGCCAGGACCGTGCGATACAGAGTTCGCCCTGCTCGTTGACCGGTGCATCCACCGCCGGCTGATCGGCTGAGGACCTGGGCTGGAGTGCCCGGGCATCGACGCCGAAGAAAGGCAGGGTTGCGTAGCCGGGGATTGTGGGCCACGCGCCGGGAAGTGCACAGATAAGGATGCCGCCCGTTTCCGTCTGCCACCAGGTGTCGGTGATGGGGCATCTCTCTCCGCCGACGTACTTGTGGTACCAGAGCCACGCCTCAGGGTTGATGGGCTCGCCCACGGAACCGAGAACCCTCAGGGAGGAGAGGTCTCTGCCCTGGGGCCACTTCTCGCCTTCCTTCATAAGGGCGCGGATGGCGGTGGGTGCGGTGTAGAAGCTGTTGACCTTGAACTTCTCCACGATCTGCCAGAACCGGTCGGGGTTCGGGAAGGTGGGGACGGACTCGAAAACGATCGAGGTCGCGCCATTGCACATCGGGCCGTAGACGATGTAGGAGTGACCCGTTACCCAGCCGATGTCGGCGGTGCAGAAGAACACGTCTTTATCTTTGTAATCGAAGATGTATTTGAAGGTTGCGTAAACATAGACCATGTAGCCGCCGGTCGTGTGGAGCACGCCCTTCGGTTTGCCCGTGGATCCGGAGGTGTAGAGGATAAAGAGGGGATCCTCCGCGTCCATCCATGTCACCGGGCACTCGTCACTGATGTCGGGCGCTGCGAGTTCTTCCTCGAACCACGTATCCCTGCCTGCCTTCATGGGGACGTCGAAGCCTTCGAGTCTCTTCACCACGATGACCTTATCGACCGTGTGGCCTTCTTTCAGGCAGAGGTCACAGGCGGTGTCCGCGTTGGCCTTGGAGGACACGTGCTTGCCGGAACGCCAGTAGCCGTTGGCGGTGATGAGGATCTTCGCACCGGCGTCAAGGATCCTGTCGCGGAGCGCCTCGGCGGAGAAGCCGCCGAACACGATGGTGTGGATGGCGCCGATCCTGGCGCAGGCAAGCATGGCCACGGGAAGCTGCCAGATCATGGGAAGGTAAATGGCAACCCTGTCGCCCTTCCGTACGCCCTTCTTCTTCAGGACGTTGGCGA
>CAYOQF010000045.1:0-5582 GCA_964406055.1 uncultured Syntrophorhabdaceae bacterium
CGATGGAGGCCTCTTCCTTGTCGAGGTTGATGTTCTTCTTGATGAAGACGACGGCCCTGTAGGCGCCGGTGGTGACGGCTTGGGTGGCCGCGCCGGTGAACCAGTAGATCACCGCGCCGCCCATGAGGAGGCCGAGGATGATCTCAGGCTGGACGAGACTCAGCTTGGAGATGACGTTCTTGTAGAGGTTTTCAAGGAGGATGATGATGCCGAAGACCATGGTGGTAGCACCCACGACAGCGGTGCCGATGAGCACGGGTTTGGCGGTGGCCTTGAAGGTGTTCCCGGCGCCGTCCGCCTCTTCGAGGTAATCTTTCGCGGTGTCGAAGTTAGGGTCGAAACCGAACTGACCCTTGATCTCGGCCTTCACGTTGGGAAGGGACTCAATCCGGGAGAGCTCGTAGACGGACTGGGCGTTGTCCGAGACAGGGCCATAGGAGTCGACGGCAATGGTCACAGGACCCATGCCGAGGAAGCCGAAGGCCACGAGGCCGAAGGCGAAGACGGGTGCGGCAAAGGCGAACTCCTTAGGCATGACGGCAAGAATGGAGGGGTGCTGGGACACGGCATAGGCGATGAACATGAGAATGAGAATGACAAGGCCTTCCCAGAAGGCGGAGAAGTTACCGGCCACAAAGCCCGAGAGAATATCGAGGGAGGCGCCGCCGTGACGGGCCGCGCCCACAACCTCCTGCACGTGGCGGGACTTGGTGCTGGTGAAGACCTTGGTAAACTCGGGGATCAGGGCGCCTGCGATGGTGCCGCAGGAGATGATGATGGCGAGGGCCCACCAGAGGCCCGGGTACTGACCCTGAAAGCCGCCGAGGAGCATGTAGCTCGCCCAGAAGGTGACGAGGATGGAGACGGCCGAGGTGATCCACACGAGGTTCGTCAGGGGCTGCTCGAAGTCGAATTTTGTCTTGTTTCCGTACAGGGAACTCGTGATCCCCCTGTTGATGAAGTAGGAAACGAGAGAGGTGAGGATCATGAGGATACGCATGGCGAAAATCCAGATGATGAGGACTGCGGACATATCAGGATTTGCCGCCAGGGCGAGGGCCAGAAAGGCGATGAGGGCAACGCCGGTGACGCCGTAGGTCTCGAAACCGTCTGCCGTGGGACCGACGCTGTCGCCTGCGTTGTCACCGGTACAGTCGGCGACGACGCCGGGGTTCTTGGGGTCGTCCTCGGGAAGCTTGAAGACGATCTTCATGAGGTCGGAACCGATGTCCGCGATCTTGGTGAAGATACCGCCGGCGATCCTGAGGGCCGATGCGCCGAGGGACTCACCGATGGCGAAGCCGATGAAGCTGGGCCCCACAAGTTCCTTCGGGAGGAACACGAGGATACAGATCATGAAGAAGAGCTCGACGCTGACTAGGAGAAGGCCCACGCTCATACCGGAGGTGAGAGGGATATTGACCACATCCACCGGTTTGCCGCGGAGCGACGCGAAGGCGGTGCGGGCATTGGCCCAGGTGTTGATCCTCATGCCGAACCAGGCCACCCCGTAAGAGCCGAGGATACCGAGGATCGAGGCGAGGAGGATGATGATCATGTTGCCCAAAGGCGCATGGGAGAGGCCCATGAAGTAGTAAACCATACAGATGGCGATCAGAATCCAGAGGATGACAAGGAACTTGCCCTGCTGGGTAAGGTAGGACTTACAGGTTTCCCAGATGATGGCCGACACGTCGAGCATGGATTTGTGGGCCGGCATGTTCTTCGTCTGGTTGGCCTGAATGACTGCAAAGATAAGGCCGACGAAGCAGATCACAATACCGAAGTACATGATGGAGAGACCGCTCAGCCCCCCGAAGATGTTGAAGTTCACCTTTGTGAGATCGGGCAGGATGATATCTGCTTCCCCTGCCATGACAGGGGCTGCCATGAGCGTCATGGCGAAGGCGCACAGAATCAATAAAAGATTGCGTCTCGTTATAGAACCCATCTATAACCTCCTTGTGAAAATAATTTTGTTGCCAAAAGAATAGCCTCCGACTGTAACAACTTGTTTTTCCTGTTTCTTTCTTTGCGGTTAAATCGCCCTTATTCTAAAACGTTTCCTTCTCCAATGTCAATGAACTTATGAAATAATTCACAACCTGCGGCCCGTAACCAGGCAACCTGAAAGCGGAATCGGGTTGACCGGCTCTTTCCTCCCTTCCGGGGCGTTGATTTCAGGCGTTTACGCACGGTATACTCAAGGCACTCCTGAAGGGGAGTAGCTAAAGAGACAGGGTCAACATGCCGGGGCGATGCCCCTGGTCCTGTCGTCGGTGGACAAGCCGATCAGCGAGACCTTTGGCGTGACGCAGCGATGGGTGCCGAAGGTCTTTTTTTGTGTGGAGGGAGAAGAAGTGACAGCCTATCTCGCGTCGGTGACCTTCGTGGTTCTCGCGGAAATGGGGGATAAGACCCAACTCCTTGCCATGGCCTTCGCCTGCAGGTTCCGCTGGCAGACGGTCATGTGGGGCGTCTTCGTCGCCACCCTTGTAAACCATTTCCTGGCAGTCCTCGCGGGGAGTTACCTGACCAGGCTGATACCCCTTTTCTACATACAGGTTGTCGCTTCGGCCTCCTTCATCATCTTCGGGCTCTGGACCCTCCGTGGCGATACCCTTGAGGGAGAAGATAAGCGATTCAATTTCAGCCCCTTCTGGACCGTGGCGGTTGCCTTCTTTTTCGCGGAAATGGGGGACAAGACCCAGCTGGCCACGGTGGCCCTGGCAACGAAATATGAGGGTCTCGTCCAGATCTGGCTGGGTACGACCACGGGTATGCTCATCGCCGACGCCATCGGCATCATTGTGGGGATCGTCCTGGGAAAGAAAATACCGGAACGGTTCGTGAAGTGGTTTGCCGCCGCCATCTTCATCCTTTTCGGTCTCGCCGGTCTCTACGAGTCTCTGCCCCGTCACCTTCTCACGGCGCCGGTGGTGGCCGGTGGACTGGCGGTTGTTGCAGCCCTTGTGTGGCTCGTGGCAAGGGTCCTCGGGACCGGCAGGAAGGAAGGGAAGGATCAGGGGTTCCCCACCGTCACCCCCGGTTGTTGAAAGGGGGCTTCACGGGGATCGTGATCGAGAAACAACTTATCTACCTTTCCTGATTCCTGTATAATGGAGGTATGGCACCTCCGGAAAACAAGACGGCCGATACCCAGGACACAAGCGCTTCGCTCTTCGAGAAAGGCCTCAAACGGCAGAACAGGGGTAAGTACCGGGAGGCGGTGACCGCCTATACCCGGGCCATCGACCTCGATCCCGATTTCCCCGGGTTCTATACCATGCGGGGCTTCGCCTACGGGAAGCTCGGCCTTCCCAGGAAGGCGCTCAGCGACTTCAACAGGGCGATCAAGCTGGACCCGGAAGGCGCGGAGGCCTACTTCATGCGCGGCTCCCTGTACGCCAAGATGGGGGAATTCAAGAAGGCCGTCAGGGACCTGAGCAGGTCCCTCCAGCTCGATCCGCAGCCGGCCGACGTGTACGTCATGAGAGGTTCCATATACCGGCTTATGGGCGAGGTGGTGAAGGCGGTGAAGGACTTCAAGGTGGCGGCCCGGCTGGGTCACAAGGCATCGCAGGTCTGGCTGGACAGGGAAAAGATCCCCTGGTCCGAGTGAGCATCGATTGTAGCCGCTGAGATCTGTTTACATCCCGATCCCTGCGACCCGGGCGCCGCAGGATGCGCAGGCACCCTTGGTGATGCGGTAGGAGGCGAGGGAGTATCCGTGCCGTTCGATAATGGTGCTTCCGCAGTTGTGGCAATAGGTGTGCTCGCCCTTCATGCCCCTGATGTTGCCCGAGTAGACATGGCGGAGCCCCTGGGAGAGGCCGATCGCCCGGGCCCGCTCGATGACCGCCGCTCCGGTGGGCGGGGCGTCGAGGAGCCTGTAGGTGGGATAGAAGGCGCTCACGTGCCAGGGCACCTCGGGACCCAACTCGTCCCTTATGAACCGGGCTATGGCGGTGAACTCTTCTTCCCTGTCATTGTAACCGGGGATCACGAGGGTGGTCAGCTCTATCCAGATCCCGAGACGCCTGTAACAGCGGATGGTATCGAGGACCCCGGATAAGCGTGCCGAGCAGACATCCCTGTAGAACTCCTCCGAGAAGGCCTTGAGATCGATGTTGGCGCCGTCGAGGTAGGGCTGAATGGCCCTCAGAGGTTCCTCCTCGGTATACCCGTTGGTGACGAAATTGTTGTATAACCCCTTTTCCTTAGCCAGTCTCGCGATGTCGAGGGCATACTCGAAAAAGATGGTCGGTTCCGTGTAGGTATAGGAGATACTCCGGCAGCCTGCGGAGAGGGCATGTTCCACCACCTCCTCGGGGGTCATGGTCTGGCCGGCGATGGTCCCCTCGTCCCTCGGCATCTGGGATATCTCGTGATTCTGGCAGTGACGGCAGCGAAAATTGCAGCCCACCGTGGCGATGGAGAAGGCCCTGGATCCCGGAAAGAAATGGAAGAGAGGTTTCTTCTCGATGGGGTCCACGTGGTAGGAGCACGGCCTGTTGTACACAAGGGTATGGAGGGTGCCGTTCCTGTTGAGCCGGACCCCGCAGATGCCGCTTTGTGAGTCGGCGATGACACAATGGTGGCGGCAAAGTCCGCACCGGACCGCGCCGTTGTCGAGCTTATCGTAGAAGGAGGCTTCCCGCACCATCAGCTGCCGAAGATGATCGCCACCACCTCGTCCATGGTCTTCACAGGCAGAAACTTGATCCGCTTCTTCACGTAGCCCGGGATTTCCGTCAGGTCGCGCACATTCTCTTCCGGGATGATCACCTTCTCCATCCGCGCCCGCAAAGCCGCCAAGGTCTTCTCCTTGAGACCGCCTATGGCCAGAACCCTTCCGGTGAGGGTGATCTCTCCTGTCATGGCGATCTTCCTCGTCACCGGTCGCCTCGTGATGGCGCTGATCATGGCCACGGCCATGGTGATGCCCGCCGAAGGGCCGTCCTTCGGGATCGCGCCCTGGGGTATGTGGACGTGGAGTTCCAGGGTATCGAAGGTCTCCGTCCTGATGCCGAGTACGTCGGAGATGGACTTGATGTAGGTGAGGGCCGCCTGGGCCGACTCCTTCATCACATCACCCATGCTCCCCGTGAGGGTGAGGTCTTTCTTGCCCTTTCGGGCCGACGCCTCGATATAGAGGACGTCTCCGCCGACTTCCGTCCAGGCGAGACCGGAGGCGATGCCCACCGTATCCTTTTCGATGTCGCTCTCGGGGATGAACTTGGGAGGACCGAGATAGGCGCCCAGGTTTCTGGCGGTGATGCTCTTTTCCTTCTTGTCCCCCTCGGCGATCTTCCGGGCCACCTTCCGGGCCACGGAGGCGATCTCCCGCTCCAGGTTCCTCAATCCCGCCTCCCGGGTATATTCCTGGATGATCTTGAGAATGGCGTGATCGGCAAAGGTGAGGCTCCCCGCCTTGAGGCCGTTCTCCTTGAGCTGCTTGGGAAGGAGGTATTTTTTTGCAATGGCCAGTTTCTCCTGCTCCGTATAGCCGGGTATATAGATGGTTTCCATGCGGTCCCTGAGGGCCTGGGGGATCGTGTCCACCCGGTTTGCCGTGGTGA
>CAYOQF010000046.1:0-1649 GCA_964406055.1 uncultured Syntrophorhabdaceae bacterium
TTCCCCTCACTCCACCTGGTGCTTCTTCTTCAGGAACTCAAGACCCGTCATGGGATAGAGGGCATAGATGAGGATATCCCCCAAATCGGTGGTGATGTCCTTCACGGCCTCGGCCGCCCTGGGCAGCTCCGGCTCCAGGATGTCCCCGGGTCGGACGGTGATGGGGGTCGTTCCCTTCTCATAGCCCTTCAGGGCCTTGGCCCGGATCTCCTCGCTCACCGGGGCGGGAGGGGTGCCGTAGAGACCGAAGAAGTAGTCCTTCACCTCTTTCGAGATCATCTTGTACCGGCCGGCGATGACATTGAAGACCGCCTGGACCCCTACGATCTGGCTCGTGGGGGTGACGAGGGGAGGAACCCCCAAGTCTTTTCTCGTCCTCGGGATCTCCTCGTAGACCTCTTTGAGGCGATGCAGGGCCTTGGCCTGTTTCAACTGGGAGACGAGGTTGCTGATCATGCCGCCGGGGATCTGGTGCATGAGGACCCCGATGTCGATGACCGAGAAGCGGGTGGTATCGGCAAAGGTCATGTACCGGGGGATGACGGTCTCGAAGTAGTCGTCGATCTCGGCTAAGAGCTCCAGGGAGAGACCGGGGTCCCGGGGGGTGCCCTGAAGGGTGACGAGGAAGGGCTCCACCGCAGGGTGGGAGGAGCGGAGCGCAAAGGGGGCGCAGCAGGTATCGATACCGTCCACCCCCGCCTCGATGGCCTTCAGACAGGACATGGAGGCCATACCGCTCGTATAGTGGGTGTGGAACTGGACCGGGATGGTGAGGTTGGCCTTTAAGGCCGATACCAGGGCATAGGCATCGTAGGGGGAGATGATCCCCGCCATGTCCTTGATGCAGAGGGAGTCGGCGCCCATGGCCTCGATCCGTTTCGCCTTCTCCACGTAGTAGTCGATGGTGAAGATGGGGCCGCCCAGGTGTTTCTCCGTCAGGGAGTAGGAGATGGCCCCCTGGATGTGCTTGCCCGCCTTCCTGATGGCGGCGAAGGCGGCGGTGAAGTTCCGCTCGTCGTTTAAGGCGTCGAAGACCCGGAAGATATCGATGCCCACCTCGGAGGCCTTCATGACGAAGGCGTGGACCACATCGTCCGCATAGTTGCGGTACCCCACGAGGTTCTGCCCCCGCAGCAGCATCTGGAGCTTCGTGTCCGGCATGGCCGCCTTCAGCTTTTTCACCCGCTCCCAGGGGTCTTCGTTCAAGAACCGGGTCATGACGTCGAAGGTGGCCCCTCCCCAGACCTCCATGGAGGAGAATCCTACCTTGTTCATGGTGGGGGCGATGGGCAGCATGTCGTCGGTGGTCATGCGGGTGGCGAAGAGGGACTGGTGACCGTCCCGCAGGGTGAGATCGGTGATCGCAAGCGGCGTTGCCGACATGGTTAACCCTCCTTACAAAAAGTGTGAATACCTACCACAGGGGGACGGGAAAAATCAAGGACCACGAAGGGCCTTGGGGGGAAGGGGGATTTCGGATTCCTTTTCCTGCCTGTTTGGTGTATGCTATCTCCCACGGGATGTAGCTCAGTATGGGGGAGCACAGCGTTCGGGACGCTGGGGTCGCAGGTTCAAATCCTGTCATCCCGACCAGATTTTCCTCCACCTCCATTCCCTTTCCCCGATGACGAGACGGGGGGGTCAGGGTT